>CAWHNV010000054.1:0-141166 GCA_963830785.1 uncultured Acidobacteriota bacterium
ATCTGCTGCGCCTGTTGCCAGCAGACAAGAAGAAACGGAACCCCGAAGAGCCATCGCCATGCCACCTCGATGGCGACAAGCGAAGGACGACGGAAAACATCGCCCATGTGCTCGACGAGTAATTGGGTTCCGCGCACTGGCCGCGTCGCGCTAAGCTCCGCCATGGCGCCGGACCTCACTCTGCGACCTCACTTCACTACCAGGTTGACGGCCCTGCCAGGCACCACAATCACCTTCGCAACGTTCTTGCCTGCAGTGCGGGCGCGTACTTTTTCGTCGGCCAGCGCCGCGGTCTCGATGGTTTTAGCATCGGCGCCAGCAGCCACGCGCACCACCGCTGTCAACTTGCCGTTGATCTGCACCGGAATCTCGATCTCATCCTCCTTGGCCAATTCCGGATCGCTCTTCGGCCAGGATGCGCGCAGTACCGAGCCTTCGCCACCGAGCTGTTCCCACAGTTCTGCCGCCAGAAATGGAGCGAAGGGCGCGAGAAGCAGGACCAGCGTTTGCAACAACTCGCGCACCACGGGCGCAGGAACCTCGCCGGCCGCCAGTTGCGCATCGGCGTCCTGCAGCTCGTTTACCAGTTCCATGATTGCGGCCACGCAGGTATTGAAGTGCCAGCGGCCTTCAAAATCCTGCGTGATTTTCGCGATGGTTTGGTGGAGTTTCCGCAGGAGCTTGAGCGAAGGCGCGGAAAGACTTCCCTCAGGAGCTAAAGCCCCGGCCGGTTGGGATCCGCTATCGGCACGCCTAATGTCGTGCCCCTTCAAAACATCGTTCTCGACGGCGGACGATCGCGCATCGAGGGCGGCGGATCGCTCTTGCGGAGCGTACTTCGTAGCCAGCCGCCACACTTTTGCCAAAAATCGGCTTACACCGGCTACGCCAGTCTTCCTGCCAGTCGAGGTCGCGGTCGGGCGGGGCCGCAAACAACGCGTACATGCGCGTGGCATCGGCGCCGTAGCGAGCCACCATGTCGTCAGGCGAAACCACGTTGCCCTTCGACTTGGACATCTTGGCGCCGTCTTTGATGACCATGCCCTGCGTGAACAGCCGTCGCGCCGGTTCGTCGTTCTTCACCATCCCCAGGTCGCGCATCACCTTGGTCCAGAAGCGCGAGTAGATCAGGTGGAGAATCGCGTGCTCCACGCCGCCAATGTACTGGTCGATGGGGAACCAGTACTGCACCGTGGCCGAGTCGAACGGCGCTTTGGTGTCGCGCGCGTCGGTGTAGCGATAGAAATACCAGCTCGAGTCGACGAAGGTATCCATGGTGTCGGTCTCGCGCCGCGCCGGTCCGCCGCACTTCGGGCACGTCGTATTCACAAACGACGGGCACGCGCCCCAGCGGCGATCCGCCCTGCTGCGTGATCTCGATCTTCTCCGGCAAGAGGACCGGCAATTGATCGTCAGGCACGGGAACCAGTCCGTCCCGCTCGCAATGGATGAACGGGATCGGCGTGCCCCAGTAGCGTTGCCGGCTTACGCCCCAATCTTTGAGCCGGAAGATGACCTTCCTCTCCCCAAAAGCCCTGCCGGGCGGCAGCCTCTTGGAGTTGCCTCTGAGCTTCGACACAAGTCAAGCCGTCGTACTCGCCCGAATTGATCAGCACGCCGTCTTCCGAAATAAACGGCAGGTCCGTCGCACCGTTCTCGTCCTCGAGTGGCTTGATCACCTGTCTGATCGGGATCGCATATTTCTTCGCAAACTCGAAGTCGCGCTCGTCGTGCGCGGGCACGCTCATGATGGCGCCGGTGCCGTAGTCCATCAAAATGTAATTCGCCACCCAGATGGGCACGCGCTCGCCGTTGTAGGGATTGATGGCGAAATAGCCCGTGTGCACTCCATGTTTCTCGATGGCGCCCACGTCGCCTGCTTCGCGGGCTTTCTTCTGCTCCTCCAGCAGCTCCGTCACTCTTGCCCCCAGGTCCGGATCGGTTGCTGAAAACGTCGCAACCAACGGGTGCTCCGGAGCGAGTTGCACGCTGGTCGCACCAAAGATCGTGTCCACGCGCGTCGTAAAGACCCGAATCCGTGTCTTCTCTGTTCCCTGTTCCCTGGTCCCTGATCCCTGGTTGATTTCTTCCAGGAAGAAATCGACCTCCGTGCCCTCGCTGCGTCCGATCCAGTTGCGCTGCATGGTGCGCACTTTTTCCGGCCAGCCTTCCAGGCTCTCAAGCCCTTGGAGCAATTCTTCAGCGTAGTTGGTAATGCGCAGGAACCACTGTTCCAGATCGCGCTGCTCGACCAGCGTGTCTTCGTGCCGCCAGCAGCAGCCGTCGACCACCTGCTCGTTGGCCAGCACCGTGGCGCACTCTGGGCACCAGTTCACCTTGCTCTTCTTGCGGTAGACCAGTCCCTTCTCGTACATGCGCAGGAAGAACCACTGGTTCCAGCGGTAGTACTCGGGCAGGCATGTGGTCACTTCGGTGGCCCAATCGTAGCCCAACCCGAGGCGCAGCATTTGCCGTTTCATGGCGGCAATGTTGCCGAGCGTCCACTCGCGCGGCGGCATATTGTTTTTGAGCGCGGCGTTCTCGGCGGGCAACCCGAAGGCGTCCCATCCCATGGGGTGCAGTACGTTATAGCCGCGCATCCACATCTGTCGCGCCAGCGCATCGCCGATCGCGTAGTTGCGCACGTGGCCCATGTGCAGTTGGCCGCTGGGATACGGCAGCATCTCCAGCACGTAGTACTTGGGTTTATTGCTGGTCGCCGGCTCCGCAGCGTAGAGCTTCGGGTCGGCAGCCCAACGCTCCTGCCACTTCTGTTCGATTGTCGCCGGGTCGTAACGTAGTTCTTTATCGTCCGCCATCACTTGTCAAGTGTAAACGGAAGGAGAGCCTCACTTTGCCGGGTGTTTTACCAGGCTCTTGAGCGCCCGTACATTCCGCTCCTCGTCGCCCGGTTCGTCCACCGGCGTCTCGGCAATGAATGCGGAATGAGCGAAGCGCGGATCGTTCAAGAGTCGGCGGAACGGCTCCAGCCCCAAAGTTCCCAGCCCGATGTGCTCGTGGCGGTCGAGCTTCGATCCGCGCGCGGCTTTGGCGTCGTTGCAGTGCCATACGCGGACGGCCTCGAAGGTCACGGTCGCGGCGGCCTGCTTCATGGTTTCGGCGTAGCCCTCTTCGCTCACGAGGTCGTAGCCGGAGACCCAGGTGTGGCAGGTGTCGAGACACACGGCCACCGGCGCGTGGTGCTTGAGCCGCGCCACCAACTCGGCGACCTGCTCGAAGTTCCCGCCAAGCGAGCATTCGGAGCCAGCCGTGTTTTCGATGAGGATGTGAAATGGCTTTCCTTGCCACGCGAGTCCGTCGATGGAGCGCTCGATCGACTCCGCGGCCAGCTTGAGGCCTTCGTCGCGCGTAAGGCCCTTCCACGAGCCCGGATGCAAGACAAGGTACTCGGCGCCGAGGGCGAGTGCGCGTTCGATCTCGCCACGGAAAGCCGTCACACTCTTTTCGCGCACTTCTTTCGTCTGGCTGCAGACGTTGACCAGGTAGCTGGTGTGAATGACGAGAGGGCCCACGTCGAGTTTGGCGCGCAACGCGCACATGCGCTCGCACTGCTTCGGGTCAACTTTGGGCGCGCGCCACATGCGCGGGCTGGAGGAAAATATCTGGAAGGTATTCGCTCCGATCTCTCGCGCGCGTTCGACGGCGTTGGAAGCACCGCCGGCAGTTCCCAGATGCACGCCGATCCGCTTGGTCATCCTGGTCATGGGGACAGTCTACAAGGCGAGTGAAGGTGGTGCGGGTCGGGAGACCCGCGCTACAGCCGGTAAGGAGACTGGCGTACATCTTCGCCTGTTCTTCGCTTCTCTGCTAGAATCAGACTATGGACTTTCAGCTCGTGACCAGCTACAAGCCGAGGGGCGATCAGCCGCGGGCTATCGACCAGATTATGGAGGGGCTTGCCGGGGGCGAGCAGCACCAGGTGCTGCTGGGCGTTACCGGTTCGGGCAAGACCTTCACGATGGCCAAGGTCATCGAGCAGTCGAACCGGCCGGCGCTGATTCTGGCGCACAACAAGACCCTCGCCGCGCAGCTCTACCACGAGTTCAAGCAGTTCTTCCCGTCGAACGCGGTCGAATACTTCGTGAGCTACTACGACTATTACCAGCCGGAGGCTTACATTCCGGCGGGTGACCTGTACATCGAGAAGGAAGCCACCATTAATGAAGAGCTGGACAAACTGCGGCTTTCGGCTACGCGCTCGCTCTTCGAGCGGCGGGACGCGATCATCGTTAGCTCAGTGAGTTGCATCTATGGCTTGGGATCGCCGGAGGCTTACTACGGGATGTTGCTGCTGCTTGAGAAGGGGCAGCACATCAGCCGCAAAGACATTACGCGACGGCTGGTGGAGATTCTCTATGAGCGCAACGACACGGACTTCCGGCGCGGGACTTTCCGCGTGCGCGGAGACGTGATTGAGGTGTTCCCCACCTACGACGAGAATGCCTATCGCATCGAGCTCTTCGGCGACGAAATCGAATCGCTTTCGCAGATCGATCCCCTGTTCGGGACGGTGAAGCAGAAATACTCGCGACTGCCGATCTATCCCAAGAGCCACTATGTCGTTCAGCCGGAGCGCAAGGCGGAGGCGGTCGATTCCATCACGACCGAGTTGAACGAATGGGTGACGTACCTCGAGTCGGAGGGCCGCATGGTGGAGGCGCAACGCGTTCACCAGCGCACGCGCTTCGATCTGGAAATGATCAAGTCGATGGGCTACTGCCACGGGATCGAGAACTACTCGCGACACTTCAGCGGACGGTTGCCGGGTGAACCTCCGCCGACGCTGCTCGATTACTTTCCCCGCGATTTTTTGCTTTTCATCGATGAGAGTCACGCCACCATTCCGCAGGTACACGGCATGTGGCACGGCGACCGCAGCCGTAAACAAACGCTGGTCGATTACGGTTTCCGGCTGCCGTCGGCGATGGACAATCGGCCGCTGAAGTTTGATGAGTTTGAGAACCGCATACACCAGACGGTTTATGTATCGGCCACGCCGGGACCGTATGAATTAACAAGATCGGCCGGCGTGGTCGTTGAGCAGGTGATCCGGCCCACGGGTTTGATCGATCCCGAGGTGGAGATTCGTCCCGTGAAAGGCCAGATCGACGATCTGCTGGCCGAGATTCGTGACCGGGCGAAGCGCAATGAGCGCGTGCTGGTGACGACGCTGACGAAGCGCATGGCGGAGGACCTGGCCGGCTACTACACCGAAGTGGGCGTGCGCTGCCGTTACATGCACTCCGAAATCGAGACCCTGGAGCGGGTGAAGCTGCTGGCCGGATTGCGTAAGGGTGAGTTCGATGTGCTGATTGGCATCAACCTGCTGCGTGAAGGGCTCGACCTGCCTGAAGTATCGCTGGTGGCGATTCTCGACGCGGATAAAGAGGGTTTTCTGCGCTCTGCAGGCTCGCTGATCCAGACGATGGGCCGGGCGGCACGTCACGTCGAAGGCAAAGCCATTCTCTACGCCGATCGCATGACCGACTCCATGCGCCGCGCGATCGATGAGACCGATCGCCGTCGCGCCATCCAGCGGGCTTACAACGAAGAGCACGGCATCACGCCGCAATCGATCATCAGCCACGTGGATATGGGCCTGGCGCACATTTTGAAGGCGGAATACGGAGAGATTGACGTGGAGGAGACGGCGGTCGTTACCGAATTCAAGACCCAGGAAGAGCTTGACACCTACATCGCGAAGCTGGAAACCGACATGCGCGAGGCGGCGAAGAAATTCGAATTCGAGAAGGCCGCCCGCCTGCGCGACTCGATCAAGGAGTTGCGCGAGAAGGAATTTCTGTTCGGGTAACTTATAGGTACCGCGCCACCCAGGATAACCAAAGATCCCAATGCGCCATCTTATCTATTAGTTAGTTAATTGAAGGGACGCGTTGGAGCGGAGTTAAGGACGCGGCAGTCAGGCCCATGACAAGCATCCTACTCGTGGACGACGATCCGCTCCAGGCGTCCCTTATCCTCTCGGTCCTGGAGCAACGCTTCGGCGACGTTCGCAGGGTTACCGACGCCGCCGAAGCTCTCTGCTTGATCGAGCAGCGAGGGTTCGCTGAAAATCTGCATCTGGTGATCTCGGGCCATCACCTGCCGGGGATGGGTGGGCCGACCTTCGTCAACGAGTTGCGCAGCAGGGCGCCTAACTTGCCGATTCTGGTTCTGGGCGCGATCGGCGAAACTCCCGGGGATTACGCAGAGGCGCACGTTTGTTTCCTCACCAAGCCCTTTGCCGCGATAAGAATGCTCAACCTTGCCAGCTGGATGCTCGCCGATCCCAAAGCCGCTATAGCCCAAGCTGCTGTAGCCTGAGAGACCCCCCTCCTGCCAGACTCCATTCCACGCCGTCCATAGTGTGAGCTAAATCACACTGCAACCCCCTATCATGGATAGAGAATAGCTACGTCGGGGAGGTCTCCGGTTTCCCTCTCGTGCGTGCGAGAATCATTGTGGAGTCATCATGGCAGCCTTCGGAAGTTTCTGTCTTCTTATTGCGTTAGCTTTGGCCGCCTATAATCTTTTGGCGGGTGCGCTGGCCTTGCGGCTGATCGCTACCGGGCAACTGACACGGATTTCGCCTGAGCGGCTGGCCGATACCGCCCGCCGCGCCGGGATTGCCGGATTTGTGGCGGTGACCGGGGCGGCTTTCGCCCTGATTTGGTCGGTCTTTACCAACGATTTCTCGATCACTTACATCCTTGAGCACTCCAACCGGGCATTGCCCACGCCTACAAGTTCGCGGCGCTGTGGAGCGGCCAGGAAGGTTCGCTGCTGCTTTGGGCGTGGCTGCTGGGGATGTATGGCTTCGTTTTGCGGCTGCGGCATAAGACCGATGTCAAGCTCTATGCCTACGCGGGATCGATTCTGGCCGGGGTGCAGGTGTTCTTCCTGTCGGTGCTGGTATTTGCCGCACCGCCGTTTGCGCTGCTCCCGGGATATGTTGCCGGGGGTCCGGTTCCTGCCGACGGCAACGGGCTCAATCCCCTGCTCCAGTATCCGGAGATGGTGATTCACCCGCCCATGCTCTACTTGGGCTACGTGGGATTCTCGGTGCCGTTTGCGTTTGCGCTGGGTGCGCTGATGATGCGCTATCCGGGCGAGAAGTGGATCAGGATCACGCGCACCTGGACCATGGTGACCTGGCTGTTTTTGACCTGCGGCATCTTCCTGGGCATGCACTGGGCCTACGCGGTGCTGGGCTGGGGCGGCTATTGGGGCTGGGACCCGGTGGAGAATGCGAGCTTCATGCCCTGGCTGACCGGAACCGCCTTTCTGCACTCCGTGATGATGCAGGAGCGCAAAGGCATGATGAAGAGCTGGAACGTGTGGCTGATCTTTTCCACGTTTCTGCTCACGCTGCTGGGAACGCTGCTGACGCGCGCGGGCCTGGTGAGCTCGGTGCATGCCTTCGCGCAGTCGTCGATCGGCACGTGGTTCGTTGTCTTCATGTGCATCGTGCTGGCGGTGTGCATCTTCACCTACGTTTTGCAGCGCAGCCATTTGAAGACCGAGCACCAACTGGAATCGCTGGTGAGCCGCGAATCGAGCTTCCTGTTCAACAACTTGATGCTGCTGACGGCCTGCTTCGTGATTTTGTGGGGCACACTGTTCCCGATTCTTTCGGAGTACGTGCAGGGCAGCAAGGTGACCGTGGGCGCGCCGTTTTATAACGCCGTGGCCGTGCCGATCGGACTCTTTCTGCTGTTTCTGACAGGCGTGGGTCCGCTGCTTGCCGTGGCGCTCCACGTCGCTCAAGGCCATCAAGCGGAATTTTGTTCTGCCGACGATTGCGCTGTGGGCCACGGTGATTGTTTGCCTTGTGGCCGGTGCAAATCCGTGGCAGAGCGGCGCGTTCGATCAGGGACATTTCTATGCCATCGTGGCATTCGCGTTGTCGGCCGCGGTACTGACGGCGATCTTGTCGGAGTTCTTCCGCGGCGCTGCGGTGATCTCGCGGCAGACGGGCCGCAACCTGTTTGCGGCGCTGTGGCTGCTGACGCGGCGGAATACGCGACGATATGGCGGCTACCTGGTGCACATCGGCGTGGTGATTGTGGTGATCGGACTGGCGGGCTCCGCATTCAATCGGAGTGCCGAGAAAGAAATGGCTTTTCACGACCAGCTCAACATCGGGCCCTACACCTTGGTGCAGGTGGGCTCGAGCCAGGATACTAATCCCGATTTCGATTCGGATTACGCGGTGCTGGATGTGTACAAAGGCGGCAAGAAAGTCTTCCAGATGACGCCGGAGCAACGCTTCTACCACCTGGGCGAAGGCGTGCAGCCGCAGACCATGGTGGCGATTCATTCCGTTCCGGAGTGGGATCTTTATGTCGTCTTCGAGGGCATCAATCAGGACACGAATCAGCCCATCATCAAAGCATTTTTGAATCCGCTGGTGGGCTGGATCTGGTTCGGCCTGGCGGTGATCGTGGCCGGCACGTTTGTCGCGCTTGTGCCCAGTCTGACGCCGGCGACGGCGTCTCTCAGGGTGCCGGCGACGCAGGCAGCGCCGATCGCGCCCGCGATGAAAGGAGGCGCCTGATGCGCTCTTCTTCGCGCCATTCAATTTTCCGTGCCCCATCCTTTCGCCGGTTTTTTGGCGAAAGGGTGGGAGACCGTGAATGCTCCGCCACCCACCGTCGTGGCGTCCCACCCATTTCGCAAGGTACGCGAAAAGGATGGGGCACAGGAGCTCCTTCGGGTCACTGGCTCAAAGGCGCGGAACTGGTAGTGCTGGCCGTGGCGATCTGCTTTTCGCTTGGCGCCTCCACTCCCACTTCGCGACTGAATTCCCTGAGCCACCAGCTGATGTGCCAGTGCGGATGTTCGCAAGTGCTCGGGGAATGCGATCACGTGGGATGCCCCGACCGCGATAAGGAGCTGTCGGAATTGTCTGCGGCGATTGATTCGGGACTCGGCGACCAGCAGATTCTGGATGCGTTTGCAGCGAAGTATGGCGAAACCGTGCTGGCCGCGCCGCGCACCAAGGGTTTCGATCTGGTGGCTTGGATTGCGCCATTTGCGGTTTTTGCCGCGGCGCTGCTGGGAACGATTCTGCTCATCCGGCGCTGGGGCGGGCTGCGCGGAAAGACGCAGACAGCGGCAGCGGGAGAGGCGGCCGCGGTTGTCCCGGCGGAAATGGGGCCGGCTGAACAAGAGCGGATGGAACGCATTCGCCGGGAAACCGGCAGCGATGGAGGATTCTGAGCCATGACGAATACCGAGGGATTGATTGCGGGGGTCATGCTTCTGTTTGCTCTTTTTCTCTACACCTTCTGGCCGGAGAACGCATTCGCCAGCCAGAAAGAGAAGACGCAGCTGGACTTTTTATTGGAGCGCAAGGAACAGCTTTACGAAAACCTGCGCGATCTGAATTTCGAATATCGCGCCGGCAAGTATCCGGAAGAAGATTTTCAGGTCCAGCGCGCGCTTCTTGAGCACGAGACGGCACAGCTGATGGCGGAAATAGACCTTTTGCAGAGCTGAAGAGCCTGAATTCACAAAACCATGTGGCGATTGAACAAAGGAACGGTTTGACAAATATGAAATTTGCTTTTCGCACTCTTGCATTGAGTTTTTTGTTTGCCGGCGCACTGGCGCATGCCGCTACTGTGACTGGAACCGTGACCGACAAGACCACGAGCAAGCCTGCCGCGGGCGACACCGTGGTGCTGGTTGAGCCCATGTCGGGTATGAGCGAAGTGGGCCACACGACTACCGATGCGCAGGGCCACTACACATTGAATCTGCCCGGCAGCAATCCCTACCTGGTTCGCGTGACGCATCAGGGAGCCGAGTATTTCGCTGACGTGCCGCGAGGCGGCGGAGCCGACGATGTTCCCGTGTACGATGTTGCCGCCCAGGTGAAAGGCGTATCCATTGATACCGACGTTCTGCAAGTGGAGGCAGAGAACGGTCAGTTGAGCGTGGACGAGCGCTGGTTTGTGCACAACGCCAGTTTACCGGCGACAACGCAATGGAGCGCGAAGTCATTTGAGATCGTTCTACCACCCGATGCGGTTGTGGGAGATGTGGCTGCGCAGAGACCGGGCGGCTTGGCGACCAATGCCAAGCTGGTTCCAGATGGCGCCAAGGGACATTACGCCTTCAACGTTCCCATTCAACCCGATGATGGCGATAAGGAAACTCTATTCGACGTTGCCTATACCTTGCCTTACTCGAGCGGGAAATACGAATTTCATGAGCAGGTAACGCTGGCGGCCGATAAATTCGCAGTTCTGCTGCCGAACAGCATGACATTTACCGGCGGGGCCGGCGCAAACTTCAGCTCCGTTCCGCCTCCGCAGGCAGACTCAGGCACGCAGGTTTTTCTGGTGAAAGGCGCGGAAGCCGGCAAGACGATCCGTTTCACGATCTCCGGCACAGGGTCGATGCCGCGCGAGCAACAGAATGGGCAAGGCGATAACGGCCAGGGAGCTGGTGCACCGGGCAACCAGCCGGGAGGCGGAATTGCACCGCCTATCAACACGCCCGATCCGCTGTCGAAATATAAATGGTGGATCCTTGGCGGGCTGGCATTGCTGCTGGCGGCGATTGCGGCGTTCCTGCTGCGCAAGCCGGCGGCTGGCGGAATCGGCGCGCCTGCCGGTGTTGCGGTGACGGCGATTCCTACGGCTCATGCGGCGCCGACTACACCTGCGGGCAAGAATGCCGCGCTGCTGAACGCGCTCAAGGAAGAGTTGTTTGCACTCGAGAGCGAGCGGATTGCGGGCACACTTCCTCAGGGTGAGTATGCGGAGCAGAAGGCGGCGCTTGAAATCGTTCTGAAACGGGCGCTGAAGAAGAGCTGAATGCGAGTGTGAGTGCGGGTGTGACTGTGAGTGTGCCGGGCAGATTCGTCCACACTCACACTACACACTCACACTTTTCCCCCTTCCCTTGTATCCTTCCTCAATGAAGACTTTGCTTCGTACGCTTCTTTCATTCGCTCTCATCGTCTGGATTGGGGCGGAAATCTTTTTTCCCATTGTCGCCACCATCACGTTCAATACACTTGCGCCCGATAAGCACACGGCCGGCAGCATCGTGGGCGAGTTGCTGCGCATCCTGCACGGGATGGGGCTAGTGGCGGGAATTGTCGCTCTGGCGGTGCTGGCGCTGGCTCCGGCGTGGGGCATCTACAAGCCGCGCGCCGTGCCGGCGCCGATGGCATTTCTGGTTGTGATGATCGCCGCCACTGTGTATTCGCAATTCGGCATCATTCATGCCATGGATCGCGACCTCAGGGCCGCGGGCGGCGCGATCGACACCACAGACATCACGAATCCCACGACCGTTCATTTCAACACGCTGCATCGGCGCAGCGTGTTTGTGGAGGAGTCGGTTCTGCTTCTGGGGCTGGCGACGGTGGGGCTGGTGGCGTGGGCGGAAACTACGCGGTCGTGAACCAAGGCGTTCATTCTTCCCTTCGACTGGAGGTCTGCCGTGAGCAAGCTCATTCAATGGAACATGCTTTCCCTCGACGGCTATTTTGAGGGCTCTAAGAGTTGGGATGTGGAGTGGTTTTTCCCTTTCTTCAACAAGGAACTGGAGCAGTTCTCGCTTGACCAGCTGCGCGAGGCCGATGCTCTGCTGTTTGGCCGCGTGACCTTCGAGGGAATGGCAGCACACTGGAAGACGGCAACCGGCGAGGTGGCAACGTTTATGAATCGCCTGCCCAAGCTGGTGGTCTCAAACACGCTTGAGAAAGCGGACTGGGCGAACTCAAAGCTGATCAAAGGCGACGTGGTTGCGGAAGTTCAGACGATGAAGAAGCAGGGCGACGGCACCATCTTTGTTTTCGGCAGCGGGAAGCTGTGCGCGACCTTGTTTGCGGCCGGGCTGTTCGACGAAGTGCGCGTGTGCATCCTGCCCATCGTGATCGGCCGCGGCGCGACGCTCTTTGGCCGCGATCTGAAGCAGACGCAAATGAAGCTGCTGGAAGCGCGGCCTCTTTCAAATGGCTGCGTGATTCTGCGGTACGAGCCGGGCAAAGAGTAGTGAACGCGGGCCCGTGAGCGTGCTTCCTGTATCATCGAAGAGACTCGGATGACGATTGAAGATTGTGACCGAGCCACGATGGAACGACGATGAAAACCGGAATTATCGGCCTGCCTCAGGTGGGCAAGACTTCTCTGTTCAAGATTCTGACCAAAGCCAAGATTGAGGATCATGGATTCTCGCGCGAGGCGCACATCGGCGTGGCGCGCGTGCCCGATGTGCGCCTGGACAAACTCTCGGCGCTCTACTCTCCGAAGAAAACTACCTACGCGTCGGTGGAGTACGTGGACGTGGCGGCCATCGGTCAGGAGGCGCTGAAGGAAACGACTTTCCTGACCAATCTGCGCAATGTGGATGCGCTGATTCACGTGCTGCGCGCGTTTGAGAACGACTCGGTTCCGCACGAAGGACCGATCGAGCCATTACGCGATTTGAAGAGTGTCGAATTCGATCTGATGGTGAGCGATTTGACGCAGGTGGAAAAGCGCCTGGAGCGGGTTGAGAAGGACATGAAGAAGGGGCGCACCGGCGAATTGGAGCGCGAACAGGCGCTGCTGCTGCGGTCGAAGGAGTCGCTGGAAAAGGAGATTCCGCTACGCGAGCTGGAGATGACGGCGGACGAAAAGAAGCTCATTCGCGGCTTTATGTTTTTGTCGCAAAAGCCCATTTTGTATGTACTTAATGTGGATGAAAGCACCACGCTTGGCGCCGATCTCGAGGCTGCGACGGGCCGTTACAAGCTCGACGAGCTTGCCTCACGACCGAATGCGGGCGCGACCGCGATCTGCGGGAAGGTAGAGGCGGAGCTGGCGGAGATGGATGACGCCGAGGCTGCGGAATTCCTGGGCAGCTACGGCCTCAACGAGAGCGGCCTGGTGCGGCTGATTCGCAAGAGCTATGAACTGCTGGGGCTGATCAGTTTTTTCACGGCAGGCGAGGATGAATGCCGCGCATGGACAGTGCCGACAGGCTCGAAAGCGCCTCAGGCCGCAGGCGCGATTCACTCCGATCTGGAGCATCACTTCATTCGCGCCGAAACCATTCGATGGGATCAGTTGCTGGATGCCGGATCTGAAGCCGCGGCACGGGCCAAGGGTACACTGCGCCTGGAAGGCAAGGAGTACGTGGTGCAGGACGGCGACGTGGTGCACATACGGCATTCTGGATAAAGGCTCGTGGCTCGTGAATCGTGGTTCGTGGTTCGTGATTGGCCTCGACGGCGCGTGACTCACAGGCCGCTGTTCACGACCCACGAATCACGAGTCACGAATCATGTTTTTGCGATTGCATGCTGACGACCTCGCTCATTCTCGGAACCATTGCTGCACTCGCTGACGTGGCCGGAGGCCTGGTGCTGGTGCGCGCGCGCGGCGTAGAGCGCTATCTGCGCTATTTTGTTGCGCTGGGCGCGGGATTCTTGATGGCTACCGCGCTGTTGGAGATGGCGCCGGAAAGTTTCCGGCTGAATGCGCGGCTGGCTCCTGCGCTGATCATGGCGGGATACTGCGCGGTTCATCTGCTGGAACACACCATGAATGCGCATTTTCATTTCGGCGAGGAGACGCATGCGCATGAATTTGTCTCCAAGCGCACGGGATTGTCGGTACTGGGTGGGTTGAGCGTGCACGCGCTCTTCGATGGCGTGGCAATCGGGTCGGGATTTGCACTCTCCAATTGGCTCGGGTGGCTGATCTTTCTGGCCATTCTGTTGCATAAGGCGCCCGAAGGATTCACCATGGCGAGCGTGATGCTGGCGAGCGGGCAGAGCCGGACGGCGGCATTTTATTCCGCTGTCTTGCTGGCTGCGGCGACGCTGATTGGAGTGCTTGTGATCCAACTGGTGCCGCGTTGGGTGCCGTATGGATTGCCGGTGTCCGCAGGCGTGGCGCTCTATGTGGCCGCTACCGACCTGGTGCCCGAGGTGAACCACGAGCCGGGGATTCGCATGGCGCTGGTGTTCTTTGCGGGCGTGGGCGGATTTCTGCTGCTGCGCATGTTACTGCCGCAGCTCTAGTACCCTGACATCGTAATTCTCGTATCGGTCCTCGGAAGAGTGCGGGTCTGGAGACCGGCGCTACCCGGCTTTGAGACGTTATTCTATTTCCTGTGGCGTATTGCGTAGCACCTGTTCTGGAAACGGTTGGCGAATCGCATTTGAGACGCAAGCGCTTTTCTCTTGAGTTGCCGGGCGTTCTGTTCTTCACAGTACTGGGATTTCTGGTGATGGGCTACCATCCCGGCCTGGAAGACGACGGAATCTACTTGCCCGCCGTGAAAGCAGACCTGAATCCGGCGCTTTTCCCGCACAATGCAAAGTTTTTCAGTCTGCAGATGCAGGCCACCGCGTTCGATGGCTTCATGGCGAACTTTGTCCGCTGGACCCACATGCCGCTCGCGTGGGCTGAGCTGCTGTGGCAACTCGTGGCGCTGTTCCTGATTCTGTGGGCAGTGAAGAAGATTGCGAACCTGCTGTTTCGCGATGGCAGTGCCCGATGGGCAGCGGTTGCGATGGTCGCTGCCATGTTCACGCTGCCCGTTGCAGGCACAGCGCTCTACATGGCCGACCAGCATCTGCACCCGCGCACACTGGCCACAGCCATGATCCTGCTCGCGGTATGGCGCGTTATGGATGTGAAGCGCGGGCAAGCGGCGGCGTTGTTGCTGATAGCGTTTCTGATGCATCCGCTGATGGCCGCCATGGGAATTTCGTTCTGTTTTTTTCTTATTTTGGCGCTTTTGGACCCGCTGCATTTGCGGATGCGATCGTTACGGAGCGCAACGGCTGCGCTGTTGCCGCTAGGATGGGTCTTCGAGCCGGCCAACCAGGGATGGCACAAGGCCCTGGACACGCGCTCCTACTATTACCTCTACCAATGGACTTGGTACGAGTGGCTCGGTGCACTGGCGCCAATGGTCCTCTTCGCCTTGCTCTGGCATTTTGCGCGTCGACGAGGCGAGACTTTGCTGGCGCGATTTGCGGCAGCGGTATTTTTCTACGCGCTGTTCCAGCAGGTGCTGGCCATGGCCATGCTGTGGCCGTCTACGCTGGTGCGGCTAACACCCCTGCAGCCGATGCGCTACCTGCACCTTGAGTATTTCCTGTTCATGATGACGGCGGGCGCGATGCTGGGACGATTTGTGTTACAGAAAAGCGTGTGGCGCTGGGCGGCGTTTTTGCTGGTAGTCAACGGCAGCATGTTCCTGTGGCAGCAGACAGAGTTTGACGGCGTGCAGCACCTGGAGCTGCCGGGCCGCGCGCCGGCCGATCCATGGCTGCAGGCCTTTGCGTGGATTCGGGTCAATGCGCCGGAGAGCGCGTATTTCGCACTCGATCCGAATTACATGGAAGCCCCAAGCGAAGATTTTCACGGGTTTCGCGCGCTGGCCGAGCGCAGCCAATTGGCGGATGCGGTGAAGGATGCCGCAGTGGTGACGCAGGTGCCGGAGTTGGGGCCGGTGTGGGCGAGCCAAGTGACGGCCGCGCAGGGTTGGCGCAATTTCAAGCTCGCCGACTTCGAACGGCTGAAGTCAGCTTTCGGCGTGGACTGGGTGTTGGTGGCCTATCCACAGCCGGACGGGCTTGCCTGCCGGTGGCACAATGATGCGCTCGCCGTGTGCCAGATTCCATGACGGGAAATAGCGGAGTTAGCGGTGCTAGCGGGGTTAGCGGAGTTAGGCTACGCTGTGTGATCGCATCTAACGAGCTGCGGACCAAGAATGTCTGCCCTCTGAAAACAAGGCTTTGCAGGGAGAGGCTGCATCCGTGAGAATGGATGAGTCAACCTTTCACTGGCACGGAAACCGGACATGCTCAATCTTTCCCAGAGACTGATTCTCGGCTGTGTGCTCCTCGGCTGCCTGACCGTGGGTCTGGTGGTTGCCACGCACAGGGCGCTGGCTGCGGCCGGGCAGTTGCATTTGGCGAACGCGATATGCGTGGCCGCGGTGGTCGTTGTAGCGGCCACGATTTTTTTTGTGCTGCGGCCGATTCAGAACCTGGCACGCGACGCGCATCGCATTGCCCAGGGAAATCTTGGGCATCGCGTGGACTGGAGCAGCCGCGACAGCTTTGGCGTGATCGCCGGCGAGCTGAACCGGATTGCCGTGCGATTGCGGGAACTGCGGGACACCGAGGCCGGCCGGCGGCAGATGGAGTTTCAACTCTCCGACGCTGTGCTGCAGTCGATTTTTGAGCCCATTATCGTGACCGACGGAAAAGGCCACGTGCTGAAGGTGAATCAGGCGGCCGCGGAGTTGCTGGGCGAGGCCGCGGGCGACCGCATGGCCCTGACGAATACGCCCGGCGGAGACAAAATTCTGAACGCGATCCGCGACGCTGTTTCCATGCAGAAGGCGGTGGCTGCCGAGGACGAGGCGTCGATGCTGCCCATGCGGATCGGCCAGCAGGAGCGCAGCTACCGGCTGCGCACCACGCCCATGCGGGATTCCGAAGGCCGGTTGCTGGGCACGGTGACGACACTCGAAGACGTGACCAGCCTGCAGGACACGGACCGCTTCAAGACGCAGTTCATTGCCGTGGCCAGCCGCAAGCTGCGCGATCCCCTGCTGCAATTGCGGCGCGGATTGTATGCGCTGGCCCAGGGCTTCAGTGGCGAGATGACGCCGCTGCAGACTGAACTGGTGGCCGATGCGAGCAAGGATGCAGAGAACCTGAACGATTTGATGGGCGACCTGATCGAAGTAGCTGAGCTCGATACCGGCAATCGCGAAATGAAGCTGGAGCGAATCCGCCCGCTGCAAGCTTTGAACGAGGCGCGCGACCGTTACTGCGACGAGGCACAGAAGAAACATATCCGGGTCGACGTGAAGGCGTATGCCGATCTGGCTATGGTGCTCGCCGACCGGCGTGCGCTGCGTTCGATCCTCGACAACCTGCTTTCCAATGCGCTGCGCTACACGCCGGACGAGGGTGAAATTCTTTTGGCTGCGGAAGAGATCAAGAATTTTGTGCAATTCAGTGTGCGCGACACGGGTCGCGGTATCGAGGCCGACCGGTTGAGCGCCATCTTCGATCGCTTCAATCCCTTCTCAGAAAAAGGCTCGGGTCTTGGCCTCGCGCTGGTGCGGCGGCTGGTGGAGTCGCTGGGCGGCCAGATTGCCGTGGAGAGCCGGCTGGGCCACGGATCGACATTCCGCTTCACGCTGCCCGTAGCTGTGGCTGAAGAAGTGCGTCATCCCGTCGAGGTGGGCTAAGCCATGGCTGAAATTCAACTCGAGAAAACTCAGGAGCCCGCGAAGCTGCGCATCTACATTGGCGCGGCGCCCGGCGTAGGCAAAACCTACGACATGCTGAACGACGCTTACAACATGAAGCATCAGCAGGGTGAGGATGTGGTGATCGGGCTGGTGGAGACGCACGGGCGAAAGGATACTGAGGCGCGCATCCGCGATCTCGAGGTGATTCCGCAGAAGGTGATTCCCTACCGCGGCGTCAACCTGAAGGAAATGGATGTGGACGCGATCATCGCGCGCCACCCGCATACCGTGGTGGTGGACGAGCTGGCCCACAGCAACGTGCCCGGCAGCAAGAATCGCAAGCGCTATGAAGATGTGCTGGAGCTGCTGGACGCGGGCATCAACGTCATGACCGCGGTCAACATCCAGCACCTGGAAACGCTGAACGACGCAGTGAACCGCTCGGCGAACACGACCATCCGCGAGACCGTTCCCGACAGCTTCTTCAAGCGCGCCGATGAAGTAGTAAACGTGGACGTGACGGTGGATCAACTGCGCGACCGTCTGCGGCAGGGAAAGATTTATGCGCCGGAGAAAGTGGAGCAGTCGCTGGCCAACTTTTTCCGCAAGGGCAACCTGAACATGCTGCGCGAGCTGTCGCTGCGCACCACGGCCGAACAGGTAGGTAACCGGGCGGCGGAGTATCGCCGCACGCAGGGGCTGGAACAGGCGCCCATTCCCGAGAAGGTGATGGTGTGCCTGAGCACGCGGCCGGGCACGGAGCGTCTGCTGCGTATCGGCGCGCGCATTGCAGGGCGGCTTGCGACGAACTGGTACGCGGTGTATGTGACGCGCCCCGACGACAAGGGCCACGGCGACCCGGAGGCCTTTCATCGCCTCGAAGAGTATCAACGCATGGCGCGCGATTTGGGCGCGCAGGTGGTTTCGCTCACCGACCGCAATGTTTCTGACGCGCTGATCCGGTTTGCACAGCAGGAGAACATCAGCCACGTGGTCTTTGGCCAATCGGCGCGCTCGCGCTGGGACATTTTGTGGGGTGGGTCGGTGCTCAATCGCTTCCTGTCGGAAGTGCGCGACGTAACGGTGCAGGTGGTGCCGATGCAGAGGCCGGCGAGAAGAGCGTAAAGACGGGGCTGCGGGAACGAGGGAGCAAGGGAGCAGGGGGACGAGGGAGCATGCAGAACCTGGCACGAAGCGGCAATGGAATCGCGCCGATCGGGCGCGGTCGCGACCTGCGGACTTAAACCTGATACTAATTCTTCCGTCTATGTAAGAGGAATCTCCACAAAACATCTGGAAGCCGGGAGGTATGCGCAATGACCGCTCCGGTTCTTAGAGGATGCATCCGCAGCTTGGCTGCGATGATTGCATGGATTGCCTTCGTGATCAGCATCACTGGCTGCGGAGGGAATTCAAATGTCCATTCAATCCCTGCTGCCGCGAACATCACAGGGAATTGGGAACTGACCGCTAACATCACATCGGGAGGAACCGCGCCCATTGCCGTGTATCTGACCTCCAATGCGGGGAGTGTGTCGGGCATCGCGTTCGGCCCGCCGGCAAACGACCTTCTCGTTAATCCCGACGGCTGCGTCGGGAGCCCCCTTGGCATATTCAACGGTGTGGTGCTGACCGGCACAGTTGATACCAGCGGCAATCTGAAACTTGGAACTGCTGCCGGCGGCAGTCCGGCATTCGCCATGACGGGCACGGTGAGCGGAGCAGCGATTTCGAGCGGCAGCTTTACGCTGGAGTGCAACACTAGCACCACCGTGCAGGGAACGATCACCGGGATCGAGTATCCGCCGCTCGATGGAACCTATTCCGGCACGCTGACATCGCAAGTGACGGGGCAGAGCTTCACGATGGCGATGGCCCCCAACCAGAGCAGCGCACCGAACTCAAACGGAGTCCTCAGCCTTACCGGAACGGTGAATGTGAGCGGCTATTCCTACATCTCTCCCACGGCGATGTCATTCCCCACGGGCTTTACGTTCGTCGGGAACGCATTCGCCATGGACGTGAATTCATCGTCGGGCGAGGCGCTTTACTTGGCGGCGACCCTTTCACCAGACGGAAGGACGCTGCAGGTCACCTACGGCACCTTCCCCAGCGGCGGCGGTTTGACTCAGGACTATGGAACGGGCACGCTGACGCTACAGTAGCGAAGTCTTAGGCAGCCGAGGCGCCCTTGGCGCCTGTACAGCCCTACTCACAGAAGACTCGCACTTTGGCCTTTTCCTCTTTGGCATCGACGTCGACCGACAGATCTTCCAGATGGTCAATCAGTTCTTCGAGGTTCTCAGGCTTGATTTGCGACAAGGTCAGCGGGATGCCGTGCCGGCTGAAAGTCTTGTCGAGCTCATCGTGTGCCTGCATGGGGATGAGGCTGGCGAGACGCACGCCGGCGCGAAGCAGTTGCATGGGCACGCGCACGTTGACGGTGGTCGGCTGGCCTTTTTCATTGGCCTCGACGAGGACGCGCAGATATTTCGCGCGCGTCTTCACGGTGGATTCGGCTGAGGGATCGGTACTGGGTATTTTGCCGGAGAATGTACCTGCGGTTGCGGCCGTGTCGGGATCGAGAGCGGACAGCAACTGCTCGGCTTCATCGGCGGTGATCTTGCCTGCGGCCAGCATTTCCAGAATTTGACGGCGATTTTCGTTCATGGAAGTTCTCCTTAGAGGATGATTTCTCCTGATCTGTGCCGGCCTGGAGGCGCGCACTGCAGCCGGTCAGGAGACCGGCGCTACAGCTCGTTACAAGATGCGCACCAGAACTTTGCTGTCGTGTGTGCTGACGTGGATATGGGTTCCGGACAGACTGCAAAGAATCGACCAGAAGACCGCGATGGCGCGCCAGGGACTGATGCGGCCGGCCATGCATAGGCCGAAAATGACGATGAAGATGAGCGGCGAAATGAGAATGACCGGAATCCAGAGCAGAAAGAGCGGCAGCCACAGACGCGGCATGTGGAAGTGCGGCGCTTCGACCTGCAAGATGGCGAAACTGGGAATCATTTGAGGGCCTCCAATGCGCGGATGGCTTCGGCGGGGGTGATTTCGCCCTTGTTGAGCCGATCCAAAATGTCGGTGCGACCTCGGTGGCGTGGGTGAAGGGTTGATTTCGACAAACTCCAATTGGCTGGAGATGCGGTTGAGCCGCGCCTTGATGGTGGGGTAGCTGACGCCGAAGGTCTGCTCCATCTCCTTGATGGTGCCGTGGGAGCGGAGAAAGGCGATGACGAAGACCTGGTCTTCCAGGGTGAGCCGGGCCAGTTCGGGCAGGGTGAATTGGCCTTCGACGGCGATCTGCTTCTCGGGGATGCGGACGCGCTCGATGACCAGCGGCGATCCCTGGGCGATGCGGAGCAGGTCTTGCCAGTCGGAGGCGGGTTTGGGGTCGGAGGGCATGAGTCGGAATCGAGATTGTTGATTTCGATTTCCACAATAGTTAAATTTGTTAATGATGTCAAGACCGATTATTAATATTATTGGTAATAATATACTTGACAGACTACGCCATTTGTTCTATATTTTATTGCATGGAACAGATCAAGACCTTACAGCAAGCGATTCAACACTTTGCGGACCGCGAGAACTGCCGCAAGTTCATGGTTTTCATTCGCTGGCCGGATGGAACCCCGCGTTGCCCCTATTGCGGCGCAACCAAGCTAACTTGGCTGGCAAAGGCGAACGTGTATCGCTGCTATGGCGACCACAAGAAACAGAAGTTCTCGCTCAAGGTTGGGACCGTGTTCGAGGATTCGCCCATCGGCCTAGACAAGTGGCTCCCTGCGCTCTGGCTGCTCTGCAACTCCAAGAATGGCATCTCCAGCTATGAACTGCATCGCGCTCTCGGCGTGACTCAGAAAACTGCGTGGTTCATGCTGCATCGGATCAGACTCGCCATGCAAACCCGTACGTTCTACAAGTTGGGCGGCGAAGGCGGTCCAGTTGAAATTGATGAAGCCTATATCGGCGGCGAACCCAAGAATCGTCACGGTCGCGGAGTGGACGCGGAAACCAGTCGGCTCAGACGACTCTACGGAATGAAAAAGTTGCGCCGATCCTATACCGAGAAGGCTACTGTTTTCGGTGCGCTGGACCGCGAGACCCGCCAGGTGCGCGCCAATGTTATTCCCAACACCCGCCGCGAGGTGCTCATGGATGCAATTCTGAACAACGTGGAAAAAGGCAGCACAATCTACAGCGACAGCTTGCCCGCGTATAAATCCCTGCCGGAAATGAACTTCGTCCACGATACCGTGAATCATGTCACAGAGTATGTGCGCGGCGAGGTTCACACACAACGGGATCGAGAACTTCTGGTCTTTGCTCAAGCGCGGATTGCGAGGAACCTATGTCGCCGTCGAACCATTCCACCTTGACCGCTACGTGACGGAGCAGGTTTTCCGTTACAATAATCGCGCAACCAAAGACAATCCGCTCACTGATGCGGATAGGTTTATGCTGGCAGCATCGCAGATTTCAGGGAAGAGACTGACTTACGCAGAACTGACCGGCAAGGTGGGAGAAACGACCGAAGAACCGTTCTAAGTGGCACGTCTTGGAGCGGACGGCAGGGACGCGGGAAGCGGAAGGCTTAGACGTTCGCTTGGCTTTCTTTTCTGCGTCCAGTTTAGCTTTGATTTCCGAATGCGGCACAGAGATTATTCGCCGCATGAAGTTTACGAAGGTGGCAGAATCGCCCGTCACATTCTTGGCGGAAGAGGTAGGCTGATTCGGCATGGTGCGTCCTCGCTAGAAACGAGGATAGCACGAACGTGTGTCTCGCGACTACATCGGTGATGTTCATGTACCTTGGCGTTGGTTATTTCGACGAGAGTTACGACGACGAGACACGCGGCAAGTGCTATACGGTGGCAGGCTTGATCGGGGGCCAACTTGCGACAACAGTTTTGGCGTTGAGGTGGAAAGACCTCAATGAGAAATGGGGAATCGACTACTTCAAGGCATCCGAACTAGAAGTCGGGGAAGGACAGTTTAAGAAATTTCGCGATGACCCGCTGGCCAAACGATGGGTAGCCTTCTCTCAAAGGGAGAAGGAGCTATTTCGGAAAATCAAAACAGAATATACAGACCTAATAATCAAGAGTGGCGTGCATTGCCTCGGAGCAAGCATAGTGCTGCCTGATTACTACTTGCTAAGAAGAGAGAATCGGCTAGCCAAAAAGAACCTTCTCCACCCTTACCACCAGTGCGCGCAGCTTGTGCTCATGGAAGCCGGGATGCAGGTAGCGGAATACAATGACACTACCAGACCAGCAGAAGACACAATATTCCTACAGCCTATTTTCGATTCTCACGAGAAACACGAAGGGAGAATGAAAAAAGCGTTCGCTGGTTTTTGCGCGAAAAATCCGAATTGCTCTCGATATTTACACACCCCAGATTACGAAAACGAAAAGGACCACCGTGCATTACAGGCTGCCGATAATATCGCTTACGAGGCTCGACGCTACTTGATGCACAGACACTTTGATACTCCGTTAGTTCCACGAGTGTCGATGAGTCGATTACTCGACTCGGGAGCTTTCTTGCGCCTTTACAAGATGGACTATCGCTCCTTGAAAATTATTGCAGAAGGGCAATCTCAAGACAGAATACCCATCACCCCAGCGGATGTGCAGTTGACTAAGATTTCCGAGCGAGAGATAGGGATCGAACCGAATGATGGTGCCGTATAATTGCGGCCATCATGACAGATAAGGAAATTGCGCTCGAATTGGGCATGAGGCTGATAAACGCGCAAATGCGTGTTAGCGCTATGGCCGCAGAGATGGATTCCCTTCGAGATGATTCAGCTTGGCATTATCCTCCGTGGCGATCAAATGTTCAGGCGGTCCTTGACCACGTACTGACGCCCGCCGCGCAAGAGCGAATCGAAGCGCTTCAGCTTGCGCTTGACGAAGCCAAAGGGGAAGACGCGCTTCATACTCTTCAAAAGTTTCTAAAAGAGAATCTCTAGCCATAGACAGAAAATATAACAAAGTCAGTCAGCGATATTATTGCCATATTATTGGATATTGATGGCTTCGTATGCAAGATTCTTGCGTGTCGAGGAAGAAACCCTCAAGAAACGCAAGAAGGGCGACTCGGGAAGGACTGGTTCGTGGTATCCAGGATTCGTACCGGATTGGGCCGCCGAAAAAGTAACCGCAGATCCTTCGACTCCGGCCGTCCGCGGAGCGGACGGCCGGGCTCAGGATGGCAAGCCTCGAGGTGGTGTCTTGGCGGCTTGGGGTTACGGCACGGTGAAGGGGCGGATGCCGTCCCACGGGAAGAGGCCAGTGGGGTTGGCGGCTGTTGAGGGCTGCTCGCGGAATAGGAAGCGGACGAAGAAACCGACCGAGGTGTAGGTGTAATCGCGAGTGTTGTTGGCCGCGAGGTAGGCGCCCATGAACCAGTGGGGACTGAACTGATAGGCCACCTGGCTGCGAATA
Source organism: uncultured Acidobacteriota bacterium (assembly GCA_963830785.1). Classification (GTDB taxonomy): domain Bacteria; phylum Acidobacteriota; class Terriglobia; order Terriglobales; family Acidobacteriaceae; genus Telmatobacter. The sequence goes on from CAWHNV010000054.1 coordinate 23,721, forward strand.
TCGTAGTTGCCACTGACGGTGGTGACATTGGGCAGCATGGGGTTGTTCTGCGCGATCTCAAGCGGCTTGTCGACGGCGAGAGGCCAGAGCGGGGCGGAATCCTCTTGAAACGCCTGCACGCCGACCGCGCCCATGATGTTGTAGTGCCAGCGATTGATGTAGTGGCCTGACCACGTGAAGGGCACGTTGCCCAGGAAGTAGCCCTGCGGGCTGAAGTAGCCGCCCATGCCGTGCGTAAAGGCGTTCTGGTTGTTGGCGTAGTGCATGGCGAAGAAGTTGGCGCCCACGCTGAGGGTGCCGTATTCGGGCGAAGTGAAGACGTGCCACTAGGCTCCGCCGTTGCCATCGATGCGATTGTTGTTGAGGACGTGATGGCCGGTGATGTACTGGCCGCCGGCAGAGAAGTAGTAGCCGGACTCGGCATCGCCGCGCGCGAACTGCACCTGACCTTGGTCGTAGACCACGCCGCCCCAGATTTGCCCCGGATAGTTGAGCGAAGCTTGGCCGGGGTCGCGGAGACCTGCGCAGGAGAGCTGCGAGTCTTTGACGGAGTCGCGGGTGAGCGAGAAGGTGAAGGGACCATTGCCGGGCTTCCACATCATGCGCCCGGTGAACGTGGAGACGAGAAAGTTTGCCGGGGTGTAGCCGCCGGCGATGACGAAATGCGGAAAGGCCAGTTGCAGCTCGCCGCCGAGACCGACGGCATTTTGCTGCGCGGGCGGAGCGAGGGCGGCCGTGGCGCCCGCGCACGGCGTCGAGCTGACTGGTGCGGCGTCGGTGCCAATGGGCTCCGGTATGGTCACCAGGCAGCTTCCGGAGATCGTGGACTCGGTGACGGAGATGACGGCCGTGCCGTCAGCCTGGCCCGAGTCGAGGAAAACGGGGTGAGCAATTACGGTGATGCGGGCGTCAAGGCCCAGCGGCGCGGAGGCCTCAAAAGGAGCTTCGATGGCGGCCAGTTGGCTGTAACCGAGAGTGCCGGTGCGGTAGTTAAGTACGGTGCTGCCGCCGAGCCAGCCGCTGTAGCCGCTCTCAATGGCCTGCAACTGCTGCTCAGCCAGATCGCGCGGGCTGAGCTGATTGTCCTGCCGCTGAATGCGAATCCAGGGGCCACGCAACGGCGGCAAACTGCGCTGCTCGAGCTCTTGGTCGCTGAGGCCGGTGGATGTGGTGCCCTCTGGCGAAGTTTCCTCAGGCGCAGAAACGGGCTGCTGGCCTTGAGTCGCGGGAGCGGGGATAGTCTGCTGATTCTGTGCCGGAGGCGTGGTTTCACTGGGAGGAGCAGCAGCCTCGGGCGGCGGATTGCTGGTGGTGGGAGCGTTGACTGGAGTCTGTGCCTGCTGAGGCTTCTTCCGCTTGCGGTGCGTGGTTGCACCGGCTTGCGGCTTGGCCGGGGGCTGCTGCGGCGTGGCTTGAGGCTGCTGTTGCTGCGTTTGCTGCGGAGGCGCGGAGTAAGCACCCGTCGCAGCTTCCTGCGCGGAGGGGGTGTACTGCGCCGTGTTGTAGTTGCCCTGTCCGGCGCTGTTGGAAGGCGGCGCCTGAACTGTCGGCATGGGTGCTACCGGCGCATTGGGCACGTTGTGAATGACGGTCGCCGAGCCTTGAGTGAGCTGACTATCTGTCTGCTCGGCGATCAGCGCTTGCGTCTGGGCGGCCTCGGGGCCCATGGGCTGGGATGTAATGCGGGGATTGGCGGGCGGGGTTTGCGGCGCAGTATTATTTGATGCCGGCGGCAGGCGCGAGGTCCCGGCGCTGTCTGTGGTGTTGATGGTTTCCTCAGTGGGCGGCAGCTGCACTCTGCCGGTTAATGGCCGCTGCGTAGCACTCTGCTCAACGAGAACTGGACCGGAGGGCGGAAGCGGAAGCGGCTGGGTAGAGGGCACAGTTGCTTGGGGAGGCGGCGCGGTAACCGGCGCGGGAGCCTGCGTGGTGCTTTGCGGCTTGTAGGAAGGCAGGGGCGCGAGCTGCTCGACAGACGGAGCGATATTCGGATCGGGTTGCAGGTCGAGGTGTGGATCGAGAAGACGCTGGGTGTCGCCGCGGCCGGGCGCGTGGTAGGTGGTGCCTGGCGGCGTGATGAGACCGTAGTCGAGGCTCTTGACGGTCGAGCCGGGAGGCATGGCGGCGATGGCGGCGCGCCAGAAGGCTGCGGCGCGTTCGTTGTTGCCGCGCGCCTGCTCAAAGCGGGCGGCAAGGCCTAGGACGATGGGATCGTCAGGGTACTTGCCCAATGCAATGCGCAGCCATGCTTCACCCTGGGCCATGTCGCCGGCAGAAATGGCGGCGGAGACTGCGCCCTGGAAGTCGCCGGCGCTGGCGTCGTTCATGTCGAGCGACTTGAAGAGGGTGACGGCTTCCTGCGAACGGCCCACGCGCGCATAGGCCCCAGCGACGGCGAGACGCACGGTCATGTTGTCGGGATAATCCTGCGATGCAGCCTCAAGGATCTCAATGCTACGCGCGAGATGGCCGTATTTCATGGCGTCGTCGGCGCGACGCACGGCCCATTGGGCCCAGAGGGTCTCTAGTTGCAGGCGCAGATCGGGAGTCAGATCCTTGCGGGCATCGAGCTGCACAAGAAGCGGATAGAGCCCGGCGTCGTCCTTGAGGTTGTAGAGCAGCCAGGCGTGTTGCACTTCGAGGCTGGCGGGCGCAGCCGTGTGATGCACGAGGTAGTAGCTTTCGACGCGATGGAGATAGAGCGTTGCGTGCTGGATGTCGCCGACGGCGAAGTAGAGGCTGGCAGTGCCCTGCACCCATTCGACGTCGGCTTCGAGTTGGCGGCGCACGTCGACGGGGATCTTGCCGAGTTCGGCGAGCGCCTCGGCGTTACGATTGCCGGCCATGAGGGAGAAGACGAGGCCTTTCCACGAGTCGGAGGCGAGCGAGTGCGGCGGATTAGGAACGATGGCGGTCTGGCCGAAGGCTTCAATGGAGGACTGGATGATGGGGTGGATGGGAGCGAAACGCATGGCGGCGTGAGTTTCGGCGACGACGGGGTGTGTGCGTGTCGATGCCCAGGAGGCGAGAACCAGATGCGCCCTTTCGAAGGAGGGACGCGCGTAATATGCGCCACGCGGAAGCGCGGATCGAGGCGGCTCCGCCCATCGATCGTTACGAACACTTGGTGGAGGTCTGAATTCCTGGGAAACCAATCCCTCAGGGGCTAAAGCCCCACGGATCCTGAGTACTTCACGGCACGACTGAAGTCGTGCCCCTTCAAAACTCGGCTTTCGACCCGGGCTGTTGAGGGCGCCGGGGCCGGGCGTGGCGGCGGGAGGCGCGGCGGGTTGCGTTGGGGGCAACACGATCGGCGCGGGGTTGTAGGGATCGGGACCGTATTCGGGTTGAGCTGGAAGCTTGGTGGTCTTGGCGAAGGGCTCGTAGTCGGGATCGAGTAGGTGCTGGAGATCTGCCGCGGTGACGGCGCGATGGACTCTTGTGTCTTGCTCGGGGTAGTTGAGGACGTGGGCGAGGCGATCGACGGGCGAGACTTTGGGCATGGCCGCCAGTGAGGCGCGATAGTAGTCGGCGGCGCGCGCGTTGTCGCCACAGGCTTGCTCGTAACGTGCGGCAAGAGCGAGGATGGCAGGATCGGTTGGGAAACGCTCGAGCGCCTGACGCAACCATACTTCGGCTTGGCCTTTGTCGTTGGCGGCGAGAGCGGCGCCTACGGCGCCTTCAAAGTCGCCCGCGGATGCGTCCTGCATGGGGATGGTTTTAAAGAGGGCCAATGCTTCCCTGGCACGGCCCACGCGCGCAAACCCACCGGCCACGGCCTTGCGCACGGTGAGGTTGTTGGGGAAGGCCTGCGAGGCGGCCTCGAGAATGTCCACAGCGCGTTGCGCGTTGCCGTTGTCGAGGGCTGCGGCGGCGCGGCGCACGCTCCAGTTGGCCCAGATGGTCTGCACGGTCTCGCGCTGGGCGAGAGTGAGATCGCTGCGGCCGCCGATGCGCATCAGGGCCGCGTAAAGCGCGCGATCGTCGCCGATGTTGTAAAGCAGCCAGATGTTTTGGATTTCGACGTTGGGCGGCGGCTGTTCTTTGGCAGCGGCGTAATAGGCCTGCACGCGATTCATGTATTGCACGGCGCGGCTGATGTCGCCAGTGGTCGCGTAAAGGCTGGCCTCGGTTTCGAGAAAGTCGATGTCGCCGTCGAGCTGCTTGCGAGCGGGCGCGGGAATCTGCGCGATCTCCTGAAGCGCTTCCTGATTGCGATGCGTGGCTGTGAGCGCGGCGATGAGGCCTTTCCACGCGTCGGCGCGATCGGGGTGATCTGTGAGCACCTGGCGATAGATCGCATACGCCTGATCGGTGTTGTTGCGGACGAGATAAATGGCTGCCAACTGCAGTTCGAGTGTGACGCTGGGCTGGGCGCCGGCCGCGACCGCAAGTTTTACTGCGCGCTCGAGCAGCCCCTGCGCGACTTCGTATTGATTAGCCTGCTGATAGATGGCGCCAAGCATGGCCAGGAAGTTGGGATCGGCGAGCGCGGTTTCGTAGGTCGCAGCAGGCATCCTCTGGACGTCGGCAATGGCCTCAGTGTCCTGTCCCATCTCATGCTGGACGCTGATGCGGCCTTCCCAGGCGGAGACATTGGAGGGATCGCTCTGGAGAATCTGCGAATAAATTGCGAGAGCCTGATCGTAATGTTTCGCGTCCATCAGGATGCCGGCGTATTGCAGCCTGATGCCGGCCAATAGCGTGCCATTATCGGGGGACGGCAGCGAGAGCGCGACGGCCAGGATGCGTTGCGCCTCCGCCGGGCGGTTCTGGGCCTGATAGATGCCTGCGAGCGCGTGGAGATACTCGGGGTCCTTATTAAGCGCGGCCTTGACCTGCGCGGGAAAACGCGCGGAGAGGTCAAGCGCCCTGGCGTTCTGATTGTCGTGCGCGTAGGCGAGAAAGAGGCCGCGCCAAGCTTCAAGCGAAGCTGGCTGGATTTGCAGAAGCTGCTGATAGACCGTGGCGGCGGCCGAGTACTGCTGTTGCCGGATGTAGACGCCGGCGAGGCCGTCGATGGCATCGGCGCTGCGCGGATTCATTGTGAGCGAAGTACGAAACTTGGCGGCGGCCAGATCGAGCTGATTCTCGTTGAGAGCTTCCGTGCCCTCGCCCATGGTGAACCAGAAACGCGAGGCGGCCAGGGCAGTTTCTACAGTCTTGTCTTTGTAGCCGTTGTGCTCGGCCTGAACTAGATAACTCATCGCGCCGGCGAAATTTTTCTGCTGCATGCGTAGAAAGCCCATGCCTGCAGCGAGGCGTCCGTTGTTGGGATCGGCGGCGAGAAGCGTGGAGAAGCGCTGCTCGGCCTCGTCGAGGTGGTGCGCGTTGAGTGCGGCGAAGGCGGCGCGCTCTGCAGGCGTGTGCGCGACGCCGGTGTTCATCTGCGCCTGCCGGGATTCGCTCAGCTTGAGGGCCTTCTGAATCTCCTGGTCCTCAGGATGCAGCTTGAGATACTCGCGCAGCGCTTCAGCCGAGGCGGGATTGGAAGAATCCCAGATGAGAGCCTGGCGATAGGCTGCCTCGGCGTCGGGATCGCTCGCGTGCGCGCGGAGAATGCGAATACCTTCAGCGCGTGTGCGCTGGTCGTAAGTGAGCATGATGCCCAGTTGCACGGAGTAGCGCGGATCGCCAGGATTACGTTCGGCCAGGCCGCGCATGCCGGCAATGGCTTCCTGCTTGCCGCTGGCGGTGCCGTAGAGAGTTTGATAGTAGGCCATCGCGATGTCGCCGTCGGGCGGATGGTCGCCGTAGAGCTGGCGATAAATGCGCATGGCGTCGTCGTTGCGGCCCTGTTTGGCGAGATCGCCGGCATGGCGCAATTCATCGCTCGAGCCGCCGGTGGTGGACATCGATTCGATCCTGGCGATGTTGGGATCGTTGGGATGGTTGCGGCGCAAAAGCATGAGGGCTGCGTCGGCCTTTTCATTCGTCGCCGGCGAGTTTGTAATCGCGGGCGAGGCCGGCGAGAGCTTCAGCATTGTCGGGCGCGGAGAGAAGAATCTGCTGCCAGATCTGCACGGCGAGGTCGGGGCGCCCGCGGGCTTCAAGATCGCGGGCCTTGACCGCCAGGCTGGCACGCGTGGCATCTGCCGATGCGGATCCCGATGATTTTTGGGCGCGTATTGCCGGAACCGTCCACAGCAGACAGCCCGCTACGAGCAAACTTGCTCTCCATGCTCCCCAGCCCACCCTCATCGGCGCTTCCATTCTACGTTCAGTTCGCCTCCGGGGCCAAACCGGAATCTGGCATCGAGAAATCCAGTAGCAAACAAGGCAAGGTTCTGATCGTAATACGCTTTGTCCTTGCCATACAAACCGGAATCTGCGTCTTTCTGCGCGCTCAGGCGGATCATCTGCCGGGCGCCGGCCCGCGAGGAATCCGGGTAGGCACGCAGATAAGACAATACCGCCGCAGAGAAGCCTACAGGTCCATCCTGCTCCCCTGGAATGCCCTGGTCGCTCACCTTTTCCGGAGGTGCGTCATGATTGGCGAGAAAACCGCTCATGGCTGGAACAGCTTGAAGGATGAGATCGCGGGAGGGATCGTGAGAGTCCATCATGCCCGCCCAGAGGTAAACGCGGATGGCATCGTAGCCGCCGCCGGGACCTGAGGCATCGGGGCCGTTCTGGTTGGTGTCCGAAGGTTTGGGCGTGGGATAAAAGCCGTCGCCGGGAACGTATTCGACCCAATCCATGGCGTAGCCATGCGGTGAGCTCTGCGCAAGAAAGCGGGGAATGCCCAGCACGATCTGCTGCCATGGACCTGCGGGATCGAGCGCCGCGAACCGCTCAAAGAGAAAGATGGGCAAATAACTGGGGTTCAGAATCCAGTTATTGCCAAGCTGGAATCCGGCCGGACCGGGCACGAGCATGGGGCCAAAGCCGGGAAGATTCACGACTTCTTTGCTGGCGATCAGCGCCAGCATTGCGCGGCCAAGCCGGGTGTCCTCATCGGATTTCCAGAGGCGCCCCGCTTCGAGAAGACCGTACGCCATCCAGACGTCGGCGTCGGAGGCGGAGTTGGGATCGAGAGTCTTCCACTGGCCATCCTTGTCCTTGCCCCAGAGCCAGGCCGGGAGGTGAGAGGTGAGATCGCCGCTGGCGAGGTTCTTCTCCGTCCAGGCGAGGACGCGGTCGAAACTGGGGCGATCGTTGTCGGCGAGCGAAAAGAAGAGCGCGTAGGCCTGGCCTTCCGACGTGGTGTGTTGATCTCCGTTGGGATCGAAGACGCGGCACTTGCGAGTCGATGAAGCGGGACGCATAGGAGTTCCAGAACTGCCACGGACCTTCCTTGCAGCCGCCCGTCATGGAACACATGGATAAGGCCACGATCAGAAGGAGCGCGCTTCCCTGCTCGGGATGTCGAGAGGCCCATCGTTCGTGTCTCCAGGAGCAAGCGGAGTTAGCGGAGTTTGCGGAGCTGGCGCGGCGTCCCTCGCAACAAGTTCCATTATCGCGCTTGAAGAAAACAACCCTCAGCGGCTAAAGCCGAATTCTTATGCCCCGCTAATGGCGCGACTGAAGTGGCGCTCAATCCCCCATCATCGTCAGGCGTGCTCTGGCCCTTCCGCGCAGCCATTGCCGAACCCAGAAGGCGACCAGGATCGCCAGCGCAATCACAATCAATGCCGCCAGCCATGGCACCTGCGTAAACCACAGCGTCAGGTAGCGTCCACCACGGCAGCACACCCACATGATAGACCTCGGAACCGATGCGGAAAGACTGAAATTGCGATCCATGGAAAACCGCAACGGAATCCGAGATGTCGCTGGACTGCTGCACCTCCATGAATTTGTCCATGAAGGGCTCGAAGGTGGTGCCATCCTTGAGATGAATGGCGACAATGCTGCGGCTGCCGGCCAGGTCGTAGGGAGACTTGATGCCTTCGATGATGGCGTCGGGAGTGCCTCCGGCAGTCAGCGCGCCGGACTCGGTGTGCTCATTGCTTTCGAGCTTCCACCAGGCGTGATGCAGCAGGTTAACGAAGAAGCCCTGCGTATCGCGCACCTGGACCTGGCCGCTGCCGAGGGAGACGGGAAGATGCGTGCCGAGCGTGTCGAAGGCGGGTTGATCGTCGCCCGTGCCGATGATGAGGAAGTCGGTGTGGGCGCCTTCATGGAGCGCATCGGGGCCGGCCACGGTGACGCGCAGGCCGGGAAACCGGTTTGGCGGCCGAAGTGGCCCATGAGCGTAACGAAGGTCTCGATCTCCTGCTCGGTGGGCGTGGGCGGCAGCACGACCGTGGTTTCGCTCAGGTCGGCAACGCGCGTGAACGGAAAGCCGGCATTCGCGAAGATTTCGAGATTGGGCATGGGCGCCCAGTGCGGATAGCCGCGCAGATCTAGGTAGGAATCGCCCAGGATGGCGCCCTGCATATTGATGGGCGTCGTATTCTTGCAGCCCGCCTCTTTGAGCAGTTGGAATGTGAAATCAAAGGAAAACGTGTTGGAGAAAGGGCGAAGATTGACGACGGGAACGGGCACGTCGGTTTGCATGCGGCGCGAGGTTTCCTGTCCGGGGATGAGCGGAATGGAGCCCAGGAACGCGTTGTTGACGCGCACCTGCATGCTGGAGATGGGCCCGATGGGAATGGAATTGTAGCGATAGACCAGGTGGAGCCTGGTGTTGGGTCCTTCGGTGGGGTAGTAAATGTCGGGCGGAATGCGGAAGTAGACATTGAGCGGCGCGGTGCCGTCGCCCTGCATCTGTTCGGCGCTAGCGTAATCCCAGAGCGGGATGGTCTGATCGGTGCGCGCCCAGCGCGGGGCATCGTCCGGCGCCTGCTTGTTGGGCAGCTTGAGAGTGTCGATGGGAGCCTGCGGGCCGTCAGCATATCAGTGTGCAGGGCGATGGCCTGGGCCGCCGTCGACGAGATCGTTCGCGTCGCCGCCGGTCACAATCAGGATCTTGCCGTAGGGATCGTTGGGATTGGTGCGCATGGCCACGGTGGGCGACTGAATGCCGAGCGAGATTCAAGTCCGTGGGCAGACTGGCCGGGTTTTCGGCGATGAGGATGGCGTTGCCGGAAGGGATGGCTCCGATGTGCACCGGGAAGCGCACCGGACGATTCTCGGAGACCAGGCCGAAGTAGCTGGTGACGATGCCGGCGGCTTGAATGGCTTTCAACGAGGGCGCGGAGAAAGACTACGGGAACGCTGACCGGCTGAATGACCGCCGGATCGACGAACGGCATGGGCAGTTGCTTCAGATCGTCGGCCAGCGGCAGCAGGTCGCCGCGGATGTCGAGTAGGTGTTGCGATGATACGCGCGCCCACAGCGTGGTGTTGGCGGGATCTTCGCAGACCATGGTGTAGTGGCCGATGAATTCGATGGTGAGGGTGTTGTTGTGCACCAGCAGCTCGGACGGAATGATGAAGTCGGCCTCGGCATCGCTGCCGTCGGAACCGCCGTACTGCCCCGGCGTGGGCTGGATGGTGGCGAAGAGCGTTCCGTTCATGATGAGCTTGAGATGGCTCATCTGGGGAAGAAGGCTGGGCGAGAACGCGTAATGAGACGTGAATCTTGGCGGTGCGGACCACATGGGTTTCCGGCAACGTGAAGTAGATGCTGTGCTGGGTGTCGATGCTGTGCAAGCTCAATCTGTCGATCTGGGATTCGCCGGCGTCGGCGAGGGTGAAGTGATCGTGATACTCGCCGGGAGGAACGGGTGCATTGATGTTGGAGGTGGGTCCCTGCGGCGAGCTGGCATTGCCCTGCGGCTGCGCGTGCGTCCCCTGGGCGTGTATGCATTGCCCACTCCATGCCAGCGCCGCAGCCAGGAAGATCAGGATCGAAGTGCGCGCGATGGAGAGTGAACTGGACTTGCGCTTGCGCGAGTCGCGGTCGCTGAAGATGCTGCGCGAGGTAGCCCACATACCGCGCATGGAGATCTGGAAGATGCGGCCCAGACTGCGCAACACATTGTCGCTTTCGCGAGATTCACCCCAGCCCAGCCATGAATCGGCGCGTGAAAAAAGTGCGATGGTCAGCACTTCCTGTTCCTGGATCGACAAGTTATTCAAAACAAACGCGCAGCACCGATCCCTCCGAAGAAACCACCGTAGCAGGCAGATCGATGGCCGCCGACGGAACCGGAAAAGCCAGACGCACCTGCGACTGGGGCGCCACATCGAGGGCGGCTCGCGAGACGGATGCCGGTACCGCCGCTCGACATGTCGATGGTTTCGGCGGCGACCGATCGGCCATCGGGGAATTTGACCACTGAGCGGGGTCACGACATTGATGCGCACCGTGGTGCGCAGCTGACGGAGCTCGCGCGCGACCGCCGTACAAACGCCCAGGATGATGATGTTGAACACGCACCACATGACATTCATCAGCACCGTGCCTTGATGGTCACGGTCCCAGATGAAGAAGCGCGGAATGGCAACCAGGAGACCGGCAAAATTGAGGATGAGCAGAACCAGGAAAGGCTGCGCGATCTTGGAATCGTAGAAAGTGCGCTTGACTACGCCGCCTTTTGCGGTGACGTTGAACTTGCCCAGCTTGGGATTGATGAACGCCAGCATGGTGGGCAGCAAAATGTAGGGCGAGAGCACGGTTTCGTAGATCTCGTTCCAGAACGAATAGCGGTGATCGCCCTGAATGCGGGAATTGGTGACGTTGGAAAGAATGAGGTGAGGCAATGCGTAGGCCAGAATGGCGGCCCAGTAGCCGGGAATGTTGGTGTGATTGAGAAGCAGATAGATCAACGGCGCAGTGAGAAAGATGAGGCGCGGCACCGCGTAGAGGAAATGGCCCATGGCGTTGAAGTAGCAGATGCGCTGCGGGAAGGTAAGTCCGGGGGCGAAGAGCGGATTGTCGGTGCGCAGCACCTGAATCATGCCGCGCGCCCAGCGAATGCGCTGGCCCACGTGCGCGGAGAGACGCTCGGTCGCGAGTCCTGCAGCCTGGGGAATGTTGATATAGGCCGTGTTCCACTGCTTCATCTGCATGCGCAGAGCGGTGTGCGCGTCTTCCGTGACGGTCTCAACAGCGATGCCGCCGATTTCGTCGAGCGCTTCGCGGCGCAGCACGGCGCAGGAGCCGCAAAAAAAGGCCGCGTTCCAAAAGTCGTTGCCGTCCTGGACGATTCCGTAAAACAGCTCGCCTTCGTTGGGAATGACGCGGAATTGAGCGAGGTTGCGCTCAAAGGGATCGGGAGAATAAAAGTGGTGCGGAGTCTGCATCACGGCGAGCCTGGGGTCACGCATAAACCAGCCCACGGTCATTTGCAGAAAGCTGCGCGTGGGCACGTGATCGGAGTCGAAGATCGCGATCAGCGGAGAATGGATGGTTTCAAGCGCGGCGTTGATGTTGCCCGCCTTGGCGTGCTTGTTGTCAGGGCGCGTCCGGTAGCCGATGCCGGCATCGCAGGCGAACTGCTCGAACTCCGGGCGGCGGCCGTCGTCGAGGAGGTAGACGTGGAGCTTGTCGGCGGGCCAGTCCATGTTAAGCGCGCCCAGCGCGGTGTAACGCACCACGTCGAGAGGCTCGTTGTAGGTGGGAATGAGCACGTCGATGTGCGGCCATTCCTCCGGATTGTCGGGCAGCGCCACGGGAGCGCGGCGCAACGGCCAGATGGTTTGAAAGTAGCCGAGGAAAAGAATGACAAATGCGTAGGCTTCGGCGCCCAGGAGGCAAAAGATGAAAAAGGCGTCGAGGGCCCCGGGGTGGCTCGCAGGGTCCTGAAAGAACCGCACAACCTGCGCGATGCGCCAATATCCGTAGCGGAAGGTGCAGAACATGGACAGCATCATGAGGGCGAGCGTGATGAGGTAGGAGTCGGAACTGCGCGCCATGGCCAGGGCCATGGCAAGCGTAACGAGACCCAGGACCGCCTGCTGCTCCCAGGTGAGCGGCAAAACCGCCATGAAAAAGAAAACTGCCGCGGCCGCAAGCAGGAAGAGGAGGCGGAGAATTTTGGTGAAGAAATTTTCCCCGGCCCCGATATCCTGCCAGACGCCCGATACCGTCATCGCTCACTCCAGCGCACGCCGCGGAAGCTGGTGCTTGCGGGTGCGGAAAGGCTCTTGACCCATCCCGCAAGGCTGGCATAATCCTCGGTTACGGCGGAATTGGGAGCGTAATCCATTACGGTCATGCCCTCGGCCAGCGCCTCGCTGACGGCCGGAGTGTGGCGCAGCGCAAAAGGCAGCAGCCGATCGCCCAACTGCTCGCGGAGCACTTCGCGCACGTCGAGATGCAGCGGCAGCGAGGGATCGAACTGATTGAGCACATAGTAAGGAAGCGCGGCTTGCCGGTTGCCGTTGATTGTGCTCGAAGAAAGCGTCGATGGAGCTGACGCTGACCACGGAACACATGTCGGGAACGAGGGGCACGAGGATCTGCGGCGACAAACGCATGACGCGGCGCGTGGTGGCCCCCGAGGCAGTGGCCAGATCGACGATGACGCGGCTGACGCCGCGGGCGTGTTTCAGAATCTCTGCCGTGAGCGCTTCGGCGGTGGCGAGCTTCGGAGTCCAGCGTCTCGGGATCGAGCGTGATCATCTGGATGGGCGCGTCGCCACTGGCTACCGGCGGACTGAAGGTGCGGATCAGGCCGGGACGCTGATCGCGGGCGCCGAAGAAGAACGGCAGCAAGCCATAGGCAGCGGTATCGACCAGCAGAACGCGCTCACCGCGCGCGGAAAGCACGCGGCCCAGGGTTGCCACGAGACTGGTTTTGCCCACGCCGCCGGCCAGCGAAAAGACAGCCAGAACGGGAGCGCGCGCGGCCGCGGGCGCCGGCGCCGACTGCGCGGGCACATTGTCTTCAAAGATGCTGCGCAGGGCAAACCAGCGCGAGACGAGGCGATCGCGGGAACCCTGCAACGTGTCCTCAGGCGAAGGCGGAAGCGCAGGCTGGCCGACGGACTCTGGGCGCTCCGGCATTAACCAGGCGGGGCGGCCGGTGTTCTCGCGCGCATCGGTTGACAGCCATGGCGCGCTCTGCTCAGAAGACGCGTCTCCCTGCAAGGGAGCGGACGCCGGCGGTGGCGCGGGCTGGAAGCTGGCTGGCGGGGCGGAGTAACGAGCCTGCGGCCGTTGTTGCCATACCGATTGTTGCCCGGCTTGCGGAGAAGTTTTTGCCTGTTGTGCGCCGAGTTGCGCGGCAAACTCCGCGGTCGCGCGGGCACGTTCCTGCGCGGCCCGTTGCGCAGCGTCCTGCGCAGCGGATTGGGCGGCCTGCTGTGCGGTCATTTCGCGCCGGCGTAATTCTTCCAGAGCGCGAACGGTTTCGGGAGCGGGTTGCGCCTCAGTTTCCCGATGGACACGCAGCCGTTCTTCTTCAATGGCCTGGTCCGTGCGTTGCCGGGTTTTCTCGCGCATCTCCGCGCGCGAAGCCGAGAAGTCGCGATACTTGCCACCGTGCAAATTCGCCCAGGAATATAACGACGCCACATCCTCCGGCGTCTCGTTCGGGTCGGGTGGTAGCGCGTGCTCAGTCATTGTTTACCCCTGCACAGTTGCTCTTCATCCGGGTGCGAATTGATGGCAGCGCGTGGTACGGCTTTTGGGTTCGAAAAAACCGGGAATGCGCACCCGGATGGCGGGTAGTCTCACCGATAATCGTAGCGGCGCTACTGTTGCCAGAACAATAACACTTGCAAGGCCACCTTGCTAACACTTTCTTGCCATGAAAATAGCGGGAAATGCCTCATTTTCTGAGTGATGCGCGGTCTTCTCCCCCATCAGTAATCGAATGCTCAAGCCCTCGTGATTACCATGGTACCAGCATGGATAGTTACCTGAAAGGTCAACGTCTGCGGACCTCCCCGACGAGCTCGAAAACGTCTGACACGACGGGCGGTTGAGACAGCGCGCGCGGGGTTTTTCGGGACGAGGATGGACCGCGTCCAGACGCACGCGGGCGAACTGGTGCTGTGGTAGTTTGGAAGAAGCAGCTTTGAACGAGCTCGTAGCTCAGTTGGTAGAGCAACGCCCTTTTAAGGCGTGGGTCGTGGGTTCGATTCCCACCGAGCTCACCACGCAGGCTGCCAATTCCCTGCCCTCTAAAAAGAATACTGTTTGGGTCCTCGCTATCCCACCTTAACCGAATCGCAAAAAACGCGAATCGGCGAAGTTGGGCACCCATTTTCGTGCTCGGTAGAATGAGCTAAAAGCAACCGCTGTTCCTTCGACTCGTCCCGGCGAGCCGGGGGCTCATACAGGATGGACCGGAAAGCTCGGCGCAGCAAATTCGTTCAAAACGATTGCGAAAAGCGGATATTCTGTTCGCATGCCGCAGTCAAACTTCGAACAGCGCGTTCAGAAACGGTTAGCAAGTTCCCTCAGGCTGCGCCACTACTCCATGGCATTTTCAGCAGTGTGGCTGATTTTGCTCATCGCTCTCCCGTTCGCCGATGAGGACTCGAAGCCGTACGTATTAATCTTCCTTTTACTGGTAATCTTTGTTGGCTGCATCCCCGCGCTCTCTTTGCTTCCAGGAATTCCGTCGACGCTAGCGAGCACACGCTCCAGGGGACATTGGATAAAGTCATGGTGCCAATGGGTCGAGGCGTGCCATCGGCTGGGGGTTGAGCACGGTAAGGACGCCGACCAAGTTCACGGTCGCCTGGCTTTTCACATGATGCTGGAGTCTCTCCGTCGCCCTGCGAGTTCCGTGCACAACAGGTGGTACGCTTCGTTAATCGAAGCCATGCGATCGCTGGCCAGCTTCTGCTCGCGAGGAGCGCTCCGCGCCAGCCGATCGGGATGATAACGGCTCGCCATCTTCCGATAGGCGACCCTGATTTGATCCCGCGTACTCGTCGCCGCAACACCCAGCAACCGGCGAGCGGACTCAAGTGTCAAGGGACCAACTATCACCTCATCCGCCGCCTGCCGGTCATCCTCTTCCGCGTTGCCGAGCCACTGCAGATCCGCCATTGAGCGCTGCCCACGAAGCGGCCACGTCGCCTCAACTGAAGCCTCTACGTTGCGGACAAACCATGGCGTGAAGGAGGAGAACGTGTTCCACGAAGGCAATTCGTGCTCGCGGCTCTTCAGCCGCTCCTGCCGGCGCCGAAAGTTCTCCGACGCCGCGGCAACACCCACCGTCCAGCTGTCAACAAAGAACTCCGAATCGGGCTGCGTTTCCACGCCCAGAACCTGGTCGATCTGTGTCAGGAAAGGCGCGCCAGTTTCCGCCCTACTCGGCTGAGTAGCGGCCGCCCGAGGTTGAACTTCCCGAATACCCGCAAGCGACGCTTCATTCATCAGCCAGAACGGAACCATGCCTTACTTATCGGCACCAAGCGCGATTCGTTCTATACCGATATGTCCAGGAACGAGCGCCGGAAGCTAATCCTTCGTTAAGAACGCCGCATGGGGCAGCGTGGGCCGGTTTTGGTTCACTGATCCGATTCGTCTACGATGGACCTGCGGCCCGAACAGGCTGATGGTATTGAGGAAAGCACAACGATGGTTTCGGCCGGTGAGATTGTCGCGCTACAGGATCGGTTGACGGGCCTGTGGCACGAAGCGGCAGGCGAGCAGGAGAGGTCGGCTGCAGAGCGCTCCACCCACGAGTGGCTCGACCTGGTGGCTCGGCAGCATCGCGCGAACTTCGATTTGTGGCACATCGAGGACGAGGCGCGCGCGCCGCGGGTGAGTGACGCCGAACTGGCCGCGGTAAAGCGCCGCATCGACCTGACCAATCAACTGAGCAACGACCTTGCCGAAGAGTTGGACAGAAATTTGTTGGCGTGGCTCGAGGCGCGCGGCAGGCCGAAAGCTGACGCTGCGCTGAATTCAGAGTCGCCGGGACTGATCATCGACCGGCTTTCAATTCTGGCGCTGAAAATCTATCATACGCGCGAGGAGGCGGTGCGCAGAGATGCGCCGGAGGGCCACGCGGAGCGCAATCGGCAGCGGCTTGATGTCCTGATGGAACAGCGCGCAGACCTGGCGGCGTGCCTGGACGCGCTGTGGCGGGACACTCTGAGCGGGGCGCGTTGCTTTAAACTCTACCGGCAGATGAAAATGTATAACGATCCTGCATTGAATCCGGCGATCTATGGCAATGCATTGGGCAAGAAGGGCTAAACTCCGCCGTTGAGACTACCCCATTGACGAGAGGCGGGGTTCTGCGTATAAACATGGCCTAAGTCATGTTATGGTTCAGCCAAGGTTCCCCGTTCGCACGGAGCCGGCATACGGGGGAAAGGAATGCACGCTTCCGGTAATGTCATGACGCAAGATGCTCGAACCGCGGCAGCCAGCCGCAAAAAGAATGCCGCCGCGGCCGCCAAATCCGACGGCCATAAGAGTGCCAGGACGGAGCCTGTCTTTCAGCACTACGAGGCCGCCGTGCTACTGCTGCAGCAGGGGAAGTATGAGAGGGCACTGACCGCTCTGGAGAAGTTGCTGCCCGAAGCGCCGCCCGAGATCAAGGACCGCTGCCGGATGTACATCAGCACCTGCCAGCGCCAACTGCTGGCGCGCGCAAGATCGTTCCCTACCCCGGAAGAACACTACGACTACGCGATCTCGCTGCTGAACACCGGCTACTACGAGGAAGCGCGGGAGCAGTTGAACCAGATTCTCAACGACCACCCCGGCGCCGACTACGCCTTTTACGGGCTGGCGGTGCTGGAATCCATTACCGGCCGCGCCCAGGACTGCCTCTCGAGTCTGGCACGGGCCATTGAACTGAACCCCAAGAGCCGGGTGCAGGCGCGCGTCGACAACGATTTCCAGAATATGGCAGACGATCCGCGCTTTACCGAGTTGCTTTACCCCGAGGTTCCGTAAGGCCTGTCTTGAACCCAGCGATTCCTGCAAACGATGAACCGGCGCAGGCGCCGGAGCACGACTACGCGACGGCACCGGCACAGCGCGCCCTGCGCGTGGTTGCCATCGGCGGCGGCACGGGCCTCTCCACGCTCTTGCGCGGGCTGCGCCGGCACGTTCCCGCACCCGGGGAAAGTGCAGCGCCGGCGAGCGCCATCGCAGACCTTGCCGCCGTGGTGACCGTGACCGACGATGGCGGCTCATCGGGACGGCTGCGGCAGGACTTCAACATGCTTCCACCCGGCGACCTGCGCAACTGCATGGTTGCCCTCAGCGAAGAAGAGGATCTGCTGACGCAACTCTTCGCGCACCGCTTTCGCGCCGGCGATGGCTTGAAGGGACACAGTTTTGGAAATCTGTTTGTGGCCGCGCTCACTGAGATCACAGGCGATTTTGCCCAGGCAGTGCAACTGGCGTCAAAGATTCTGGCCACGCGGGGACGCATTTATCCGGCGACAACGGCCAACACCACGTTGGTAGCCAACATGGACGATGGCTCGATCGTGCGCGGCGAAACCAAGATCACCGCCAGCAAGCGGCGCATCGTCGAACTGACTCTCGATCCGCCCAGTCCCACTCCTTTGCCGGAGACGCTGGACTCAATCGAGCGCGCAGATCTGATTACGGTGGGACCGGGCTCGCTGTATACGTCGCTGATCACGAATCTGCTTGTGGACGGTATTCCCGAGACGCTGGGCGAGGCGCGCGGCGTGCGCGTCTACATCTGTAACTTGATGACCCAATCCAACGAGAGCCTGGGGCTGAGCGCCGCAGAACACATCGAGCGCATCTACGACCACACGCGCCGGCCGGTCTTCGATTACGCCGTCGTGAACACGGGGAAATTCTCTGCCGAGACCCTGGCACGTTACGCCGCCGAGGGCGCGACGCCGATCGTGCCCGACGTCGAACGCATCGAGGCGCTGGGCGTGCGCTGCATTACCGGCGATTTTGCCAGCGAAGAGGGCGTGGTCCGCCATACGGCCAGCCGCCTGGCAGACGTGGTGCTGGAACTGGCGCAGGCCCGCGCCGGATCGCAAAAAAATCCTCAATAAATAATCCTTTTCAGGCATAGACGGCTCGGGATAGAGTCGAAGTGCGCGTTTCCCTACCTGCGCGACGAGGAGGATCTATGCGGAACACACGAGTTTGGGTCATGTTGGGCTGTTGCTTCATCGCTCTTGCTGCGTGTGCGCAAGGCCAGACGAAGCAGAAACCGGGGCTTTGGGAGATCACCAGCAGCATGACCATGTCGGGCATGCCGCAAGCGCCCCAGATGGGATCGCACACCATGCAGGTTTGCGTGACCCAGGCCATGATCGATAAATACGGCGGCCCGTACAGCAATCCGCAAAGAGGCAACTGCCAGACGACCAATGTGGTGGTGACACCGGCGGCATGAGCGCGAATATGACCTGCTCCGGACAGATGAGCATGACGGGAACGGTGCAGACGACGTTTGTGGACGCGAACACGACGAAATCCACGGTCCATATGACGATGACGATGGGCAACGGGCAAACCATGACCATGACGACGGAGTCGACGTCCACGTACAAGGGGCCGGACTGCGGCAGCGTGAAACCGCCGCCCATGCCGGCGAGCAAGTAGGATAGATCCGCGGGCACTGCGCTGGTCGCTGTTTATGCTTCCACGGTGCGCTTGAGCTGGCCGCAGGCGGCGAAGATGTCGCGGCCGCGGGGCTGGCGCATGTAGGCGGGAATTCCCTCTTCGATCAGGAGTTTGTGGAATGCGTCGACGGCTTCGGGACTGGGCATGGCGTAGGCGATGCCGGGGCCGGGATTCCATGCGATCAGGTTCACCTTTGCCGGCAGGCCGGTGCGGCGCACGAGTCGCGCCACTTCGCGGGCGTGTTCCGGCCGGTCGGTGACGCCACCTAGCAGAACGTATTCGAAGGTGATGCGCTCGCGGGGACGGAGCGGGACGCGGCGCACCGCATCAATGACTTCATTGATCGGCCACTTGCGGTTGATGGGCATGATTTCGGCGCGGATCGTGTCGTTGGGCGCGTTGAGGCTGATGGCGAGCTTGGGCCGCAGGTCGGGAGGCTCCAGTGCGAAGCGCTCGATGCCGGGAACGATGCCGGAGGTCGAGACTGTCATGCGCTGCGGGCTCAGGCCGACTTCGCGCACCAGCAGTCGCACGGCGGCCATGAAGTTGTCGTAGTTGAGGAACGGCTCGCCCATGCCCATGAAGACCAGGTTCACGCGGTCGCGGCCGACGCGGACGGCGTGGCGGTCGAGGACTGCGACGACCTGGCCGGCGATTTCGCCCGCGGTGAGGTTGCGCTGCAGGCCGAGCTTTGCGGTGAGGCAGAACTGGCAGTTGACGGCGCAGCCGACCTGCGTGGAGACGCAAATGGTGGCGCGGGACCAGGCTTTGTTTTCCTGATTGAGTCCAGATTGAGGTTTGTTCTCTCCCACCCTTTCGCCTGAAAGGCGGCGAAAGGACGGGGCACGGACATTCTGTTCGGTCTCAATTTCGTCGCCGGCCTCGCCGCCGTCGCCCTCGGGCATCCATACCGCTTCCGCCGTTTCGCCTTTTGGAGAAGAGGCTACAAATTCGATCAGATAGCGCTCGGTGCCATCGACGGACCGAAATGCGCGGGCGATGGCCGGACGGCCGATTTGCCACCCCTCTGCGGCCAGTTTTTCCCGCAAGGCAGCAGGTAAAGTGCTGATTTTATTAATTTCGCTAAGCCGCTGACAATACATGGCTTCAGCAATTTGATGGCCGCGGAATGCTTGCTCGCCGGCTGCCACCAGAAGCTTCGACAAAGATCCCGCATCTAATCCAAAGAGAGGTTCCGTGAGGCCGCCGGGTGCGGGTGCCGCATCTAACGGGACGAGTTGGGTTAGCTTTTCGCGCATCGCAGGGCTCAGCTTTCAGTATCTTAGCTTTTTCTCAACCGCCCTGCCCTTGGGCACTAACCGGTTACCTGTCTCAAGCATGGCAGCGGGCAGCCCGGATTTGGCCTACAATCGAATCTCCACATGGTGCCCATGAACACTGAAAGAAACCTTCGCCGAACCGTATTGCCGAACGGCCTAATCGTGCTGACCGAGCGCATGGAACACGTGCACTCCGTTGCGATGGGGATCTGGATCAAGTCAGGCTCGCGGTGTGAGACGCCGGAGATGAATGGCATCTCGCACTTTGTGGAGCACATGCTCTTCAAAGGCACGCGTTCGCGCACGGCGCAGCGGATTGCCCGCGAAATGGATTCAATCGGCGGCAACCTGGACGCCTTTACCAGCAAGGAAACCATCTGCTTTAACGTGAAGTCGCTGGCGGATCATGTGCCCATCGCGCTGGACGTGCTGAGCGACATGGTGCTGAATCCCATCTTCGCTCTGCCCGACATCGAGCGCGAGCGTGGCGTGATTCTGGAAGAGATCAAGATCGACGAAGACAATCCCGACGTGCTGGTGCACGAGTTATTCACGCAGAGCTTCTGGAGGGGACATCCGCTGGGCAAGCCGATCCTGGGCACCACGGAAACCGTGGCGCAACTGGGCCAGCAGCAGCTCTTCGCCTACCACGGCGACCGTTTTCACGGCGGGAACATGGTGTTCTCAGCGGCGGGAAATCTGGATCACGACCAATTTACTGCGGCCGTAGCGGAAAAGTTTTCGGCACTGGCCGTGGGCGACGCGCTGCACGAGCTTTCTGCGCCGGAGCCGAGCGCCCGCATCATTCTGCGCAATAAGAAAGCGCTGGAACAGGTGCAGATCTGCCTGGGCGTGCCCGCGCCGCCCATCACGGATGAAAATCGCTACGCGACGCTGATCCTGAACACGGTGCTGGGCGGCGGCATGAGTTCACGGCTGTTCCAGACCATCCGCGAGGAGCGCGGGCTGGCCTACTCGATTTATTCCGACCTGAGCCCTTACCGCGATACAGGGAATCTTTGCGTATACGCGGGCACGTCGGCGAACAAGGCGTTGGAGGTTGTGGACTTGATCCTGGCGGAATTCCGCGACCTGAAGCAGACGCAAATCGCCGCCGAGGAGCTGACGCGTGCCAAGGACCAGGTGAAAGGCAACATTCTGATGGGACTGGAAAGCTCCGGCTCGCGCATGGCGAACCTGGCGCGGCAGGAGATTTACTTCCGTCAGTTCTTCTCGGCTGATGAGATTATTGCGCGCGTGAACGAGGTGGAAGCGGAACACGTGCAGGCGATGGCGCAGCGGCTCTTCAACCCGGATAGCATTGCGGTGACGCTGCTGGGCCGTCTGGACGGGGTGAAGCTGAACAGAAGCCGGCTGGCGTGTTGAAGATAGGCAGTAGGGAGTAGCCAGTAGGGAATAGAAAAACCGCGACTAAGCGCATACTGCATTGCCTCCCATCCGGGAAGGAAGCTTCGCTCGGGATCCAGACAGGTCAAGCAAAAGTAATTGGTCGAGGCGAATCTACTCCCTATTGGCTAATCCCTATTCCCTGCTTTGAAGATAGGCAGTAGGGAGTAGCCGGTAGGAATAGAAAAACCGCGACTAAGCGCATACTGCATTGCCTCCCATCCGGGAAGGAAGCTTCGCTCGGGATCCAGGCAGGTCAAGCAAAAGTAATTGGTCGAGGCATTGCCTCCCATCCGGGAAGGAAGCTTCGCTCGGGGTCCAGACAGGTCAAGCAAAAGTAATTGGTCGAGGCGAATCTACTCCCTATTGGCTACTCCCTATTCCCTGCTTTTCGAGCGCTTCATTGCCCTTTCGCGTCTGTACGTTGTAGCATTTTCTCGGATGGGCCTGGAACTGCGGGCCTGCTCGAAGGGACTGAAATCACAATGAATCGCAAGACTTCGCATCCTGACTGCCATGGCGCGCGGCGCACGGTTGCGCCCAACGGCTTTACTTTGATGGAACTGCTGATCGTGATCGCCGTCATTCTGATCCTGATGCTGATGGCGATGAAGACCATTGGCGGCATGAAGATTAAGGCCAATGAACTGTCGGCCATCAACTCGGTGCGCGTAATTAACTCAGCCGAGGGTGAGTACGATTCCACCTACGGGGCCATCGGATTCGCCTGCGATCTGAAGGCTCTGGGCGGCGTGCCGGGATCGGGGCCGCCCACGGCGACCTCGTCGCAACTGCTGGACAACGATCTGGCCTCGACGGGATACAAGGCGGGCTATATTTTCAAGATTACGAATTGCGAGAAAGTTACCGTGAGTGGCACTGAGCGTGTCACCGGTTACCAGCTTACGGCCGTTCCGGCGTCCGTTGGCAAAACGGGCAATCGCGGCTTCTGTTCCGACCAGTGGGGCGGCAATCCCAAGTTCGATCCGGCGGGCGGCACCAACTGCACGCAATCTCTGCAATGATGTTTGGCGGCTGGGCGGGCGCCAGTTCCCGGCGCATTGCGTTTGTCTGCGCATTCTTAGCGCTGGGCAGCGGTGATGGCGTTCGCGCGCATTTGCTTTTTGGACAAGCTCCCAAGCAGGTAACAGCCCACGACCTGGCCGCACGCGTCGATCGCCACTACGACCAATTGCACTCACTCAAGGCTGGGTTCCGCGAGGACTACGACGGCATGGGTATGACGCGCACGGAGAGCGGCACGCTATTCCTGCGCAAGCCGGGGCGCATGCTGTGGCAGTACAGTATGCCCAAGGGAAAGATCTTTCTGCTCGATGGAAAATACGCTTGGCTTTACACCAAGGGCGATGCGCAGATCCAGCGGGTTCCGGCGAAAGAGCTGGATGATCTGCGTTCCCCTCTGCGCTTTCTGCTGGGGCACACGCAACTGGAGAAGGAGTTGAGCGGACTGAAACTGGAAAGCGCTTCCCACGGCCTTTACACGCTAAGCGGCATGCCCAAGGGCCAGGAAAATCGCGTGACGCGGCTGGAGTTGACGGTGACGGCAGAGGGCGCAATTTCCACGCTCGAAGTTCAAGAAGTGGATGGCGCGACCACGCGCTTCACCTTCACGGACGAGCAGCCCGATGCAACGATTCCTGCCGAGATGTTCCACTTTATGCCGCCGGCTGGCGTGCCAGTGGTGGACGCGATGCCGCCGGTGTAAGGACAGGAAGTAGGGAGTAGCCAATAGGGAGGAGGCTCTCGCCGACGTTTCAAGTCCTGAGCTTCCTCATCATCACAACCAACATCCGGCCGATCTCATTGCAAATTCCTTCAGCGTGGTGAAGATTTGCCTCTGAGTCGAACCCGAGTCCGCCGGCAATCACGAGCTGCGTCTGCACCTCGCAATTTGAACCCCGGGCGTAACCGAGGGACTGTAGGTACTCGCCCTTGGTTGATCGGCCGTACCCCTCGGCAATGTTGCTGGCGATGGAAACTGAGGCCCGGCGCAATTGATTTGTAAGGCCGAATTGCTCTGGCGCCGGGAACGCGGCAGTAAGTTTGTAGATTGCCAAACTGAGTTCGACGGCCCTCTGCCAAACGATGAGATCTCTGAACGACCCGGTCATGATTCCTCTTTGACCCAAGTTCATTTGAAGCGAATATTGAAAGAAGAACCCTAACACTTGGCGCAAAATCTCTGCGTCGGCGGAGGCGTCCTACTCCCTATTGGCTATTCCCTACTGCCTGCTATTTTCCCGGCTTGGCGGGAGCGCTGGCCGGGGCAGAATGCGTGCCTTGAAGCACGGAGTGCGGGCCGCTGGAGCGCACAAAGAGCACCACAAGGCCAATCGACGTGCACATGAAGATGATGGCCGACCACGTGGTGAGGCGGGTGAGCACGTTGGCCGCGGCACGAGGGCCAAAGGCGGTTTGCGAACCCTGGCCGCCGAAAGCGCCGGCAAGATCGGCTGAGCGGCCCTGCTGTAGCAGGACGACGCCAATCAGGAAGAAACACACGATCACGTGCAGGACAATCACAAAGTAGAAGAGAATCTGCATTCTTGGCTGCCTTCTAAACGGCTCCGGCTCTGAGGGTATAGGTTGCGCCGGTCCGGGTGCGAGAATCTTTGGTGCGGAAGACGGGACTTGAACCCGTACGCCTTTTGGGCGCCGCCCCCTCAAGACGGTGCGTCTGCCAATTTCGCCACTTCCGCAGTTCCCTCAAGTATATCAAACGCAGAATTCAAGATAAACGGATGCGGGACCGCGATCAGAATGGCAGGTTCAAATCCAGAAGGCGCTCCATCCAGCGGGCCAGGGCCCGCTCGTCGGGAGAGCCAGCCGACTGGGCTGCATGGACATTTCTGCGCTCCTCAAGAGCGCGATTCTGGCTAAGTTTGAACTTGCCTTCGATCCTCGCGATGGGAATGCGAAAGCCCATGATGCCAGCGAGCATGGTGCGGCGATATCCTTCAGCCAGCTCGCGCCAGTGATTCAAATATGTAGGGTCATGCGCGGTAATGAGGTCGGCAAGCAGGGCCTCTTTGCCTGGATCGTCCTCAACGAGCGCGAGCGTTCCGTAGGCGTGAACAGCAATGTAATTCCACGTAGGCACCGAGAGAGGCTCCGTATAGAGCTTTGGCGAGACATAACTGTGCGGCCCCGCAAAGACGACGAGGGTTTCCCGTCCGGCGAGTGCCTGCCAGTGGGGATTGGCTTTGGCAAAATGGCCTTCCAGAATGCCGTGCTCGCCCGCGTCTTTCACGATTAGCGGAAGATGGGTTGCCGCGGCGCTTGAACCCGGTGGTTCGCCCGACGCCGGGCCGAAAAGCGTCGCGAAGGAATAGGCGCGCATGGTCTCAACCAAAATCGCTCGATCGTGAACCTGGTTGAATTTGGGTGAATACATACTTGATCAATCAGCGTCGTCTGATAATGCAATCGCGTAGTCAGGATAACAACTTTTTGCTGCGCCGATCGTCGCCCCATTCCGCCCTCGGCTTTTATGCTGCTGGTATAAACTCATCGCAAGACTATGCGCGCCAATGTATCGATTTCCTTGCTTGTCGCTGCCGTTTCGACCCTGGCCCTGAGCCAGATTTGCCTTCAGGGTTGGAGCCAGAGTGCCGTCCAGCCAACTGCTTCCATGACTAAATCGAAATCACCTACTTCTCAGAAATCACCCACGCCCCAGGAGGTTCACCGCTCCGCGATCGTAATTGATACGCACGTGGACACGCCGCAACGATTCGTGGACGAGCACTTCGACCTTGGCGATCCGCTGAACGGCGGCAACTTCAACCTCGCGACAGCGCGCAAGGGAAATCTGGGCGCGGAGTTCTTTTCCATCTGGGTCGACCCGGCCGTGTACAAGGACCACGAGGCTCGGCGAACTCTGATACTGATCGATGCCGCGAAGCAGCAGGTGGCGAAGCACTCTGACCAGATGGAGTTTGTGACGTCGGCCGCGGGCATTGAGCAAGCGCACCGCGATCACAAGCTGGCGGCGCTGATGGGCATCGAAGGCGGGCACTCGATCGAGGACTCGCTGGCGCTGCTGCGCCAGTTTTACGCGCTAGGCGTGCGTTACATGACGCTGACTTGGGCCAATTCGAACGGCTGGGCCGACAGCTCGGGAGATGCCGACGACGCAAGCGTGCCGCACACTAAGCAGGGATTGAGCGAGTTCGGCAAGGACGTGGTCTATGAGATGAATCGGCTGGGCATGATGGTGGATGTCTCGCACGTCTCCGACAAGACCTTCTATCGGACGCTGAATATTTCCCGAGCGCCCGTCATCGCCTCGCACTCCTCGGCGCGAGCGCTGTGCGATGCGCCGCGCAACATGACCGACGACATGCTGCGCGCGATTGCGCTCTACGGCGGCCCGGATTCTAAAGGCGGAGTGGTGATGGTTAACTTCTACTCCGCATTTATTTCGCAAGATTACCGCAACGCGCAGAAGGCAATGCAGCCGGAAGTGGACAAGGCAGTCACTGAACTGAAGGCGAAGGCCAAGGCCGAGGGACGCGATCAAACGCCTGAGGAGCGCGCTGCCCTGCAAAACGAAATTGACAAGCTGCAACGATCGTACGCGGACCGTATTCCGCGGCCGCCGCTTTCCGTGCTGATCGACCACATCGACCACATTGCCAAAGTTGCGGGCGTGGATCATGTGGGATTGGGCTCGGACTTCGATGGCATTCAGGGGCAGTTACCCCAAGGAATTGATTCGCCCGCCGATTTGCCCAAGATTACCGAGGCGCTGATGGCGCGCGGCTACTCGGCTGAGGATTGCCGCAAGATTCTGGGCGGTAATTTATTGCGGGTCTTCCGCGAGGTGGAGCAAGTCTCGAAGCAGTTGCAGGCGGAGAACCGGCCGAGGATCACGGAGAAGCAGCCGTTCGAAAAGCCGGCGAAATAATAGCTGGATCGCAGAGCGGTTAAAAGCTCTCTCACGCAGCGCGCTGCGCCTTTCTGGCCATTCGATTAACGCGGCGAACCGCCGCCCACCCCGGCACCTTATACTGATTCTTCGCTCAATTCCCTTCCCGGAGAATGAAAAATGAGTCCTTTGTACCGGCGATTTCCCGTCCTGATAGCTGCGGCATCGCTCATCTTTGTCGGTTCAGCCTGTGCGCAGGACGATAAGACTGCCGCGAAATCCACGACGGCGGCAACGACCGCAGAAAAGGCTGCGGAGGCCCCGCCGCCCGACTCGACCACGCAAGGCGCAATCGAGGTGGGCGGCCAACACATTGCCTACACCGCGATTGCCGGGACCATCACAGTGGGCTCGACCGACGAGCAGGACGCGCAATTGGGGCCGGACGGAAAACCGCAGGCGGATAGCGAATTATTGCTGGACGCGCCCGACAAGGCGAAGGATGCACCGCCGGTGGCGCGAATGTTTTACGTGGCGTATTTCAAGACGGGCGCCAAGGCCGAGGACCGGCCAATTACGTTTTTTTATAACGGCGGACCGGGCAGCTCCACGGTGTGGCTGCACATGGGATCGCTGGGACCAAAGCACGTGATGACGGCGGGCGACACGCACCTGCCCGCCGCGCCCTACACCATGGTGGACAATCCCAATAGCCTGCTCGATGTGAGCGACCTGGTGTTTATCGACATGCCCGGAACAGGATTTGGACGGCTGATGGGCAAGGATGCGCAGAAGACTTTCTGGGGCATCGATGGCGACGCCGGTGCGTTTGCGCGCTTCATTGAGCGGTTCATGACCAAGTATTCGCGTTGGAACTCGCCGAAGTTTATCTTTGGCGAAAGCTACGGGACCACGCGCTCCGCTGTGCTGGCCGATCTCTTGGAAAACAAGTACAACACCGACCTGAATGGCGTGATTCTGCTTTCGCAGATCTTCAACTTTACCAGCGACATCGATGCGCCAAGCGCAAATCCCGGCGTGGACCTGCCCTATGTGCTGGGCTTGCCGACGTACGCAGCCACGGCTTTCTATCACAAAAAACTTCCCACCCAGCCTGCCGCGCTGGAGCCGTTTCTGACGGATGTGGAGCAATTCACGATGGGGCCTTACGCGCATGCGCTGGCGCTGGGCACGGATGTGGGCGCGGACGAAAAGCAGCAGGTGGCAGAAAAGCTGCATGAGTACACGGGATTGCCGGTGGCCTATCTGCTGAAAGCAAATCTGCGCGTGAGTGGCCCGGAATTCGAGAAGACGCTGCAGGACGATTCCGACGCGACGACGGGACGCCTGGACACGCGATTCTCCGGACCGAATCTGGATCCGCTGAGCGAAAATGCAGAATACGATCCGCAGAGTTCGGCGATTTCTTCGGCTTATGTGTCGCTGTTCAACGACTACGTGCGCCGCGACCTGAAATACGGCGACGGTCAGACGTACGTGCCGGAGGTTTACGGCGAGGAGCACTGGGACTTCAAGCACAATAACAGCGAAACCAGCGTGAACGTAGCTCCGGATCTGGCAGAAGCTATGAAAACGAATCCGCGGCTGAAGGTGATGGTGAACGGCGGCTACTACGATCTGGCTACGCCGTTTTTTGCCGCGCAGTATGAGGACAAGCACCTGCCCATTCCGCAATCGCTGGCGAAGAATATCGAATACGACTGGTACGAATCGGGGCACATGGTCTACGTGCGGGATGAGTGCGTGAAGCAGTTGCACGATCGAGTGGCCGCGTTCATCAAGAGCACAGACGCGGGCGGGAAATAAGCAGAAGCTCTTCCCATGTGTTCCCGCTCTCTATGAGGCTTTCGCGGCTGGTGCGGCTTCGTAGACTTCTTTGGCGCGATCGAGAGCGGCCTGAACGTTGGGCATGATGTTCTCGCGGCCAAGGCGGTCAAGGAAGCGCGTGCCGCTCAGGAGCTTGGACGGCTGCTCCATGGCACCGCAGAGGATCAGAGTGCGGCCCGATTCATGCAGGCGCTTGGCAAACGTTTCGATGGCGTGGATGCCGGTGGCGTCGATCGCAGTCATGTTGCGGAGCCGAAGGATCACTACTGGCTCAAATGCTTCGATATTGACGGTGGCCTCGACAAGTTTTTCCGTGGTGCCCCAAAGAAACGGACCGTGAATGCGCAGCAGCGAGACGTAGGGCGGAACGATGCGGCCCTGCAGGACGTGCGGTAGGCCGTCGCGGATGTACTCTTCGGTGACCGGAGAGACGGTCGTGGTGTCGGCAACGCGACGGATATAAAGCAAGGCGGCGAGCCCTAGACCGACGGCGACGGCAACGGTGAGATCGGCGAAGACGGTGAGCCCAAAGGTAACCAGCCAAACCGAGATGGCGGTGAAGTCCAAGCGCAGAATTCCGCCGATCTCGTGCCACTCGCCCATGTTGTAAGCCACGACGAAGAGCACAGCAGCCAGCGTGGTGAGCGGGATGTAACTCGCCAACGGTGCAGCAACCAACAGAATAAGCAGCAGCGTCACGGCGTGAATCATGCCCGAGACGGGCGAGCGTGCGCCGGCGCGAATATTGGTGGCCGTGCGGGCGATGGCGCCCGTTGCCGGAATGCCTCCAAACAGCGGAGAAACGATATTCGCGAATCCCTGGGCGACGAGTTCGACGTTGGAGTTGTGGCGATCGCCGGTCATGCCGTCAGCCACGACCGCGGAGAGCATGCTTTCAAGCGCCGCCAGCATGGCCACGGTGAAGGCTGCGGGGATGAGGGGCAGAATGTGCTCGGCATGAAAGTTGGGGATGGCGAAGGCCGGAAAGCCGCGTGGAATACCTCCGAACCTGCTGCCGATGGTCTCGACGGGCAGACGAAACAACACGCTGACCGCCGTGCAGGCCAGGACGGCGACGATGGAGGCGGGAACGCGGCGCGTGAGACGCGGCAGAAGGATGAGGATGGCGAGCGCGCCCAGACCGAGCGAGAGCGCGTAGCGATTGACCGTAGTGAAGTGCGCGGCGAGCACCATCATGCGAGGCAGAAATTCGCTGGGGACAGCGGGTGTGCGCAGACCGAAGAAGTCCTTGATCTGTGTTGAAGCAATGAGGATGGCGATGCCGTTGGTAAATCCGACGACCACCATGCGCGGAATGAACTTGACCGCGGCGCCGAGCCCTGTGAAACCCATGACGAGCAGAATGATTCCCGCCATGACGGTGACCATGGCGAGGCCGCTCATGCCGAAATGGGCTACGATGCCGGCGACAATGACGACGAATGCGCCGGTGGGTCCGCCGATTTGGGTGCGTGAGCCGCCTAGAGCGGAAATGAGAAAACCGGCAACGACAGCCGTGTAAAGGCCAGCCTGCGGCGTGACGCCGGAGGCGATGCCGAAAGCCATGGCGAGAGGCAGTGCGACCAGGCCAACCGTTACGCCGGCCAGCAGGTCATGGAAAAACATCTGCGCAGTGTAGACACGCAGCGCCAGTACCGACTTGGGCAGATTCGGATTACTTATGGACATGGGGTTATGTCTATTTTACGCGAATCTGAGTTTTCGTTGTGTTTGTGGGGCTTAGCCGAGCGGCTTTGTGTAAACGAAGGCCGCGCGGTGACGTGCGTAGTAGTGCTCTTCCCTTCCCTGCCGTGCATAGCCCCGGCTTTCGTAGAGATGGATGGCCGCGGCGTTTTCTACGTCCACATGCAACGCGATGCTAAGCGCGCCTGCCGAGCGAGCAGATTTCTCTGCGCGGACGAGCAGCTCGGCACCGATGCCGCGGCCACGCAGTGCGGGATGCACTTCGAGAGTCTGAATATACGCGATTGATTTGCTCGGGCCCGCCGGCCATTCGACGATGGAAAAGCCGATCAGTTCAATCTTCGGTTCTGGGCTATCTTCCGCAATCCAGGTTGCCGAATTGGCGCTCTGGATCAACTGGCGCATATAAGTGCGGCTGAAGCGGAAGTCCGGCTCGAAGCAGAGTTCCTCGACCGCGTAGAGCGAAGGAAAGTCGGTCGGCTTGTAAAGGCGAAACTTCACAAGGAGGCCTTACAGGATGGGGAGGGATGGATGGGTTCGTGCTTTCCCACCCTTTCTGCGATGAAACTGCGGAAAGGATGGGGCACGGAGATTCGAATCACGAACCGCAAATCACGAGCCACGACACGCTACACCTTGGCTTCGAGATCGGCGATCACGTCGAAGAAGCGCTGATCGAGACGGCGGTTGCTGGCAATGGCTTCCTTGATCGGAATGTCTGTGATGTCTAGGCCGCGCAGGACGGCGATGCGGCCCCACTTCTCTTCGTGCACCATGTCGATGGCGTGCAATCCATAGCGCTGGCCGAGCACGCGGTCGTAGGCTGTGGGAACGCCGCCGCGTTGCGTGTGACCGAGATTGACGGAGCGGGTTTCATAGCCGGTTTTGTTCTCGATAAGCTCGGCGAGGGCTTCGCCGATGCCGGAGAGTCGGGCATGGCCGAAAGAATCTACCTGCTCCGATCCGATGACCTGGCCAACTTCGGGCAGATGGCAGCCCTCGGCAACCACCACCACGCCGTAATGCTTGCCGTGGTCGTAGTTGTATTTGAGCAGGGCGCAGACGTGATCGATCTCAATGTCCTTCTCAGGAACGAGGACCACGTGCGCGCCGCCGGCGATGCCCGAGGCATAGGCGATCCAGCCGGCATCGCGGCCCATGACTTCAATCACGATCACGCGATTGTGCGAGTCGGCGGTGGTGTGGATGCGGTCGACGGCCTCGGTGGCGATGGACACGGCCGTATCGTAGCCGAAAGTGGCGTCGGTGCCGCTGATGTCGTTGTCGATGGTCTTGGGAACGCCTACGGCCTTGACGCCGTGTTCAGCGAGGTAGAGAGTGACGGATTGCGTGTCGTCGCCGCCGAGAGCGATGAGGGCGTCGATCTTGTTGGCCTTGAGAACCTCCTGCGCCTTATCGATGCCGCCGGGAATCTTCTTCACGTTGGTGCGCGAGGAGTGCAGAATGGTGCCGCCCCTTAGCTGAATTCCGTCGGTGTTTTCGAGTGTGAGCGGAATGAAATTGTTATCGAGAACGCCGCGCCAGCCATTCAGGAATCCGATGAATTCGTCGCCGTAATGGTTGATGCCTTTCCGAACCGCCGCATAAATTACCGCATTCAATCCGGGGCAATCGCCGCCGCCGGTCAACAAAGCAACTCGCATTTTCAAATCTCCTCGTAGGCTTTCGTCGGCTCATGGAGCCTGAAGTTCAACGGGCGCATGCTGCAGGTTCCGGAGGCCCGGAAATCACCCGCCTTCACGCCTCCATAAGTGTATCGCGGGGCTATCAATGGAATCGTGATGGAGATTACAGGCGTCGGGTTTCGGGGGGCTGTGCGGATGCGAGTGTGAGTGTTAGTGCGAGTGTGGTTGCATCTGTGCGGCACACCCACACTCCACATACTCACACTTCTCTAGTCCTCGCTCCCCCGTTCCGTGCTTCAATAAGGTATGCCTGCAAACGGGGCCCCGTTTCTGCTTGCGTTCATTGGACTGGTCGTGATTGTGCTGCTGGTGTTGCTGCAGCTTACGCGACTGGGATACCTGATTCGCGCCACTATTCCTGACCGTCCACGGCAGCGCATGTTCATTGCATCGGTTTCGTTCCTGATTACGTTCACGGGCGTGCGGATTCTTGTGCACCGGATCGCAAGCCACGAGGGGCGCCTGCAGTGGGTGACCGTGCACGGGATGCATATTCACCACCTGGTGTGGGGCATCCTGATCCTGCTGCTGGTGGGTTACGGATGGCTGCTCGATCTGGGGCGGTCGAATTCGCCGGAGTCGATATTTTTCGGGCGGTTAATGGCGGTGAGTTACGGCGTGGGCGCGGCGTTGACCCTGGACGAGTTTGCGCTCTGGCTCAGCCTGTCGCCCGACGCGTATTGGACGCGCGAAGGCCGGCTGAGCATCGACGCCGTGATCCTCTTTGGCTCCATCCTGGCGGTGGGAATGTGGGGCGCACCCTTTTTCCGCGCCCTCCAGAGGATGTGCGGCAGACGAGTTGCGGTTGGTGAAACCGCCGGCAGGATCAACTCGCCGATCCGCCGTGGGCGGTTGCCTCGTCGGCGTAAAGTTCGGCGATCGCCGCCGCATATCGCGCAGTAAGAACGCGGCGCTTGATCTTCATCGAAGGCGTAAGCTCACCGGAGTCCTGGGTCCATTCGTCGGCCACGATGCGGAAGCGTTTGAGCGTCTCAAAATTGGCCAGCGATCCGTTCACTTCGCGAATCACCTCGCCATAGACGGCAACAACACGCGGATCGGCTACAAGGGCAGCGCGCGAATCGGTGTGGATGCCGTGCTGCTTCGCCCATTCTTCGAGAGCTGCGAAGTTCGGCGCGATCAGCGCGCAGATGAACTTGTGACGATCGCCCACCAGCGCGGCGTTCGCAATGAGTAAGTTATTTTTCAGCTTGTTCTCGATGGGCTGCGGCGCGACCATCTTGCCGCCGGAGGTTTTCAGCAGCTCCTTCTTGCGATCGGTGATAAAGAGAAAGCCGTCGGCGTCGAAATGGCCGATGTCGCCGGTGTGGAACCATCCTTGGCTGTCGAAGCATTCGGCTGTGGCGGAGGGTTTGTGCCAGTAACCGGCAAAGACCGACGGGCCTCGAACCAGTAGTTCGCCATCGTCTGCCAATTTGAGTTCGACGTTGGCGAGAGGCATGCCGGCCGCGCCCATGCGGTGCCGGATGGGCGTGTTGAGCGCAATGACGGGCGAAGTTTCCGTGAGGCCGTAACCTTCCCAGAGCGCTATGCCCGCGGAAGCAAACCAGCGCGCGGTGTCGATCCCGAGCGGCGCGCCGCCCGAGACGAAGATGCGCACGCGGCCCCCGAATGCTTCGCGCACCTTGGAGTAGGCCAGCCTGTTGGCCAGTTTCCAAAGCAGAGAGTCGGGCTGGCGGCCGTCGTAGACGATATCGACAAAGCGCGAGCCGAGATGGATCGCCCAGGCAAGAAGCCGCTTCTTGATGGGCGATTGCGCCGCGCGGCGCTCCACTTCCTGATGGATTTTCTCAAAGACGCGCGGCACGCCAACGATGACCGTGGGCCGTATTTCGCGCATGGCCTGCGGCAGTTTGTCGAAATGCGAACAATAAGCCACCTGTGCGCCGTGGTTGTACATCACGTAATCGAGAGCGCGGGCGGTGACGTGAGAGAGCGGCAGAAACGAGATGCAGGCGTCGGTCGAATCGAAGTTAAAATCGACCGGAGCAAAATTCTGATTGGCGGCGATGTTGCCATGGGTAAGAGAGACGCCTTTGGGTTCGCCTGTGGTGCCGGATGTGTAAATCAGCGTGGCCAGATCGTGCGGTTCAACGGAGTGCGCGAGGGCATCGAAGACAGGATCGCGCTCGGCCCCGAGAGCGTCGGCATCGCCGAGCAACTCGCTCAGCGCGATTGCGCCTTCAGGAGCCGGAGCGTCCATCATCACGATGCGTTCAAGGTGGGTCTGATCGCGCACGGAGAGAAGCTTGTCGAATTGCATGCGCGTGGAGACGACGGCGATGCGGCATCCGCCGTCGCGAATCTGCTCGGCCATCTGCTCGCCGGTGAGCGTGGGATAGATGGGCACATCGGCCGCGCCAATGGCCAGCGTGGCAAAATCTGTGACCACCCACTCCCAGCGGTTCTCGCTGATGAGAGCGATGCGGTCGCCCTTTTTCGCGCCCAACTTGAGAAAAGCGGTGGCCAGAGCGCGGACTCGCTGGTAGATCTGATCGGAAGAGAGCGGGTGCCAATGATTGAACTCGTCCTGCCAAAGCACCGCGCGCGGATTGGCGGCCGAGGCAACGCGAAAGAAAAGGTCATTGAGGGTTGTAATCTGAGGAACCGGCATCATCGAATGTCTTTTAGGAACGGGAATCATCCTAACACGATGGCCATGGGAGTGTATCGCTTTAGTGCAACGCTTGCAGCAACAGACTCCAGACAGCCGGGGGAGTTTCCCACTCTTCGGAACTCGGCCGTTTCATCATTCGAGATGATTGATCGCGGACCCGCATGATTTTGCGAGCGAGGCAGACGCCGGCGCGTTAGCAAAGTTAGTAGTGAAGACTTGGGAGGGGAATTTCGAAAGCTGCGCGCGGTTGAAAATGAGGAGTCCGGCGGGCGCCGGACCCCTCGTGAAGCTTTACGGCAGGGAGTAGACGGTCTTGAGCACTTTGGCGGCTAGGGCCTGCGGAAGAGGCGCGTAGGAGAGACTTGGAGCTTCGCTTTCGCCCGACGTGATGATCCAGCTCAACATGTCCTTGATGACCTTTTCCTTGTTCATGTCGGCAGGATGGGTGGGAATCAGCAGGTAGGTGAAGCTGGAGATGGGATAGGCGTTGGGGCCGGGCGCATCAGTGATAGAGACGCGATAATCGTCTGGCACCTTCGCCGTTGCTGCCGCATCGGTGACGCCTTCGATCGAGCCCTTCACCCAGTTTCCGGCTTTGTTCCTGATGGCCCCGAAGTCGATATGATTTTGTAGAGCGTAAATGAGCTCGACATAGCCGATTGCGCCCGGGAACTGGCGCACTTGCGAGGCCACGCCCTCATTGTGGCTTCCGCCAACGCCAGTGGGCCAATTGACTGCGGTGCCTGAGCCCGGGCCGTTCTTCCACTCGTTGCTCACCTTGCTCAGATAGTCGGTCCAGATGAATGTGGTTCCGCTGCCATCCGAGCGATGCACGATGATGATTCTGTCGCCGGGCAGATGGACGCCGGGGTTGTCTTTGGCTATCCGGGGATCATTCCACGTGGTGATCTTAGCGAGATAGATATCGGCCAGCACGTCGGGGCTGAAACGGAGATCAGAGACGCCGGGCACGTTGAAGATGGGCACAACCGCACCGAGGACGGTGGGAATGTGGATGAGCTTAACCTTGGAGGCGGCCAGCGCCTGGTCGGCCATGGGCATATCGGAGGCGCCAAAGTCCACAATGCCGTTTGTCACCTGCTGGATGCCGCCGCCCGATCCGATGGCTTGATAGTTGATCTGGACGCCGGGATGCGCGGCGCTGTATTGCGTAAACCACTTGGAGTAGATGGGCAGCGGAAAAGTAGCCCCCGCCCCGGTGATCTTCTGGGCCTGAGCCATGCTCAGCGCCACAACAAAAAATAGAACGACAAGTAGCGTTTTTTTCAAAATTTGCTCCCGTGCAGTTTGCCTGCTGCAAACCATTTTCTACGTGCAATGTTAAGGTCAGTTGAAAAGAAACGTGATTCGCGAATTGTTCGTTTAGACGCCGGTCGTGGCGGGCGTTTGCTGCGCGGAGGGCGCGGCGGTCTGCGGAGCCGGCGCGAACGGCAGCGTGAAATGAAAACTGGCGCCGTTGCCGAGTTCGCTTTCAGCCCAGATGCGGCCGCCGTGAGCCTGCACAATGTGCTTGACGATGGCAAGACCGAGGCCGGTGCCGCCGGATTCTCGCGAGCGTGCCTTGTCGATGCGGTAGAAGCGCTCAAAGATGCGCTCCAGGTGCTCGGAGGCGATGCCGGGACCGAAATCCTGAATGGTGAACTGCACTTCAGAGGTGAGCAGGCGCGCGGAAGCACGAATGCGCTTTCCGGATTTTGCGTATTTGAGGGCGTTCTCCAAAAGATTGCCGAAGACCTGATGCATGGCGTCGGGATCGGCCATGATCAAAGCGTCGGGCGCGGCAGTGGACTGAATCTTGACGCCCGAGTCGACGAATTTGCCGCCGATCGAATCGATGGCGTCGCGCAACAGGACGCTGGCGCGAACGGGTTGCAGAATGACCTTGTAGTCGGGGCTTTCGACGCTGGCCAGGGCGAGCAAATCTTCGGTGAGACGGTTCATGCGGCTGGCGTTCTTCAGAATGACGCCGAGGAACTCGAGCGTAGTTTCAGGACTTGGATTGGGATCTTCGATCAGGGTTTCCACGTAGCCCTGAATGGAGGTGAGCGGAGTGCGCAGTTCGTGGCTCACGTTAGCGACGAATTCGCGACGGGATTTTTGCGCAGCCTCGATGCTGGTGACGTCGTGGAGCACGATCAGCGCGCCACCCGCGGGCAGCGGCGCGGCGTTGACTTCGAAGACGCGGCCAGGAGCGAGCAGGCTGGCGCGGCCCACGCAGAGTTCGTGCCGTTCCAAAGCTCCACGCACACAGGCCAGCAGCTCGGGGTCGCGAACGGAATGGACGAGGGGACGGCCCGGAATGAGCTGCGATCCAGCGATGCGTTGCATGACGGCGTTGGACCAGCGCACGAAGCCACTCGACGTGATCGCGACGACGCCCTCCTGCATGGAGTCGAGCATGACGGCCAACTCCGCGCGGCCGCTTTCGAGCTCGGCAAAGTCCCGGCCCAGGCGCTCGGCCGTCTGATTCAGAGCGGCTTCGACGGCGGAGAGCTCGGCGAATCCGTGCGTGTCGCCGAGGCCCTGGGTCTCGATGCGGGCGTCGAGATTGCCGTCGGCGATGCGTCGGGCAAAGGTGACGACGCGACGAAGACGGGCCGAAATGCGGCCGGAGAGCCACGCTGCCAGAGGGAGAGCGATGATGAGTGCGATCAGCGCGGACCATAGCGCGTCGTGGCCGAGCACACTGAGAGCGTCCTCCGGCGCGCGTTGCCAAATGCGGTGGAAGACAGATTCCACCACCAGCATTTGGATGGCGAGAAGGAGGAGAAACACTCCGAGCAGCTTGGTGAAGACGTTGGAATTCATGAAAGACAGCTTCTAGCTTCTAGCTCCTAGCTCCTAGCTTGGTCTTCGCCTTGCGAGGCCGGCCCGGTCAATCTGAAGAGCTCAATCCCAGCGAACACTGGCTAGAAGCTAGTAACTGGAGGCTAGAAGCTTTCGTTACTCGCCCTTGGGCAGTTCGAAGCGATAGCCGGCGCCGCGCACGGTTTTCAGGTAGCGCGGATTCTCCGGGTCGATTTCGATTTTCTCACGGATGCGGCGCACATAGACATCGACGGAGCGCGGCGTGACAAAGCGGGCATCGCCCCAGACCGCGTCAAGGAGGTGGTCGCGGCTGAAGACGCGGCCGGGATGGCGGGCGAGGTAATCGAGCAAGCGAAACTCGGTGGCAGTGGTGGTGGTGAGCTCGCCGCGGACCTTCAACTGCATGGCGCCCGAGTCGATGATGATCTCTTCAAAGCTGATGACAGAGGGCGACGTGGGCCGCTCGAAACGGCGCAGTACAGCTTTGACACGGGCCACTAGCTCGCGCGTGGAAAAAGGTTTGGTGATGTAGTCGTCGGCGCCCAGCTCAAGGCCGAGAACGCGATCGTTTTCGCCGGCGCGTGCGGTGAGAAAGATGATGGGGACGGTGGAAAGCCCCGCGTGGTTGCGCAGACGGCGGCAGACATCGAGGCCATCGCCTCCCGGAACCATAATGTCGAGCAGGAAAAGCGCCGGCGGCTTGCGCTCGGCGTCGGGAATGAGATTGGTGGGGGTATGAAACAGGCGTGCTTCAAAGCCCGCCGCTTCCAGGTGATGTTGCACCAGCCGCGCGATGTCGGCTTCATCTTCCAAAACGAATACGGATTGGCTCAAACCGTCAGTCCTCGTCCGGCGGCCGGTTGAGTGGTTGAGCAGAGTGCAGGCCGCTGGAACCAAGATCAGAGTAATGCACTCAGGCAAATGGATTGCAAACGTTTGATGAATTTGGCAAAGGCGGGAAACTAGGGACCGAAGGAACAAGGGAACGAGAAAAACAGAAAGAGCTCAGGGCCGCACTTCGGCCAGGCAGACGAGCTCTGCGGCGGTTCTAGCGCTTTTTGGCAGCTTTCGGGGCTGTCTTTTTGGCCGCCGGTTTAGTGGTCTTCTTTGCCACCGGCTTGGGTTTGGGCGCAGGCTTCGAGGACTTCTTCGCAGCGGCCTTTGCCTTAGCCGGCGCGGGCTTTTTCGAGGGAGGTTTGGCAGGCATTACCGCTTTGGCCGCGACCGGCTTTGCTTTTGCCGTGGGAACCGGATGGGCCTTTGCAGACGCAGCCTTTACCGAAGCGGGCGCAGGCTTTGCCGGTGTGGGTGCGGGCCTTGCCGGCGGGGGGGTGACGGCGGACTTCCCTTTTACTGAAGGCTGCGGAGGCGCGGGCTTGGCGACTGCGGCGGATGCTTCCGCCTTAGCAGGCCTTTTTGGGGCCGGAGCGGCTACCTGAGTCTTCTTCTTGCCGGACGCGGCTGCCGGTTTTCCGTCGGCTTCTTCCTCGTCTTCCTCGGACTCGGCATCATCTCCCTCGTCTCCTGCCAGAGCACCTTTAGGCAGGACGCCTAGATCGAGTTCTTCATCGTCGCCGATCGGCTCGGCGTCTTCGTCGGACAGCAGACCCTCTTCGCCGTCCTCTTCTTCGTCGAAGGCTGGTTCCTTGATTCTTGCCTCTGCACGCTTGGCGCGCGAGCGCTTGATGGTAACCTGCGGTGGCGGGGCGGGCGGCGAGTGCGGCTCAAGATAGGCGCGCATCTCCTCCGGAGTGGTCAAGTTGCCGTCGATCAGTTCCAGAAAGATGTTCTCGACCAGGTCCGCATAGCCGGGTAACTCGGGCGTGATGCGCATCTCCTGCATCAGCAGGTAGGGAATACGCTGGCGCGCTTCCGGCCAGACCTTGAGGAAGAGATTAAATCGCTCTTGGACAGCTTTATCCTTGCTGATAAACCCAAGCCATAGAATTGCTTCTGGGTCATAGCTCATGAAAAGCTTGTAGCTTGCCGAAGCCTTGGAATTTTGCTTGGAGAGCAGAACTTTGGCAAAGGCGTTGGCCTGGGAATCGAGATGGTTCCACTCCTCCACGAAACCCGGCCGGAGCATCGCCTTCTTGAGCGCCGAGAGGTCTTTCGACGGCAGCTTGGCGGTAAGCAAGTGCATCTGAGCCGCGGACATATCGGGATGAACGCCCTGCACCAACAACTGAACCGCAAGCTCATGAAGGGCCGTCAGCTTGGCTTCATCGGCCTTGGCCGGCGTCCAGGCCGGAAAGAGAACCTTCATCCAACCTTCGTCATCGAGGGCGCGGAGCACCTTGAGCCCATCTTCCTCGTGGCCAATTTGTTCCAATTCTTCGCTGCGCGCATGGTGGGATAAAAACTCAATGACACCTTCGCCTTTGGCATTTTCGTAACGCGTCTGGGTTCTGGGATCCATGTCCCACCCGAGGCGCGCGCGATAGCGGATGGCGCGAATCATGAGCGAAGGTTCTTCAAGGAACCCGTAGTTGGAAACCAGGCGGAGGGCGCGGGCTTCGATGTCGGCGGCTCCGTTGAGCGGGTCCATCAAAAGGCCGAAGGAGCCTTCATTGAGGGAAATAGCCATGGAGTTGACCGTAAAGTCGCGGCGGCGCAGGTCATCTTGAATAGAGGCAGCGTGATAAACCGGCTTGCCGGGCTTGGGGTATTCCACGCGATGGGTGCTGATGACATCGACTCGCACGGTGCCGGGGAAACACAGGTAGAGGCTGCGCGAGGCTTCATCTTCGCCCCACACTTTGCCGCCCATTTTTTCCAATGTTTTCTTGAGCTTAAGTGCATTTCCATGAACTGATACTTCCAGTTCGCGGACAGCGTGGCCACTGGTGAGGTCCCGGACGGCGTCTCCAGTGAGGAATAGGATGGTGCCGGCATCGCGCGCCGCATTGCGCAGTTGGGTGAGCGCGTGGCGTTGATCAGCAGAAAGCCGGTTCTCCAGAAGGTAGATGTAGTCGGGCATGGGCTATCCTATGTCTGCCATCCTCATCTCAGCCAAGTGCCTGATGTTGTTGCCCTTACAGGAAAATCTTGGAAGTAGGCAAAGCAAAACATTAACACAAGTTGAGCAGAATGACCAGCTTTGCTCCGCAGATCACGCTTATTGGACGCTTCGGGAACCCTGCGAGACTCCATTCCGGTTTCCTGATGGGTGCGGGTGAGTCCCGTTTGGGAAAGGGAGCCAGAAAGAGCAATAGATGCGGCGGCATTGCGGGCTTGACCGTGCGACAATCCAGAGCGATGGCATCGGCGCGCAAGCCCGTCATTGTGCGTAAGTTCTCGCGTGATTGGTGCGCGGGCTACGCGGGCGCGGAATTCGGGCAGCAGAAGGCGGAGCTGGAGTTTCTGGACCAGACCGGCAAGGTGGTCCGGATGGGCTGGG
Source organism: uncultured Acidobacteriota bacterium (assembly GCA_963830785.1). Classification (GTDB taxonomy): domain Bacteria; phylum Acidobacteriota; class Terriglobia; order Terriglobales; family Acidobacteriaceae; genus Telmatobacter. The sequence continues at coordinate 63,860 of CAWHNV010000054.1, forward strand.
AGCAAGTGAAGTGGATCTGCTATGTGCGGGACTTCCCTGCCGGGCCGGCGGACCAGGCAAACCCTGAGCGGCTGATACGCAAGCGATTTTCGCTGCGGCCGCGCACTGCCGGGCTCTGGCTGCGTCTGACTTTGGGCGACGGCGACGAGTTGGAGGGCCTCGCGGCCAACGACCGTTCGCTGGTTGAAGGCGCCGGCTTGCTGCTGACCCCGCCCGATACGCGTTCGAATACGCAGCGAATTTACGTGCCACGACAGGCGATTCAGGCTCTTGAGGTGGTGAGTCTGATCGGAGCCACCGGGCGGAAACGGGCACAGGCGGCGAGGCCAAGTGAGGAGCAACCTGGGCTGTTTGGCGGCGACGGAGAGATGAGCTGAGAGCCTCTGATACACCATCCCTCAGCGGCTAAAGCCGCGGTTCTTCTCGATGCCTTGCGGCACGAGTAAACCGTTGCCCTTTCAAAGCATCGAGTTCTTCCGTAGCTAAAGTCGAGCCCTTTCAAAATCCTCAGCCGAATCCGCGCGTTTTCCAACGATTTTCAGGCGCTTTGCAACGCGGTGACAATCCAGTTATCGAGAAGGCTCTTGTAGTAGTCGACGGTCATACCCACGACACGCGCTTCCACGTAATGCTCCAGAATCCACGCGCGCGCTGCCTTACCCATGCACCCGCGGCGTTGCGGATCGCGAATGAGTTTCATCACCGCCTCATGGATCGCGTCTGGATACCCCGGGGGAATCAGCAGTCCCGTGACTTCAGGAAGCACCGAGTCGCGCGCGCCGGTGCTCTCCGTTGTGACGACGGGAACTCCCGTGGCTGCCGCTTCCAGCACAACATTGGGGAACCCCTCGCGCCAGGTGGGCAAAACAAACACATCCATGGCGCGGTAATACGGCGCCGTGTCGGGGACAAATCCCGTGCAGTAGATCTGAGGATGACGCAGAATGCGCTCCCTGAGACCTGGATCGAGCGCATCTTCAGCGACGTCAAACCAGCCCACCAGCAGCAGGCGTGCGGAAGGTTCGGAGCGGAGAATCAGGTCAAAGGCTGCGCAGAGTTCGGGCAGCCCCTTGTCTCGCGTCAGCCGGCCTGAAAAGCCGATCACAGGAACGCTCTGTGGAATGCCCAGTTGCTCCCTTACCGTGCTTGGCCCGGGAGAAAAGCGATCCACATCGACGCCGTTGCTGCTGCCCTCGCCTAACAAGCGCAGTTTTTTCATGGGAGCAATGCGCAACGCGAGTGCTTCAGCACGCAGGCTTTCGCTGTTGCACACCACCACGTGTGCGCAGCGCGCAGCCAGACGCTCCGTGGCCAGCAAGATGCGACGCTTGAGTCCCGATGTAGATTCGAGCTTGAGCCCGCGTAACATGTAGACGCGCCGCGGCACGCCGCGCAGCCACGCAGCGAGAGTGCCCAGCAATCCAGCTTTCGGAGTGCTGAATTCGACAAGGTCAGGGCGGCATTTTCCAATCAACCGCCAAAGCCGGTAGAGAGACACCAGATCGGCGAAAGGCGCGATGCTGCGCTGCATGGGCAGCTCAATGCGTTCCACCTGTTCCCGCGCCGCCGTGATATCGAGCAAGGGACCGGCACTGGAAAGCAAGAGGACATGGAATCCCGCATTGCGGAGAGCGCGCAGTCGCGCACCGAGCACGAGACAAGTCTGCGCGTGCGTAACTCCAACAAGAATGGTTGGCGGCGTCTTCGCGCGCCAGGGGGGAACGAAGAGATCTAAGAACCCGGAATCTGCCATTGCGCGCCTGAGCCGGAAAGATTTCCACGAGAAGTGGAGGCCGACACGCAGGGTCTGGAGAGAAGAACTTCAGATGTAACGATTGAGACATTATTAAAAGCTACTTAAGAAAGAATCTGTGATTGTGCGCACATGGCTTGGGTCGCGCACTGGTCCACAATAGATTTCCTCTCAGGAAACCCATGGAACAACGCACGAGAATTCTTCTGCTGACTCCCAACATTGGCGGAGGCGGCGCGCAACACGTAATGGTGCTGGTGGCGCGCGGGCTGTCGCGGGAAAAGTTCGAGGTCCATCTGGGGCTGATGCGAGCCGGCGATGCAAACGCCGGTTCTGCGCCACCCGGGGTGACCGTTCATGCCTTGGGCGCCGGGCGCGCGCGCGCCGCGACGCTTCGCCTACTGCTGCTGGTGTGGCGCCTGCGGCCGGAAGTGATTTTATCGGGTGCGCCCGAGATCAGTTTTCTGGCGCTCCTGTTGCGGCCGTTTTTTCCGGCGAGGACGCGCGTGCTGGTGCGACAGAACGGGACGGTCTCTGCCGGTCTGGCTCATGGCGGCGTGCCACGCTACACGCGCTTGCTCTACCGGTTGCTCTATCGGCGAGCCGATCGCGTGATCTGCCAATCTCGCGCCATGGCCGAGGATCTGGTGCGCGAAACAGGAGTTCCGAATGAGCAGATTGTGGTGCTGCCGAATCCCGTCGATCTCGAAGGAATTCTGGCTGCGCGCGACGCTCCATCGGCGTGGAGCGGCCCCGGCCCTCACCTCCTGGCAGTGGGAAGACTGTCACGGGAAAAGGGTTTCGATCTGCTCATTGAGGCACTTGTCGTGCTGCGCAGGCGGTTTCCAGAGGCCGACTTGATTCTGGTGGGGTCGGGCCATGAAGAAACCGCCCTCAATGCCCTTTGCCGTTCTCTGGAACTGGAGAATGCGGTTCGTTTTGCGGAACAGGTGAATCCGCCTTATGTATTTTTCCAGGGAGCCACGCTCTTCGTGCTTCCGTCGCGCTACGAAGGCATGCCGAACGCGATGTTGGAGGCGGCTGCTGCGGGCCTGCCGCTGGTTTCGACACCGGCATCAGGCGGTGTGGTGGACCTGCTCACCGGCCGGCCGGGCGCGTGGTTGGCGACGGAAGTTTCCGCAAACGCTCTTGCCAAAGCTTTAGAGCTGGCTCTTGAAAATCTGCGTCCGGGAGACCGCTTCCATCATGGATTCTTCGCGGCGGCAGCCCCACCAAATGCCCAAGAGATGGCGCACTGAGCGCTGTGGAGTCTCACGATCTGAAGTTATCAACAGGCTATTTATCCAATGCGCATTTTATCTGTTGACATTTTTTGGGGACGGATGTTTCCTGAAAGTACAGTTTCCACCCTAAATAATGGCCTGCTACCAAGGTCACTCCTGTGTTGTTCACAGGGGGTTGGTATCGATAGCGATGGATTGGGCGTGCCGGGTCACTGATATACCGGCCTTATTTCCATAGAGCATTGCCTCCCGTTGTCGAACCGGTCTCCCGACAAAACATTCTCACGGTGCACGTCCGTCTCGGCGCCAAAGTCGCGGCGCTCTTCGACGTGAGCACGCTTCTATTAGGGGGCGCTCGGGTAGTGGGCGTTCGGGCAAAATCGTGAAGTCGTTGACCTCGCCGCCTGCGCCGGTTTTAGCTTGCGACGAACAAACGTGGTCGCCGGAGGGGACTCGTGTTGAATGATGGCTTGCGCTTTGCGCTCTCTTTGTTGCTGGTTACACTCTCGCTTCCGCTGCTTGCGGTTTCGTTTTTGATTGCCGCATTGTGTACGGCGGTGGTTGCGCTTGTTCCGGGTTTTCTGAAACGGAACGATCAGGACGACACTGGCCTTCAAAAACTGCGCACGGTGCATCAATTCAATTTCGCAGAGGCTATGAACGCGTACGAGGAATTGATCGGCGCACACGTGAGGAGGCAGCGATGAGCCACGCAGCGATGATAATTCCCGGCCTCGACCGGCTGGGCGGTGCCGAACAACAGGCCATGTCGCTGGCTAAAGGTTTGAGGCGGCGCGGCTGGCGCGTGAGCATGGTGGCGCTTTCTGGTTCTGGCGGGGATGCGGCGGCGGAGCTCGAGGATGCCGGAGTTCGGTTCCTGAGCCTCGATATGCGCAAAGGGCTTGCCGACCCGCGGGGATGGATTCGTTTCCAGCGCTGGCTTTGGCGCGAACAACCCGACGTGCTGCACGCGCACCTGCCGCACGCCGCGTGGCTCGCACGCTGGTCGCGTCTGGCCGCGCCGGTTCCGCTGGTGGTAGACACCTTGCATAGTTCCTCGACCGGTACCATGGGGCGCCATTTCGGCTACGCCTGCAGCCGCTGGATGACGGACCACGTAACGGCGGTGAGCGAGGCAGCGGCCGCGTCGCATCTGGCCGCCGGGATGGTAAGCGAATCCAAGCTCTCCGTGGTGTCGAACGGCATCGACGTGGATCGCTGGCAGCCCGATGCGCGGGCGCGAGCGCAGGCGCGGGAAGAACTTGGAGTCAAAGACGATTTCTTTTGGCTGGCAGTAGGCCGCCTGGAAGCAGTAAAGGATTATCCCAGCCTGCTGCGGGCGATGACACGCACGCCGGAGCAGACGCGGCTGCTGGTCTTGGGCGCGGGACCACAGGAGGACCAACTGAAAGAACTCGCCGAATGGCTGGGCCTGAAACATCGTGTGCATTTTGCGGGCTTCGAGCCGAACGTGCTGCGCTGGATGCGTGCTGCCGACGGATTTGTTCTTTCGTCGCGCTGCGAGGGATTGCCCATGGTTCTGCTGGAGGCGGGTGCTTGCGGGGTACCGGTTGTGGCCACCAATATACCGGGAACGCGCGAGGTGATTGCGGATGGGAAGACAGGCTGGCTCGCGCCCGCGGGCGATGCACAGGAGCTGGCGAAAACCATGATGAAACTGATGCGCATGTCCCCCGGTGCGCGCTACGCGATGGGAGAGCAGGCGCGGAGGCACGTGGCCGAGCACTTTAGCCTGGCAGCGGTACTGGACCGCTGGGAACGGCTTTATGCGGAAATGTTGGAGCGGAAGAACGCCAGCTGGCGAATCGGCGCCACGGCGTGGGAGGTTTTCAAGCGCCGCAGCGCAGATATTGCGTGAATGCGCTCGGCGAGAGTCAAGGCGTCGGGCTCAAAACGGAAGAGTACACGATCAAGTGAGGTGAATTGCGCCGCGTGAACGGCGAGGAAATTGCGCAGGGCCGCGATCTCCTCGTCGCGCGCGGTGTTCGGGTGGACGCAGATGGTCCAGAGGCCACGCTGTTTCTCGACCGGAGCCCATAGCTGCTGCGGAATCCAGGTCACGCCGCTCTGAACAAACGGAACGCGCGCAAAACCATCGGACAGGATCGATATTCCCTCCCCACGAAGTGCCTGGATGGTGTGTTGGTCGAAGCCGTGGCGCGGAGCGATCCACACGTTGGGATCGAGGCCGTGGCTGCGCAAAATGCGCACGCCTGCGCCGATCCATGCTCGTTGCGTTGCAGCCGGAACGCCCGCAAATTCCGAAATGCGATGCAGATCGATCAGGCTACGGCCGCGGCTCGCGCAGAGATGTTGGTAGCCGTGAAGGCCAATCGTAGCTCCCGCAGTTTCCAAAGCACGTATGCCTTCCCAGAAGGCCGGATCGGGCGGAGAAACCTGCAATTCCGGGTCCTGATTGTCGGGAACCAAAGCCAGTATAGGATGCAACCGGAACTCTTCGATCAGCGATTGAAACTGCTGCCAGCGCTCGGCGGATACTGTGGGACAGAGATCGTCGATGCGGAGCAGGTATTGTGCGGGTGAAGGAATCACGTGGCCGCCTTCTGCGCCGAGGCGCGTTCCAGAAGCTTTCGGCTCCAGTACCAGAGATAAAAGAATGTGCTCACGGTCCAGAGCGAAGTGGCCAAGGCGATTCCGGCCACACCGGGCCAGTGCATCAGGACAAACCAGCGCATGAGAACCAGATTCAGTACAATATCGAGGCCGAGGTTAAGGACGCCGCAGTAAAGGATCAGATCGGTGCGGCGCATGGCAACGATAAAGCGGTAATAGACGCGGCTGATGACGAAAAACGGAATCTGAATCGCGTACATGGCGAGTACGGAAGCCACGATGGCGCTGTCGCGCGGGCCGAAGCGGCCGTGCTGGAAGGCGATGCGGACCAGCGGCCGCGCGCCGGCGATGAGCAGAAATGCGATGGGGATCGAGACCAGCGCGGTGAGCCCGACCCAGGTGCGAAGCGTGTGGCGGCATCCGGCCCAGTCGCGGTGAGCAATCATGCGCGAGAAGTGGGGCACGATGGCTGTCGAAACCGCGCCGGCCAGCAGCGTAAGCACGACGCTGACAAAGCGATTGGCGTAGACCAGCGCGGAGACGCTGCCGCTGGGCAGCATGGCAGCCATCGACTGATCGACGAGCAGGCCGCCCGAGGCGACCACGCTGCTGAGCAGTACAGGACCATATTGTCCGGCGACCTCGCGCGTGGCTTCCGTCATGCCATGCCAGCGCAGCCGGAAGGTATAGCCGTGAGCCTCCATCATCCCGGCAACGATGATGACGTGCAGCAGCGAACCGGCCAGCGTGGCATAGACCATGGCCCAGATGCCGAAGCGGCCGCCGAGCAGCAACGCCCCGAGGAGAATGGAGATGGAGATGACCGCCGGCGCCAGGGCTGGAAGGGCGAAGCGATCGAGCGTGTTAAGAATCGCGGTGCAGTTGGTGGCGATGCCGGTGATGAGGACGATGGGCAACAGACCGTAGAAGAGATGGATGGAAAGCGCGAGCTTGGCCGGCGGAAAGTGCGAGGCGATGAGCGGAAAGAAGCCGTGCGCGAGAAGCGCCATCAGTGCGGAGGCGACGCTGAGAAACAGGCACATCCAGAGCATGGAACTGGAGAGCAGTTGCTGAGCGCGCTCGCGGCCCTCCTGTTCCCTCACCCGAACCAGCGTGGGCACGAGAGCCTGATTCATCGATTCGGAGATGAGGTTGACGAGCAGGCTGGGAATGAGCGCCGCAGCAAGAAAGGCGTCCATGGCGTCGGAGCGGCCATAGACAGAGGCGACGGCGATCTCCTTGGCGGTGGCGACGAGCTTGACGAAGATGCCCGCCACGCCGACCGAGAGTGCGGCGCTCAGAACGCTGCGATGTACCGTGGAGAACGGGGTCGGCGCGACGATGGGGGTGGCTGACGGCATGGCGGCGCGGCTTTCAGGAACTCGGCTGTACCGCAAGTGGCGGCGCTGAAGCGGTGGATCGTCGCGGCGGCGTGGATTGGAAACAAACGGCCAGACCGCGCGGGTCTTCCGCAGCCAGACGCGCCGCGAGAATAATGAGTCCGAAGAGCAGCCAGGTGGTGCGGTTCTCCTCGACGGTGGCGATGAGCGAAGTGATGGCCCAGAGAAGCAGGCATGTGGCCAGCGCGAGACGCAGCGGGCCGCTGGTTTGGAACGCCGCATGAACGGCCAGGGCAAGAAGCAGCGACGCAATCAGCAACGCGCAAAGCCCTCCGCCGATCAGGATGGACAGCGCAGTGTTGTGCGCGGTGTCGCCGGCCCCGAGATGCGCGGCGGCTACAAATGAGCCGGCTCCGGTACCGAAGAGCGGCGCGTGGGCAAAGGCCCGCCATCCGGCCGACCAGATGTTGACGCGCTGATTGAAGTCACCACCCCGCAACTGCTCGGGGATGGTCGCAAGCCGTTCGAAGGTTCCAGCGGGAACGATGAACCAAAGCGCGGCGAGAAACGGCGGAAATGCGAAAGTTGCGGCGGCGACTCGGCGGCCGTGTCCCTGGGCGAGAATCAAAAAGGATCCGGCAAGAGCCACGAGAGCTGCAAGGAATCCACTGCGCGAAGCCGTGAGCAAAACAGCGGCGACGCCGAGCGGCAGAAATCCGATGGCCATGAGGCGTAGCGGCCAGCGGCGCTCGCAGTTCACCAGGAGAGCGGCAAGCGGAAAACCGAGATCGAGAAAACGGGCCACATCGTTGGGGTCCTGGCCATAGGCGACAAAGCGAATCTGACCGGTGGCAATGGCTTCCGGCGAACGGAAGGCGAGAAGCGTCAACACGGCCAGCACCCAGGAGCCGGCCACAGTGGCGCGCAACAGGTTGCGCAGATCCGCGGGCGTATCGGCGAACTCCCACACCAGCCAGACGATCATCATCTCCTGGAAGTAGGCGCGGATTTTTTCCAGGGTGACTACGGATCGATGGTCCAGAAACAGGTGCAGCAGAACCAGAGATACAGCGCCAGGGTCAACCAGCAGAAGGCATTGAAAGTGCGCATGCGGCCGGCTTGAAGAATGGCAGGAACCGCCGCGAGAAGCACCAGCAGGCCGGCGATGCGGGCCACATTGCCCAGCGGCTCGCCAAGATCGAGGGAGTACTCCCACGGGATGGCGAAGGCCAGAAAAGCAGCAGAATCCATGCAATCCGTCGCATCGCCTAATCCCTTTGTGACCTAATACCTTTGCGAATAGACCAGAGCGGAGTAGATGGTGACGCCGATAGCGGATTGAATGGCGGATTCCATGGTCCGGTTCGCCAGGTTCTTCGCAAAGGAATCAGGCACGTAAAGTATGTCGCGATCCTCGACCGGCTGGTCGGGATCCTGACCGTGCAACATGCGTCTGAGGTTGAGGGCAATCATGGTGCGGCCACCCTTTTGCTCGCGGATCAGCAGCGCGTGGCCGACGGCGGCGTTCAGCGATGGTCCCCAGGCCAGCGAGAGCGCCTGCACAACGGTGAGACCCTGCACCGGATCGACCGGAAAACCGCCGGGACGAATAACGTCGCCGACCACGTAAACCAGTCCCGCGCGGCTCACCTGTACGGTGTCGCCGGGACTGAGTTCGGGGTTGTGATCGGATGCGGTGTCGGTACCGCTGGGATCGAGAACCACTGGATGCGGAGTTTTGGGATCGCTGGAATGGAAGATGTTCACCAGGCGGCCGGCATTGGGCGAGAGACCGGAGGCTGCGGAGATCAGGTCGAGCAGGCGATGATGGTAGGTGTAGGGATACACGCCGGGCGGGTCACTTCGCCGAGGACGCTCACATCCTGACCGGCGTAGGCGGTGACCAGCACCGAGACCAGCGGATGCAGCAGCATGCCCTTGGCCAATAGGGCAGCTTCAATGGCGTGCGCGGCGGCCTGCTCGTCCATGCCGGAGATGTTGACTTCGCCGATCATGGGCAGCGTCACCGTGCCCTCGGCGGAGACGCGCACCGCCGAATGAAATTCCGGTGTGTGGTATTCGCTGATGTCGAGCAAGTCGCCGGAACCGATGGGCGCGGGCATAGGTGAGGAGGACTGTGCGGCGCCAAGCGGCAGACCGCTGGGGGTCCCGGCGTTGTTCCAGACCGTGGGAGCTTCCTTGGGATTCGGAAGGGTACGATTCTCCTGCGTTTGCGGAATGATGACGACACCAGTGGGCAGGCCCGAAGTGCTGGGCGTCGGCGCCTGGGCGTGGAGACAGGCGCCGGCAACAAGCAATGCCAGCAGCGCGGCGGCAGCGCGCTTGGCAGGATTTGCGAGCGACTCGCGCAGCAGCGCAGCTCCGACGGCGATCCAGAGACCTGCAAAAAACGTGACGGCAAGATACAGGGTCAGATCGGGCGCCACCGGCTTGAACGGCTGACGGGCGGCGTCGACAACCGAGATGTTGGAGCTGTGCACACCGGCGGCAAGGCCGGCTTCCTCGGATTTCTCGAGCACGCGCACGTAGAGTTCGTGGCTGGCATTCGCTTCCTGACGCATGACGGCGTACTCGGTGGTGGCCTCGTTCACTTTCATGCCCTCGCTGGTGGCTTGTTCCAGGCTCTTGCGCACCAATTGCTCGCGGTCGAGAGCGGTCTGCCAATTGCTGCGGAAGCGTTCGACGAGTTTCGCGTCTTCCGCCTGCTTCTGCCGGTCGAGATCCTGCAACTGGCGGCCGATTTCAACCACGCGCGGAAAGCTGGGGCCGTGTTCGGCGCTGAGTTGGGCTTGTTCCTGCTCCAGATCGCTGCGGCGGGCGTGAATCTGCTGCGAGAAGCGCGGTGGCAAAGTTGCCGCCTTCAGCCTGCAGGCGGGGATCGGCGGCGATGACCATCTCCGGGTCGCCCTGCGAGGCGGCGCGATACTCGGCTTCGCTCAGGATGCGGTCGGTGGTGGCGCCGACAAGCTGCCGGCTGAGCTCGTCGATCTCGAAGAGTGCCGCCGCGTGCTCGGTTTCGCCCGGCTGGCCGTTGGGCTGCACCTCGGGCGTGCTTACGATGCCGTGTTGTGCTTCGAAAACGGCAAGGCGCTGCTCGTCATGATCGACGCTGACCTTCAAATCCGCAAGCTGGGCATTGAGCCAGCCGGATGCCTGCGCCGTGGCCTGAATCTGCGATTCGGTCTCCTGCTCCTGATAAGCGCGGATGAGCGTATTGACGACCGCGGCCGACAATGCGGCGTCGTGGGTGCGGAAGCGAATCTCAACCAGAAGCGTGCGCGGCATGGTTTCTACGTGCAGGCGCCTTGCGAAGCGGTCGAGAAGCCAGGCCTGCGCGTCGGGAGCGGGTTGGTCGGGATTGAAACCAGGAAAGCGTTGGGAGAAGCGGCCACAGAAGGCTGCCTGCTGGTAGAGCTTGAGCCCGGCGATTACGTGCCACGCGAGTTGCTCGCTGCGCAGGACGCTGGCCAGGGTCTCAAGCGCCATCGGCGCAGAGAGGACGGAGGCCGAGGCGAAGGGCTCCTGCGCATCGAGCGTGAGCGAAGAGGCCGGCGCTGTGCGCAGCTCGACGCGCGCGTCGGCTTCGTATTGATTGGGAGCGATGAGGCAATAGAGAAGGCAGAGAAGCAACAGCGCCGCTTCGACGGCGGCAATGAAACGGCGGCGGCGCCACAGGGTTTGACCCAGTTCCCGCAACGAAGTGGATGCGGATCGCGGCGCCTGCGCTGGAGTGCGCGGCGCGGAATCGTCCGGCGATACATTCTGAAAGAACTGAGAATCAGGCAAAAGGACAACAACCTCGCTCTAAGGCAGTCACGCAGAGCAAAGCTTTCGCCCGATTCCTGCCGGACCGGAGCATTTTCGACTCACCTTTGACATTCCCGGTGTCGTACAAGGAGGCAGTTTCTCGAGGAAATTGCCACTCGGCACCTGCAAAGGCCAGAATCGAAAACGCTGGAACGGCATGAAGCGAATGGGTCCGCCGCGGCGTACCGCAGCCGACGCCCGCCATGAGACCTCTCCTTTTCCCGCGCCCTACGGAGAGAGAAGGGATGACCCTGGCGTTCAGAACGAAAAGCAAATTCTGAGGAAAACCTTGTCAGTTTCGTATATTGAAAGCGATTCGTCAATGCTGTTCGTCACAATGGAGGCGCCAGAGGGCTCAGATTGCCGCTGAGGGGCCTCTAAATGCTCTGCCCTGAGCCTCGCTGCCACTCCAGGGCGCGACCGAGCCCGTTCGAGCCTTAACCGGAATCGAGGCTGCCGCGAGGAGGCCTTACAATCGACTCCATGAACGTTGCCACTGCGAACCCCCTCCCTGAACTTAAGCAAAAAATGGAAACCCGCGAGGCCCGCATCGGGATCGTAGGCATGGGCTATGTTGGACTGCCGCTGGCGCTGCTCTTTGCCGCAGAGCGCTTCCGCGTGACAGGTTTCGATATCGCGACGGATAAGGTGGCCAAGCTCAACGCGGGTGGGTCGTATATTGTGCGCATCCTGCCAGAGGCCATTCTGGAGGCGCAACGCGCCGGCTTTCGCGCCACAGCGGACTACTCCGAAATTGCCGCGATGGACGCCGTCATCATCTGCGTGCCCACTCCGTTGAACGAGCACCAGGAGCCCGACATGAGCTTTGTGACCGACACGGTGAAGTCCATTGCGCCGCACATTCATGAGGGGCAGCTGATTGTGCTCGAAAGCACCACCTACCCCGGCACCACGGAAGAGGTGGTGGTGCCGCTGCTCGAAGACGGCAACCCGCAGGGCCTGAAGGTGGCGCGCGGCGCGGAGGAGAGCGGCGTGCACGTGGTGTTTTCGCCGGAGCGCGAAGATCCCGGCAACGACACTGTCGCCCGGCACGATGTTCCCAAGGTGGTCGGCGGCTGCAGCACGGCGGCTGTGGAGCTGGCCACGGCCATGTATGGCGCCATCTTCCGCAAAATTGTACCGGTAAGCAGCCCCGCGGTCGCGGAAATGACCAAGCTGCTAGAGAACATTTATCGCTGCGTGAATATTGCCTTGGTCAACGAGCTGAAGCGGTTGTGCCTGCGCATGGGCATCGATTTACACGAGGTGATTGAGGCGGCCAAAACCAAGCCTTTCGGTTTCCAGGCCTTTTATCCCGGACCCGGGCTGGGCGGCCATTGCATTCCCATCGATCCTTTTTATCTTTCTTGGAAGGCGCGCGAGTTCGACTTCCGGACGCGCTTTATCGAGCTGGCCGGCGAAGTCAACGAGGCTATGCCCTACTTTGTACTGGATCAAATTAGCGAGGCGCTTAATCTGCACGCCAAACCTCTCAAGGATTCGAAGGTGCTGGTCCTGGGACTGGCCTACAAGCGTGATATCGACGACCTGCGCGAGTCGCCATCGCTGACGATCATTGAATTGCTGCGCAAAGGCGGCGCGTCGGTCGCGTACAACGACCCGTACTTCCCTACTGTGGGCCGCGGACGCAAGTACGACCTGAACATGACCTGCGTGCCGCTCGATCATTTAGAGCAATACGACGCAGTGGTGATCGTGACGGACCATTCCAATTACGACTACGCCCAGATTGTGGAACAGGCACAGCTTGTGGTCGACACGCGCAACGCGACGCACGGCATCGACTCGCCGAAGATTGTGCGCTGCTAATGTTTGTATGGATCGCGAGCTTCGTCATCGGCCGATCCGGCGCCAAGAGGTTTCATTCCATCGTGTATCGTGACTTCGTGCGCCAATGATGAATCTCCTTCCAACCCTCGCCGAGCCCCGGCACTTTGCGCTCTGGGAAAGAGTTCTTTTTCTCGTTCTGGCAGCAGCGTCGGTCTACGGGTTCTGGCGGCGCTTCGGGCCTATCCTCGGAAAGATTCTGCAATCGAAAAAAGAGCCGGACTTTCATCTCTTCCCGATCGGCAAACGGGTGTGGGACTTTGTCTGGGAGGTGCTGCTGCAGGCGAAGGTGATTTGCGAGCGGCCGCTTGCCGGCTTGGCGCACGCGCTGGTGTTCTGGGCCTTCTGCGCCTTCGCGCTGGTTACGATCAACCACTGCGCAGTCGTTTTCGGCGTCGGCTTCCTCGATCCCGCGGGTCGCATAGGGCGACTGTATTTTGATTTTGCGGCCGTCTTTGCCGTCGCCTGCGCGGCAGGGATTCTCGGGCTGTTTGTTCGCCGATTCTTCGTGCGCCCCAAGTGGCTGGGCAACCTTTCGTGGGGTTCGGGCCTCGTTGCGCTGTTGATCTTCGCGCTGATGGCAACCTACCTGGCGGCGTTTTTCGTGACGGGGCCACGCGACACGGTGCAGATGCTATGGTGGTCGCACACCCTCACGTTGGTCGCGTTTCTGCCGCTGATTCCGCACACCAAGCATCTGCATCTGGTTCTGAGTCCGTTCACGGTCTTTCTCTCGCGCGGCGAGTTCGCGTACATTCCTCCGCTGAGTGGCGACGAGGATTTCGGGTTGATTGCAGGCAAAGACCTGACGCAGTTGGTGAGCCTGCAGGCGTACTCGTGCGTAGAGTGCGGGCGGTGCATGGAACACTGCCCCGCTAATGCCACCGGCAAAGTGCTGAACCCGAAGGAGATTATTTTGGGATTGCGCGGCTACCTGAATGACTTCGGGCCAAAGTCGGAGGAGCCGCTGCTCGGCAAGTACAACACGCAGGAGGCGGCATTCGAGTGCACCACCTGCGGCGCATGCGAGTTCCAGTGCCCCGTGGGCATCGAGCATGTGCCGATCATTGTTGGCCTGCAGACGCGGCGCGGTGAATACCGGAGCGTGGGAGAACGATTACGGATCCAAGTTATTCTTGGCCTTGGAACGCGGCAGCAATGCGCTGGGCATGAGCACTACGGAGCGCGACAAGTTTGTGGAGAAGAGCGCACTGCCGGTTTTCGATGGAACGCAGGAGTATTGCTTGTGGCTGGGCTGCATGGGCGCGTACGATCCGCGGGGTCGCGAAATTGTGCTGGCGCTTGTGCGTGTGATGCGGCACCTGGGCGCGAGCTTCGGCGTATTGCGAAAAGAAAAATGCACCGGCGATCCGGTCCGCCGCCTCGGGAATGATTTGCTTTTTCAGCAGTTGGCAGAAGCTAACCTCGAGGCGTTGGCGCAGAATCACGTCAAGAAGATTATTACGATCTGTCCCCATTGTGTACGCACCATTCAGGAGGATTGGAAGGAGTTTGGTACGCCGCCCGAGGTGGAACATCACAGCGAGTTTCTGGCGAGGCACATGGACCAAATTCGTGTGGCAGAAGGCCCTGTAACAGGGCGCGACTTCAGTCGCGCCGAAAGCGATGGAGATAACGATGGGGCTTTAGCCCCTGAGGAACACCCATCCTCTCCTGAGAAGATCGTCTTTCACGATCCCTGCTATCTCGGTCGCTACCGCAACGTCTACGACGAGCCGCGCCAGGTCGCCGCGCTGGCCGGGCAGTTAGTCGAAGCGCCGCGCTCGCGGGAGCGCAGTTTCTGCTGCGGCGCGGGCGGCGGCCTCGCGTTTCTCGGCGAGGAAAAAGGTGACCGAGTGAGTCACGTGCGCGCTGCGGAACTGGCCGCCACGGGCGCGAGTGTTGTGGCCGCGGCCTGCCCCTTCTGCAATACGATGTTCCGAGACGCACTCGCAGCCCGCGGCGAAGGTGCGCCGGAATTGTTAGACATTGCGCAGATTGCGGCGAGAGGGTTGCCGGAAGGCGGAACGTAACAGTCCGAGACCACTGGCGGCGTGGACGCCGCCAGTACAGTCGGTCTGGGGACCGGCGCTACACTGGAGCAACAGGAAATGAAGATCGTAGTAGCCATCAAGCAAGTACCCGATCGCGATGCGCCTGTGCGCATCGCCGTGGATGCGAAATGGATTGAAGAGCGTGAGCTCCAGTGGGCCATGAACGAGCCCGACGCTTATGCGCTCGAAGAAGCATTGCAGCTCAAAGAAAAGCATGGCGGCGAAGTAATCGTGCTGAGCGCGGGACCGGAGCGCGTGGGCTCGACAATTCGCGAGGCTCTCGCCAAGGGCGCGGACCGGGCGATCCAAATTGTGTGCGACGATCTGGGTGCACGCGATGCGCTGGGCGTGGCGCGATTGCTCGCCGAGGCCATCAAGCCGGAGAACCCCGACCTGGTACTGACCGGGTTACAATCGGAAGATCTAGGACTGGGCCAGACCGGCGTGATTCTCGCCGAGTTGCTCGGGCTGCCCCATGCAACGCTGATTCTGCACGTGGAGAAAACCGATACAGGCCTCAAGGTGAAGCGCGAACTCGAAGAGGGGTGGTTTCAGTCCATCGAGATGCCACTGCCCGCGGTTTTGACCATGCAATCGGGCGGCAACAAACTCCGTTACGCCACGCTGATGGGCATCAAGCGCGCCAAGACCAAGGAACTGCGCACGGTGAATGCTGCGGAGTTGGGAGTGACGGCCGCGCGGGTGGTGAAACTGGAACAGATCTCCGCGCCGAAGAAGCAAAAGTCGACCCAAATCCTCTCGGGCACGGCGAAAGAAGCTGCCGTAGCGCTGGTGGAGAAACTGAAGACGGAGGCGCGGGTGCTATGAGTGTCCTTCTCGTTTTAGAAGAAAGTGGCGGGAAAATTAAACGCGCCAGTTGGGAGGCTTTCGCGGCTGCGCATCGCCTTGCGCCCGCGCAAGAGATCACGGCAGTGGTCATCGGCGCCGAAACCGAGGCGCTCGTCGCCGAGGCCGCAGCCAAAGCCTCTTGGTAAAGTCGTGCGCGTCGAGCACCCGCTGCTCAAGCCGTATACGGCGGATGGATTCGCTCGCGCTTTGAATCAACTCATCCAAAACCAAGACGCCACGAAGTGGGTCGTATTTCCACACACGTACCAGGTGCGCGACTACGCGCCGGCGCTGGCATGTAAATTCAACCAGGTTTTGATTGGCGACGTGATGGACATTGAGGATGGCCCAATCTTTACGCGACAACTGCTGCAAGGGCGCCTGAACGGCAGCTACCGGCACAGCGGCAACGGACCGTGCTTCGTGTCGGTGCAGGCAGGGGCGTTTCGTGCCGACTCACTAGAGACGCAAGTCAACGCAGGACCAGCCCCGATCGAACTCTTCACGCCTGCGCTCGATGCTGCGCAGATTCGCACCAAACCCAGCGAGCCGTTTCGCGAATCGGCGCAGACGGTCGACCTTGGCTCGGCGCAGCGAATTGTGAGCGTGGGCCGCGGCATCAAAGGCGCGGAAAATCTGCCGCTCTTCGAGGCCCTTGCCAGCGCGCTTGGCGCGGAGCTGGCAGCCTCGCGCCCCATCTGCGACAACGGCTGGCTGCCCCTGGAGCGGCAGGTCGGCAGTTCCGGGCAGACCGTTGCACCCAAGCTTTATCTGGCGGTCGGCATCTCGGGAGCCATTCAGCACCTTGTCGGCATGAAAGGCTCGCAGTGCATCGTGGCCATCAACAAGGACCCCGACGCGCCCATCTTCGAAGTAGCCGATTACGGCATCGTCGGCGATCTGTTCGAGGTGGTTCCGGCGCTGACGGAGGCGGTGAAGTCAGCGAAGCAGTGAGCCGTCCGGCTCCGCGACAAGGACGCGCGTCCGCTGCGGCCATTGCGTTAAGAAATCCCATTCAGTTTGCACTGTATACAACGGCAACGCCAATGCGTTATGGTTCCTTGTTTGCCGCAAGTCTGCGCGCCAACGGAGGCAATTCACGATGCTCGCTCCCGAGACATATCTCGCCGCATTGTCGCTTACGATCCTGACCATGCTGTGCTGGGGATCGTGGGCGAACACACTCAAGCTGTGCCCCGGCTATCGCTTCCAGCTTTTCTACTGGGATTATGCGATTGGCATGGCGGTGGGCGCGATCTTCTGGGGATTGACTGCGGGCAGCTTGGGGCATGTGGGAACGCCCTTCCTGCGCGACGTGGCGCAGACGCCGATAGCGCCGATGCTTTATGCGATGGCGGGCGGGGCGATTTTCAATGTGGCAAACCTGCTGCTGGTGGCCGCAATCGATGTGGCTGGAATGGCTGTGGCCTTTCCTGTCGGCATCGGCCTCGCGCTCGTGATCGGCGCAATTTCAAATTACGTAATCAAGCCGGTGGGCAATCCCCTTCTGCTGTTTGGTGGCGTGGCGCTTGTCGTAGTGGCGATTGTGCTCGACGCGGCGGCCTATCGCAAGCGCGAAACCACGGCCAAGTCGACGACGGTGCGCGGCATTCTCATCAGCCTGGCGTGCGGTGTGCTGATGGGCTGTTTTTATCCCTTTGTGGCGCGAGCGCTGAACGGCGAGCCTGGGCAAACTGCGCCCGGACCCTATGCGGTCACATTGTTCTTCACCATCGGGCTGCTGATCTCGACCGTGCCGGCGAACTGGCTGCTGATGAAGAAGCCGCTTGATGGCCGCGAGCCGGTGGACGGCGGTGATTACTGGAAGGCCCCCTTCGGCTGGCACATGGCAGGAACGCTGGGCGGAGCCATCTGGTGCACGGGCGGTGTGGCGAATTTTCTGGCGTCGGGCGCGCACCTGGTGGGCCCGGCGGTCTCGTATAGCATTGGTCAGGGCGCGACCATGGTTTCGGCGTGCTGGGGCGTATTTGTGTGGCGCGAGTTTGCCGGCGCGCCCCGCGCAGTCACGGTGCTTCTCGTCTTAATGTTTCTGTGTTTCCTGTTGGGGCTGGCATCGGTAGCCGCAGCTCCGCTGTACCCATGATCGAGATGTCAGACCATTGAAAATGTACCTGAAGAGTCATGGTATCCCAGGTCTCAAAATCGAGACCTGGGCACCCGGAATTTTGAGGCTCAAGCAATGAGCGACACACGCAAGCCGATTGTGATTGTCGGCAGCATCACGATGGATCTGGTCACCCGCACGCCGCGCATTCCCGCCATCGGGCAGACGCTGATCGGAACGGGATTCGAGACCACGCCCGGAGGCAAGGGCGCGAACCAGGCGGTCGCCGCGGCGCGGCTTGGCTATCGCGTGGCAATGGTCGCCAAAGTTGGCGACGACAACTTCGGCCCTCAGCTCCTCGAAAACCTGAAGCACGCGGGCGTGGACACCGAGGCAATGGCCCAGACCGCCGGATCCTCCGGACTGGCGCCAATGTTTGTCGCCGACGACGGACAGAATGCCATCGTCGTGGTTCCAGGCGCGAATGGCAAGTTGGATCGCGCAACCTTGGACAGCCATGCGGAACTGATTCGTTCGGCCGGCATCGTTCTCTGCCAACTCGAAATTCCCATGGACACGCTAATCTACGCTCTTGATTTTTGCGCCAAGGCACAGGTCCCCGTGATGCTCGATCCTGCGCCGGCGGCTGCCCTTCCCAATGCGGCCTTCACCCAAGTCGCGTGGTTCACGCCCAACGAAACCGAGGCGGCGTTCTACGTGGGCGACGGCGCGAACGTGGAGGACACGGCGAAACGTCTGCACGCGAAAGGTCTGCGCGGCGTGGTGCTGAAGCGCGGCGCCGAAGGAGCATTTGTTTCGGTCGCGGGCGGCAGGGCCGAGTGGGTCAAGCCATTCAAAGTGGCGGCCATCGACACCGTAGGCGCGGGTGACTGCTTCAACGGCGCGTTTGCCGTGGCGCTCGAGGAGGGCAAGGACCCGTGGGCGGCGGCGCGGTTCGCCAATGCTGCTTCGGCCATCAGCGTAACGCGCAAAGGCGCACAGGCCTCGATGCCGATGCGCGCCGATGTTGAGGAGTTCCTGGCGAAGCGCGGCGCATAAACTGTCCGCGCAGTTGAAACCGCGCCCAATCTCCGGCATCGAACGTTTAGACTCGATAGGCATGCCACGCGCCATTTTTCTTGTATTTCTCGCCGCCGCATTAGCCGCTGCCGCAGCTGCGCAGGACACGCTGTATCCGGCACGCGGTCAGCAGATTCCCGCACCCGACTGCATGAATCTGCACTTTGCCTGGCAGAATCTGCTGCAGCCGACCTGCCCGCCGGGAGTGCACCTTCGCTGGCTTACGGATTTAGAGCATTGGCGCGCTGAGCGCCGAATTCGCATCGCGTTCGATCCTTCGCGCTACGAGTTGCCGGTACTCGAATGGACACAATCCAGCTTCATCCAGCCGCAAATGATGGTGCAGGATCGCTATTTCTACGACCCTTCAGCTGGGCGCTACACGGTGGACCGCTATCTGGACGACCTCGAGCAACGCTATGGCGGAATCGACGCGGTGCTGGTGTGGGGAACATATCCCAATATGGGGATCGACGACCGCAACCAACTCGAAATGGTGGAGTCGATGCCGGGCGGGATCAACGGCGTGCGGCAGATGGTGGCGGACTTTCATCGCCGCGGCGTGCGCGTTCTCTTCCCGATGATGATGTGGGACGAAGGGACGCATTCGCCTGGGCAGCCGTGGCCGCAGGCCATTGCAGCGCTCATGAAAGAAATTGGAGCGGACGGCATCAACGGCGACACGCAGGACGGCGTGCCATTGGGATTTTCGCTGGCCGCTGAGGCCATCGGGCATCTATTGGCGTTTGAACCCGAGCAAAGCCCCAGCGACGAAGACCTGGGCTGGGACGTGCTGAATTGGGGCCAGTACAACTTCACTTTCATTCCCATGGTGGACCGGTACAAGTGGCTGGAGACGCGCCATATGGTGAACATCAGCGACCGCTGGGCGCGGGACAAGACCGACGATTTGCAGTATGCGTTCTTCAATGGCGAGGGGTGGGAGAGCTGGGAGAATGTGTGGGGCATCTGGAACGGGATCAATCCGCGCGATGCGGAAGCTACGCGGCGCGTGGCCACGCTTGAGCGCGGCGTGGCGCGGTTCCTGGTAAGTCCCGACTGGGAGCCGCTGTACCCGATGCTCGACTACGGCGTGTATGCCAGCCGTTGGCCTCTGGGCCAGCAAACGGTGTGGACAATTGTGAATCGCGCTTCCTATGACACGAGCGGCGAACAGATGATCGCGCCGGCGATTGCAGGAATGCGCTATTTCGATCTCTACCATGGCGTGGAACTGAAGCCCGCAGTCGATGGAGAGGATGCGGTGCTGAGCTTTTCCATCGAAGCCAATGGCTACGGCGCCATTCTGGCCACGCCAGGTGAGCCAAGCGCCGCGATGAAGGAACTGATGCAGCGCATGGCGGCGATGACGTCAAAACCGCTGACGGCTTTCACGCATGAGCCAGTGATCCTCGGGCAGTACATCGTCGACATTCCGCCGACAAAGCCCGCTGCGGAGGCGCCGGCTGGAATGGTGCGCATTCCCGGCGGAGCATTCGACTTCAGAGTGGAGGGCGTGGAGATCGAGGGCGGTGCGTCTCCGGGACTCGATGTCGAGTATCCATGGGAAGATTCGCCGCGGCGCTTCCACCAGCACACGATGCTATTGGCGCCGTTTTACATCGACAGGTATCCGGTAACGAATGCCGAATTCAGGAGCTTTTTGGATGCGACGCATTACGTGCCCAAAGATGACCTCAACTTTTTACGAGACTGGAAGAACGGAACATTCCCGCAGGGCTGGGACAACCGGCCGGTGACGTGGGTGTCGCTCGAAGATGCGCGGGCCTATGCCGCATGGGCGGGCAAGCGGCTGCCACATGAGTGGGAGTGGCAGATGGCGGCGCAAGGCACGGATGGGCGCGCGTATCCCTGGGGCGACACATGGCAGGAGCAAAACATGCCCAAGCCCGACCTGGGGCGCACTATGCGAGGGCCTGACCCGGTCGATGCGCATCCGCAAGGTGCGAGCCCTTACGGCGTGATGGACCTGACCGGCAATGTGTGGCAGTGGACCGATGAGTTCGCCGATGAGCACATGCGCGCGGCCATCGTGCGCGGCGGCGAATACTATCGCCCGCAAGGTTCCATCTGGTATTTCCCCGCGGCGTTCAGGAATAACGAGCACGGAAAACTCCTGCTGATGGCGCCGGGATACGACCGATCCGGCGGCGTCGGGTTCCGCTGCGTGGTCGATGCGCAGTGAGGGTTGCTGCTCCACGGCTGGAATTGCGCGACAATACAAAGAACCGATGGAGCCGATCATCCAGATGAGGCCACAGGGCGGAGTGTGCAGTCACACGACGAGCCGGCGCGCTTTTTTGGCCTCGGCTTCGTTGGCTGTCGAAGCTTTGATGGCGCGGGGCCCGTTCGCATGGGCGCAGTCCGTGCCGGGCGCTTCCCCGCCCCAGCCTGCGCCCGGCGCCGAGCGCTACATCACACTCGAGATTTCCCAGATCGAATGGGAGCTTTCGCCGAAGAAGAAGATCAAGACAGCCGCATACGGTGGGCAGATTCCCGGGCCGCTAGTGCGCGTAACCGAAGGCAAGCCGGTTTCGATTGAGATAGTGAATCGGTTGGATCGCGAGGAGATCGTGCACTGGCATGGGCAATGGATTCCTGTGCCTGTGGATGGCGCCATGGAAGAGGGCTCTCCGATGATCCCTGCTGGAAGCAGAACGCTCATCCAGTTTAGGCCAAGGCCTTCAGGCCTGCACTGGTATCACACGCACGCCATGGCTCACCGCGATTTGAAGCGCGGGCTATACAGCGGACAGTTCGGTGTGCTGCTGGTAGACCCGGCGAGCGGTGATCCGGGCCGCTACGATCAGGAGCAATTCATCGTGCTGCACGATTGGGAGCCCTACTACACCGCCAGCGACGATGGCTCCATGATGGTGAGCTACGTGTGTGGATCGGTGAACGGCAAGATGCTGGGCCACGGCGAGCCGATTCGCGTGCGCGAGGGTGAGCGAGTACTGTTTCAGATTCTGAATGCCAGCGCAACGGAGCCACACTGGCTTGCATTGCCGGGGCACAAGTTCCAGGTGCTGGCCATGGACGGAGCGCCGGTGGCAACACAAGCAACAGTCGAAATGCTGCGTCTGGGGCCGGCAGAGCGCATCACGGCTGTAGTCACAATGAATGCTCCCGGTGTGTGGGTGCTGGGCGAGGCGCAAAAGGCTTTTCGCGACGCGGGCATGGGCACGGTGATTGAATACGCGGGACACGCGGGAAAGCCGCAGGAACCAGGCGCAGAGAAACTGACGTGGGACTATCGCGTGTTTGGCGATAAGTCGCCCGCAGTGCATACACCTGACGTAACAATTCCCCTGGTCTTTACCTCGCGCTTCAAAGGCCACGGCGCGCTCGATGAGTGGATGATCAACGGCAAGTCGTGGCCCAATACCGACCCAATCATCGTGCACGAGGGGCTGCGGCACCGGCTGGTTTTCGACAACCGCAGCGTAGACGATCATCCCGTTCACCTGCACCGGCACAACTTCGAGCTGGTATCGATTCGCGGAGCGGCAACCAGCGGCGTGCACAAGGACGTCGTCATCGTGGAGGCAGGAACCAGGGTCGAGGCCGACCTGGTGGCGTCGAATCCCGGCAACACGCTCTTCCACTGCCATCAGCAGGACCACATGGACATGGGATTCATGGCACTCTTCAAGTATGCGTAACCTCATCATCAACTGTATTTCTGAATGTTTTCGCGGAGTTCACTTGAAACTTTGTTTTTTAACCGCGGTGGTGTTTTGTCTGGGCATAGTCGCCGCCTCCGCGAGAGCCCAGAATAATTACGAGATCCAGGTCTACGGCGCCGACACTGTCCCGCCGCGCAGCACCATGGTCGAGCTGCATTCGAATTTCACCGCCGATGGCTTTCGCACCAAAATTGGCACGGTGTTGCCCGACAATCACGCCGAGCACGAAACCATAGAAATCACGCAGGGAATCAACGACTGGTCCGAGGTCGGCTTTTACATCTTCACCAGCGAGAATGCCAGCCAGGGAGTGCAATGGGTTGGCGACCACCTTCGTCCCCGGGTTCGCGTTCCCGACAGCTGGCGCTGGCCGGTAGGCGTCAGCCTCTCCACCGAGTTCGGCTATCAGCGCGCCAGTTACGCGCCCGACACCTGGGACTGGGAGATTCGGCCCATCATCGACAAGGCCACGGGGCGCTGGTACTTCGCCGTCAATCCCGCACTGGAGCGCGCCTGGCACGGGCCCGACGTAAATCTCGGCATTGACTTTTCGCCGTCAGCAAAAATCAGCTACGACTTCACCAAGCAGATCAGTGGCGGCCTGGAGTACTACGCCGACTACGGCAGCATCACGAACATTGCCACTCTGCACAACCAGCAGCAACAGTTCTTCCCTGCCATCGATCTGAACGTGTCGCCGAAGTGGGAGATCAACTTCGGCGTGGGCGTAGGCCCCACAGCGGCCACCGACCACTGGATCGTGAAAGGCATCGTGGGCCGGCGCTTCGACTGGGGAAAGCAGAAGCAATAAAGTGAGGCCGCGTGCAAACAGGACGCGGCCCAGATTGAGCAGCCGTAATTACCAGATGTGGCAGGCGTTCGCCGGCATCATAGGCTGGCCGACCTTGCAGCCGAAGGTCTCGCCAAATGCAGGAAGATTCTGCACCACGCCGTTGGCGCGGAACTCCTCAGGCGCGTGCCCGTCGGTCTGCACAAGCAGACGAACCATCTCAGGCCTGCGGCTGCCGCACCAGTTCTGTCCAAAGGCAATGAAGAACTGCTGCAGCGGCGTATATCCGTCCTGCTTGGTGTTCAAATCGACGCCCTTGCGCTTGGCATCGGCAAGAAACGCAGTATATGCCAGCCGCAGTCCGCCGTTATCGGCCGTATTCTCTCCCAATTCGAGCTTGCCATTCAGCTTCACGTCTCCCAATACCGTGAAGTTGCCGTATTCCTGCACTTCGCAATCCGTCATGGCGTCAAATTTCTTGCGATCCTCGGCCGACCACCAGCCCGACAAATTGCCGTAGCCGTCGAACTGGCTCCCTTGATCGTCGAAACCGTGCGTCAGCTCGTGCCCGACAATCGCGCCGATGTGGCCGTAGTTCTCCGCGTCAGTTGCATTCGGATCGTAAAAGGGCGCCTGCAGAATTCCGGCGGGAAAGTTGATGTCGTTCATCGTGGGATTGTAGAAGGCATTCACGGTTGCCGGAGTGGTGATCCATTCGCCCCGATCCACTGGCTTGCCGATTTTATTCAGCTCACGCTTGTTCTCGAAGTCCGCCGCGCGCAGGGCGTTGCCAAGCGCGTCACCGCGAGTGATCGTCAAGGTTGAATAATCGCGCCAATGATCGGGATAGCCGATCTTGTCAGCCACAAGTTTCAGCTTGGCCTCGGCGGTGCGCTTGGTGGGGTCGCTCATCCAGGTTTGCTTTTCCAGCTCCGTGCTCATCGCGGCTTCGATGTCGTGAACCATCTGCAGGGTGAATGCCTTACTCGAGGCAGGAAAGTTTTCCGCCACGTAGACCTGGCCGACCGCCTCGCCCATGGCGCCGTCCACGGCCGCGGCGCACCGCTTCCAGCGCGCCTGCTGCTGCGGCTGGCCCTCCAGTTCGTGGTTGTTAAAGTTGAAATCCTCCTCGCTCAGCGCCTTCGGCAGCGCATATTCGGGGACGGAACTAATCAGCTGCCAGCGCAGGTAGGCCTTGATGGTATCGAGATCGGTCGAGTCCAGGAGGGACTGCAATCCTTTGAAAAAGTCGGGAACGCTCACATTCAGTTCCGCGATCCCGGGCACGCCGGTATCGGCAAAGAGTTGCGGCCAATCGATCGCCGGCGTCAGTTCGTCCAACTTGGCCACCGGCAACAGGTGATAGACATTTTCGGGCTGTCGCCGCGAAGTCACGTCCATCGACACTTTGGCCAGCGCCGTTTCAAGCGTCATGATCTTTTGCGCGTCGGTCGAAGCCTGCGCCGCGGGCTCACCCAGCAATTCCAGCATCTTCCCCACGTGCTCAACGTATTCCTTGCGCGTTTTCTCGGCTTCGTCTCCCGTGCGGAAGTAATAGTCGCGCTCGGGAAGCCCAATTCCGCCCTGATCGACGACGGCAATCTGCTTGCGCGCGTCCTTGAAATCCTGCTGCTCGCCGTAGCTGAAGAACGCGCCCACGTTGATCATCTGGTAGTGCGCAAGCAGGGCGGTCAACTCTTTCTTACTGCTCAATGCCGCGATGCGATCGAGTTCGGGCTGCAACGGCTGCAGGCCCTTGGCATTGATCGCGTCCTCATCCGTGCAGCTCGCATAGTAATCGCCGATTTTTTGCTCGTTGGCGGTGTGCTGTGCGCTCTTCTGCGCTACCTGATCGAAAAGACCGCGCAGGATGTCCTGCGTATAGTCGTGGACGACATCAAACTGGCCGAACCCCCGCTTGTCCGGCGGAATCGGATACAGCTTGCTGAAGTTTCCGCACGCGTACTGGTAAAAGTTCACGCAAGGGTCTGCGCTCAAGTCCATCACCTGCTTGTCGAGGCCCGGCAGAAGCTCAACCTTTTTGGGAGCGCTGTTGGCATTTGAGTCCGTGGCCTGGGCGTGAACCAAGGCCACACATGGCGCGAGTGCGGCTGCGCCCAGCAGTCCGAAGAGTGCAATGCGACAAAATCGACTCATTCGATTGACCTCAACATTCAATGATTGAGTGTAATAGCCCGCGGCTGCAGATGGCCATATCGTCGGCATTTCCGATTGCGGAGAGCCTCCGAGCTGGCCCTGGTACGCAGTAACTCTGGTTCGCGCTGCCTCTTTCCAAAATCTTTCACAGTTTCACAGTTTCTGTGGGGTTAAGCGGTTTTGTCTGTAAGCTGATCATTCTTTGCTGGTTCTGAGCTCCACAGTTTCACAGCCCGTTTTTAGACTTTTCTTGTTAATTACTTGGTAAATAGGGGGGGAGGGGGGAGGGGGGTGGGGGGGTACGGACTGGGGACATAGATGACATTTTGAACCGAGGACATCCCTCGCAGTCTGGACCAGAGATGGTTCTGCCTGCACATGACTAGATTGTGCACCGAAGCAGCGTAATTTTATGCAAAAGGACGGGGAGAAATTTTCGGATTGGGGATCGTGAACCCAGGTTTTCCGTTTTTACTAGAGCGCAGTTACACGCTCTAGTTTTTTCAACGGCGGAAATACGGCTGACGATCTCATTTCCATTTCTGCAACGCTCTAGCAGGATGCGGAAAAACTCCCTTTTTGCGCGTAAAACCATCCCTCAGCGGCTAAAGCCATTTTCGTTACGGAGGCATTAGCGGCACGGATGAATCCGTGTCCTTTCAAAACCGCCTATCCATAACTACTGCAAACTAACGTGCGAAGCGAATACTTCAAGACTTCTGTGCTGATTTTGTGCTGCGTCTGACCACCAAGGCAGTGGGGCGGGGGTCGCCTGCAATCGAAACTTCCGCATAGACGGTATCCGTCCCAAACGCCAAAAGCCATGATTCCAGTCGGAAAGCCGACTTGCAGCTCATTAGCCTGTCTTTCCAGCTTCAATAGAAAAAGCCCCCGGCTCATCCGCCAGGGGCTTCGGTTGGGAAGGGTCTGTGGGGAAGAGTTACACGCCGCGGCACTGCTTGCGCCGCGTCGCCCCAAGCAGTGCCAACGCACCGGTGCCCAGCAGCAGAAAGGTACCCGGCTCGGGGGTCACACTATAGGGTTGCGCGTCCGCGCCCCACTCTCCGCCATTGTCGTCATATAGGAAGAAATCGACGGAGGATTGGCTACCACCGTCGAGCACGTCATAGACCGATGTGTAAGCGCCGTCGATGACAAAGGATTCGTCAAGCCCGCAGGTGCTGCAATAAAACCCGGAGGGTTGATAGCCGAAAGCGTCAACCCAGCCATCATCATTACCTGGGGCGGTAGGCGCGAAATCCGATTCCGAAATGTTGACCGCGGAGGAGTTATATGCAAATCCTATTATGTCCGAACTCCCGTAGTCCTCGACGGCAGCAGAGATGGTTCCATCCCCGTTGAGAGTGAGAATCACCTGCCCCACAGCGGGGACGGTACTCAACGAAGAGTCGAGATCAAAGTACGCGATCGCTGAGTCAGCACGGCTCGTCGCCACGCAGAACACGGCGACCAAGGAGAGGAAAAGCATGGAGCGGAATGTGCGCATCTCGATATCTCCCTTTCCTAGAACCTCTGTTGCAGTGGGACGCACGTGTGCTGCCAAAGCATCTTGTCTTGCTATCAGCTACTTAGAGGATGGTGCGGCTATTGGAGTGCAATACTTTGCATGTTCCGGTAGTAAACATTTGTCCTATTCTGCAACCGTTGCATGCGCCCCTCCCAGCTATTTTTTTACGCGCGCGATGCTAGGCGTATTGCCAA
Organism: uncultured Acidobacteriota bacterium; assembly: GCA_963830785.1. Lineage (GTDB taxonomy): Bacteria > Acidobacteriota > Terriglobia > Terriglobales > Acidobacteriaceae > Telmatobacter. The sequence continues at coordinate 90,895 of CAWHNV010000054.1, forward strand.
GGATTACCCCACAAACACGCCGCAGGGTTTGGAAATGAGCAGTGCCCGTATGGTCGTCAATTGGGAAGCTTCGGCCCGTACGCGCTACCGTACTCAGCCCTATTTTGTGCTAATTTGTGCTGGGGGTGCGCCTTTCTCGCCTATCTTGCTCATTTTGCCTATTGAAGAATCAATCGCTTATGTGTTTTCTGCGATGGTTTGATTCGTGCCCTTTCAAAACGTGGGTGTCCGTGGAGTATTTCCGCAGCGTGCTAGACAACGCCACCGGCTTCCACCGCCCCGGAGCCTTCCGGGGCTCCCGCCCCTCGGGACGGGCTTGCTTGCGTTGACGGTCGTGCTGCGCCGGAAATCGCTTAGCGTGTATCGGTATAAGCGATGAGGCGTCGCAGGCAGGTTCGCTGACGAAAGGCAACCGCCGGTCCTTCGACTCCGCAGGTGCAGAAAGCGCACCTGCTTCGCTCAGGATGACCGATCATTGTGTTGCGAGCTTCTGACTCAGGACACTCGAGCGAAACCGGAGATGGTGCGACCCTATGGGTATTGTGCAAGGTCGCCGCTCCCTGTCGCTTCTACCCTATTGCACCGGCCCACAAACAGTGGGACATCTCCCACCCTTTTCCGCAAAAAAGGCGGAAATGGATGGGGCACGGTAGCAGTATTCAGCACTGCAGTTGTATTTGGCTGTGAGGACACGGACCCCGTGCCTAAAGGCCATCCCCTTTTGCGCTGTTATCAGGGGCCTAAAGGCCCCTGCTCCCTCCGAAATCCGTAGCTCCAACTATAGCGTTAGGGGCCGGATCGATAGTTGCGTTCAGGCCACCAGCGCCATGGCGCGGATGGTTTCCTTGCGCACGGTCAGTTTTTCGATCAGGTCGGTGCGCGCCTCGTAGCCGCGGCCGGGCGTATCGGGAATGGCAATCTCACCTTCCGCCGAGACCGTAATTTCGGGCTCGACGATGTCCTGCGTCCAGTAGCGCGCCGAGGCAGACACGTCGCCGGGCAGCGTGAATCCTTCCAGCGTAGACAGCGCGATGTTGTGCGCGCGGCCGATACCGGACTCCAGCATTCCGCCGCACCAGACGGGAATGCCGCGTTCCAGCGCGGCGTTGTGCACGGCGATGGCTTCGGAGAATCCGCCCACGCGGCCCAGCTTGATGTTGATGATCTTGCACGATTCCATCTCGATGGCGGCCAGGGTGTCGCGACGGTTGCGGATCGATTCATCGAGACAGATGGGCGTGTTCAGCCGCTTTTGCAGAACGGAGTGAAAGTAGAAATCGTCGTGCCACAGCGGCTGCTCGATCATGAGCAGGTCGAAGGCATCGAAGGACTCGAGGTGCTCCTGGTCGTGCAGGCGGTAGGCTGAGTTGGCGTCGCAACTGAGCAGAATTCCGGGCCAGCGGCTGCGTACGCGCTCGAAGACTTCTACGTCCCAGCCGGGCTTGCACTTGAGCTTGATGCGCTGATAGCCGGCGGCCAACTCGCGCTCAACAATCGCGAGCAGCTCGGGAATGGAGGACTGGATGCCAAGGGACACGCCGCAGGAAATGCTTTCGCGAACGCCGCCGATGAGTTGCGAAATGGAAATGCCTTCGCGTTGCGCCTCGAGATCCCAGATGGCGTTTTCAAGCGCGGCCTTGGCCATGGGATTGCCGCGCACTGGCGCGAAAGATGCGCGGGCACTCGCCACCGTGCTCCGGCGATTCGGCGGCCAGCATGGGGCCCAGTTCATTGACCATCACCTGCCACGCAGTGTCGGTGGACTCGCCGGAGAAGAACGGCCGCTCGCCCGCAGTGCACTCGCCCCAGCCGATCAGCCCTTCGGACTGAATCTCCGGCAAGCACGATTCTTCGGTTGCGGGTGACGCCAAAGCTGGTTTCAAACGGACGCACCAGCGGCATATGCACTTCGCGCAGGATGATTGCATCAATTCTCATTCGTTCCTCGTCGGTGAAGCGAAGTTAAGAAAGAGGTCCCAGTTCATAGACACCATTTCCTTCGGCGTCGAGAGAGAAATCCAGTACTGCCAGACCCCTGGAAAAAGCCTGTTGAAACTTCTGTTGATTCTCTAACTGAACATCGAAAGCCCTTTGGCGAGTTGCTTCGCTGGCCTTCCACTCTTCAATGGAGGCCGGAACCAGAATGCGTTCTTCGATGGCACGTTCGGCTGCCGGGCAGTGAGCAAGGAGGGCCTCAACTCGGGGGGTATCGAGCTCCCACTCGGCTAAAAGGCGGTCGGTTGGAAGACCACCCTGCAGTCGAGATGAGGATACACCATAGAAATTCACGCGGTACTCGCGGGAGATCGCTCCCAGCCTGTGGATATTTATAAAGGCGTTCTTGATTTCGAGGGGATCGAAGGTCCACTCCATGTGCCGGATGCCGCGGGAAAGCGCCTCACGCCGTTGCTCCCATTTGAGTTGCATGCCAATGCCGCGATTGCGATGCGACGGGCGAACCGCCAGCATGTGGGAATGAAGGTAAGGCTGCGGCCCTTTTGGCATTGATTTCAGCCCCGGCAAAGACATGGCGAAACCGACGAGGGCTCCATCGGGTCTCTGGCCGGCATCTCTTGCAAGATCGCTATCAAACGCGCCCAGCACCTGGCCGCCGATTTTCTGCGCTAACAGAAACGTTTTGCGCGGAATAACATCGCTCTCGTCGTAGCCCCAGGTGTCGATCTGGAGATCCACACACGCCTGCATCTCATCCATTCCCGAGCAGGAGCGAATTCGCATCATGGCTTCGCCTGCTCCATGGGTTTAGATGCCGCCGCATCCGCTGCGAGCTTCCTCTTGGCCTGCGCCCAAAGCGCTTCCAATTCGTTCGGCGACAGGTCCTCAAGCGGCCGCGGAGCGACCAGCTCCATTTCGCTAAAGCGCTGCCGGAAGCGTAGATTGCATTTCCGCAATGCCATCTCTGCATCCACGCCGAGATGGCGGCCGAGGTTGACGACAGTAAACAGCAGATCGCCCAGTTCGGCTTCAACCGCCGGCTTGCGCGCAGGATCGGCGGAAGCGGCTTCGGCTTCAAGTTCCGCGGTCTCTTCGGCTATTTTGGGCAGCAGCTCGCGCCAGGTCGGCCAGTCGAAACCGGATTTCTGTGCCTTCGCGCCGAGCTTGGCGGCTTCAGCCAGTGCCGGCATGGCGCGCATTACTGAGTCCAGTCTCGACTTCGCGTGATTCTCTTCCGAAAGGGCTGCTGCATGCAATGCTTCGGCGGCTTTGATCTCCTCCCAGTTGCGCAGCACCGCATCGGCTGAGCCTTCAACATTTGCGTCGACCTCGGCGCGATTGCCCGCGTCGCGTGCAGCCTCGTCGCCAAAAACATGCGGATGGCGGCGCACCAGCTTGCGATTGAGAGAGTCGAGCACATCGGCGATGGTGAAATGGCCTTCGTTGGCGGCCATCTCCGCATAAAACAGCACCTGCAGCAGCAGATCGCCGAGTTCCTCCGCGAGATGCGGGAAGTCGCGGCGCTCGATGGCGTCAAAGACCTCGTAGGCCTCTTCAAGCGTGTATTTGCGGATGGAATCGAAGGATTGCTCGCGGTCCCATGGGCAGCCGCCGGGTGCACGAAGTCGCGCCATGATGGCCACAGACTGCTCAAACAACGCAGCCGCCCGCGCCGGGTCGGTGATAGTCTGCGGCGTGGAGGCCTTTGCCTTGGAGCTCTCTTGCGGAAGGTCCATGCACCTCCAGTTTACCTTGAAGGGCGTGGCCGGGAGGGTAAGAGCGTCTCACGAAATCCGTAACCGGGACCGCATATCGAGACCATGCGCCGGACGTATATACTCGGTCTGCAATGATCCCGATTTATGTGACTGTCTTTGCGGGAGTTTTGGGGCTGGCGTTCGGGAGTTTTCTGAACGTTTGTGCCACCCGATGGCCCGTAGAGGAGAGTATCGTCAAGGGCCGCTCGCATTGCCGCAGTTGCGGCCGCACCCTGGCATGGTGGGAAAGCATCCCGCTGGCAAGTTGGCTGGCCCTGCGCGGGCACTGCCGCACATGCAAGGCGTGGATAAGCTGGCGCTATCCGGCGGTTGAACTGGCAGTGGGCGCCCTTTGGGCGTTTTCCACGTGGCACACCTTCCTTGAGGCCCCCGAGCTCAGCACCGGTAATTTTACTTACGACGCCTCGGTCTGCCTCGCCAACGGCATCGCCCGCATCGTTTTTCTCTGGATCCTGGTCGCCCTGGCCGTCATCGACGCGGAAAACCTCTGGCTGCCTGATCGCCTGACGATACTGGGAATCGCCTTGGGATTTGCATTGGCCTTCGCGCGCGGAGGCCTCTGTGCGTCGATGGCCTTCGGCGGCGGATTCGACGAATGGCAACATTATGTGGCGCTCTCGGAGTTCTATTGGTTCATCGGCGCTGTCGCCTCCGCGGGAGGAATCCTCGTGATCCGCTGGGCTTACGTCATGATCCGCGGCCAGGAGGGGATCGGCATGGGCGACGTCAAACTCTTGGCGATGATCGGCGGATGGCTCGGCGTCCGTTGTGCGGTGCTCACCTTTGGAATCGCCGTCCTTATCGGCGCTCTCTTTGCACTTGTGATACTCGTTCTACCATCGGCACGCGCCGGCAATAAACCCTGGAGACAGCAGAAGCTTCCCTTCGGAACGTTCCTTTCGATCGGCGCGGCAGTGTGCGCCTTTTGGGGCGTGCCCCTGGCTGCGGCCTATCTGAGCTGGGCCGGTTTCTGACGCGCTCGTACGCAGAAAAACCGCAAGAGCTTGAAAAACAGCCGGGCGCCCCACGTCCCAATTCTGGGACGTGGGATCGCCAGCACCCCTGTAGGCTGTTTACTGCGGCGGCGTAGAGGATGGGGTGGCCGGCGGCTTGGCGTTGGCGATAGCAGGATCCTGGAGAGCCTTACGCGCCTCTTTGGCGTGGTGGCTGCCCGGATCATAATCCATCACCTTCTGGTAATTCGCGCGAGCATCGGCAAAGTTCCCCAGGTGACGGTCGGCCTCGGCCAGGCCCCAATACACATCGGGATTATCGGGGTCTAGCACCAGCGCAGACTGGAAGCGCGACAGCGCAGCCCTCCAATCCTTGTTGTCGAGATAATAGAAGCCGACGCTCTCGTCCTCGGCCGCCGTTTCCTGATGCTCGGGCACAGTCTCGTCGCCTTTGCGATGGTGCTTTCCCGGCTGCGCATCGTCGTCGGCGGGCGGAAGCAGGTCGCGCATTCCGGCCAGGCTCGAACTGGAGCTCTGCTGCTGATTTTCGGCCGCCACTCCTGCGTCTTCCGGGCTGCGCACCGGATCAACGTCGGCGGCAGGCATGGGGATGCGGCCGACCCCGGTTTCGTCGCCGTCCCCGGGAATCGTGCCGGGCGAGTTGCTCGTCGGCATCACAGGAATGTCGCGGGTGTCTTCAGGAAATGGATTCTGGTTGGTCTGCTGCTGCGTGCGCGCGGGCGTTTGTGCGGCAGGAGGGTTTTCAGAACCGGCAGCGGGCTGATTTTGGCCTGAGCCGGAGGCGCTGGAATCGTCTGCAGCCTGGGCACACAGTCGCGGCCCTGCCAATAGAAGGCAGGCAATCACGGGCGCAAATCCAAGTAAAGATCTCAAGGCCGGCTCTCAGTTTATTAGACGCAGCCTACTGAGGGATGTAGCCCGCAGAGCAAACGAGAAACTATCGTCAAGAAAAAGAATCGCACATTTGACCTAATGGCTGTTTCGGAGCTACTCCTTCGGCTTGGGGCGCGGAAAGAGCTTGGCAGCATCTTCCGGACTGAGTGACACGCCGGCCAATGACGCAGCGTAGGCGAGCACGGGGTCGCGTCCCGCGGCGAGATCGGCCGGGGTTGGCAGGAACGCTCGGTCGGGTTGGACCCCGACACCTTCCAGACTCTTGCCATCAGTCATTAAAGTATCGGCGACGGTTACCATTGAGCCGTAAAAGAAGACGGGATTGTCTCCATAGCGATGCGGAAAGAATTGCGCTTCCATTACGCTGCCCGAGCTATGGTCGCCGAGAATTGCTCCGCGTTCCTCAAGTTGCACAACCCGCGCAAAAATCTCGGCGCCGGAAGCCGATTCGCTGTCAATGAGAACGATCAGATCGCCTTCAAACGCGCCACGTCGGCTGCCTTTGACTGTTAATGTGGTGGTCTTGTTGCGCGCCAGCGCCTGGCCTACTTTCACATCGCGATCGAAAACGCCCGCCAAAAAGTCAAGCACTGAATCAAGACGCCCCCCGGGCGTGCTACGCAAGTCGATAATCAGTGATTTGTGATCTCGCGCTTTGCTGAATAGTCGCTCTACATCCGCGCCACTCTGAACAAATGCCGGAACTCGAACGATCATCAGTTCCTGGCCAAATTCTTTATACTCGGCGCGAGCGCGTTCCCACGCATCCTCCATATCGATTCTGCGTTGATTACTCCACCACGAGCTTCCCCCGAGACCGTACACCGCCGGATGTTGAATCACTTTGGCATCGACCTGCAATTGAAGAATCTTGCCGGTTGGGTCCCGCAGCACGACCCGAATACTGGTACGGGGAGCTAGAACTCCCATGGCGTACTTCAGTTTGAACGCACTGGATCGCTCGACATTGAATCCATTGATCGTCAGCAGCTCGTCGCCAGGCCGCATGCCTTTGCTTTCGGCATCACTCTTTGGGCTGACATCGGTAATGAACGCCCGCTTGCCAATGACTTGGAACTGCCAGCCATAATCCACCGGAGTGGAGTTGGTTGTGGGATAGAAGTTGGTGTGCGAGTCATTTAATCGTTCGAGCAGCCCCTCGATCTGGGCGTTCGCTGCAGCCATGTCGGGAGCGTTTTTGATATTCTCTCTGGCTTCTTTGGTGAGTGTCCCCCAATCTAGCCCATGGAGCTTCGGGTCGAAATAGTTCTTCTGCACGTCGGAAGAGATATTCTCCACCATTGCCACGGCCATATCGCGATCCGTTCTTGACATTTTCTGGCCTGGAAGCGGCGCCGCAAAAAGGAGGACAGCGGCCATCAGAAGCGCGAACCCCTTAATCCCTGCGGCGAAAGTGATCGTAGTGGCACGCTTCCGCGAAAATGATCTTCCCCTGGTTCTGAGTCCCAGATTGTGTCTTTTCATTGGCCACATAATAACGCAAATCGAAATTGAACGTAGAAGAAATCCTCGCGATTGCTTAGGATAGATCGCACAATTCTGATTTCGCACCTCGGCCTGCGGTTGGCGCCTTTTTCCAGGCGCCGCTTCCCTGCCCCGGGAACGATAGAATCAGAACGATGCTACCTCTGAGGGCTGCCAGCCCTCCGGCAGCCATTTCAGGAGTCGCGCCCGCATGGGTTATCAGGTTCTGGCCCGCAAATACCGGCCGCAGCGCTTTGCCGACGTGGCCGGCCAGGACCACGTTACGCGCACCCTGATGAATGCGCTGGAGCAGAACCGCATCGCCCACGGCTACATCTTCTCCGGGCATCGCGGCATCGGGAAGACCACCATCGCGCGCATTCTGGCCATGGCTCTGAATTGCCGCACCACGATCGGCTCCGCAGAGCGGCCCACGCCGGAGCCTTGCGGCGTGTGCGACGCCTGCACGGAGATTCGCCAGGGCAATGCGGTGGACGTGATCGAGATTGACGCCGCCACCAACCGCGGCATCGACGAGATTCGCGAGCTGCGCGATGCGGCGCGCTACTCGCCGGCGCGCGACCGGTACAAGGTCTACATTCTCGACGAGGCGCACCAGATTACCGAAGCAGCTTTTAACGCGCTGCTGAAGACGCTGGAAGAACCGCCGGCGCACGTCATCTTTATGATGGCGACGACCGAGCCCGAGAACATTCCCCAGACCATCCGCTCGCGCTGCCAGCACTTCAGCTTTCACGCCGTCAAGTTCGACGACATTCTGGCGCAGTTGAAGATGATTGCTGCCGAGGAGAAGGTTGCGGCCGACGAGGAAGCGCTGGCGCTACTGGCCGAGGCCGGCGACGGCTCGATGCGCGACGCGCTCTCCATCATGGACCAGGCCATTGCGTCGGCTCCGCTCGAGGCTGGCCGCCCGAAGCTTTCGAACGAGCAGATTCGCGATCTGATGGGGTCGGTGCCGAGCACAGTTTTCGAAAAACTGCTCGAAGCCGTGGCCGCTGCCGAGAGCGCTCCGCTCATGGAACAATTGAACACGCTGCTGAATGCCGGGCATAGCCCGCTGTCGCTCGCACGGCAGATGGTGCGCTACCTGCGCAACACGCTCATGGCGAAACTCGGCGGCGAGCAGACGCAGTTGCTAGAGATCTCCGCCGACGAGCGGGCGCGCGCGGTGCGTACGGCGCTGCTTTTCAGCGAAGAAGAACTGACGCGCAATTTGCAAATTGTGCTGCGCACCTTCGACGATTTGAATTACCGCCAGGAGCAGCGTTTCCACCTGGAACTGGGACTGCTCAAACTGATTCACGCCCAGCGCCTGCTGCCCATCGAGGAATTGCTGAGCGGAGTCGCTGGTGGCGCTAGCACGCGATCCGCGACGCAGAGCAGCGCGCCGCGCGCAAGCGTGGCGCGACCGGCGGTTGTGTCTCCGGTTTCAGCAGGCGCGCCGGTGCGAGAACCGAGTGGCTGGAATCGAACGCCGTCCCCGAGAATGGGCGCCGGGCCGGAAAGCGGCGCAGTTATGAATAAACCGGCCGCAGTAGCCGAGCCCGCGATGCCGGGGAGCACGGTAGCGCGCGAACTTTCGCCCTTCCCTGTTGTCGCTGCGCAGGCAGGAGGAAATGGATCGTCGGAAATGCTCACCGAGGGCGCGCTGGCTAAAGCACCTGAAACGGCCAAAGCTACAAACGGGGAGTTGAGCGTCAACTCGCTTCGCCAGGACGTTGTGGCCGCGCTGACCAATGCCGGGCACGGTTCAGCCGCGCAGTTGCTGGGCAGCGGCACTTGGAAGTTGGAAAGCTCGAGCGTGCAGGTTTCGGTGCCGGGGATGGGCAAGAAGATGCTCAGCCTGACGGTGAATGCTGCGGCGGAGAAGATCGTGCGCCAGGAACTGCAGCGGCTGGGCGCGCCCCCGCGCTTTGTCGTCTCTCCCGGCGAGGGATCGGCTCCAACGGCGGCTGCAGCGCCCGTTGCGCTGGTGGGCAGTGTGCAGGAGGCGGCGCTCCAAAATCCAATCGTCAAGAGCGCACAGGAGATTTTCAAGGCTGAGGTCCGCAGCGTGGTCGATTTGCGGCAGAAGTGATAGCGATCAGAGGAGAACAGGACGAGAATGATCAACCCGCTCAAAATTTCGGAGATGCTTTCCAAGGCCGGCGAAATGCAGGAACAGATGCAGCAGAAGCTGGGAGAAACTGTAGTCGAGGCCTCGAGCGGAGGCGGCGCGGTGACCGCAACCATGAACGGCAAGAAAGAACTGCTCAAAATCCACATCGATCCGTCCGCAGTGATGAGCCTGAGCGGCAGCCAGCCGGACGTGGAGATGCTGGAGGATTTGATTGTAGGCGCGGTGAACGAGGCTGGACACAAGGCGGATGAGGCCATCAAGTCGAGCGTGCAGGGCATGCTGGGCGGATTGAAGATTCCAGGGCTCGGCTCATAAAGTTTTGGAAGGTGATCGTAGTGTCACGTTATGCCGAGCCGATGGCTCGGCTCATTGAGGAACTAAAGAAACTGCCCGGCGTGGGCACCAAGAGCGCGCAGCGCTACGCCTTTCATATTCTGCGTTCAACCGACGAGGACGCGGCCGCTCCTGGCCGACGCCGTGCGCGGATTGAAGGCCAGCCTGCGCCTCTGCTCCATCTGCAACAACGTGACGGATATCGATCCCTGCGCCTATTGCGCAAGCCCTGCGCGCAACCAGCGCCTGGTCTGCGTGGTGGAAGAGCCCACGAATATTGGCGCTGTGGAGCGGACGCAAATGTACCAGGGCGTCTACCACGTGCTGCACGGAACGCTATCGCCACTACATGGCGTGGGGCCGGACCAGTTGCGCGCGAAAACACTGATTGGTCGTGTCGAGCGCGGCGAAGTGGATGAGGTGATTCTCGCCACCAGCCCCACACTCGAAGGCGAAGCCACGGCGAACTGGCTGGCAACTGCGTTGCGCGGGCATTCCGTCAAAGTTACGCGCATCGCCACAGGCGTTCCCGCCGGCAGCGACATTGAATACGCCGACGAGGTGACGATGGCGCGCGCGATGGAAGGACGGCGCGAACTCTAGCGCTCACTTCGCGAACAAGTAGCGCCGGTTTGCAAACCGGCGCTACGTCCTGTGCGGGCAAAAGAAATGCGGGAGAGCTGGTTGGCCCATCCCGCATAAGAGTGGCTTGGGGAGCCGCTTCGCTAAAAACTATTTCGACAACTGATCGAGCGCGAGATTCAGTTCCAGCACATTTACACGCGGCTCGCCGAGAAAGCCGAGCTGGCGCGAGGTGGTGTGGTCCGCGATCAGCTTGCCGCAACTTATCCTGATCGATACCGCGCGCCTGGGCGACACGCGCCGCCTGGTAGTAGGCATTGTCGGGCGTGATGTCGGGGTCGAGGCCCGAGCCCGAGGTGGTCACCATGTCGATGGGCACGGGCTTGCCCTGGTTCTGCGCGGCCAGCTTGTCGATGTCGCCCTGAATGCGCGTAACCAGCGTCTTGTTCGACTGCGCCAGATTCGTGCCGCCGGAGGAGGTCGCGTCGTAGCCGTTGCCCGCAGCCGAGGGCCGCGGATGGAAGTACCGGTCGGACGTGAAGCTCTGCGCGATCAGCTCGGAGCCGATCACCTGGCCGTTGCGCACAATGAGGCTTCCGGCGGCCTGGTGCGGAAAGAGCAAACCGGCGAGTCCGGTCATCAGCAGCGGATAGCCCAGGCCAAACAGGACCGCGGTGACGAGCGTAAAGAGAATGGATGTCTTCCAAACCGAGTGCACGGCCGAAGCTCCTGCACATGAGCAGCGAGCAGCTCCGCGGATCTGCAGATCTTCGTGGCGTCGAAACCGAATGCACGTCTGACTCCTTTGTCCGCCGCTACGACGCTACGCCAGATGCAGCGCCACCAGACACAGATCGATGGCCTTGATGCCGATAAACGGAATGATGATGCCGCCGACGCCGTAGATCAGCAGGTTGTTGCGCAGCAGGATGTCGGCCGCCTTGGGTTCGTATCTTGACGCCCTTCAACGCCAGCGGAATCAGCGCCACGATAATGATCGCGTTAAAGATCACCGCCGACAAAATGGCCGACTGCGGCGAGTGCAGGTACATGATGTTGAGCGCGCCCAGCACCGGAAAAACGCCAGGAACATGGCCGGGATGATGGCGAAGTACTTGGCCACGTCGTTGGCGATGGAAAATGTGGTCAGCGCGCCGCGCGTCATCAGCAGTTGCTTGCCGATCTCGACGATTTCGATCAGCTTGGTCGGATTCGAGTCGAGATCGACCATGTTGCCGGCTTCCTTTGCGGCCTGCGTGCCGGAGTTCATGGCCACGCCCACATCGGCCTGCGCCAGCGCGGGCGCGTCGTTGGTGCCGTCGCCGGTCATCGCCACCAGCTTGCCTTTGCCCTGCTCGCGCTTGATCAGGTCCATCTTGTCTTTGGGCTTGGCTTCGGCCAGGAAGTCGTCCACGCCGGCCTCGCGCGCAATCACGGCCGCGGTCAGCGGATTGTCGCCGGTGATCATGATGGTGCGGATGCCCATGGCGCGCAGGCGCGCAAGGCGATCCTTCAGGCCGCCCTTCACGATGTCCTTCAAATAAATCACGCCGAGGGCCGAGGAATTTTCGGCCACCACCAGAGGCGTACCGCCCATGCGCGCGATCTCTTCCACACTGTCGCGGACTTTTTGCGGAAGCGATGCGCCCTGCTCCTCAAGGAAGCGGGAAATCGCGTCGACCGAACCCTTGCGGATGCGCGTGCCCGGCAGATTGACGCCGCTCATGCGGGTCTGCGCGGCGAAAGGCACAAACTCGGCGTGAATGCCGCCCAGGTCGCGGCCGCGCAGGTTGTACTTTTCCTTGGCCAGCACAACAATCGAACGGCCCTCGGGAGTTTCGTCGGAGAGCGAAGCCAGTTGCGCCGCGTTGGCCAGCCGCTCCTGGCTCACGTCCGGCGCAGGCATAAATTCCACAGCCTGGCGATTGCCGAGGGTGATGGTTCCGGTCTTGTCGAGCAGCAGCGTGTTCACGTCGCCGGCAGCTTCGACGGCGCGGCCGCTCATGGCCAGCACGTTGTACTGCACCAGGCGATCCATGCCCGCGATGCCGATGGCCGAAAGCAATCCGCCGATGGTGGTGGGAATGAGGCACACCAGCAACGAAACCAGCACGAACACGGTTTGCGGAGCGTGCGAGTAAATGGCGAACGGCTGCAGCGTGACCACCGCCAGCAGAAAGATGATGGTGAGGCCGGAGAGCAGAATGCTGAGTGCGATCTCGTTGGGCGTCTTCTGCCGCGTGGCGCCTTCGACCAGCGCGATCATGCGATCGAGAAAGGTTTCGCCGGGATTGGAGGTGATCTTCACCTTGATCCAGTCCGACAACACCTTGGTGCCGCCGGTGACGGCCGAGCGGTCGCCGCCGGCTTCGCGAATCACGGGAGCCGACTCGCCGGTAATTGCCGACTCATCGACCGACGCCACGCCTTCAATCACTTCGCCGTCGCCGGCGATGTAGTGGCCGGCCGCAACGTAGATCACGTCTCCGGCGCGGAGCGATCCGCTGACGATTTCTTCAAAGCTGCCGTCGGCCTTGTAGCGCTTGGCGATGGTCTCGCCCTTGGCCTTGCGCAGCGTGTCGGCCTGCGCCTTGCCGCGGCCCTCGGCCATGGCCTCGGCAAAGTTGGCAAACAGCACCGTGAACCACAGCCAGAGCGTGATCTGCAGGTTGAAGCCGAAGGTCTCACGATGATGCTGGAAGTTCACGACGAGCAGGGCGGAGGTGAGCACACTGCCCACTTCCACCACAAACATCACCGGGTTCTTGACCATGCCGCGCGGATCGAGCTTGCGAAAGCTGTCCACAATCGCCGGGCCAATGATCCTTGTATCCCAAATACTTATTTTCTCTGCCATGACTGTCCGTTTTGCCTTGTCCTGATGCGTTATTTCTTCGAGTTAGAACAGCGTTCCGGGGTGCGAGTGCAGCAGCAGGTGTTCCAGGATCGGTCCCAGGCTCAGCGCCGGGAAAAACGTAAGCGCGCCGACGATCACAACCACGCCGATGAGCAGCACGGTAAACAACGGAGTGTTGACTGGGAATGTGCCGGATGACGGCGGCACGCTCTTTTTCATGGCCAGATTGCCGGCCAGGGCCAGAGCAGGAATCATCATGAGGAATCTGCCGATGAGCATGTCGAATGCCATCGCGATGTTGTACCACCAGTTGGTTCCCAGGCCCGCGAAGGCCGATCCGTTGTTCCCCGCGCCCGAAACAAATGAGTACAGAATCTCACTAAAGCCGTGCGGACCAGGGTTGGCCATCGCCGACAGGCCGACCGGCAGCAGCACAAAGATCGCCGCAAAAGTGAGAATGATGAACGGGAAGATGAGCGCGTAAAGCATGGCCATCTTCACGTCGTAGGATTCGATCTTCTTGCCCAGGTACTCGGGCGTGCGGCCCACCATCAGTCCGGCAATGAAGACCGCGATCACGACGTAGATCAACATGCCGTACATACCGGCGCCGACTCCGCCGAAGACCACCTCGCCGAGCATGATGTTCGAGAGCGGAATCATGCCGCCCAATGGCGTGAAGCTATCGTGCATGCCGTTGACAGCGCCGCAACTGGCGTCGGTGGTGATGGTGGCGAAAAGCGTGCTCTCGGCGATGCCGTTGCGCACTTCCTTGCCCTCCATGTTGCCGCCGGGCGCAGCTGCGGTGCGCGTCTGCTCAGCCCCGTGAATCATCGGATGCGGCTGCGACTCGGCCCAGTAGCACACCGCGAAGCCGGATGCAAAAAGCAGATACATTGCGGCGAAGACGGCCCAGCCGTGACCTCGCGAGCCTGTCATCCGGCCCAACGTGTACGTGAGGCCCGCGCCGATGACGAAGATCGAAAGGATCTCAAAGAAATTCGAAAGTGGAGTCGGATTCTCATACGGGTGGGCGCTGTTGGCATTGAAGAATCCGCCGCCGTTGGTGCCGAGCATCTTGATGGCTTCCTGCGAAGCCACCGGCCCCTGACCGATGGTCTGGGTGCTGCCTTCAACGGTATGCACGATGGTGTAGGGATGGAGATTCTGTGGAACGCCCTGCCAAACCAACAGCAGCGCATAGACGATGCATGCCGGCGTGAGGATATAAAGCAACGTCCGCGTCATATCGACCCAGAAGTTGCCGATGGTGCTAGACTGCGTACGCTTGATGCCGCGGATGAGCGCCACGGCAACCACAATCCCTACGGCAGCCGACCAGAAGTTGTGCGTGGCCAGTGCAGCCATCTCGGTCAGATAGCTCATGGTCGATTCGGGCGAGTAGAACTGCCAGTTGGTGTTGGTGGTAAAGCTGGCGGCGGTGTTCCATGCCAGATCGGGTCCCACGGCGGCGAGATGCTGTGGATTGGCCCAGCCCCAGCCCGACCCCTGCATGAATCCCTGCAGGCGCTCAATGGCGTAGGTGAGCACCAGCGTCGCCGCCGAAAAGCCGAGCATGGCGAAACTGTACTCGCGCCAGTTCATCTCTTTGTCCGCACGGACACCGCAAAGCTTGTAGATGATCCGCTCGAAAGGTCGAAGCACCGGATCAAGCCAGGTGCGCTCGCCTTCAAGAACACGCGTCAGGTAGATGCCGACGGGGCGAACGGTGGCAAGCAGGATGACAGAGTAGATGGCGAATTGCAGCCAGCCATTGACGGACATATCAGAATTTCTCCGGAAAAAGCAATGCGACGGTGAGATACACCATAAGAAGAATCGAGAGCACCAGTCCGGTTGCCGAGATCCAATCCATGTGCATGGGCTACCTCAACTTTTCGCATGCCTTGACGTAGAGAAACGCCAGGGCGAAGAAAATGACGGTGAACAGCAGCATGACTGCGTCTTGCATGCGGGATCTCCCTCCACCAGCCAGTACCAGGCCGGCGGGATCTCTTTAGAAAAACAGATTCCGTTCGTTCTGCATCGGTTCCGCCGGATCGGCAAGAAAATTTCACGACAATCCGGCCCCGGCTTCAGCAAACAGCCGACCCGAAATTTATTCTGTCTTCCGACAGGTTTGAGTATCGAAAAGATTTCCTAAATAAACCGTAAGGATTTGAGCCGGGCGGCGATAAGTTCCGGGAAATCAGCAAGCACCCCGCGCGCTGCGACCCACATTGCGATACGCTCGGTGCGCGCCCGGCTACTCTTCGTTGCCGGTCCAGCCCTCGGGAATGAAGCGGTAACCCACCCAGGGCTCGGTCTGAATGTATTGGCGGCCAGTCTCGGTTTCGAGTTTCTTGCGCAATTGCCCGACAAAGACCCTCAGGTACTCGGGCTGGTGGGCCGATTGCGCGCCCCATACGGCAGTCAGAAGGGCGCGGTGCGTCATCACCTTGCCGGAGTTGCGCGCAAGATGCAGCAGCAGGTCGAACTCTTTGGGTGTGAGATGGATCGGCTTGCCCTGAACGGTGATGCTGTGCGCCTGCTGGTCCACCACAAAGTCGCCGACCTCAATGGCGGCCGTAGTGCGCTCCGGAGCGCGCCGCAGATGCGCCCGCACCCGCGCCAGCAGTTCCTGAATGCTGAAGGGCTTGGTCACATAGTCGTCGGCGCCGGCGTCCAGCGCCTCCACCTTCGAACGCTCGTGCTCGCGCACCGACAGCACGAGTACCGGCGTGGCGCCCCGCGTGCGAATCATGCGGCAGACATCAACTCCGCTCATCCCCGGCATCATCAGATCGGTAATCACCAGGTCGGGCGCCCAGTCGCGGAAGACGCGCAAACCCTCTTCGGGATCGTTGGCTGTGCGCACGTCGTAGCCCTGCGCGGAGAGCGCGGCGCGCAGTACCCGCGTAATCTGCGATTCGTCGTCGATTACCAGAATTCGTCCAGGCATGGTCTTTCTTCTTTCAACCGAAGATTACATCATCGGTGCGGGCCATTTCGCAAACCGCGAAAGACGATTATGATTCCGGTGGGGAAGTCGATGCACGTCCGCGCCTATTCGGGGCAGATTCTTCGCTGGTTCCTGGCCACCGCCGCGGCCATATTCACCACATTTCTGCTGGTCTGGCTGGGCGCCAATTCCACCACCGCGGGCATGGTGTTTCTGGTGCTGGTGGTGTGGTCGGCCAGCCAGGCGGGAATCGTCCTTTCGCTGTACATGGCGGTTTTGTGCGCAGTCTCCTTCGACTATTATTTTCTGCCTCCCAATCCACACTTTTCGACTGGTGGGCGCGCAGACCTGGGTGGCGATGGTCTCGTTCGCACTGGGCTGCGTCGTTGTCAGCCGCCTGGCCGAGCGGGCGCGAAGAGCAGGCCCTGCAGGCCGAGCAGCGCCAGGCAGATGTGGGGCGTCTGTATGCGCTCAGCCAGGAGATGATGCTCTTTGAGGATGCCGACCGGCTCATCCGCGACCTGCCCGGGCTGATCGACCGCATCTTTGCCCTCGACGGCGTCATTCTGTACGTTTGCGAGCAGGACCGTTTCTACTCTTCAACCGGCGAGGCGCCAGCCAGCATCCGCGCGCACATGCAGGCGTTGGCCGAGGGCTTGAATCCGACGCTGGTTCCGCTGGCCGGCTATCATTCCACATCGTTGATGCTGGGATTGAGATCCGTAGGCGCGCTGGCCTGGCGGCCGGAATCACTTTCGCGCGAAGTCGCCGCGGCCGTCAGCGCCCAGGTTTCGATTGCAGTGGCGCGCTCTATTGCGATTGAAACCACGGCCCGCGTGGAGGCTGCCCGCGAAGGCGAGCGGTTGCGCACCGCGCTCATCGATTCCCTCACCCACGAGCTGCGCACTCCGCTGACCTCGATCCGCGCCGCTTCCACAACGCTGGTGGAGAGCGAGGGCCTTGACGAGGCGACACGGTCCGATATGGCACACATCATCGACGAAGAGGCGGCGCGGCTGGATCTGCTGATCGGCGAGGCAGTGGAAATGGCCGAAATCGACGCCAACGTGGTCAAGGTGAAGATGTCTCCGCAGAATCCTCGTGCGCTGCTGGATCTGGCCGTGGAGGAGTCGCGCAAGATTCTGGCCTCGCACAAGGTCAGCATCGTGGTGGAAGAGGAAGACCATTTGGACAGCGGTGAATCGGTATGGCTCGATCCGCATTTGCTGGGCCGGGTTTTGCGCCACCTGCTGGAAAATGTAGCCAGCCACACGCCGCCCGGCAGCCGCGTCAAGCTGAGCAGCAACCGCACCGACGACCGTCTGGAGTTTTGCGTGGAGGATAACGGCCCTGGCATCGACGCGCTCGATCTGCCATTGATCTTTGAGAAGTTTTACCGCGGCAAAATCCGCTCGAGCAAGCGCAAGGGATCAGGCATGGGCCTAGCCATTATCCGCGCCATCCTGATCGCCCACGGCGGAGGCATCGAGGCCTCGAATGCTCCTGGCGGCGGCGCGCGTTTTCGGTTCTGGGTGCCGCTGATTGAGAGAGAACCGAGCCGGCAGTGATGGGTGCGGGCGGGCGGATGGCGATTGAGGCAGTGGTGCAGTTTTCGGATTGGCAGCAAACCGCCGGCAATCTGGGACCCAATCTTCCGCACATCTTTCCGCGTTTGTCATCCTGAGGAGCGTAGCGATGAAGGATCTGCGGTTGCTTTTAGGTGACTTCGGCTTTGCCGACCACGCGCTCCTGTCGAGAAGACGCTACAATCCTTTGGGGAGAAAGTCGAATGTGTTCGGATGAACAATCAGTAAAAGTAGGGGCCGCATTAGCTGTTTCTCGCATCCTTTGGCCAGAATTCGTAGAAGAGCATGGATGTGTATTTCTTGCTTGGCATTCGGGGTCCAACCCTCCACCTGCCAGCGACACGGCGACAGGCTGGGAGTCATTTGTCAATCACACCCACGTGTTTGACGAGTTCGCCAATGATGCCTCTGCGCTCGTCTCTGAAGTGGTGGTGTATGACGAACTCCATCCCGACTTCCTTTCTGCATGTGAACTTGGCCAACGGATTGCAAATCTGTGGGCACTGAAGCTGAAGCTTGATTTTCCAAATGCGCGATTCCGCGTCTATTACACGCAATATGACAACCCGATAATCCGCTTTCACAAAGTTCGTGACGATGAAGAACACTGGCTCTCTGATGAGGCGCTCCAGAGCGCCACCGATCCCTCATTCAAGAGTGCGCTGGTCTACGACACTTCCCGGCTCAATTCGTTAGGTTGGGGACTCTCGAACTTGATTCATTAACGTCAAGGCGGGAACACACCGGCCATCGGGAAACTACATTCCCTGATAGTGCACGGGTCGCCAAGTGCAACCGCAGATCCTTCGTCGCTGCGCTCCTCAGGATGACAACCAATGAAGAATGGGGCGCGAGTCACCGGCCAACCGAAAACTGCACCCATTCCCGCTATTTCGGTTCCTGGCTCCAATCGCACGCAATTTCGCGGCGTTTTTCTGAGCTCTCCACGGCCCATTCGAGCAACCGCGCCACGCGCCAGCCGTCCACGCCTGTGACCGGAGCGGGAGCCTTGCCCAGCAGCGCATCGCGAATGCCCGCGTAGTAGAGCCGGTAGTCGCCGGTGACTGCCGGAACGGGACGGCTGACCGAGCCGCCGTCGATGTCCACGTACAACAGGCCCCACGCGGACGAGGGTTCCTGGCCCCATGCAGGGTCGGCGATGCGCGTGACTTTGGTGAGGGCGGCTTCCTGCGGGTCGACGCCTTTCTTTATGTACCCGCCGCGCGTCCCGCGCAGGCGAAAGCGTGGGCCGGCCTTGAGCGAGAGGAGATTGGACGCGACGGTGACGATCAGACCATGGTGGAGCGAGCCTGGGTAGCGCAGGCGGATGGTGAACGAATCGTTTGGTCCTGCTCCATCTCTTTCGCGCAGCACTTCGGCACTGACGCCTTCCGGTTTGCCAAAGAGCGTCAACGGCTGATCGACGAGGTGCGGCCCCAGGTCCTGCAGCATACCTCCGGAATCGACGTCTTCTTTCCACAGCCGCTCCGTCAGCCGAGCCGGACGCCAGCGGTCGAAGCGCGATTCGAGTGCGACTAACCGCCCCAGCACACCTTCACGCAATAGTTTCTGAACCGTCAGGAAGTCGCTGTCCCAGCGACGGTTATGAAACGGCGCAAGCAGCACGTTGTGCTTTTTTGCCAGTCCGATCAACTCCGCAGCTTCGGCCGAGGTCAGCGTCATCGGCTTGTCGACGACGACGTTCTTCCCCGCGCTCAGAATCTCTTTGGCGAGCGCGTAATGGGTATCGTTCGGCGTAGCCACGACGAAGAGTCCGAGAGATTTGTCGGCCAGCATGGCTTCGAGCGAGCGGTACACCGTGATGCCGGGATAGCGCTCGGCCGCCTTGTTGCGTGCTGCGCTCCATCACCGCAGCCAGTTCCAGCCCCTCGACCGACGAAAGCAGCGGACCGTGAAAGACCCGGCCCGCCATGCCGAAACCCACCAAACCTACGCGAATCATGGAAAGCTCCTCTGCGACTAGCTCCGCTAACGCCGCCAACTCCGCTAGCCCCGCTCATTTCTAGCCATCAAGTTTAAACCGGGTCTCCGCGAGATGGTAAAGCCGCCGCCACACCAGCCGGTTCATGGTGACCACCATGAGCGAGATCATAATCGTCGCCAGCAGCAGCATGGAGAAACGGCCGCTGTCGGTGGCCGCGTCAATCTGCGCGCCGAGGCCGATGGTCTGAAAGCGTCACGACCCTTCACGTGCGAGTACTCGGCCATCACCGAAGCGTTCCACGCGCCTCCTGAGGCCGTAACCATGCCAGTGATGAGGTAAGGAAAGATGCCGGGAAGGATGAGCTTGAGTCCAGCGCTGCCAGCGCGTGAAGTGAAAGAGCGAGGCCACCTCGCGCAGGTCCGAGGGGATGGACATCGCCCCGGCAATCACGTTGAAGAGGATGTACCATTGCGTGCCCAGCAACATCAGCGCAATCGACCCGATGCCCAGGCCGCCGCCGATCCTCACCAGCGCCATCAGCAGAATCGGGAAGAAGGCCGTCGCCGGCACCGACGCCATGATCTGCGCGATCGGCTGCACGACGCGCGCGATCCGTGGATTGAGGCCGATGGCCACGCCGACGGGAATCGTCCACGCGGCAGAAAGGAGCAGCGCGGCGTTCACGCGCAAAAAGGTTGCGCGCCGCGCCCTCGAGCAACAGGCGCAGATCGGCCCACGTCACGTCGCTGAGCATGAGCACGGCCTGTGCGGCGGCCCAGCAAACTGCCATCGCGCCCGCCAATGCCACCGCCCAAAGCAGCGGAGAAACTTTGCCCGACTTCGTCGCGTCAAGCGGCTTCACCACGCGGCATTCCTTGCTTTCGGCAAGATGGCGGTAAACCGGCTCCTCCACGCGATCCCAGATGCGGCCGGGAAGGGTTTGACAGATTCTGGAGCGGCGAAGCAGTTCGAGGATCGGCGACGTGACCTGCTCGGCGGATTCCACCTGCTCGAATTTGAACTTGTCGCTCCACGCGATGAGCGGACGCCACACCAGCTGATCGGTAGCAACCACAATCAGAATCACGGTCGCGATGCCGGCCAGCAGCGCGTGCACGTTTCCCGCGTAGGTTGCCGTTTGAATGTAGCTGCCCAAGCCCGGCAACTGAAAGTTGCGATCGCCCATGGTAAACGTTTCGCAAAAGATGAGCGCGAACCAGCCGCCGGCCACCGAGACGATCGAATTCCACACCAGGCCGATGGTGGAGAACGGCATTTCAAGTTGCCAAAAGCGTTGCCAGCCGGAATAGCGATAGATGCGCGATGCCTCCAGCATCTCGTGCGGTATGGTTTTGAGCGAGGAATAGAAGCTGAAAGCGAGATTCCACACCTGGCCGGTAAAAATGAGCAGAATAACCGCCATCTCAATGCCGAGTTGATGGCCGGGAACGAGCGCGACCATGGCCAGCACCACGGGAGGCAAAAAACTGAGCACCGGGATCGACTGCAGAATATCGAGGACCGCGACCATCCACGGCTCGATGCGTGGGTTATAGGCCGCGATGTATCCGTAAGTGATGGCGAAGGCCAGGCTGAGAAAGTACGCGATGACCATGCGCACGATCGAATAAAAAGCATAGACAGGCAGGGCGCCGATGGAGCTTGAAATCGCCACCACTGGAACGGGCTTCTGGAACCAGTAGACACCGGTCGAAACGACGGCGAAGAAGACCGCCAGGGCGCAAGCCGCCACGCCCAGATCGATGAAGAAAGGCGTGCTGCGAGCGGTAACAAGAGTGCGTGCGAGAGGGCGCTGGAGATTCACTCTTTGTCCTCGCTCGAAGCAATCTCCTCTTCCAGCGCATCGGGCAGCACAAAGCGACGGCGTGCCGCATCGAAGTCAAACAGCTCCGCGTAGCGGCCCCACGTGACGGCGGTTTCAATCTGCCGCTGGCCTTCCTCCTCGCTAAATTGTTCGCCGAGCATATCGAGAAAGAAGTCTTCACGCACGGTGTGGTCGCTTTTCGTGTCGAGAGCGCGGCGAATCTGGCGCAACAGCAGCACATTCTCGATCGCCGCGTTGCGGAAGAGTTCTTTCTGGCGAAGAATTTCGGAGTTGGCAAACTCCTCCCCGCTGGGAGTGATGACTGCGTCGCCCTCCTCGACTTTGAGGAAGCCCAGCAATTGTGCAGCGTCGACGATGGGCAGCAGATCGTCGATCTCGAAAGCCAGATCGTCAGCCAGACGGTAGATGTCGTCGCGTCCACCCTTGTCGAGAAGCAGTTCGAGCAGGCCGGCGATGCCACCGGGCCGCGCGTGGGGGAGCATCTGGTAGCGCATCTGGCGCTGGTCGCGCACGGCAGGCGTAACTTGCTGGCCAGGTGCTTCGGCCGGCTCCGTATCGGGCCGGGTGAGCACCTTGTAAATGTAGTCCACCAGTTGCGTGAAGGCCTCCGACTTGCGCTCGCGCGGCTGGGCAAGCTGTACGCGGAAGTCGGTACGGATGTGGCCGGGGTTGCGCCCCAGCACGATGATGCGATCGGCCAGCAGCACGGCTTCCTCAATGTTGTGCGTGACCAGGAAGATTGCTTTGGTGGGCATGGTCTTCTTTGCCCACAGCTCCAGCAGTTCGCTGCGCAGGTTCTCGGCGGTTAGTACGTCGAGCGCCGAGAAAGGCTCGTCCATGAAGAGCACTTCCGGCTCAACCACCAGGGCCCGGGCAAAACCCACGCGTTGCCGCATACCGCCGGAGAGTTCCTTGGGATAGGCCGCTTCAAATCCGTCGAGACCAACCGTGTCGAGCATTTTCATGCTGCGTTCGCGGCGCTCTGCGGGAGCCACGCCGCGTGCCTGCAGCGGCGCCTCAACATTCTCGAGCACCGTGAGCCAGGGAAAAAGCGCGAAACTCTGGAACACAATGGAGACGTTGATTTCGGACTGCGCGATCGGCGTGCCGTGCCAGTACACCTGTCCTGCAGACGGCGTGGAGAGCCCGGTCAACATCCTCAACATCGTTGACTTGCCCGATCCGGACGGCCCCAGCAAGGCAAGAATCTCGCCGGGCACAATGCTCAAGTCGGTCGCCGAGATCACCTGGATGCGATTCTGGCTCGGCTGCGCGTAGTATTTCTCGATCTTCTCGGCGCGAATGATCGCGTCATCGTTCGCTTGAGGGGCTACAGGCGCGGTATCGAGGGCCGGGTTCGGTGTCACCGCTTCCTGCATCGCCGGTTCTCCGGTGGGGAACTGCTGGCCGGTTCGCGACCAGATGCTGCCAGTATAAAGATGAAAAATTGATCCGAAGTGAATGCGTCTCCCGCAGCCGGGGAATCTGTGGCGTATGTCTCCCGGGCCCCCTCCACGGCTCTCGACGCACCGGGGGCGCAGTGCATTACACTACTTAAGCGTACCATT
The DNA here is from genome assembly GCA_963830785.1 of uncultured Acidobacteriota bacterium. Classification (GTDB taxonomy): domain Bacteria; phylum Acidobacteriota; class Terriglobia; order Terriglobales; family Acidobacteriaceae; genus Telmatobacter. The sequence goes on from CAWHNV010000054.1 coordinate 113,801, forward strand.
CCTGGTGCATGGAAAATGTAGGGCTGGGAGGGTCGCAAACTGGCGCAGGAGACCGTGATGCGGGAAGACGGCCCCTCATGATTTCTCATCCCTGGCGCCAAGGAGAGTATGCCCACGACCACGCAAAAACCGAGGATTCTGGTGGCGGATGACGAGCGCGTCATCGCCGATACATTGGCCATGATCCTGAACCAGAGCGGCTTTGAGGCGCGCGCCGTTTATTCCGGCGAAGGAGCTTTGGAGCTTGCCGAATCCTTTCAGCCGGACATGCTTATTTCCGACGTCATCATGGCCGACCTCAACGGCATCGATGCGGCGATTCGCATTCGCAAATTGCTGCCGCAGATCAAGATTCTGCTGTTTTCCGGCCAGGCCGCCACGGCCGATCTCCTGGAGAAGGCGCGTAAAGAGGGCTACGAGTTCGACATCCTCGCCAAACCTGTTCATCCGCAGGATCTGCTTGCCCGATTGCGGAAATAGCCGCGGAAGTATCTGGAACAGCCGCCGAAGAATTTCGCGCGCTACTGCACTCGCGATAAAACGCGCTCGGAGCGTGACCCACGCGCACCGTCGCGTTTTGCATTTTTAAGAAACGGATCAGTTCCAGGCTTGAGTGCGGCCGCGCGACCGCCGGAAATCTCGCGCTTGCTATCCACATCCCCCAACGGCGAAAGTAATCAGAGGATGGCAAAAGCACTTCGTTCAACGCGCGTCTTGACGCCGCATGGCATCGCACCCGCCGCAGTGATCGTAGACGACGAGCGGATCACGGCGCTCGGCGGTTGGGATGAACTTCCCGCAGGCGCGGAAGTCTCCGATTTCGGCGACCTTGTGCTGCTTCCCGGCCTTGTGGATTCGCACGTGCACATCAATGAGCCTGGCCGCACCGAGTGGGAAGGATTTGCGACCGCGACCCAGGCCGCGGTCGCAGGCGGCGTGACCACGCTGGTCGATATGCCGCTGAATTGCGTTCCGGAAACCATCGATGTGCCGGCCCTCGAAGCCAAGCGCGCTGCGGCGCAGGGCAAAGCGTGGGTGGACTGGGCAGCGTGGGGCGGAGTGGTACGGGGCAACGCAGAATCAATCGAGTCGCTGATACGCGCAGGCGTTCCAGGCTTCAAGTGCTTTCTCATTCACTCGGGAATCGACGGCTTCGCATGGGTGGATGAAACCGACTTGCGCGCAGCGCTTGAAAAGCTGCGCGGCACCGGACTGCCGTTGCTGGCGCACGCTGAAGTGGCTGGCCCAATCGGTGCGGCCATGAACGCTCTAAACCGCATGAGCGCGGACTGGCGCAAGTATTCCACCTATCTGCGCTCTCGTCCCGACGCTGCGGAGACTGAGGCTATTGAATTACTCATCCGCCTGGCCGAAGAGTTCCAGACTCCCATCCACATCGTGCATCTCTCCAGCGCCCAGGCGCTGCCGTTGCTCAGAGATGCGCGCCAGCGCGGCGTGCCGGTTACCGTAGAAACCTGCGCGCACTATCTCTGGTTCGAAGCCGCCGAGATTCCCGATGGCGCCACCGAATACAAATGCGCGCCGCCGATTCGCGACGCCGGAAATCGCGAGACGCTTGTGGAATGCGCTCAAAGAAGGACTGATTGAAATGGTGATCACCGACCACTCCCCTTGCCCGCCGGAGATGAAGCGCCGCCAGCCCAAAGGCGAAATTGCCCGCTGGGATCAGGCGTGGGGCGGTATCGCGAGCCTTGGGCTGGCCCTGCCGGTGCTGTGGACCGGGATGAAACAACGCGACATCGGCTTGGAACGGATCAGCAGAGTGGATGGCCGCCGCGCCTGCCAGGCTGGCGGGCTTGAGCGGGCGCAAAGGCGTGATCGCGGTGGGCGCCGATGCGGACTTTGCCGTCTTCGATCCCGAGGCCAGGTGGACCGTCGCGCCTTCCGACCTGTATTTCGGCATAAAATCTCGCCGTATCTTCGGCGCTGAATTGCAGGGTCGCGTGCTCGAAACCTGGTTGCGCGGCGCGCCCGTCTTTCGTGCCGGAGCACATGTTGGCGAGGCACGCGGCAAAGAGCAGGTGCGCTCATGAGCGCCCCAACATTGCCAGAGCGCGCCCAGCGCGCAATTGCCGATTGCCGTCGCATCGCCGCCATGAGCGAGGAGCCCGATCGCACCACGCGCAGATTCCTCACGCCTCCCGTGCGCGAAGTGCATGCGTTAATGCGCGAGCGCATGGAAGCCCTGGGCATGACGGTGAGCGTAGACGCTGTCGGCAACCTGCGCGGATTTTGGCAACCTCAGGGATCGCGAGCCCGACGCCTGATTATCGGCTCGCACATCGACACCGTACCCAATGCCGGCGCATTCGACGGAATTCTCGGCGTCACCTTTGGCCCTCGAATGCGCAGGGATCGCACAGGAACTCAAGCTCTCGCTGCCCATCGAAGTCATTGCCTTCAGTGAAGAAGAAGGCGTGCGCTTTGGCGTGCCGTTTATCGGCAGCCGCGCGGCCGCCGGACGCTTCGATTCTGCTCTGCTCATGCTGAAGGACGCAGACGGCATCGACGTTGGCGGATGCAATTCGCGCCTTCGGGCTCGATCCCGGTGAAGATTGGCAAAGCAGCCATCAGCGACGACGCGTTGGGTTTCTTCGAGGTGCACATCGAACAGGGACCGGTTCTCGAGGCGGAGGATTTGCGCGTTGCCGCAGTGACTGCCATCGTGGGCCAAACGCGGCACACTCTCACGTGGACAGGCCACGCCAACCATGCCGGCACCACGCCGATGCACCTGCGCCGCGATGCGCTGGCCGGCGCGGCGGAGTGGATTGTCGCGGTGGAGTCTCTCGCCGAGCGCACCGAAGGACTCGTCGCGACGGTGGGCCATATGGATGTGGAACCGAATGCGGGCAACGTGATCGCCGGCGCGGCGCGTGTGAGCCTCGACGTTCGCCACGCCGACGACGCTGCAGCGCAAGTTCGCCGTAGAAACCCTGCTCGCGCAGGCCGAAGCCATCGCCGCATCGGCGCGCGCTGGTTTTGCAATGCACACGCCAGATGGATCAGCCCGCCGTGCCGATGGACGAGCGTCTGACGGCGTTTCTTGCCGAAGCTATCGAGGCCACGGGATTGCCCGTGAAGCGCATGCCGAGCGGCGCCGGTCACGACGCCATGGTGATGGCCGCGCGCGTGCCCACGGCCATGCTCTTCCTGCGCAGTCCCGGCGGCATCAGCCACCATCCCGATGAAACCGTGCGCGAAGAAGACGTTACGGCAGCCCTGGACGTGTGCGAGAGATTTCTACAGCGGCTGGCCGCCGAGGTCGGATAGAATCGGGCACGGAATTTGTTGCGGATTTTGCTGGATTCGACTCTTTCCGATTTCCCTTTGAAGAGGTCGCACGTGCATCACTTAGGATCCGACTCGCAGCAGCCTGAAGGCAGACCATCTGCTGCAGACGCCAGACACTTTTGTTCGCTCGCCACTCGCTGGCGCGGAGGGCGTGGAGTTCATCATTCACGCCGCGCCGCAACTGGGCGCGCGCTTTACGCAGATGACGGCGGAGTTTGTGGCCGGCGGATCGCTCGCCCCGGCGCCCGCGCAGCGCTTCCTCTACGTTCTCGACGGCAAGATCGAGATCAAAGCCGGTGGAAAGCGGCACGTTCTCAAGCCGGGCGGCTATGCGTACCTGCCGCAAGGCGCTCCGCACACCGTGCGCGCACCGGGCATTGCGCGCGTCGCGGTCATTGAGAAGCCCTACGAGCCATTGCACGGAGCGGCCGCTCCGGAGATTGTGGTCGGCGACGAAGACGACGTGGCTCCCGTCGCGCTCATGGGCGACCGTGCGTTACGCGTACGTGCGCTCATGCCCGACGGCCCACCCTACGATTTTGCCGTGAACACCATGACCTACGATCCCGGCGCGTCGCTCAGCATGGTGGAAGTTCACGCGATGGAGCACGGCCTGCTGATGCTCGAGGGCGGCGGCATCTACCGTCTCGGCGACTCGTGGTATCCGGTGCACGCCGGCGACTTCATCTGGATGCGCGCCTATTGCCCGCAGTGGTTTGGCGCGCTGGGCAAGAAGCCGGCGAAATACCTCATCTACAAAGATTGGCGACGGCATCCGCTGGGAGAATAGAGCACATGACTACGAACCAGCCCGATCTTTCGATCGACGGCCTCATGGCGGAGCTGATGGCCCTGGCGCAAATCTCAGAAGCCGAGCCGCCGGTGGTGACGCGCGTGGTCTTCGGCGAGGCGGACATGCGCGCCCGCGCTTACGTGAAGGGCCTGTGCAAAGAAGCGGGGCTGACCGTGCGCGAAGACGCCGTCGGCAATACCTTTGCGCGCTGGGAAGGCAGCGATCCCACGCTCGCGCCGGTCGGCACCGGCTCGCACATCGACGCCATTCCCAACGCCGGCCTCTACGACGGATGCGTCGGCGTGCTCGGGCGGTCTCGAAGCGATTCGCGTTCTCAAGAAGCTCGGATTCAAGCCGCGCCGCTCCATCGAACTCGTGATTTTTACTGCCGAGGAGCCCACGCGCTTCGGCATCGGTTGCCTGGGCAGCCGCATGATGGCCAGCGTGCTCACGCCAAAGCAGGCGCTTGCTCTGCGCGACAAGGACGGCCGCGGACTGGAAGAGTGGCGCGCGCAGGCCGGATTCACCGGTTCGCTCGAATCCGTCGCGGTGCCCAGCGGCCGCTTCCACAAGTTTGTCGAGTTGCACATCGAGCAGGGACCGTACCTCGAGCAGGAAGGACTCGATGTGGGCCTGGTGACGCACATTGCTGCGCCGGCCAGCCAGCGCATCGTGATTGAAGGCGAAGGCGGCCATGCCGGCGGCAAATTGATGCCGGGCCGCAAGGATGCGCTCGCCGCCGCGGCGGAATTGATTCTGGCTCTGGAATCGGCGGCGAAATCGACAGGCGCTATCGATACCGTGGGCACCGTGGGCGTGTGCGACGTGTTTCCCGGCGCTGTGAACAGCATTCCCTCGCGCGTCGAGATCACCACCGACGTGCGCGACATCGATGGCGCGCGCCGCGACCGCGTTCTGGTCGCACTGCGATGCTTCCATACAGGGCGTGAGCGCACGCCGCGGCGTCAAGATCGCCACGGAATTGATCAACGCCGATCCACCAACCACCTGCGATCCAGCGATTTTGGCCGCCCTCGAAGAGTCCGCCGTCGCGGCCGGCAAGAAATACAAAAAGATGGTGGCGCGCGCCTACCACGATTCGTCGTTCGTCTCGTGCATTGCGCCCGTGGCCATGTTATTTATTCCCTGCCGCGGCGGCGTGAGCCATCGGCCCGACGAATACGCTTCGCCTGAGTGGATCGGCAGCGGCATTCACGTGCTGGGGCGCACCCTGGCGCGTTTGGCAGAGTAGGCCGCGCGCTTTCAAAAATGCGCTGCGCCTTGTATGCTATCCCTCAACCCGTTCGGCATTGTCGGCACCTATGAGCGCGCATGCGACAACCCGCATCGTTGGCACCCCCGTTCCTCGAAAAGAGGGCGTGGACAAACTGGTGGGCCGCGCGTGCTACATCGATGACATGGAACGCGAGGGCATGTGGTACGGAGCCACGGTGCGCAGCACCATTCCCCGCGGGCTCATCCGCTCCATCGCCTTCGACCGCCGCATCGACTGGAGACAGTTCACGGTCGTCACCGCTGCCGACATTCCCGGCGAAAATATCATTCAGCTCATCATTGCGGATCAGCCCTGCCTCGCCGACGGCAAGGTGAATCATTGCGAGGAGCCGATTCTTCTCCTCGCGCATCCCGATAAGCACAAATTGCGCGAAGCCCTCGGCGCGGTGAAGATCGAGTACGATCCGCTGCCGCACATCTTCACCATCGAGGAGAGTGAGCGGCAGGATCAGATCGTGTGGGGCGCGGACAATTTGCTCAAGAGTTTTCTGCTGGAAAAAGGCGATGTGGATTCCGCGTGGGCTCGTGCCGCGCACATCGTTGAAGGTGAATATCGCACCGGCGCGCAGGAACATCTTGTATATCGAGAACCAGGGCGTCATCGCCGAGTACAGCGCACAAGACGGAGTCACGGTGTGGGGCTCGCTGCAATGCCCCTACTACGTTTTCAAAGCATTGCGCGGCGTCTTCGACCTGCCTGAAGACAAAGTGCGCGTGGTCCAGACTGAAACCGGCGGCGCGTTCGGTGGCAAGGAAGATTATCCCTCCGTCCTCGCCTGCCACGCGGCGCTCTGGCCAGGAAGAGCGGTCATCCGGTGAAGATGGTCTACGACCGCATGGAGGATCTGGCGGTCACCACCAAGCGCCATCCCGCGCGCGTGCGCCATCGCACTGCGCTCGACAAGGATGGCAAGCTGCTGGCGATGGAGATCCATCTCGACACCGATGGCGGCGCATACGCCACGCTTTCTTCCACGGTGCTCTCGCGTGCCACGCTGCACTCCACCGGCCCCTATCTCTGCCCCAATGTGCGCGTCCGCGCGCGTTCCTGGGCGACGAATCTCGTTCCTTACGGCGCGTTTCGCGGCTTCGGAGCGCCGCAGGCCATCTTCGCGATGGAGCGCCACATGGACGAAATCGCCGCAGCGCTCGGCTTCGATCCGGTCGAATTGCGGCGCAGGAATTTTCTCCATCAGGGCGAGGCGAACGCCACGGAACAATTGATGCGCGAACCGATGTTCCTCGATACAGTTGCTCGATCGCGCGTTGCAGGAGAGCGATTATCACGCCAAGCGTGCGCAATTTGCGCGCGAGAATGCCGAGAGTCCCATCAAGCGCGGCATGGGGATCGCGGCGTTTTATCACGGCTCAGGCTTCACCGGCTCGGGCGAGCTGTATCTGAATTCGCTGGCCGGCGTGGACGTTACACCGGAGGGCAAGGTGCGCGTTCTGGTGTCGAATACCGAATTCGGCCAGGGCACGAACACGATTCTCACGCAGATTGCCGCCGAAGCGCTGGGCATCGAATACACCGACATAACCATGGCCGCGCCGGATACCGATATGGTGCCGAACAGCGGGCCGACGGTGGCTTCGCGCACCTCGATGGTGGTGGGCCTATTGATTGAGCGCGCCTGCCTGCAGCTTGTTTCCATGTTGCGCGAGCACGCAGGCCTTGGAGCGACGTACACGCGCGAAGAATTCCTTGCCGCGTGCGAGCGCTATCGCGACGTCGCATGGTGAAGTCTCGTCCATGTGCCGTTATGAAGCGCCGCCGGGCATTTACTGGGACGATCAGAAATATCACGGCGAAGCCTACGGCGCGTATGCGTGGGCAGTTTACGTGGCACAGGTCGCGGTGGACACGGTGACGTACTCGGCCGAGGTGGAAGACTTCTGGGCCGTGCAGGAAGTAGGCCGCGTGCTGCATCCGGTGATGGCCGCGGGACAAATTGAGGGCGGCATCGCGCAAGGCATCGGCTACGCGCTCTACGAGAAAGTCGTTCTCGCGGATGGCCGCATGACCAACAACCAGATGACGAACTACATCATGCCCACCGCGGAGGATGTGCCGCCGATTCATGTGTACTTCGAAGAGATTCCCTTCCGCCATGGCGGCTACGGCGCAAAGGGCATCGGCGAGTTGCCGCACGACGGCCCCGCGCCCGCAATTCTGAATGCCATCCGCGACGCGACCGGCGTGAGTTTTACTGCCATTCCACTTTTGCCCGAGGATCTTTATGCAGGGCTCGCCGCGAATCAACCGGTGGAGGAGCCGGCGTTGCCATGAGCACCAACGGAAAGGTCAGGACGGACGCGACACTGGCCCGCGATCCGCTTCACGGTGAACGGCGAAAGCCGCTCAGTAAATGTGCCGCCCATGAAGCGACTGCTCGACGTGCTGCGCGAAGATCTGCATCTGACCGGAACCAAGGAGGGCTGTGGCGAAGGTGAGTGCGGCTCCTGCTCGGTGCGCATGAATGACGAGCTGGTGAACAGTTGCCTTGTGCCCGTGCTGCAGGCCGAAGGCGCCGAAATTCAAACCGTGGAGGGACTGGCGCTAGACGGCGGCCTTCATCCGTTGCAGAAATCTTTTCTGCACAATGGCGGAGCGCAGTGCGGCATTTGCACGCCCGGAATGTTGATGGCCGCGGCGCAGCTTCTCGCGCACAGCCCACATCCCAGCGAAGCAGAGATTCGCGAAGGCCTGGCCGGCAATTTGTGCCGCTGCACCGGATTCATGCGCATCTTCGAGTCCGTCGACGGCCGCGGCCAGCGTGTCGGAATCGGATCTGGCGAAAGAACCCACTGGACAATCGAAGCTGGAGCGGACGCACCATGCGCGGTAATGCGGAAATGCATGAACTCGTCGCGCCCGGCAGCCTGGCTGCGGTGCTCGATCTGCTTGCCGCCGAGCCGGGCCAATGGACGCCGATCGCGGGCGGCACGGAATTGATGGTGGCGTTTTCCGCCGGACGGTTGAACGCGCACAAGCTGGTCAACCTCTGGGGCATTCCCGATTTGCGTATCATCGAAGCGACGCCGCAGAGCGTTGCCATCGGCGCGGCGGCCACGTTTCTCGATCTGCGCAAGCACGCCCTCATCAACGCGGAGTTTCCGCTGCTCGCAAAAGCCGCAAGCTGGATCGGCTCCATTGCCAACCAGACCCGCGCCACGCTGGGCGGAAATCTGGTGAACGGATCGCCCGCCGCGGATTCTTCGCCTGCGCTGCTGGCATACGATGCTGAGATTGAAACCATCTCCGTGCGCGGCCGCCGCAAAGTTCCCTACTCCGAGTTTCACCCGGCTACAAGCGCAATGTGCTCGCGGCGGATGAACTGATCTACGCGATTCACTTGCCGCGGCGATTCGCGCTCCATCGGCAGTATCTGCGCAAGGTGGGAACGCGGCGCGCGATGGCAATCGCCAAAGTGGCGCTCGGAGCGACAGCACTGATCGAGCAAGGCGTCCTCCGCGAGATTCGACTCGGAGCAGCAAGCCTGGCGCCCTATCCCACGCGGCTTAAGCAAACCGAGGCGGCGCTGCTAGACCAGGCGCTCACGCGTGAAACCGTGTTAGCCGCACGGCGCGCACTGTTCGCCGAAGTGCAGCCCATCGACGATATTCGCTCCACGGCCGAGTACCGGCGGCGCGTGGCCGTGAATCTGCTTGAAGAGTTCTTGCTCGAACTGCGCCGGGAGGGACTGCGGCCGTGAATGAAACGCTAGCAGCCTGGAATGCGGCCGGCGCAACGGAAGCGAGAAACGCTATGCTCGCCTGTTGCGGAGCCAAGCGGTGGGCCGATGCGATGGTAGCCCTGCGCCCCATCGCGAATGTAGCCGCACTAAGCGAAGCGGCGGACCGCGCGTGGGCCGCAATGCAGGAATCCGACTGGCTTGAGGCCTTTGCTTGCCATCCACGGATCGGCGAACGGAATGTATCGGCGCACGTGGACCGGCAGTCAGCGGTGTGGTCTCAAGCTGAGCAAGCGCAGACGAGCGCGGCGAGCGGGAGCGTGCTAGACGAGATTGCCGCGGGAAATCAGAAATACGAAGAGCTATTCGGATTCACCTACATCGTGTGCGCCACCGGCAAGAGCGCGGAAGAGATGTTAGCGATTTTGAAGCGGCGGCTGGGTTCAACGCGCGAATCCGAGCTACGCGAAGCCGCCGAGCAGCAGCGCCAAATCATGCAAATTCGTTTGGGAAAGTGGTTGGTCGAATGAGCGCAATCACAACACATGTTTTGGATACCGTTCTCGGCAAACCGGCAGCGGGAATCGCCGTGCGCCTTGAGAAGTTGGACGGCGGGGGATGGCTCGAAATTCTAGACGGCGAACCCGCGGAACGAGTGCGCAGTGCGCCTTGCGATTGGATTGAAATTGCGACCAGCGCCACTGATGCCGATGGCCGCTGCCGCGATCTTGCGGCCGATGCGCCGGCTGGCGCCTACCGGCTTACCTTCGAAACCGGCAGTTACTTGAAGCGCCAGGGCCGCACCAGTATTTACCCGGAGATTTCCATTACCTTCACCTGCGACGGCAAGGAGCACTATCATCTGCCGCTCCTGCTTAGTGACAACAGTTACACCACTTATCGAGGATCGTAACAAGGGGAAGTTAACCAATGGCAAGACTAGGTGAAAACCGCTACGGAAAATCGCGCGTGCGCTTGTCGCGCATCACGCGCTACGATAACACGCACGAGTTCAACGAGTGGACCGTGCACGTGATGCTGCACGGCGACTTTGAATCGAGTTACACGGAGGCCGATAATAGCAAGGTTCTGCCCACCGACACCATGAAGAACACGGTGTATTACGTGGCGCGCGGCTCTAAGGCTGTAACTATCGAGGCTTTTGCCTGCGAGTTAGGCGATTACTTCCTTTCCAACCAACCGCAAGTGGCAATGGTCAGCATTGAAGTCCAGGAGAAAGCCTGGCAGCGCATGATCGTCGACGCCACACCAGAAGCCACGACCTTCAAAATGGGCGGATCCGAGTTGCAGACTGCGTATGCCGAACGCGCCCGAGGCGGCGAGTGGGCCGTCACCTCGGGTGTTGATGGATTGACGATTCTCAAGACGACGAAGTCGGCGTTCACCGGCTACATCAAGGACAAATTGACCACGCTCAAGCCGGCCACCGACCGCATCTTCGGCACGCGCGCCACGGTTACTTGGGAATACACGGCAGCAGCACCGAATTATGCCGAGGTGCGCGCGCGGATTCTGGCAGCGCTGCTGAAAGAGTTTGCGGCGCATGACAGTATGAGCGTCCAGCACACGCTCTTCGACATGGGCAAAGCCGCGCTGACCGCTGCGCCGGAGATCGCGCGCATTCACCTCTCCATGCCCAACCTGCATCATCTTCTTGCCGACTTGAGCCCCTTCGGCCTCGACAATCCAAATCACATTTTCGTTCCCATCGACGAGCCGCATGGTACGATCGAGGCCACCGTCGAGCGGTAGTTCACACACAACAAATAAAAGGCAAGCACGTGACCGGCGAACCGACCACAAAAGACCGGGTGTATGCGCAAGCGGGCGCAGCCGAAAGCTACGGGTTACGCGCGGGCGTGCTGGGCCCGGTAGAAACGCTGGCGCAGTCCGTCTCTGCCATGGCGCCCAGCACCTCGGCGTCGCTCACCATTCCGCTAGTCTTTGCGCTGGCGGGAAACGCCACGTGGTTTGTCTATCTGCTGGCCACAGCCGCCATGCTGCTCGTCGGTTTTTGCGTGAGCCGCTTCGCAAAACTTTCTGCCTCGCCGGGATCGCTCTACAGTTACACGGCAGATACATTGCCGCCGGTGTTTGGCGTCGCGGCCGCATGGGGACTTCTGCTTGCCTATCTCGCCACGGGCGCATCGGTTGCCGGCGGAGCTCTTTATTACGCCACCGTACTCTGCCAGCAGTTTTTCCGTGGATCGCCACCAGCCATCCCCACGCTTTTTGTGGTCTGCCTGGTGGCAGGCGTCATTGCCTATCGCGACGTCAAGCTATCGGCGGAAGTTATGCTGTGGATTGAAGCAGCATCGGTCAGCCTCATTGTGATCGTGCTCATTCTTCTGCCAGTCCACATGGGACTGCGAATCGACACCAGCCAATTCCGGCTACAGGGCGCCTCGTTCAAAGGACTGGGACCGGCACTCGTCCTCTCCATCTTCAGTTTCGCCGGTTTTGAAAGCGCCACCACTTTGGGTAGCGAGGCGCGCCACCCTCTCAAGACAATTCCCCGCGCCGTGCTGCAATGCGCGCTGCTCGCCGGCATCTTCTTCATGCTGTGCGCCTACTCTGAGGTGGTGGGATTCCGCGGCGAATCCACGGCGCTCAGCGAGACCACCAGCCCGCTGCACCTTCTTTCCGCGAAGGCCGGGGTTTCACCGCTCGGGGTCGCCATTGACTGTGGCGCATTCATCAGTATGTTTGCGTGCGTGCTCGCCTGCTCTACAGCCGCCGCGCGCGTGCTGCTGCGCATGGCGCACGACGGACTTTTGCCCGCCGCATTCGAGCGCACCAACCAGCGGCATAAAACTCCGGGAACCGCGATCGTGCTTTCGACCGCGCTCATGTTCGCGGCCACGGCAGGTTTTGCTCTGCGCGGCGCCACCGGTTCTACCATGTACGATCTGCTCGGTTCGCTTTCTGTCTTCGGTTTTCTCACGGCGTACGCGCTCGTGGCCGTGGCGCTGCCTTTCGCGCGGCGCGCGCTCGGCAGGCATTCCCGCGTGCTTGCCGCGGTCAGCGCCCTCACCGTCGCCATCGTCGTTCTCATCGCGATTTTCGACGTTGACTCGGCGACCGATACAATTCACGCGCGCATTCCGTATCTTTATCTCATCTACATCGCCGCGGGATTAGGCTGGTACGCGGTGCGCCGGACGATGCGTGTAAAAGGTTGACGTAATGTGGAAAACGCGTCCCCAATAGGGGCGATTTACAACAAATCTTTACATGAACTTTATATCGCAGACATTAACATGCCAGTAAGCCGCGCGGTCGCAGGTTCAACTCTTTGAACGGTCTTCGTTCGAAACCATAGCTTGATTCTGTTTGGAAGTTGCTCGCACTCAAACGCCGGATCTCACATTTACCAATGTTTCTTTTTTGAAATCCCGGATTTTCATACGGGAAATCTCTATTTCGAGGTCAGTCCTTTGAAGCACTCCATGCGCACGTTCTCCCTGTGTATCGCTGCTCTGCTGGTAATCGTCGTGGCCGCGGTGTTCTCGACTAACCCGCTCAACGCCCAGCAAACTCTCGGCGGAATTACCGGCGAGGTAACTGACGCCTCGGGCGGCGTGATTCCCAACGCGACCGTTACGGTGACTGACGAGCAGACCTCGCTCACCCGCACCACCAAAACCAACGGCTCGGGCAGTTACAGCTTCGTCAACCTGCCCATCGGCGTTTACACGCTCACTTATTCGGCCGGTGGCTACGAGGCGCAGAAGACCCCGCACATCACGGTGCAGGCCGACCGCACGGCTACGTTGAACGTCTCTCTCAAAGTGGGCCAGGCCAGCACCACGGTCGAAGTTGAAGCCGCGCCGCTGATGAACGCCGTCGATACCACCAACGGCTACGTGATGGAGGCCCAGCAGATCGACGCCGTGCCCTTGCCCACCGGCAGCTTCACCGGTCTGGCAATCCTTTCGCCCGGCGTGGATGCCGAACTACCTGGCGGCACCGGCGCCAATTCCGGCCTGGGCAACGCGCCCATCTGGGCCAACGGCCAGCGCGATACGTCCAATGCATTTCTGGTGAATGGCGTCGACGCCAGCAATCTCTTCAACGGCAAGAGCACCAGCCAGGTGGATTCGTTCCGTGTGGTGAACAATACCGGCCAGGCCAACAACGCGGCCGGCGGCGTGATTCCCAGCGCGGCCTCGGTCTACCTTGCCATTGGCAATGCCATCCCCACGCCCGCGCCTGAAACCATTGCGGAAGTGCGCGTCAACGCTTCGATGTACGACGCCCAGCAAGGCTCAGACAGCGGCGCGCACATCGACATGAGCACCAAGTCGGGCACCAACGAATTTCATGGCGGGGTTTACGCTCATCGCGGCACCAACTGGATCAACGCTGCACCGTTCTTCTTCAAGAAGGACAACAATATTCCGGCTGCGGACAAGAACCCCGAGTTGCACCGCTACATTTTGGGCGGCGACATCGGCGGCCCGATCATCAAGGACAAGCTCTTCGGCTTCGTCGGCTACCAGCACCTGCACATCTCTGACCAGGAAACGGGCGACGAGCTTCTTGACGTGCCGCCCGGATTGGCTACAAGCGGCCGCGGTGTAGCGAATCTTATCTCGGTCGCTGACAATAGCTGGACGAGCAATATTGGCTACGAAATGAGTTCAGGATTCGATCCCACGTATGGCGCCACGTGCTCCCCTTCTAGTAACCCTTACACCGGTATCACCTGTAGCGGCGGCACCTACAACGGTTTCGGCCCCGGGACAAACCCCGTCGCCTACGACCTGCTGACCGCACCGGCACTCCCCGGTGAGCCCGGAAACTATCTCGTCCCAAGCCCCCTTGCCACCGCCAGCCCCAACGTCTACTCGCCTTATAACGTATTTCTTCCCGGCACGTCCCGCTTCACTTCCGATCAGGGCGTCGCAGATCTTGACTGGAATCTAAGCTCCAAGGATATTCTCGCGGCCAAGTACTACTACCAGCACGATCCATCGAGCTCGCCCTACGCCTACTCGAACGTGCCCGGCTTCACCGGACACATGGATACCGGCTCGCAGTTGGGTTCGATCAACAATGTGCAAACCTTTGGCTCCAGTCTGAGTGTCTCGGAGACGGTCGGCGTGCTGCGCGAAAAAGCGTACGCCACCAACGACCAGCCGTGGAAGCCCGGCCAGGCGGGAACGCCGGCGGCAGGTCTGACTTCCGCATTCGGCGGTTACTTTCCCGGTTTCACCATCAACGACGCCATCGGCGATCAATACGACTCGTCAACCGGACCGCTTTATGGTGGAGTTGCGCCTTCGCTTTCCATTGGGCCGGATGCGGAATACCAGGCTGAGAATACCGGCGTTTTTCAGAACCGCATCGAGCCCTCGGGCACGGCCATCTGGACCAAGGGACGCCATTCACTCAGCTTCGGCGGCAGTTGGTCGTATACGCAGTTGAATTTGCGCGATCGCCGCACGGGCACGGGCAGCGTGGCCTCGCCTGACTATGTCTCCTTTCTCGATAACTGGTTGACGCCCTACTCCACGCAAAACTTTACGGCCTCAACCTACCTGCAGGGCAACGCCAATCGCTATTACCGCGCCAACGAAACTGGTTTGTTCGCTCAGGACAAGTTTCAGTTAACGCCAACCCTGAGCATCACAGCCGGTGTTCGCTACGACTGGAATGGCGGCCTGACGGAAAAGAACGGCGACATCATCAACTTCAATCCCTCGCAGTACAGCTACGACGTCGCCTCTGACACCATTACCAGCTCCGGCTTCATCATCGCCGGCAATAACGCCAACGGCACGACTGGCGTGAGCAAGACCACCCTCACCGGCCGTCAGTGGGGCATGGCTCCTCGCGTGGGCTTCGCCTGGCAGCCGTCCGTGTTCCACTCCAAGTTCGTGGTTCGCGGCGGCAGCGGCCTCTACTATGACCGTGGGGAACTTTACACCTATCTCTCGCCCGGATATGCGGCAGGCGAAGTCGAGGGCGGCCCTTTCGGCATCGCGCAGACGCCTCCCTTTGTCACCCAGCAGCACTGCCCCTACTCCTCCTCATTCCAGACCAACACGTACTATGAGGCAACTTTCCTCTATTTGAACTACATTCCGATCTGCGGCGGGAACTACTTCACGCCACCAACAGGCGGCGACTATACCCTCTCAACTCCCTGGGGACCCACGTTGGGCGCCGGTCCTTCCAATCCCAAAGCCTCGGACGTTAGCAATTATCTCCCCAACGCCGAGGACATTGTCGACGGCACGGTGTCGGGCTCCAACGGGCAGCAGCCCTTCATCCTTGGCGTTTATAACCGCGCCAACAAACTGCCCTACAGCATCAATTTCACGCTCAATCTCCAGTACCAGCCGCGCAACGATCTGATGTTCGAAGTCGGCTACGTGGGCAATCTCGGCCGCCACCAGGTGATTCCCGTGCCCTTCAACCAGGCACAGATCGCAACACCCGGCAGTCCCACCCATCCCGGCGGATATGCCACGCAATACTACAGCTACGGCTATACGGTGTATGACCCCAACAACTTTTACCCTATCTGCGTGAATAACGATCCGACCTGCGCGTACGGCCCGATGCAGAATAACTTCGAAGGCGGCAACGTGGATCTGCGCGTGCCGTACATCGGTTACTCCTCGGAATCCGAGTCCTACACCGCTGCTGGAATTGCGGCCTATCACGCGCTCACATCGCACCTGGAAAAACGGCTCAGCCACGGCCTCGTGGCCGGTGTCTCCTACACTTACTCCCACGCCACCGACGAACAAAGCGGCCTCGGCCTCTTCTACAACGGGAACAATCCCACCAATCTGCGCTCGGGCTACGGTTCAGCCGATTTCGACCGGACACATGTGTTGAATTTCACCTACGGTTACACGCTGCCCAAATTTGCTAGCGAGCACACTCTGGTGGGCAAAGCCATCGACAGCTGGGCCATCAACGGTGTGGCCATCATCCAGAGCGGCCAGCCTTACAGCATCATCGACTACTCGGGCGCCGTCGGCAGCATCTTCTACAGCACTTTCAACGGCATTACAAACCCGATCGTGCCGCTTAATTATGCCGCTGGCTGCACGCGCAAGAATGCGCTGACCGGCGTGAACGGCGCCTTCTACAATCCGACAACCCAAACAGGCGCGGCGTTGAAGGCTAGCTGCTTCACCCTCCCGCTGATTCCGGTGGGCACAATGGGCGTCCCTGCGGGCGACCCCTTCGAGACAAACTTCACCACCGGCCAGCGCAACATCTTCCGCCAGTCCTGGCAGCGCCGCGCCGATGCATCATTGACCAAGGAACTGCCCATCCACGACCGATACAAGTTGACCTACGACTTCGACGTGTACAACCTCACAAACACCTCGAGCTTCGACATTCCACAGAACAACGTGAATCAAAACCAGGCCTTCAACAATGTGCCCGATGCCATCGGCAGCGTCCCGTATGCCCCCACACAGGCGGGGCCGACCAACAACTGCCAGACCAATCCAGGTGGCGCGAACACGGGCTTCTTCAACTGCCCCGCGGGGCTCGGTATCACCAAGCACGCCATCGGCAGCGCGCGCCAGGTTCAGATGGCGCTGCATCTCGACTTTTGATGCGCTCGACTCGTCAACTCTCTAAGGGCGGCTCTCCACGGAGCCGCCCTTTTCCTTGCGCTTGTACGCCACTGCTGGTTGCCCCATCCTCGCGACGTCTTTGTTTTTGTCGCGAGGGTGGGACAGCGCTGCAACCCCTACAATCTCTGTATGACCGCCGTCCCGTGGACTCTCCGCGCTCTTCGCCGCGCACTCGCCGACGGCGCAATAACCCCGTCGGAACTGGCTGAAGCAGCGCTCGCGCGCTCGAACGGAAATGCCAGCCGCAACACCTATCTCTGGCAGGATGCCTCGTGGACCCGCGCCGAAGCCGCCCGCGTTGAGGCCGTTCCTCGTTCCAGCGGCGGTCCGTTCGGCGATGGCCGCCCTGCACTGTGGGGTCTGCCGATCTCAGTGAAAGACTGCTTCGATCTCGCCGGCTCGCCAACCACCTGCGGCGTGCGCTTTTATCGCGATCTGAACGGCAATGCCACGCACGACTCCTGGCTCGTGGAGCAATTGCGCGTGGCCGGAGCAGTGATCATGGGCAAGACTCATCTTCATCCGCTGGCCTACGGAATCACCGGCGAGAATCCGGAGTTTGGCGATTGCGTGCAGCCACGCGATGCGGGCGCGCTCACTGGCGGATCTTCGAGCGGCGCAGTCGCGAGCGTGCAGGAAGGTTCGGCCGTGGCTGCGATCGGCACCGACACGGGCGGCTCCGTGCGCGCACCCGCGGCGCTCGCCGGACTCGCCGGCTATCGCGCCACCATCGGTCGCGGCAACTGGCGCGGCGGAGCGCACCTGTCCGTCACCTTCGACACCATGGGCTGGCTTTTCCGCGACCTTGAAGATGCGCCGCTGCTCGCCGCTCCGTTCGCTCGCGGTGAGAACGCGGCGACGATTCCCTTCACGCGGTTCGCTTTTCTCGGCAACAAATTTCTTTGCGACTGCGCGCCAGAGGTCATGGAAGGCTTTCGCCGCGTGGTCCGCGAACTGCAGGTGCTGGGGCTTGATGCCGTGCCCATCGATTTGGAAGGAGGGTTGGAATGGTGGACGGATTCGATCGAAATCTTCGCGCCGCTTCAGGCTTCAGAAGCCGCTCTGCTGCACGCCGGCAACTTCGACCGCTGCGAGCCGTCAATCCGCGATCGCCTCAAGTGGGGCGCGAGCCTCACACCCGCTGAAGTTGGCTCGCTGCGGCAACGCCACGCCGATTACCGCGCGCGCATGGATGAGCTTTTCGCTACACACCAGCTCATTCTCATGCCCAGCACTCCGGTAGCGCGTCTCGCTGCCGGGGCCGACCACAGCCAGACGCGCAGCCGCCTGCTGCGCTACACCTCACCGTTCAGCATGGCAGGCGTACCCACAGTTGCCATCCCCTGCGCCCATGGCGGCATGCAATTGGCTGCTGCGCGCGGTCTCGACGAACCGCTGCTGGCGTTGGCCGCACGAATCGGCGCGCAAAGAAAGACCACTTCAGAAACCTGAATATTTTGCGAATGAGGCATTGGGATTAGACTTACATTTCCATTTTGAAGTTGACTTGCGATCCTGAAGGCGGCTCGGCCGCGCACGCCGGATTCCCCTGGCGTTGGAACGAATGCAAAAAATGCTGAACGGACGCAACTGGGAGTATATTCATGGGCTGCCCAGAAGGTAGAATGGAAATTCCGGATTGTGGAAAGCGGAAGGAGGATAAATGAAGCGCCAATTGTTGTTCGCTTTTGCCCTGGTTCTCACGACCCTTCCGTGTGCACTTCCGATGGTTTTCGCACACGGGCAAGCCGAACCTCAGGTAGTGCTCCGAGAGCAGTTCAAGCTGACACCGTTCCAGAAACCTGCTTCGCTCATGCCAGGGGAGCGCTCTTGTCCTTTTTTCTTTTGGACAAAGGATTTTACTCCCGAGCAGAGGATAGGCTTTAATTACGTCGACAAGGCTGGGATGACAACGAGCAATACGCCGGTACTGACGAACGTAACGATCATCATCGATTCAAAGGACAGCGTTCCGGTCGCGACGACGGTGAGCCCCGTAGGTTCGAACGATAAAGTATGGCAAATCAATATGTCCCAGGATACGTATAACGCGAACGCGGAATGCCTGAAAGGCATTGCGGTTAAACAGGCACAGTAATCGAGCGTTCGGGCGCGGCAAAACGGCCGCAGGGGTGTGTTAGAACGGCTTCTCCGTCAAGAAATTCTCGGCCTTCATCGTCCCATCGCGCTGCTTCACCAGAATCTGCACCTTGCCCTCCGCCGCTTCCAGCTCCTGCTTGCAAGCGGCCGACAGGTTCACACCCTCTTCGAAGAGCTTGAGCGAATCCTCGAGCGCCAGATCGCCCTTCTCCAGCTGTTCGACAATGCTTTCGAGCTTCTTGAGCGATTCTTCAAACGTCGCCATGGATCCCCATCTCTTTCGGCCTTCAGAATACAGGATTCGCCGCAAACTGAAACGACCTGCGATTCAGCGAGCGCGCCGGCGTGAAGATTTCTTTCAGTAACTCGGCCGAATGAGTATGAACACCAGGACGCTCAGGGTCAGGAAGACAACCAGCACAGCCGCGACTGTAATTCCGATCCATTTCACCGTGTTTCGCGCCTTGCGGAACTCGGCGTCATCGCTCTCAAGCCCGCGATACTTCAACAGCCAGCGCAGCGCCCAAATCGGAAGCCCCACCAGTAAGACCCAGAACCCCACCGTGCCCAACCAGGCGATAAATGGAACAAAGCGCAGCCCAAAGAAAACCGGCAACGTCAGCGCCGTGCTTCTCATATAACTGGCGTCGCTGCATGCCTGATTGACTTTGGCCAGAACCACCGCAGCCCTCAGCGCCGCTTCGTGATCCACTTTGACACCACAAAAACGACAGGTCTCGGCCTTTGCGTCGATGGTCTCTTTGCAGGCCGGACACTCGAAGATGGTTGGCTCGGCCATGGCCGCGCCAATGGTGAAACCGTCTGACATGACGGCGCTCCTTTCGGTTGCAGGCAGATTTAAGCCCGCGCACTTGTGCGCTTGGAATTCGCAGAGAAGTGTACGCGGCCCGGCACACCGCCGCAAGCTGATTCTAGCTGTGGAAACTGTCTATTTTCCCTGCGGCAGCGCGCCCGCGATGACCTCGGCAGCCACGTCGTAGTGGCCGTACGGTGCGCTCACCTGTACGCCTTGCACGTACGGGCGCACCGCTTCCATCATCTCCTGGGCGATCTTGATTCCCTCGGCCCGCGCGGCATCGGGAGTATTCGCCTGCGCCATGCGCAGCATAATCTCCTCCGGCATCGCGATGCGCAGATCATTTTTCATATACTCGGCATTGCGCAAACTGGTGAGGGGCCAGATGCCGGCAATGATCGGAATGCGCTGGTCCCCGATGCGCTCCTTGACCCGCTCCAGAAATTCTTCCAGCAAGCGTAGGTCGAAGACCGCCTGGGTGATGGCGTACTCCGCTCCGGCCTCAACCTTATAGGCAAACCGCCGCAGCTCATTCTCAATCTCGGGCACGCCGGGATTTGCGGCAACGCCGATGGTAAAGTTCGTGCTCGCGCTCATGGAGTTCGATCCGATGTCGAGCCCGTAATTCAGCCGCTTGGCGACGTTTACCAAACCGATGGAATCCACGTCAAAGACTTGGGAAGCGTCAGGATAGTCCCCATGTTTGGGCGGCTCGCCGGTAACGCAAAGAATGTTGCGCAGGCCGATCGACGATGCTCCCAGCAGATCCGACTGGATTGAAAGCAAATTCCGGTCGCGGCAGGTGTAATGCAGAATCGTCTCCATCCCGGTGTGCTGTTGAATCTGGATGCAGAGGCTCTGCCCGCTCATGCGCGCCGAGGCCTGGGCCGCGTCGTATACGTCGATTGCGTCCACGCCCAGTCGCCCCAACAGTTGCGCGCCCTCGATTTCTTTGGAGCAATCAATGCCCCGCGGAGGGAGGAATTCCACCAGCTTGATGAAAGCGCCCTCAGCCAACAATGCGCCCAGCCGCGAGCGCTGCCCCAGAGTAGCAGGGGGAGTCTCCTTGCTTACCTCCGGCGCCGCACCGGTCACCGTCACTCGAGTTTGCTCGTCCATGGCCCGGATCGCCGAGCGCATGGCGCGAATGTGATTCGGGGTGGTGCCGCAGCACCCGCCCACAATCTGCACCCCGGCGGCGACTGCCTTGCGCGCAAAGCTGGCCATGTACTCGGGCGAGCAGAGATAGATATTACGACCGTCAACGGCCCGCGGCACGCCCGCATTGGGCATGGCCGCCAGCGGCAGCGCCGTGGCCGCGCGCATGGCCTCCACGGCGGTCAGCACCGTGGCTGGCCCGGTGGAGCAGTTTACGCCCACGGCGTCGGCGCCCCACTCGGTCAGCAATGCCGCCGCCTGCGCGGGCGAAGCGCCATCCAGGCACTCGCTCTCATCGTCCACCGTCACCATCACCAGTACCGGCAGATGCGGAGCCACCGCTTTTGCAGCTTCCAGCGCCTCGTGCGCCTCATTCAGAGCCGGCATGGTCTCAATAATCAGCAGGTCGACGCCCGCTACGGGCCACTCCCGGCAAGAATGCCGATCTGCTCGGCAAATGCCGCGCGTGCTTCGTCCAGTCCGGTTTTGCCCAGCGGCTCCAGGCGCACGCCCAGCGGCCCCACCGAACCCGCGACCCACGCGGCAATTTCCGCGTTGCCCGCCTGCTTTTCCTTCAAGCGATCGACCGCTTGCCGCGCCAGGCGAACGCCCGCTGCGTTGATCTCGGCCATCTTTCCCGCCAGGCCGTGGCGCGCCAGCCGGAAGCGGTTGGCGCCGAAGGTATTGGTTTCAAGAATCTCCGCACCGGCTTGCAAATACTCCTCATGCACGCCAAGGATCAGGTTGGGGTCCGAGAGATTCAACTCGTCGTAGCAGCGGTTCACGAAGATGCCGCGCGCGTAGAGCACCGTGCCCATGGCGCCGTCGGCGAGCACGGGGCGGTCGGCAAAAAGCTCGGAAAAGCGGGTCATTCTGTTGTCATGCTACCGCATTGCTGCTGGAATTGTATGCACCTTCACGGGGGTTCCTGGCGGAGCTTGCCGCAGCCCGCCGGGCCTTTCCTGGCGCTGCTTGTTCCGCTCTCAACAGCAGGAGCAAGAGCCGGAACGAGGCCCTCGGTGCGGGTTGGGCCACGCCGCTACGGGACCGCGAGCAGCCGGGTGGCTTTGTTATACTTCGTTAGTCATAACCTGCGTGGAAATCGGTTTCGGCCACTTTGATTTGAACGATTTCCGTATGCACGCATTGCCATTTCTTTGTCGCGGCCGCTTGTGCCGCTCCATCAATCGAGGGTTGGGATTTTGAAGAAGAAAAGTCTTTGGATCAGCGCCAGTGCAGCTTTGGCAGCAGCCGTCGCGCTGGCAGGTTGCGGCAGCACCTACTACTTTGACGGCCGCGTATTGCCGCCCAGCGGGCTCACCAACCGCGTCGTCATCGCGATTCAGAACCCCGGCATCCTGTCCAAGGGCGCACTTCAGATTGTCGACGCCTACTACGACGAGCGCAGCGGCTACAACGGTACGCCGGCTCATTTTCCATCGCTGGCTACGGCGGCGCGCTACCCATCACCATCCAAAACATGCCGGAAGAGCAGTTCGGCGCCGTCTATGGCGCGGGTGACGGAAGCCTTACTCTCGCCAGTTACGCGAGCGAAAAGACCTCGGGTACCGTGAGCGGCCTCAATGGTCTTTCGTCCAGCATCTTCATTACCCGCAACGGGGCCTTTGTCTTCGCAGCCAGCCAGTCGTCGCATCAATTCACCATCGTGAATCAAGCCGGCGGCAGTTCGATCGGCCTGAGCCTTCCCGACGTCTACCGCGTCAGCGTGAATCCCGGCGGGTCTGTCGCGCTGGCCTTTGTGCAGAATTCCAATTACGTCTACTATCCGCGCGAGCTCACCGCCGCGCAAACGCTCACCTATTCCGGCGGTCCTTCCACCTGGCCCAAGGCCGCGGTCGACTGCGAGCCGCAGAGTGCGCCCTGCTGGTGCCTGTTTCAGATGCAGAGTCCCGATAACATCGACTCGACCGGCAACTACTATGGCGCGCCGCTCACCTTCGATCGTCCGGTCAAGGCGGTCTTTTCGTCCGACGGAAGCACCGCCTACATCCTGAGCTGCGGGCCGGAGTGCGGTGGCGACACTGCCGCCTACACGCGGGTTCCCGATTGCGCCCATGATCTTTCTGCAGGGCCAGTCGTCGGGCTTCTGCCCACCACCAGCGCTCTCGCGAGCGCCACAGTCCCCATTCCCGGCGGAGCCAGCAACGCGCTGGTCGACGGCACGACCATGTAGGTCGTGGGCCAAAAACCGCAGTCAATCAACGGGCAAACTCTCTTCGGCGGCAATCTGACTGTGGTCAATCTGGCAAACAATACGGCCGGTAATCCGGTTGCCATCAGCGACGGTCAGCCCGGCGCCATGAGCCGCATCCTCGAGGCCGACGACAATACCCTGTGGATCGCCATGACGAATTGCACCACCGGCGTGCGTTACGCGACCAATCCCGCCGGCGGCTACGGCTGCCTGACCATGTACAACACCTCCACCAACACCGTGACGCTGCTTGAGCCGTACATCGGCGACGCCACCGGCATTGCCGCCGTTACCGGACTGCACAAGATTTACACGGCCGAGGGCGGCCAGGTGTACATCTATTCCACCGTCGATGGCTCGTCGATCAACAACCAGTACGTGACCGTGACCGGCACTGCCTACGACGTGGCCTACATGGACGCCATCACCGACACCAACAACACCGTCTACTGATTCCGATGCCCACTGAGGCCATCGACTTCCGCGCCGACGTCCTGGCCATCGCCGCACACCGCGACGACGTGGAACAGACCTGCGGCGGAACCTTGCTGCGCATGGCGGCGCGCGGCCTGCGCACCGCCATTCTCGATCTCACCCAGGGCGAGGCCGGAACCCGCGGCAGATGCCGAGGAGCGCGCCCGCGAGGCCGAAGAAGCCGCGCGCATTCTGGGCGTCGGCTGGCGGCAGGCGCTCAACCTGCCCGACGGCGCCATCGAGAACACGCTTGAAAATCGCGTCGCCATCGTCCGCGTTCTCCGCCAGCTTCGTCCCCGCGTCGTGATTCTTCCCTACTGGCAGGCACGCCACCCCGACCACGCCATCACCGGCACGCTCGGCTACGACGCCTGCTTCCTCTCCGGCCTCAAAAAGATCGACACCGGCGGGGATCCGCATCGCCCCTTCAAGATCGTTTACGCCAGCCTCTACGCCGACGTGCGCCCCAGCTTCGTCGTCGACATCACGCCGTTTATCGAGCAGCGCCATCAGGCGCTGATGGCCTATCGCTCGCAATACGCGAACCAGTCCGCCGGCAGCGGCCTCTTCGTTCCCGAAGAGGAGATTCGCGAGCGCACCTTTGCCGAGGCGCGCCACTACGGCCTGCTGGCCGGCGTCCGCTACGGCGAGCCCTTCGTGCAAAAGGAAGTCGGCCTCGTCGACGACCTCACGCTCCTGCCCGTGCAATCGATCTAACGCCTATCACGAAAGATCGCAGCACAAACTCCAGCTCAACCCCCAAGCCCAGCACCAGCTCCAACCCACCCCTCTCAACCTGGTACGAACCCGGGTCTCCATCCTCGCCGAGTCTTCGTCTTTCCGACCAGGGCGGGGAATGAAGCACTGGTTTAATGGAAGTGGGAGGGTCTTGATGCCGCAAACCTGGAACCCCGAAACCTACAGCCGCGACGCGGCATTCGTTCCCCAGCTCGGCAGCGGCGTGCTGGAATGGCTCGCTCCACAATCCGGCGAGCGCATCCTCGACCTGGGCTGCGGAGACGGACAACTGACGGAGCGCATCGTCGCTTCCGGAGCCGAAGTCGCCGGCATCGACGCCTCACCAAAGATGGTCGCCGCGGCCCGTGCGCGCGGCATTGCCGCCGAGGAAGGCTCCGCGGAGTCGCTGCCTTTCGCAGATCAATCGTTCGACGCCGTGTTTTCGAATGCCGTGTTGCATTGGGTGCGCGACCAGGACGCGATGATGACCGAAGTGGGCCGCGTGCTGCGTCCCGGCGGACGCTTCGTCGCCGAGATGGGCGGTCACGGCAATATCGCCGCCATCCGCGTCGCGTTCGCCGCCGTGCTTGCGCGCCTCGGACACGCAACCCTGGGCGAGCGCGGCAACTACTATCCCACTCCCGACGCAAGCGTTCCTTCAGTTCCTTCAGGCGCTCTATAGTGGCCGAGGTTGTTGCAACAAGTGCGGCGTATTCCGCCTCGCGGCGCAATTTCTCGAACGGTTCGGCGCGCTGGAACGCCTGATAGACGCTATCGATTTCCCGAACGGTTTCCTTGGGCAACTCGACATCGATCACACGTCCTGCCGGGAGCCCTTGATTAGTCTCGCCAGCGTTGAACGAAATACTGCGGATGTACGCACATTCCGGCAAGCGTTTGAGTATCGCCCACATATAGGGGGAGTGATGTTCAAGGCGTTCCATGTTGACGGCGTATGTAACGCTATCCTCAGTGATGGATACTAACCGCAACTGCCCGCCTGGAGGGAGAATGTCCTCAAAAATCTTATGCAAGCCCCCCTTCGGTTTATCGGCATATGATGGGTCGCTGTCATCTAATGACGACTACATATATCGCATGACATGGTGCCTGCTGAGATGCCGCATTTGGAGATGCAAGTGCGGCTTCCCCGTTTCGCTGAATCGCGTCCCCGCTCACCCGATAAGTGTGCGTGATGGTCGTGGCTCGCTCGCGGTCTTCTTGCTCGGTGGCTTGCTGAATAAGCGTTGTAGGTTCAACGCCAAGCACATGCGCGACTTCCTGGATTGTAAATAGCTTCGTCGATCCGCCTGCCTCAAGCTTCTGGATCAGCCGCTTGCTGGCTCTAGCGGCTGCCCCGGTGCGTGGCCGAGTTGATCCTGATCCAAGCCTTCTTTCCAACCGCGCCTTGCGGGAGTGCGTCTCCCGACACCCGTACAGTATCACCGCGTGTTCGTCGCATGGTGCGCTCGGGTGCACTCATCGGGCGCTCATCGTTCGTGGACTTTCCGTGGATGCTGCGCCATCATTTTAACGTCGGCGAAACTTGCGGGGCGCCAGCCCCAATGGGAAGGCGGCGCGGTGAGTCTAGCTCCTGACGGCAGCAATGCCGCATCTACCGGCTCGACCCTTTTCGAGCACGCGGTCAATCCGTTGTGTTCGCCGTACAAACCTCGCACGGGCTGGGGTGATCGTTTCACCTCCACCGGTTTCGGCGCCATCGCCCTTGATTGGAGATCGAAATGGCCACGGGAATCCCATGCCTGATCGCAGGAGAAGAAGAAGAAGAAGAAGAAGAAGAAGAAGAAGAAGAAGAAGAAGAAGAAGAAGAAGAAGAAGAAGAAGAAGAAGAAGAAGAAGAAGAAGAAGAAGTGGAAGGGATGAGCTGAAAGCCCCAGTCCTGGCTCCACCTGCCATCCATCCGATCATCATCAGCCTGGTGCAGGCCATTTCCAGCAACGCCCATCCATCGAGTTCCTGGGGACGGAAGACGAAGATCTTGGTCACGACAAGGACTGACCGACGACCAGCTGAACAAGGGATCGCCTTGTCCTGCGGCCCGAAGATGCCATCGCGCCAGTAAGCGATTATCGCGCGAGTACAGGCCATGAAGCGGATAGCCAATGCGCAGCCTGACTGGTCCAAGAAGCGACTCGCCGAGCACGTGGTCATGGACCCGTCCATGGTGGGCAAGATGCTGCCCGCGGGGGAGTTGATGCCTCCGTGGATGCCTTCAAGGCGGGCGATGAAGAAGAAGAAGAAGAAGAAGAAGAAGAAGAAGAAGAAGAAGAAGAAGAAGAAGAAGAAGAAGAAGAAGAAGAAGAAGAAGAGGTGACCGAAGCACCTGAGCAGAACGTCGACCTGGAGGACGCAGAATCATGGAAGGAGAGTTTGGCTGAAAGCGATCAGGAGACCAAAAAATCGGCCACGGCCCAGAAGGTGTGGAAGGACATGGCGGCAGCCGGAGGCGGCCAATGAACAATCCGAGTCCAGATCAATCCGCTAACAGGCGTTGCGTGTGCGGCTGCACCGGGCGGGGAATGCCGTGCCGAGTCACTCTCGGATCGGAAAGTTGGGATCAATCGCCTGGGGCGATTGTCACTGATGAACCGGAGGATCACGTCGCCCCTGCTGGCGCTGATGGAACTGGTAGAGGAAGTCGAGGCACTCGCCGAGGCTGCGGCAGCACAGGGAGAAGGCTGAGGAGAAGGCCCGTAAGGAGAACCGCCTCCTGCGGGATGTGGAACTGCGACTGGACGATCGTCAAGGCCGTAGCGTTTACAGGCATGCATAACTGGAATTGAAAGGCAATGAATCGGTGCTGCGTGTTGCGGCACATCACAACTAAAACGTCCTGACCCGAAGGATCGCATCGCACGATGGCGAAAACGCTACGACAGTTCCTGTTCGGCAAACTGCTGTTTCCTGACAGCCGCGACCGGCTCGATGACCGGGTGCTGGCTGGCCCGACGGCACGCCGTTTACCGTCCGGGACATACTGCGTTCCATTGAGATCAAGGGCATCACTGGCAGCGGCAAGAGCACCGGCAGCGGCAACACTTTCCTCAATGCCATCGTGAAACACCCGCGCTCGACCGTCCTGATCATCACTCAGAAGCCGGAGGATCGAGATA
>CAWHNV010000055.1:0-5302 GCA_963830785.1 uncultured Acidobacteriota bacterium
AATAACGGCTTCTGTCTACTTAGGAGTTGTTGGAGGTATGCCCGTGGACTACCAGGACTCAGACCGTAGCCTTTCTGGTGGCACGAGAGCCCAAAAAGCTGGAGACTTTGGGCGAAGGATAGTCCCAGCGGGCGCTACCGAACCTCCTGACGATGATGGCGGTCTTCGCGGCGGGCTGCGTCAGCCAACGCTCTCTAAGAGTCACGGCTCCCGAGGCCGCCGAAAGAGTTCTCGTTTTACGTCAAATCGCCAACTCGCATTTCCTGAAGCCATTCTGGAAACGCACCACGGCCTGTTGGCGTCATCCCAAGATCATGCGTGTGCAGATCAGGGAAAACTGGGCGACCTATCAGGAGCAAGCCGGTTGCGCTAAGAATGTGGTGCTGCCCGATTCGTCATTCTCGAGGCTGGTCCCTATTTTCACGCTCCACGGTGGGAAACCAGTTAGGACCGATGTGTGAATGCGGCAGACGGACCAGCAGTTGCATCGGCCTCGCCCCCAAGATCCATGGCTGCGATAAGACCTGTGTTCATAGTGAATACGTGGAGAACTTCGCTGTCCGATAGAACCTCCCCTTGAAGGCTCTTGACGAGTTGGTGCACCGTGACGCGGACCTTGCCTTCGACTTCCTCGGTGATTGCCAGCGGCTCGACATGGGGATCAAATTCTCCCCATTGTCGAGTCCAATAAGTGCGGATCTCTTCCTTTCCGACAACTTTGCCGCCCTCTGAAGCCTTGGGCCAGCTCACGTCTTGCGTCATCAGTGCTAATGCTCCGTCGATGTCCCGCTTGTTGAATGCAGAGTACGCCTGCTCGATAAGAGTCTTGGTGTCTGCCATACAACCTCCTACAACTCTTTTTAAATACTCGGGCCTCGTTATCCCGCAAGTTTGCATTGCTGACGACGTTAGCGAAAAAACGGGCGAAGCGGCACTGTCGCACGCTGATCAATCCGGAGCGCAATCATCCGCGTTTCAGAAGGGGAACCAGTCGGCCATAGGTCAGGCAGCGCCGGAACCATTCAAGCGGACCCGTCTCATAACGCAACAGCGGGATCGGTGACCCAATCAGCTGCAGGGCCCACACTGCAAGGACGATCAATGCGAATGCTACGATGTTTCGTTTGTAGCAAAGCGAATTGCCTCCTTCTCCCTTGCAGTTTCGATCGCCTCGTACTTTTCCCGAAAGCTCTCGAGCACCTCAGGTGGTGCATTTTCCGGAGTACCGCTTTGAAAGGCAGGAAGCGGTGCATACTCAATCGCGAGCTGGATCTCCTGAGCAGCCGCATCTCCTCGCAGAAGCGAAACCAGCACAAGAGCTGCATCTAACCCGGCCGTCACGCCAGCAGCGCTGATGATTTTGCCGTCCACGACGACCCTTGCATCCGCAAGATTGGCACCGTAATACGGCATTAGATGCCGAGCACTCCAATGAGTCGTCACTTGTCGTCCCGTGAGAATACCTGCTGCACCACACAGCAGCGCTCCCGTGCAGACAGAAAGCAGGAGTCTTTCGGTCTGAACGTGCTTGCGGATGAGCTCAAGCACTTCTTCATCGTGCATCAGTGCTTGCTGCCCATAACCGCCAGGCACAAGGAGAACATCAAAGGTCCCGGCTTCCGCAATGGTCACATCCGGGTAAAGATGAAGCCCTTGTACGTCGCGAACAGGCGTAAGTCCCATCCCAATAATCTGGATGGTTGTGTCCGGCATGCGCGAAAGAACCTCAAACGGTCCCGTGAAGTCAATCTGATCCATTCGCTCGAAGATGAGGCAACCCACAGAAAGCGGTTGTGTTGTCATCTCCGGCTTCGATCTCTCGCTCACAAACAAGGGAACGCTCATAGTGACTTATCCCTCCTCGGCGCCAGTCGGACACATGCACTTCACGCGCAGTTCCTGCGCAGTGATGCTCATCAGTTAGCCCTGCCAGGCGTACTGCCGGAAGGAGTCCTCCAGCGGCGGATTGGTGATGGTTCCAGCGTAGTTTGTGATCGTCGAGGCAGCGACGATGGCGATGACTTCCAGGACCTGTTCTTTTGTAAAGCCCGCGGCGATAAACGAATCGAGCTCCTGTTCACTCATATGCCCGCGCTTCTCAATCAGCGTCCTCGCCGGGTTGGAGAGAGCGGCGAATCGCTTGTCGGCAGGCAAACGCCGTTCACGAATCGCATCGGTTTCTTTGGAACTGATTCCCTGTTGGAGCGCCAGCGCCGTATGGAATGCGACGGCATACTCGCTGGAGTTTGTAACGGCGTCGGTCAGAAGAACAATCTGATTCTCCGGCTCGGTGAGGCCGGGGCTGTGGACCTGCTGAAATACGGGAACGAGCGAGTTGATAAGTTTGGGCGAATTTGCAATTGCCGCTGGAAGGTTCGGTAGAACACCGAACGCCTGCTGCAACCATTCGAGCGCTGGTTTCGAATTGTCCGGCGCCGACGCGATCGTTTGAATCGGATAGTTGGGCATGTGATTCTCCTTTGTGATCTGTGGACTGGCAGGCAATCTTGTTCGGCTACTGGTTTTCGGTTGAGTAGATCGCGAGGCGCAACAATTGCCTCGCAGGTAGTCGTTTGATGCGAATGCACCCTCGCCTTGATACCTCCAGTCCTCGTCAACCTAGGATCATACCCAGGAAAGATCAGCGAACACTCGTTGACCTTCCGTCGCAAATAGTACTCACTGAGCGAATTGCCGATCTTGCGCTTTTTTTGTTTTAGTGCGGCCAGAGTTTCAAGCGCGCTATCATGCTTGCCAGCCGCCACCGAGCGCGGCGTAGAGTTGTACGAGGGCAAGCGCTTCGCCCTGTTGCGCGTTGACCAGGTTCAACTCGGCAGCAAAGAGGTTTGAATCCGTGGTCAGGACTTCAAGATATCCGGTAGACCCGCCCTCGTATCGAATGCGCGCAAGCCGCGTTGCATCTTTCGCGGCCTCAACGAGTTTCTCCTGCTGCTCACGGTAGGCACGCTCCTTGTTCAGCGCGATCAGGGCATTCGACACATCGCGAAAAGCGCCGGCAATGGTCTTTTGATAGTTGAGCACCATCTCTTCTTTGGTCTGCTGCTGAGAGCTGAAGCTGCCCGCGTAGCTTCCCTCCTTCAAAGAGCGGTTGTGTCAGCGTGCCGAGGCCGTAGATTGTTTTCCCGCCGGTGTCGAAGATACTTGAAAGACTGTCGCCGCCGACGCCACCCGATGCACTGATAGATAAGTTCGGGAAGAACTGCGCGCGAGCCACGCCGATTTGCGCGTTGGCAGCGATCAGTGTCGCTTCAGCCTGCTGGATATCGGGCCGCCGCTCGAGAAGCTGTGAAGGTAATCCTGTGGGAAGATCCTGGGGTGGAGGCGCAAGCGCGTTGGGGTCGTGGTGACTGATCGGTCCGGGGTTTTCTCCGAGCAGCAGGGCAATTGCATTCTCCTGCTGTTGAATCTGCTCTTCGAGTTGCGGTATCTCCGAGGTCGCCGTGTAGAGCAATTGTTCCGCTTGCCGGACATCTGACAGGGGCACCGAGCCTCCACTCTCCAGTTTTCTGGTGAGGGCGACCGAGTCCTGCCGTGCCTTCAGAGTTTCTTGGTGATCTCAAGTTGTGAATCGAGCGCCCGAATCTGCAGATAGGCCGTGGCTACCTGCTGCACCAATGTGAGTTGCACCGCGCGCTGCGCCCAAACCTGCGCCAGGAGTTGAGCGCGTGCGGCCTCAGTCTGTTTGCGGTAGAGGCCCCAGAAATCCGGCGTCCACGCAGCCGAAACGTTTAACGATCCGTCGACCAGCGGATTGGGAAGTTGCGTGCCAAGCGAAGTTGGCAGGCTGGCGCCAATTCCTGTGCCGCCCACGGTGATGCTGGGGAACTGCTGCGAATGAGTGATTCTGACCTGGGCCTGCTGTTCAAGAATGCGCCGCGCCGCAATGCGCACATCGTAGTTATTGTCCAGAGCCTTGCGAATTAATTCCTGTAACTCAGGATCGCGATAAACCGCTGCCCACTGTTGATCGCCGAATGAGTTCTTATCGTCGCTCGTGATTGCGGTATCATCCGCTCCACGAAAGGCTGGCGGCGCGGTGACGTTAGGTCGAACATATTTTGGACCGACGTTGCAACCGGCAAGAAATCCGGCAGCAGCGAGAAAGCTCAAACGCAAAAGTCCTCGATATCTCATCATGCCTGGCCTCCTTCTGCTCCGGCGTGGACCGCGACTGGAACAGCCGGCCTTTCTGACGGGGCGCCGGGGCCGCAGATTGAGTCCATCGTGGTGCCTTCGCCCCCTCGCACAAAGCGGTGCGAAAGATACTCGACTACGGCAAACGTAACGGGAATAAAGATCAGGCCAAGGGCGGTGGAGAGCGTCATGCCACCGACGACGACGGTACCAAGGATGCGCCGCGACGCAGCCCCCGACCCGCTCGCGGCCCACAGGGGTAAACAACCGACAATGAACGCTAAAGCGGTCATCACGATCGGACGAAAACGCACGCGGGCAGCATCCAGCGCGGCATCGCAGATACTTTCGCCGCGCTCGTAGTTCGCTTTCGCAAACTCGACGATCAAAATGGCGTTCTTGGCAGAGAGTCCAATGAGCATAACCAGCCCGATGGTCGCAAAAATGTCGTTTTCAAATTTCCGGGCGTGAAGCGCGAGATATGCGCCCAGAATCGCGACGGGTGTACTAAGAAGAACACTGAAGGGCAGAGTCCAGCTTTCATAAAGAGCGGCAAGAATCAGGAACACAAATATCAGCGACAAACCGAACACGGCCCACGACGGAACGCCTTTCTCCGCCTGCTGTTCCTGAAAGGACATACCGGAATAATCAAAGCCTGCGCCGGGCGGCATAGTCTCCCTGAAGACCTCTTCGAGCGCCTTTCGCACCTGGTCGGAACTGTACCCGGGCGCGCCGGTAATGTTCAGCTGCGCGGCATTGAATTCGTTGAATCGGTAGATAAATTCGGGCCCGGTGGTGCGGCTGACTTTCACAAGGGAGTTGAGCGGCACCTGGCTTCCGTTGGCGCTGCGCACGTAAAACCGGTCGATGTTATCGATGTTAGTTCGCGACGCGCCGTCCGCTTCAACGTAAGTCTGCCACTGCCGGCCGAACCGGTTGAAGTAGTTCACGAGATAGCCGCCCATGAAGGTTTGCATTGTGGTGTAGACATCGGTGAGGTTCACCTGCTGCTGGAGAGCTTTCTCCTTGTCCACATCGGCATAGAGTTGGGGCACCGCCGGTTGATACGACGGAATAGCAGCCGCAATCTCCGGGCGCTTGGAAATGGCGCCGAGAAATGTGAAGACGTTCTTCGTCAAGGTTG
>CAWHNV010000056.1:0-8815 GCA_963830785.1 uncultured Acidobacteriota bacterium
GACTTAGCCTGACACGCAGACTTGAGAACTCGAATCATCGGGTGGCGGGCCGTGCAGGAATCAAAGCTGCGGCATCGTGTCGGCGGCGTAGCCATCTCACCGTTACTCAGAGGGCTCTTTTTCGGAGGGCACAGAGGTGGGCCGCCACGCTTCGTCGTGGATCACATCGGATGTCTACCAGCAGGGACACACCGTGGCGAAGCGGTCTGCGTTGAGCCGAGTTTCGGGGCTCTTCGTGGTCGATGCCAAGGCGTCGTAGGAGTCCAAATCGAAGTCCAGTTTTTCATAAGAACGCTCCAGACAAAAAAGGCTCCCGGAGAGGGATTCGCGCGCTTCGCGATCGCCACGTTGGGAGGTCTATCTATATATGTAGGCACTGAACTGCCCCCGAAAATACATTTCCAGAGCCGCCGCTTGGCCACGTGCAGGGCCGATGCCAGCATAGTACGCCGCCGGAGTTGGACCGGCACGACGAGCAGCTTTGGCCGATCATAGTGCGATGGCAGCGGTCGACCCATGGACGGCTCTGCCGGCAGCGAGCATAGCCGGTGGGCCGCCGTCCAACCCAGAAAGTCGGCCCAGTCCGACCGGTAGACATTCAACTTGGACCCGCTACTCATCTGTTTGATTGAACGGCAGATCGAGATTTTGGCGAAGGGCAGGTTCTTAGAGGCCCGATCCATTACAAAGTTTCGGCGCGTGATTCTTCCGAAGTCTCATTTCCTGGACTTCTTCGGAACGAGGGTTGAAACGAGCTTTTCCAGTTCTGCCAATCGCCTCTTCAATTCCTTCACTTCTTCAGTGTCCGCGGGGCGGCCGCTTTTATCGCCCCCTTCGGAGGGCTCTGGCGCGGCCGCGGATGATTTTCCGTTCTCTGTTTTATCGCGATCGGGCCGAAGATTCTGCATGAACTCGAAGGGATTCAATTGCGGAGCCATCACCCGGTACGTGTTCTGGTATAGGTCCAGCATTGCCTTCATGTAATTCAAAGCGCCTTCCTGGCTGACGCGGCCGGATGCGATCACCATCTGGCGCAGCAAGTCGAGCGGGAAACTGGACTCCGGGGCCTTGGCGTCTTCGACGATAATCTGGGTCAAAATGAGCCGCGTGATGTCCTCGCCTGAGCCGGCGTCGATCACCTGCACCTCGTTTCCCTGCTGCAGGAGCTGGGCTACCTCTTCGAGGTTCACGTATCGGCTGTTGGTTGTGTCATAGAGGCGCCGGTTCTCGTATTTCTTGATCACTACCGTCTTCTGCGCCATAGATTTCCTAATTTTACCCCTTGACAGCAGCCATAGCCGGCGCTATCGTGGAAATGCTGCAGTGCAGCATTATATGCAGCATTCGGATAAGGTAAGGAGGACAAGATGAAAGCCACGGAAAAGGGACCTGAGGGGCCGGTGACGGCTGCCGCAGGCGACAAGCCTGATGTGATCGAATCTGTAACTCAGCTCTATACCAGCGGTATCGAGCGTTTGGCCGAGTTCCAAAAGAAAGGGTTGGAACTCGCAGTACAACAGAACGCAGAATGGGTGAGCGCCTGGAAGAAACAGGCGCTGGCCGCGCCGGGACTCTTGTTGCTCGATCTGGCGAGCACGGCTTTTGAGCGCCTTGCAGACACGCAGAAAGGCGCGATTGATCTGATGGTGGAACAGAGCCATACGTTAGCCGGATTGGTGAAGGAGCGCAAGCTAAAGACGGCAGCTACCCTGGAGGAAGCCAAGAAGATTGCTCAGGAGGCAATCGAGCATTCGGTCGCAGCCCAGAAGACAGCGCTCGATTATTCCGCCAAGCAAGCCAAGGCAGTCTTCGAAACCGCCAAGCAGCAACTCGGCTATGCCGGTACGCCGGTAGAAACAGCAGCCGATACGATGCAGCGCGGAATGGACGTCGTAGTCGAGGCTCAGAAAGAGTTGCTCGACACCATGAAAGGACCGATGGTTCATTGATTATCCAATGCCGTAAGCCCGGACCGCCCGGATGGTGGCTTTAGGGGCGGCGAGTGATTGAGCCGTACTCAGGCGGATCTCCCCGCCCCGTTCAGGTATATGCTTTGTGTGAACGAAAGGTGGGAGTTAGATATGGCTGCAAAAGGGGAAAACGGTAAGCCGGTTGATCCGTTCGAAGCATATCGCGGAATGCGGGACGCCTACCTTGAAGGCATGTCGAAGGTAATGATCAATGCTGTGAACAGTGAGGAATATGCCCAGGCAACGGGCGCCCTGCTGAATGGCTCTCTCACTCTCTCCGCGCCATTCCGTGAGGCGCTCGATAAAGCGATGATCATGGCGCTGGAACAGTTATCCCTGCCATCGCGACAACAGGTTACTGCCCTGGCGGAACGCTTCACGAATTTTGAAATGAGACTCGATGATGTCGACGCCAAGTTGGACCGAATCATCGCACTCTCGTCTGCGACCCGGCCCGCGCCGGGCGGGGTTTCCCCTGCCGTAAGACGACCCGCGGCGCCGGGGACAAGATCGCCGCGCCGGGCTAGCGCCAAGAAAGTCAAGAGGCCTATATGACACAGGCCGCGGAGATTTCCAGCGAGTGGTCGGCTCTCGACCAGAAGCTCCAGACTTTTGTCAGATTGATGACCACAAAGGCGGCGATCGGACAAACTCCCAAAGAGCTTATATGGACGCTCAATAAAGCAAAACTCTATCGTTACATTCCTGTCGTTCCACCCAAAGAGCGACATCCCGTACCCTTGCTTCTCATATTTGCGCTCATGAATCGTCCCACGATTCTCGATCTTCGCCCTAGCCATAGCTTTGTCGAGTACATGGTCTCGCGCGGCTATGACGTTTATCTCCTGGATTGGGGAGTTCCCGGTCCGGAAGATAAGGATCTGAGATTCGATGACTACACGCTGGACTACATCCCCAGGGCAATCCGTAAGATGAAAGCGCTGTCGGGATCTGACGAATTCAGCATGCTGGGGTGGTGCATCGGCGCGATTCTAACCACGATCTACGCTTCATTGCGACCGGACGACGGTCTGCGTAACTTGTTATTGCTGACCGCTCCCCTCGATTTCTCAGACCGCCAGCAATTGACCTTTGCGCGCTGGACGGACGAGAGGTATTTCGATGTCGATAAGGTCCTCGCCGCCTTTGGCAATATGCCGGGCGAGATGATTGACTACGGGGCCAAGGCACTCAAGCCCGTTGAGAACTACATCACGAATTATTGCAAGTTGTGGGACAACCTCGATGATCCGCGCGTCGTGGAAGCGTGGCACGCAATGAATACATGGGTCACGGACATCTTTCCGATGGCGGGCGGCGCATACCGGCAACTCATCGTGGATCTTTACCGCAACGATCGTCTGATGAAAGGTGAGTTGCAGATCCGTGACGAGCGGGTCGACCTGAAACGATTGCGGGCCAATCTGCTCACGGTGATTGCTGAAGGCGATCACATTACGCCGCCCTGCCAGTCGGAGGCGATCGTATCGAAAATCGGAAGTAAAGACGCGGAGGTGTTCCGCGTCGCAGGCGGTCACATTGGCATTATGGCTGGGAGCAGAGCACACCAGCAGACCTGGCCACATATCGAGTCGTGGCTGGCTGCCCGTTCCCGATAGCTGCCAACGTCCGATTACATGTAGATTCCCCCATTGACGTTGATCTGCTGACCGGTGATGTAATCACCTTCGCAAATGAGGAACGCAGCAACCTTTGCAATCTCTTCCGGCGTGGCCAAACGGCGCATGGGAATCTTTTCCAGGATCTGATCCAGCCGATCGGGAGGGATGCCGGTGACCATGTCGGTGGCCGTAAATCCGGGCGCAATCACGTTTGCGGTGATGTTAAATTTCGCTAATTCCAGGGCCAGAACCTTGGTGAATGCAATGAGGCCGCCCTTGCTGGCCGCATAATTCGCTTGCCCGAAGTTGCCGGCCTGCCCCACAAAGGACGCTACGCTGACGATGCGGCCAAATTTTTGCTCTATCATCGCGGGAATCGCGGCGCTGGTGCAGTAGAAAGCGCCATTCAGATTAGTGTCGATCACCTCGGTCCAATCGTCGTCCGTCATTTTGCGAATGCTTCGATCGCGCGTAACTCCGGCGTTGTTCACTAGGATGTCAATCCTCTGAAAGACGTCAAGGACGTCCTTGACTACCCTTCGCGCTTCCAGATTCTGTGAGATGTCACCTTGAAAGATTTCGCCTGCACCGCCGATCTGTTCGATTTCGTCTCTGACCTCTGCCGCACGGAGTAGGCCGGAACGGCAGTTGATGGCAACTTTTGCTCCCCGGTCAGCGAGTTCCATTGCTATGGCGCGCCCGATACCGCGAGAGCCTCCGGTAATCAATGCGACTTTACCGGCTAGCGGTTTGGATGACTTGACGATAACTTCGGACAACGTTGCTGTTGCCATGGGATACTCCTTTTTTCAGTTCATGGATTGAAAAATGGCGGCTATCCCTTGCCCGCCGCCAATGCACATGGTGACCAGGGCATACTGCCCGCCGATGCGGTGCAATTCGTGGATCGCTTTCACTGTCACGATCGCACCGGTTGCCCCGAGCGGATGACCCAGGGAGATGCCGCTGCCGTTGGAGTTGGTTTTTTCCCACGGAAGCCCCAGTTCCCGCCGAACGGCGAGCACTTGGGCCGCGAAGGCTTCGTTGGCTTCAATTACGTCCATTTGCTCGGTTGTCAGCCCGGTACGCTCGTAGACCCTTCTTACCGCCGACACCGGGCCGATCCCCATCACTCCCGGCTCCACGCCGGTCACCGCATAGTCGAGCAACTTGGCCATCGGCTTTAGTCCGCGCGCTTCCGCCGCGTGAAGCTCCATCAAGACCACTGCGGCGGCTCCGTCATTGACGCTTGAAGCATTGCCCGCGGTAATGGTTCCGGCCTTGTCGAAAGCCGGCTTGAGTTTGGCCAGCTTCTCGAGGGTCGCGTCGCCGCGTGGCGATTCGTCAGTGTCGAAGTATGTTGTTCCTTCCCGAGAAGTGAGTTCGACCGGGACGATCTGGCTCTTGAATTTGCCGGTCTGGATCGCATTCAAGGCCCGGCGATGGCTCTCCACCGCCAGTTCGTCCTGGTCTTCTCGAGATATCCCGCATTTCCTGGCGACGTTTTCAGCGGTAATGCCCATGTGAACTTTGTCGAACGGGTCGGTCAGGGCGGCAACCAGGACGTCAACCGCGGTTGCATCGTTCATCCGCGCCCCCCACCTCATTGCATTCAGCCAGTAGGGAGCCCTGCTCATGGACTCGGCGCCGCCGCCGATGGCTGCATCGGTATCGCCGTGGACAATCGCATCCCCAGCCGTCAGAATTGCCTGAAGACCGCTGCCACACATGCGATTCAGCGTAAGGGCCGCAGTTCCCACGGGCAAACCGCCGCGCAGGGCCGCCACGCGCGACAGGTACATATCTTTTCCTTCGGTGTGAATCACGTTTCCGAAAACGACGTGGCCAATACTCTCCGCAGGCAGGCCGGAGCGCTCGACCGCTTCCCGGACGACCGTTGCGGCAAGTTCACTGGGAGGGATGTCCTTGAGGGCCCCGCCGAATTTTCCAATGGGGGTGCGCACGGCGCTCAAAATCACAATTTCTCGCTTCGTCATTCCCTAAGTCCTTTCGTTCCTCTTTGGGCAAGGGTGGGGACGAACCCCGGAAGGGGAGCCGTTCCTTGGGCGTCCTGAAAATTTTTCTCCCCAACACCTGTACATGGGAGCACCGCAGCGTTATTATGCTGCAGTGCAGCATGCACATCGAAGAGGCACGGAATGGAAACTGCGAATCTTGCAACAGAGATGGGAAGCGCAACAGAGATGCCGTTTACGCTCGAAGGGAAAACGGCATTGGTGACCGGGGCAGGCCGCGGTATCGGCAAAGCCATTGCCAAGCGTCTGCTTGGTGCCGGAGCCCATGTCATGATCAACGACCTCGATGAAGCCATGCTTGTGGAATCGGAGGCCGAATTGGCGCACCCGGGCCGGGTGCGGCACATCGCTGGAGACCTCACGGATTCAGCGATTCCAGAGGCGATCATGCAGGTTACGCTGGCCGAATTCGGCTCTATCGATATCATCGTGAACAACGCCGGGTATAGCTGGGACAACGTTATCCAAAAAACAACAGACGAGCAGTTCCAGGCTATGCTTGAAATCCACCTCGTCACGCCCTTCCGGATTCTCCGGGCGGCTTCAGCCTATATTCGTGAAGCGGCAAAAAAGGAGATCGCCGCTTCCCAATGCGTCATGCGCAAGGTGGTGAACATTACCTCAATCGCCGGCACAGACGGTAACCCGGGCCAGGCGGGCTATTCAGCCGGAAAGGCCGGGATTATAGGCCTTACCAAGACGCTGGCCAAGGAATGGGGCCGGTATAACGTGAACGTCAATGCGGTCGGCTTCGGTCTAATCGGCACCCGGTTGGTTCAGCCGCTGACCGATGCCAGCTCCAAAATGGAAATGCACGGCCACCAGATTCGCCTTGGTGTTCAACCCAGCCTGCTGGATTCCTTCAAAAGCGCGTGCCCATTGGGCCGGGTTGGCACGCCGGAGGAAGCAGCTGGAGCCGTGCTTTTCTTCTGCAGTCCGCTATCAGACTATGTCACCGGAGAAGTGCTGATATGCGGTGGAGGATTTCACTTTTAGTGAAGACCCTTCTGCGTTGTCAGTGCGAATGAAGAAGGAAATCGTCGAACACATAGCCGCTCGTGTCCTCTGTTTCCTTTCCCACGAGCCGCGTCACCTCCAGCCAATGCTCCGGACTGAACTCCGATAGGGAGTCCAACGAGGTCAGAACGGGCCGGTTGCCCGTCTGAAGCTGGTCTATGGGATCAAGTGCAGTGGGATTCTGCATTCCAATCACCTCCTGATGGAGTGAACCTCGAGGGTCGAGCCCCCAAAATAATCACAAGGTGAGCAAGATTGAACACTCTTTCGTAACCGTGTCTCTGTGCTGGCCGTCACAGTTTTTTGCAAGAGACGAGGAAACCATTCCGGCAATCCAAAATCGGCGTTTGATTGCAATACTTTAGCGCAGGAAGACTCCCGATAATTGGGTGATCTATGCCACTCCGAAAGTTTCTCCAGACCGGATTTGAACGGTTTTACAATCGCCGCACGTCGAAAAACTACAGCTTTTGAGTGAGTTTTCCACAGAAAAATCACAGCCGGCACGACGCCAGATAGGGCAGATGGAGTTTGAAATCGCTCTAACGGCTGGACGCTGAACCAAATGCGTCGAGAAACCCAGCGTTACGGAGGATGCGACGCACCTTTTTCGGGGAAATGGAAAGGCATTGAGCCACCCTGGATATCTTCCTGTCTTCGCGCAGCCAGACCTTCGGGATAACGATCTCGGCAAATTCTTCGGTCACCTGCTGGAAAGTCTTTTCCCCCACCATGCCCTCGGACCATCCGCGCAGAGTCTCATTGATGCCGGACGCCTGCATAATGTGCGATTTCAGCGCAGCCAGATCATCGACGAGATGATCATTTTCGCTCGCACCCATCAGGTCAGCTGCCTCGCTCGCGCAGCGCTTTGCCAAATCCCACTCCTGGAAGAAATCGTTCGCTGCAGTCATGCCTCGCGCTATATTGGCAGCCGCCAGCAAGCGCAGATTCTGCGTGTGTTTCGCCAAAGTCAGGGCTTCTTCACTGAATTGCTTTGCATGGTTCGCGTGAAGCGCCATGTCCACATCTTCACCAAGCTGTTCTTCAACCTTGGCGTTTTCCGTTGCCGTCTGCAAAACCCGCGCCCGCGCCATGAGGATCTGGTCATTCTTCTCGTGTCCAATTCGATACGCCTCCAGAGCCTCGCGGCCAGCACGGTCGATATCACCTCCATCCAGATGGAGATAGCCGGAGTTGACGATGACCGCCCCAAGTCCAGCCGAGTGGGGATAGAGCGCATAGATCTCCCGCGCTTGCCGCAACTGCAGAATTGCCTCCTGACAGAGTTGCTGATGGCGAGCGCGCAGGCTGGGCGGCCCGTCCGGCGCCGGGGCAGACGGGCTGGCCCGTCGCGCATGATTTGGTTTACGGGCTCGCGCGTCGATCCTTTTTCGCAGTTGCAAGGCAAGAAGCCGTTTTACGTAAGCGGCGTTTACCAGTGCCCTGGCGAGATTTCGATGATTGGGATTTCCCGCGGAATAAATTGCGATGGCACGATCAAAATGCTCGAGCGCCTTCGCGTATTCCCCGGCACGGCGCACAATGCGGCCCCTTGCCGACTCGATGTTGCCCAAAGCAAGATAATGATCCGTGGACTTAAGTACTGTCTCGGCATGGGCAAGCAGCCGCAGCGCCTCTTTTTTCAATCCTTTCTGGAAGAGAATCCATGCCTCATGGATTTGAATCACTGCAGTGAACATGGCATTTTCGCGAGACTGCTGTGCAAGCTCGCGCGCCGCCACAATCTCCAGAAGGGCTGCCTCGTATTCACCTTTCTTTCTGTGCGCTCTTCCTTTCCAGAAATGAGCAAGTGCCAGCAGTTGCTCCTCCGCCGTCCCGCTTTCCGTCCTCAACGCGAAATCAAGCGTCTCGATCGCCGTATCAAGCGCCTCAGCAGCGAGCGCCCGGAATCCCTCCACCAACCGTAAGCGAAGATAGTCGGTCAGCGGCAACCTGCGCCGGGGATTCGACTGGGAATCTGATCAGGAGCGAATCGAGGAGGTGAAAGTCGCGGTATCCAACGTCAACCCATTGCGCGAGCAATAAAAGAAACGCAGTAGCATGAGGGTCGCTTGGATGCAGCTTAGTCCAGGTTCCTTCCGCATCGTCGAGCATAGCCACGCCCTCGGATACGCGGCGCTGGTTGAGAGCGCAACTCAGGTCTTTC
>CAWHNV010000057.1:0-29010 GCA_963830785.1 uncultured Acidobacteriota bacterium
TGCTCCTGAGCTTGGTATATCGGAGCCGCAATGGCGGGCAGGACCAGCACCGCAGCAAGAACCGCCGCCGACGCACCAGAGACCACGATCGAGTGAAACAGATGCTTCATGATTCCGAGACTGAGTGTCGACCCTTCCTTTACCCAGAATCGGTGATTGTGGTCACTCATCGGTTGGTCGTCGCAGAGAAACGGCAAACATTCTCCGCCAGTGCCGCCACGGTGGCCGAAGGGTCTGGAAAACAAATAGGCCATCCGCCCGGCAGTCGCGCCTATTTCAAATCCTCTGACAAACTTCGTTGTATGTCCTGAGCGACTTCATCGATTGAAGTGTTTTGACTGAGTTGTTCAATTTCCTGG
Source organism: uncultured Acidobacteriota bacterium (assembly GCA_963830785.1). Classification (GTDB taxonomy): domain Bacteria; phylum Acidobacteriota; class Terriglobia; order Terriglobales; family Acidobacteriaceae; genus Telmatobacter. Next base: position 360 of record CAWHNV010000057.1, read on the forward strand.
CTGTTTTCCATATCCGCTAATCCCACCTTGTGCGCAATTTGCTGGTTCATGCTGATCACCGCCGTCACCTCTTTTTCCGTGAGCAGAAGGATTTGCAGCACCAGATGTTCCCGCTCATCGGCACGGCGGGCCAGGCGCGATTGCCGCATGAGGATAAGGCTGGCCAGAAGAATCGCCTCCATGGCAACAACGGTTGCCAGAAGCTGAAAGGGCATCGGATCAAAATGATGAATTCCCGGTATGTGCAAGGTGTTCACCAGAATCCAGGAAGAGAAGAGAAAGATATGCGCCACGACAAATCCCAAATTGCCGACGATGGCCGCCGTTAAATCTCCCAGCCTCTCCGCCGGCGATCTTCGCGCCAGAAACTCCTGCTCATGTTTGGCGATGGTGTCGATGTGGTCTTGCACATGATTCGGAACCTGCATGGGTTTGTCCTCGTACGAAGTTTCGTACTCAATGATTGGATGACTTGCCGGCGGACAGGGAGGGAAGTGGAGACACAAACTGAGTCGCGTTTTCTTTAGACCAACGTTTATCCGTCGTATAGATTTTCATCGCAGGCATTTTCGCTGCGATGCAAAGCCCAGGCAGATGAGCGAAGGGAGGGCGTCTTACGCCGTCAGCCGTTCCAGCTGGTCGGGCTTCACGATCGTCAGGCTGGTGCCCTTGATCGTGATCCACTGGTCGCGGCGGAACTGGTTCAGCAGCCGCGTCACGGTCTCGCGCGAGGTGCCGGCCATGTTGGCGATCTCCTCGTGCGTGAGCGCCATGGTAAAGCGAATCTCGGGCTTGCCGTTGGCCGAAGCGCGGCCCCAGTCCAGCAGCAGCCGCGCCAGCCGTCCCGCCGCCGAGCCGGAAAGCGCCAGCCGCTTGGCGTCGTGAAACACGGTCAGGTATTCGCCGGAAAGCGACTGCGCCGCGTGCATGCTGGCGATGCCGTGCCGGCCCAGGAACTCGACGAACTCCTGCTTGCGCACCGTCTTCACCTGGCAGGGTTCGATGGCCTCGGCCGTCACTTCGTGGGGAACGTTGGCCAGCACCGCGCTCAGGCCCATCACGTCGCCCGGGCCGGCAATCTTCAGGATCATGGTCTTGCCGTCGCGCGAGGTGGAGGAGATCTTTACCTGGCCAAAGCAGATGACAAAGACGTTGCGCGCCGGATCGCCCTCAGAAAACAGCTTGGCGCCGCGGGCATGGCTCATCATGATGCCGATCTCGTCGTAATCGGCTAGCGCCTCGGGTGTGAGATTGCAGAACATCCGCAGATGGCGATGCTCACAATTCATGGCAATCTTCCGGAGGGTGATGAGAATGGACTGAAGCCATACGGGTTCCGTTGGGGACTATTCGCTACCTGAAGTATAGCGCACATCCCACCCAGCGAGACGAGTGTTTCGCCCCAACGCGCTGGCCCCGGAGTCTCTCTTTGAGCGCGAACTCGAGTTCCTACGCCTGGGCCGCTCCGTTCGTATGGCGTCGCACCGGTGTTACGCGCGTCAGGCAGCAGGTTATGTAGGCGCGCGAAACCTCGCGCGCCAGCTCTTCCAGTAGCCGCATCCGCAGCGGCGGATGGTTCTCGAACGCGTGCCGCAGTGCATCGATGGGCAGCATGAGCACTGATCCCGGCGTCACCGCCGTCAACGTATAAGTATGATGTCCGTCGCCCAGCGCGGCGGCCAGTTCCACCAGATCCCCGGGCCGCGCCGTTCCCAGCGTCACGCGCAACTGCAACCGTTCCGCCTTGCGGACAAAATCGCCCGAGACCACCACGTAGAGGCCCTTGCAGCTTCCATTCTGCCGAAAAACTGTCTCCCCGGCATCCACCGCGATGCATCGCGAAACGCTAGAGAGCAGTTGTCCTGCCTCCTCGGGACACTCCAGCAATTCGGCAAGCGGATGCGCCGCTGCCGCAGCCAGTCGTTCAATCCGTTCCTCAAATTGGTTGCTGGTCATCTTCCTTGCCGTATGTCGAGCCCTCAGGCTCCTTGATGCGGGCTTCGCTGCAGGCTTCCGCTGTCCCCTGGTTCCCGTTGAGCGTCTTTTGCAAGCGCGTGGTGAGCCTTCGTCCCCACGCGGCCTCACGCGGTTCATGTATCCACTCCATTGCCTTCGTGTTTGCGGTTTCGATAGGACAAAACGGTGCGGTTTCTCCTTTCCCCCGCCCATTTTCCCTGGGAATCGTCTGTGCCGCGCGCCGCGGCGCAAGCCCTCGCTACGAGGCTTTGACGGGAAGCGCAACTTCCCGAGCAACCTCGGAAGCAACTTCCGACTTGGCGCCGGTGTCCGCCGTATCGGGCGGAACGCAAAGGACCGGCACGCGTGATGCAGAGAGTAGCGCAAATACCGTGCCGTGAGGCCCGGGCGTTTCGCTGGCCCGTTTTACCCCCGCCACAAGAATGCAGGGATGGTTCTCCGCGATGGCTTCTGCCACCGCATCGGCCGGATTGCCGTCCTTCACCAGGCATCGCACCGCGATTGTGCCCTCGAACCGGATGCCCTGGTCCTCCATGACCGTGCATGGATTCAGGCCGGCAGCCTTTTCCGCAGCCGTTCGCACATGCAGTGCCAGAAGCGGCCGATCAAACATTTTCGCCAGCGAAGCAGCCGTTGCAGCCGCCGCCGGCGCCGCATTGTTCCGCTCCATCGCCAGCAGCACCGGACCACCCGGAGTCGGCCGGTGCTGACCCGCATTCCAGTCCGCCGCAACCGCCAGCACAGGGCACGGCGCCCGTCTCACCAGGTGTTCTGCGATGGCCCCCACCACCACGGGCCCTGCGCCTTCCATCCCCTTGGTGCCAATCACGATCAGCCCGGCCTTGTACTGCCGCGCCACATCCACCAGCATCTCCGCCACCGCGCCCTGCCGCACCTCGGAATGGCTGTGGATCCCCTCGCGCAGCAGTTCGCCGGCCAGCTGGTCCAGCACCTTGCGCGCCGCTTCCGTCATGTGACTCAATACGCTCCCGGGAACCGCATCCACAGCGGCATACTCCATCGGATCGAGTCCGTGCGCCAGCACAATCCGCGCCCCGTAATGGGTCGCCAGCTTGCGCGCGTACTCGAGGGCCGGCTCCGCCTGGCCCTCCAGGTCCGTCGCGACCACGATGGTCTTCAAGCCGTTTTCAAAACCCATGATTGTCTCCAGGTCACCGCCGCTGGCACGCACGTAATCGAATTTGAGTGTGCGCCTCCGAATTGCCGAGGGCAGTGACCCCATTCACCCCCCCCTGTGATTCGAGTCACAGTTGCCAAGGTATTGATTTCGCAAGAGAAGCGCCAAACACGGCAGCGGCAGACTTCCTCGATCGGCAATCACACACAAAACCGCCGGCCGCCTCCCTGGGCCACGCGGGTATCCCAAGTCTGCTGTCAGTGACTCGAAGCGGCCTCGGATTGCCGGCCTTCCGGGTGCCGGATCGGGGCCGGATGATCGGCACCCGCCAGTTGTGTCGAATGCTCCGGCTCGAGAAGTTCCGCTTGCTCGAGCGGCAGCGGATACCGGCCCCACAGCAACGAGTCCGCCACCATCGCGGCCGCCACAAACGGGTTCAACAAGGCCACGGGAGCCACATAGCCGCTCAGCAGCAGCGAATCGGCTACGCTTTGATTTTTACGGCTCGGCCTCCGATATCCCGGAATCTGCGGAATCTCCAGCACCGTCAGCCGCAGTTCAGGATGCTTTCGCGCGTAGCGCACCAGTTCGTACGCCACCTGCCGGGGCGTAGTAATGCCGCCATCAGGGAGGAAATGACGCCGGAAAACGCCCGGAAAGTAGAGATCCAGCACGCGGCTCGAAAAATCGGCGCAATTATTGAAGACGATGTTGAAGTGCGAGCGGTTCGCCCCCGCATTCAGGCGCGCAATCAGCGCGTCGTCCTGGTCGGGTGTGGTTTCAAATCGGAAGGCGTAAATGCGCCGCTCGTAAGCCGCGCCTACCAGTTGATTCCAGCCTCTCTTGATCCGCCCGCCCTCTGGCACATTGTCCAGGCTCGCCAGCCGCGCGGCGTGGTACGCAAGGCGCAGGGCGTCCACCGTCTCATGGTTCACGCGTTCGGGAACCATTTTCGGATTCTCGACCGCGTAGAGATACGGAAGCAGCGGAACCGCCAGCCAGTCGTATCCTCCTACCCCTTCGTAGCGCGAAATCACCACCCCCAGCTCGCCCGGACCGCAGCGTCGCAGCCGCGTGGGGCTCGCGGCGCAGATCCGCGCAAAGTAGAGAGCCTCATGTCCGGTGGGATCGAAAGCGCGCGAGATACCGTCGGCGTTCTCCATCAACACGGCGGCTTGCGCGCGGCCGCGCGGGCATCCCGCGACGGCAAGTCCAACACCAAGAAAAAAGCAGACTGCGCCAGGGAAGCGCATCGGCTGCGATCACCTCCGGTTTTCGCAGATTCACCCGACCCTCTCTTTTTAAGACGCAAAATTGCCGCGATGGACGCACCCCCTCAGGGCTCCTCTGCACGCAACGCCCTGTACATGAAAAGGCCCAATGCGCTACCTTGGGCGCGGTATGAAAAATCATTTTTTGCGTCCTCTTTCCCTTCTTTTCGCCCTGGTTTTAGCTCCCATTTGCCTGCAAGTTCGAGCCCAGGCGCCCGTGCCCGACTCGCCCGCTATCGAGGCCCAGGCCCACGCCCTGCTCTCCAAGCTCACGCTGGAGCAAAAAATCGAGTTGCTCGGCGGCATCAACAGCATGTACACGCGGCCCATGCCCGTTATCGACTTGCCGCGCTTCAAGATGTCCGATGCTTCAGTCGGCGTGCGCACCTGGGGCCCGACGACCGCTTACGCCGGCGGCTCGGCTCTTGCCGCCAGTTGGGACACCGATCTAGCGCGCAAGATCGGCGAGTCTCTCGGCCGAGACGCCCGCGCCCGCGAGGTCAATTTCCTCCTCGGCCCCGGCGTGAATATTGCCCGCTCGCCAATCGCCGGCCGCAACTTCGAGTACCTCTCTGAGGATCCGTACCTGAACGCCACAATGGTGGTTCCATTCATTGAAGGCGTGCAGTCCCAGGGCGTGATCGCCACCGTCAAGCACTACGCGCTCAACGACCAGGAGTTCAATCGCCACAATGCCAGCTCCGACGTGGACGAGCGCACCATGCGCGAAATCTATCTGCCCGCCTTTGAAGCCGCCGTCACCAAGGCCCACGTCGACGCCGTCATGAACTCCTACAACCTGGTCAACGGCGTCCACGCCACGCAAAACGACTTTCTCAACCTCCAGGTACTCAAAGGCGAGTGGGGATTCCAGGGCGTTCTCATGTCCGACTGGGATGCGACCTACGACGGCGTCGCCGCCTGCAACAACGGTCTCGATCTCGAGATGCCCAGCCCCAAATTCATGAACGCGAAAAATCTCATCCCCGCGGTTCAGGCCGGCCAGGTCAAAGAATCCACCATCGACGAGCACGTGCTGCGTCTGCTCCGCGCCGAACTGCGCTACGGTTTCACCACGCGTCCGCAATTCGATCCCGCCGACTCCACCTACTCCGTCGCCGATCGCCCGCTCGCGCTTGAAGAGGCTCTCGAGAGCATCACGCTGCTCAAGAACCAGGGAAATCTGCTGCCGCTCGATCTCGGCAAAACTAAAAACATCGCCATCATCGGCCCCAACGTCTATCCGGCCGTCACCGGCGGTGGCGGCTCGTCTGAAGCGCACGCCTTTGAGCCGGTCAGCATTCTCACCGGCATCGCCACCCTTCTCGGCCCCAATGCGCACGTCTTCTATAGCCCCGCCATGCCCGACAGCGACGACGAAAAGAAAGCCGTCGCGCAAGCTGACGTCGTCATCGTCGCCGTCGGCTTCACGGCCGCAACGGAGCGCGAGGGCAAAGACCGCACCTTCACGCTGCCCGCCGGAGAGGACGCGCTGATCGAGCAGGTGGTCGCAGCCAATCCCCGCACCATCGTTCTCCTCACCGGCGGTGGTGGCATGGACGTGAGCCGCTGGCTCGACAAGGTTCCAGCGCTGCTCCATCTCTACTACCCCGGCCAGGAGGGCGGCACGGCCGTCGCGCAAGTCCTCTTCGGCCAGCACAACCCCGAGGGCAAACTCCCCGTCTCCTTCGACCGCAGTTGGGAAACAAGTCCCTCGTTTAAGTGGTATTACGGCGATCCCAAAAACAACACCATCCTGCACACCACGGGCGAGGACGGCAAGCCCAAGGACTACACCATCGAGCACATCCAGTACGGCGACAAGCTCATGGTCGGCTATCGTTACTGGACCACCACCGGCCGCCATCCGCTCTTCCCCTTCGGCTACGGCCTCAGCTACACCACCTTCAAATTCTCAAAGCTTGAAGCACCCGCCACCGCGGCCTCCGGCTCTACGGTTTCGGTCAGCTTCGACGTCACCAACACCGGCAGCGTGGCCGGAGCCGAGGTCGCCCAACTCTACGTCTCCGACCCCTCCGCGCAAGTCGACCGCCCCGAGCGCGAACTGAAGGGCTTCGCCAAAGTCCGTCTCGCTCCCGGCGAAACCCAACACGTAACACTAAATCTCGATGCCCGCGCCTTCAGCTACTGGGACACTCCGGCTCACAAGTGGATCATCGATCCCGGCAAATTCATCCTTCGTGTCGGCGACTCCAGCGAAAACACCCCGCTTCACGCCGACATCGATCTGCGCTAATGATGCCGGAAGCTTAAACTCTGTATTGACATTTGTACGTACATGGACTAAGCTAGAAATGAACGAACCCATCGGCAACTACGATTGGGATCCGGTCAAGAATCGCGAGAATCTCCGGAAACATGGCGTGCGCTTCGAGACTGCTTCGCTTGTCTTTGAAGATCCATGGATTCTCTCGCGCAAGGATCTTTCCCACGACGACGCGGAGGAGCGGTACAACGCGCTCGGAGAGATTGCTCCGGGAGTGATTCTGTTTGTAGTGTTTACGTTGCGCCAGCGGGATGAGGACGAAATCATTCGTCTGATTTCCGCACGCGCAGCGTCCGCACATGAGAGGGGGACTTATGAAGAGGCACGCAGCCGCGCGGAAGCGGGATATCGCCGCTATCGCCGCTAAAACCGACGCTACGATTGACTTCTCAGAGATGCCTGAAGTGGTTGACTGGGACGGGGCCGAGGTGGGACGCTTTTACCGGCCAGCGAAACGTCCGGTGACAATGAGGCTAGATGAGGACATTATCGACTGGCTCAAAAGCTACGGGCGCGGCTACCAAACCAAGGCAAATCTTCTGCTACGCCACGCCATGGAAGCCGGCCGGCAGAAGACGATGTCGCGGCGCGCGGCTCGATAAACAACTTTGTGAAGTCGCCCCACTCGCCGACCGCATTGAGGCAATTACGAAGCAAGACCAATCAGGAGAACCAATGTTGAAGCAGAAATTCCGACTCAGCTCTTTAGCCGCCATCCTATTTGTGGCCGCGGCATTTTCCGCCGCCCAGTCCATGCCGCATCCGCAATGGGTAGGAACCTGGGCCGCGTCTCCCATGCAGGCCGACGGCATCAACATCCGCCTCTTTTCCAGCGTCACCATGCGCGAAGTCGTCCACATCTCCGCAGGCGGCGAGCAAATTCGCCTGCGCTTCACCAATGAGTTCGGCATCGATCCCCTCACCGTCGCCGATGCCCACGTCGCTCTCAGCGCCGGCGGCAGCTCCATCCAGCCCGGCAGCGATCACGCCGTCACTTTTGGCGGAGCCGCATCTGTCAACATTCCTCCCGGCGGCGCCATCTTTTCCGATCCCGTTGCCCTCAGCGTCGCGCCGCTCTCTGACCTCGCCGTCAGCTTTTATCTGCCTCCTCAAATCATGCGCGCTGAAACCTTCCACGCCTTTGCCGACCAGGACAACTTTGTCGCCGACGGACACTCGTCCGCCGCGCCGGACCTGCCTCAACCCACAACGCTCTCCTCCTGGTACTTTTTTGACGGCGTCGATGTTTCTGCGGCTCAGGGATCGTTTGCCATCGTCACGCTCGGCGATTCCATTACAGACGGCGCGCACTCCACGCGCAACGCCAATCTCCGCTGGCCCGATGTCCTCGCCGCGCGCCTCAATCAGGACTCCAATCTCGCCCACGTCGCCGTGCTGAATGAAGGCATCGGGGGCAATCGCGTTTTGAACGAAGTTGCCGGCCCCAGCGCCATCTCCCGTGTCGACCGCGACGTGCTCGCCCAAAGCGGCGTGCGCTACGTCATCGTCCTTGAAAGCATCAACGACATCGGGCGTCTCGCGCACGTGCAGGTTCCGTGGGACGCCATCACCGCGCCGCAGCTGGAGTGGGGGCTCAAGCAGATTGCTGACCAGGCGCACGAGCACGACCTCAAGATCATCGGCGCCACGCTCACGCCCTACGGCGGCGCCGCCTACTCCGGCGACGCGGGCGAGCAGGTGCGCGAAGCAGTCAACGATTGGATCCGAACCAGCGGCGTCTTCGACGGCGTCATCGACTTCGACAAGATCACGCGCGACCCGCAGAATCCCAAGGCCTTCAATCCGCTTTACGACTCAGGCGATCACCTGCATCCCAGCGACGCGGGCTACAAAGCCATGGGCGACGGCATCGACCTCACGCTCTTCACGAAATAAAGTTGCTTTTGCGGAATAGAGTTCGGGTGCCCCAGGTCCCTCGCATTTGGGGACCTGGGATAGAACGATCCTCAACTCACGAACATCCGGGGAGCGGCTCTAAATTGAGGCGTCGGCTTCCATCGTCGCCAGCAAACCCTCCATCGCCGCGAACTCCGGCCGTTCCTTCAGAGGCTTCAGCCGCGGATCGGCCAGCATTTGGAAAAACCAGGGACAGCGATTCTCATTGGAAGTGCGCAGCTCCTCGAGGGCCGCATCGGCCTCGCCGAGCACCACATGCGTGGCGGCGTTCAGTGTATTCAGCACAAAGCGTTCGCGGCTCAGCCATTGCAGCCGTTCCAGCTGGCTGTGCGACTCCTTTGCGCGCCCTGCGCAGGCCAGCGCATAGGCGTGCGCTGAAATTGCAAGGTCGTAGTGCGAGGAGCGCCCGGCAAGCGTCTCCGCCAACTCGATGGCGGGCGCGGCCTCTCCGTTATATCCCAGAATCATTGCGCCAAAAAAAAGCGAATTGTCATACTCCGAAGAGACGTCGATCGCATTTCGAATTTGCGCCAGGCTCGCCTCCCGCTCGCCGGCCAGGTGCAGCGCCCATGCCAGGGACGTCTGCAGCCACGGCGAATAGGGATCGAGCTGAATCGCCGCGCGCAGAAGCTCTATGGCTTCGCCGAACCGCTGCCGGCTGAGCAGAAGCCAGCTGCGGGCCCGCGTGTTCGTTACATCGTAAGGCAGCCCCGCGGAGCGCGCCATCATCCGCAGAGCCGAACGCGCATCGCGATCGAAATGAAATTCCACCCAGCCCAGCGCCGGCAAAAGGGCTTCGGCCTGCTCGTTCAATTCCGGAATTCCATCCGCCGCCCGGCGCACCGTGGCGGCCGCGATCCTCGGAGAAAGGTAGCCGTGGACGCACTGCAAGATCACCAGTTGCGCAAGCTCCACCCGTGCTGACATCAACCCCGGATCCAACTCGATCGCGCGCAGCAGCCTTCCCATGGCATCCTGCATGCGGTGCCGCTCCATGTTCTGCCATTCGTGGTGGGCGCGGAGGTAGAGGTCATGCGCCTCGCGTTGCGCCTGTGAAATCGCACGCTTCTCGGTCGGCGCAGGCTCGGCCCCGATCCCGGCCCCGGTCCCGGCCTCGATCCCCGCTGCGATTTCGATAGAAATTTTCCCGGCGCGCAACCGCGATGTCACACGGTTTACCAGCTCGCCGGCCAGCTCCACAGTGTGTTCGCGCTCCGCAATCACGTCCTCCACCCACAGGGGCGCGCCATCCTCCACGCGGATCGCTTCCACGCGCAGCCGGTGCCGTCCCGGCGTGGCAAGCACCTGCCCCGTTAGGATCAGCTCCGCATGCAGCATCTTGCCAATCTCCTGCGCGCTCAGGCCGCGCCGCACCAGGGCGCCCGCCGAGTCTATGGCGGCGATCGATGCCACCGCGGGACGGGCACGGCTCAATTGTTCTATGGTCTTTTCTGCGATGGCCAGACCAAGATACTCGGGAACGTCATACCCGATCGAGAAAGGCAGTATCGCCAGCAGCGTTAGCGCGCTGGATCGCAAATGTTCCTTGGGTTCCGCGATAGCTGAAATGCGGTAGCCGCGCCGGTTCACGCTCTCAATGCAATCCGTTGGTTGCATGCGTTCTTTCAGGGATGCGATACATGCCGCAAGCCGATCGCTGGAAGCGTCCGCTTCGCCCCATACGGCGCGCGCCAGTTCACCGGCAGATACTACTTCGCCCGCCCGCGCTAGCAGCGCGCGCAGCAGAGCCAACTCCTGCCGGGGAAGCTCGATCGGTGTGTCCCCACGTAGCAGCTTCCCGTCGGCGTCTAGCCGGAATTCCGCAAACCGATAACCCACCGGCCTGATTCCTGCCGGCGAGAGCAAAGAACGATCCATAGAAGCCAACACAGTCCTGCAAATCCTCGTCTCGCCGCCGGGCTCGCAACAATGCCCGCCACATGGCGGTTCAACCGTGGCGGGGGCGGCAAGGATTCACAACACTTCAATCCAGGGCAAGGCAAAGCCTTTACAACAGCAAATAATATTTCCCAACGGAGAGGCGAAGCCGCGGCCGAGGAACTGCACGACCGAACGAAGTCCCGTTCAACTTCTACGGAATCACCCTCCCACGCGGAGAATCACCGCAATCCCGGGCTTCCGATGGCTTTTATATTCCGCCTGCGCGGCCGTCAGCTTCTGCAAGCGGATAAAGTCTGCGGCTGTGTTGCGTCTGGACGCACACTCAGCCACTGCAGCATCCATCTAAGAGCCCGATGACGTAATCGATAGGTCGATTATCTCTCTCTCCCGCTCTAGTTGTGGAGGAAAGTTCTTAGAAAACTACAAGGTATTAAGTAATCCCAGGCAGGTTACTGAAAATGTGTCTCGATTCGATAATCAAGCACGGCTTGCGCGGACAGGGACAATTCCGCCCGCTCTGCTCGAGCCGCGTTGCGCCATCCGGCTTCACCGCAACATTTCCTTTCGCACGAAAAAGCCGGAAGCTAGGAGCCAGAAGCTATCTTTACGCTTTGCCAATCACCTTGGCCAGCGTCGCGCCCATCTCGGCCGGCGACACCACCACGTGAATCCCCGCCGCTTCCATGGCCTTCATCTTGTCGGCGGCCGTTCCCTGGCCTCCGCTGATGATGGCGCCGGCATGGCCCATGCGGCGTCCGGGAGGCGCGGTCTGCCCGGCGATAAATCCCACCACCGGCTTCTTCACGTGCTTCTTCACAAACTCCGCCGCAGCTTCCTCGGCCGATCCGCCAATTTCACCAATCATAATAATGGCTTCCGTCTCAGGATCGTCATTCAGCAGCCGCAGCGCATCAATGTGCGTTGTTCCGATAATCGGATCGCCACCAATGCCGATGGCGGTCGATTGCCCTATGCCGCGCTGCGTCAGTTGGTGCACAGCCTCGTAGGTGAGTGTCCCAGAACGAGACACTATTCCAATCGAACCTTCCTTGTGAATGCGGCCCGGCATAATGCCGATCTTCGCCTTCCCCGGCGAAATCACCCCTGGGCAATTCGGCCCCACCAGCCGCGACTTGGAATTCTTCAGCTTGGCCCACACCTTCACCATGTCGAGCGTCGGAATGCCCTCCGTAATGCAGACGATCAGCGGCATCCCCGCATCCTCGGCCTCAAGAATGGCATCGGCGGCAAACGGCGGCGGCACAAAAATCATGGTCGCGTTGGCACCCGTCTTGGCCACGGCTTCGGACACGGTATTGAACACCGGCCAGCCCTCGTGCATCGTTCCGCCCTTGCCCGGTGTCACGCCGCCCACCACTTTTGTCCCGTATTCCGCGCAAGCCATCGCATGGAAGGTGCCTTCCTTGCCGGTAATGCCCTGCACGATCAGACGCGTGTTTTTGTCGACCAAAACTGACATGAAATACAGCTCCTAGCTGCTAGCTTCTAGCTCCTAGCTTTTCAAAGACTGAAGGAACGCTCCAAGCATCTTGGAAGTTTCGATGCAAAGAGATTCCGCTTTCTTTCGCGATGCGTCATCGCCAAGCTTCAATCGCCCGGCGAGCAAAAGCTGCGTTTGAACCTCGTAGGTCGAACCAAGTGCAATATTGAGAAAGTGTCCGAAGTCGCGATCCGTACCCCTCGCGCGGCCCTCAGCCATGTTGCTTGCGACTGAAACGCTGGCCCGCCGAAGCTGAGAGGTCAACCCGTAAATTTCATCTTTCGGAAACCTCTTTGTGAGATTGTAGACAGCTTCGGTCAATTCCATCGCTCTCTGCCAAACTGTGAGATCTTGAAAGTCTTGCGACAAGTCTCATCTCCCCGCGGTGCTTTTGAGCTAGCAGCTAGAAGCTAGAGGCTAGAAGCTGCTTTCACGGCCAGTTCCGCTGCGTCCTTCATCGTTTCGCCTACTTGAAAATTCAGGCCGGATTCTTTCAGAATCTTGCGTCCCTCTTCCACGTTTGTACCTTCGAGCCGCAGAACGATCGGCACCTTCACGTTGAGCTTGCGCGCCGCCGCCACCACGCCTGTCGCCAGCCGGTCCACGCGCAGAATGCCGCCGAAGATGTTAATAAAAATCGCCTTCACATTCGCGTCCGAAAGCAGAATCTCAAATGCGTGTTCGATCTGTTCCTGCGTAGCGCCGCCGCCCACGTCGAGAAAATTCGCCGGGCTGCCGCCTGCGTACTGAATAATGTCCATCGTCGCCATGGCCAGGCCCGCGCCGTTCACCATGCACGCAATCGACCCGTCCAGCTTGATGTAGTTGAGCGCGTACTTGCTCGCCTCCACTTCCAGCGGATCCTCTTCGGCAATGTCGCGCAGCGCCTTGATGTCGGCGTGGCGGAAGAGCGCGTTGTCGTCGAAGGTGATCTTGGCATCGAGCGCGTAGAGCTTGCCGTCCGTAGTCGTGATGAAAGGATTGATCTCGATCAGCGAAGCATCGGTCTCGATGAAAGCCCTGTACAGGCTCTGGAAAAACGTCACCGCCTGGTTGATCTGCGCGGCCTTGAGTCCCAGCGCAAAGGCCAGTTTGCGCGCCTGCCATGGCCAAAATCCCACGGTCGGATCGATCGTCTCCTTGTAAATGGCCGTGGGATCCTTGGCCGCAACCTCTTCAATTTCCATGCCGCCGGCCTGCGACGCCATGAACACCAGCCTGCCCGTCGCGCGGTCGAGCACGATGCCGAGATACAGCTCGCGCTCAATGGCCGCCGTCTCCTCGATGAGCAGCCGCTGCACCTTTTGTCCCTGCGGGCCGGTCTGGTGCGTCACCAGCGTCATGCCCAGGATATTTTTCGCGTGCATCTCGGCGAGTTCGCGCGTCTTCGCCACCTTCACGCCGCCGCCCTTGCCGCGGCCTCCGGCGTGGATCTGCGCCTTCACCACCACGCCCGAAGCGCCTTCGGCAAACCGCGTTGCGAGCCACGTCGTTGGCTTCTTCCAGCGTGTTCGCCATCTCGCCTTTAGGCACCGGCACGCCGTACTTCGCCAGGATTGCTTTTGCTTGATATTCGTGGATTTTCAAGGGGTAGGAACCTCGAGCAATTCCCAGATTATCACGCAGAATTGCGGGAATTTCTCGGCTCGCCAGCCTCGCGCACTCTGCTCGTCGTAGACGTTTTAGCCGGGGTGCCCCACCTTCGCGACGCCTTTGTTCTTGCCGCTAAGAAGGGAAAGCACGAATCTCAACTCCTTTCTCTGAACTGAGCACAACCCGCGGGTGCCCCACATCTCGCTTTTGAGATGTGGGATAGCACGAACCCAACTTCCCTCATTCAACGGAGTACAAAGCTCCGTGCCCCATCCTTTCGTCCGCCGCGGCGGAAAAGGGTGAGACAACTCAAAGATCGATTTCCTAATTCTCTCTGGGTCCACTCGCCCCCCAGCCCCCGCTCTGCCATACTTTTCTCATGTCGTTGGTGAAGGAACTTCTCCGCCCCCTCGCCGAAGTCGGCACCGCGCTCACCCGCGAGCAGGCGTCTCAAGTGCTCGAGGAAATTCTCGCCGGCAACGTGCCCGACGTCGAAATCGCCGCCATGGTTGCCGTCTTTGCCACCCGCGGTGAGCAGGCGCCCGAGCTCGCCGGCTTCGTCGACGTCATGCGGAAACACTCCGTTCCCATGCCCTTCACCGAAGAGGAAAGAGTGGAGCTCGTCGACTGCGTCGGCACCGGCGGCGGCGGTCCGCAAACCTTCAACATCTCCTGCGGCGCCGCGCTGGTCGCCTCCGCCGCCGGCGCCAAAGTGGCCAAGCACGGCAACCGCGCCGTCACCTCGCGCTGCGGCGCAGCCGACGTCCTCGAAGCCCTAGGCGTCCCCATCGAACTCGGCCCCGAGTTAGCCGTCCAATGCCTGCGCGAAACCGGATTCGTCTTCCTCTACGCGCCGCTCTATCACCCCGCCATGAAGGCTCTCGGCCCGTTGCGCCGCGCCCTCGGCTTCCGCACGATATTCAACCTTGTGGGCCCGCTCACCAACCCAGCCCACGCGCGCACCCAAGTCATCGGAGTCCTCGCTCCCAGCCGCGTTCTCCTCGTCGGCCGCACACTGCTCATGCTCGGCGCCCGCCGCGCCTTCGTCGTCCACGGGACCGATGGCATCGACGAGCTCACCACCACCGGCGAATCCGTCGTCGCGCGTGTTGAGGAGAATGCAGAAGGCAAGCCCGAACTAAAAGCCGCGCGCATCACGCCGGAGATGGCTGGCCTCGAACGCACCACAATCGACCAGTTCACCGGCGGCGACATCGAAACCAACAAAGCTCTGCTCTACGACGTGCTCACCGGCATCCCCGGCGCGCGCCGCGACGTCGTCCTGCTCAACGCCGCCGCCGTTCTCGTAGCCGCAGGCCTCGCCGGCGACCTCAAGGAAGGTGTGAGAATGGGCGTCGAAGCCATCGACTCCGGCCAAGCCGCCGTCACGCTTGAAAAGCTCCGCCAATTCGGCGCGCGGCACGCAGGAAAATAGGGGCGCGATCGCTCCATCACGGGAGAACGGACGCTTAGTCATCCAATAGCGAAAGGGTCTCTCAGAGTGCCCGTCACTTAAAGGAGAGAACGATGCTCGACCACATGATTCTGACAGTTAGCAATGTCGAACGTTCATTGGCCTTCTACGAGGCCGCCTTGAAGCCCCTCAACATCAGGTTCTTTCTCCCTTATAAAGGCGAAGGTGACCATCCTGACCTGTGGGGATTTGGTAATGGGGAGAGGGCGTTCTTCTGGCTCAAGCAGGGGAGGCCCGATCCAGCATCGATTCACTGGGGGTTCAAGGCTGAGAACAATGATAAAGTCGATGAATTCTACAAAGCGGCACTATTGGCTGGAGCCATTGATAACATTTCACCGCGGGCGCGAACAGAATATTATCCGGGGTACTACGCCGCCGATGTATTTGACCCAGATGGCTATTCATTCGAAGTTGTCCATAAAAGCTAAGGATCCCTCCTTGGGCCGCCAGGGCAACTTGAGCGCTTGAACCACAGCGACCAGGACCTGCCCGCATAAATCCCAGATGTGCATTTGCCTCACCCACGCCGTCTTCGCCATAGAATAAGTGTCAGGCGCCAATCCCGGCGCTCTCAGCAATGACAACGGCGCAATCCGCAGCCTCGGCCTTTCAGGTGCACGCCTCCGACAACGTCGCCACGTTGCTCGGCGAGGCCGCGGCAGGCGCGCCGCTCCAGATCGTCGGCCCCGCCGGAAGACACGACCTGACTGCGCGCGAGAAGATCGAGCTCGGCCACAAGGTCGCTCTCGTCGCGATCCCCGAAGGCGCGCCCGTCATCAAATTTGGCATCGTCATCGGCATCGCCACGCGCCCCATCGCGCCCGGCGAGTGGGTACATCTCCACAACTGCCGCAGCCAGCTCGACGAACGCTCTGGCCACTTCGACGTCCACACCGGCGAGCCGGGAGACAACGCCTATGCCTGACCGCGCCGCAAATCTCGTCACGGACCCCGGGGTGCCCCCGATCTCGATTTTGAGACCGGGGATGTCGACATCCGCCCACACAGCCTCTCGCACCTGGTCCGGCTACCTTCGCCCCGACGGCCGCAAAGGCATCCGCAATCATCTGCTAGTCGTCTACACCGTCGAGTGCGCCAGCTTCGTAGCGCAGGAGATCGCCAAAGACGAGCCCGACACCCACGTCATCGGCTTCCCCGGTTGCTACGACAACGACTACGCCATCCGCCTCATGCTCGCGCTGGCCACGCATCCCAACATCGGCGGCGTGCTCGCCGTCGGCCTCGGCTGCGAATACACGCAGCCGCACCGCATCGCCGAAGCCGTCCGCGCCTCCGGCCGTCCCGCCGAGTCCTTCTTCATTCAGGAGCACGGCGGCACGCGCCTGAGCGTCGCATACGGCAAAGAGCACCTCGCCTCACTCCGCGCCCGCGCCGCCGAAGGCGCAGTCAAAGTCCCCATGACCTGGGCCGACCTCACCATCGGCGCCGAGTGCGGCGGCTCCGATGGAACCTCAGGCCTCGCCGGCAATCCCGTCGTCGGCCGCGCCTTCGATTGTTTGGTCGGTCTCGGCGGCTCGGCGATTTTCGAGGAAGTCGTCGAAATGATCGGCCTCCGCGACCTGATGATTTCGCGTGCGGCCTCAACGCAAGCCGCCCAACAACTCGGCGCAACTTACGACAAAATGCTCAACTACTGCAAGGCCGTGCGCCAGTACTCCGTCTCACCCGGCAACTTTGCCGGCGGCCTCACCACCATCGAAGAGAAAAGCATGGGCGCCTTCGCCAAAGGCGGCAGCCAGCCCATCCAGGGCGTCATCCGCGTCTCCGAGCGCCCGCCCCACCCCGGCCTTTGGCTGCTCGATTCCGTGCCCGACGAGCACTTCATGCAGTTCGGCTACACCAACCCCAACGACACTGAAGGCATCATGGATCTCATCGCCGCCGGCGCGCAGATCGTGCTCTTCATCACCGGCCGCGGCAGCGTCATCGGCAGCGCCGTCGCGCCGCTCGTCAAGGTTACGGGCAACACACGCACGTTTCGGAACATGACCGAAGACATGGACTTCAACGCTGGCCGCGTCCTCTCCGGCGACCTCACCATGGACGAAGCCGCCGCCGAATTAATGGACCTGATCGCCGACGTAGCCTCAGGCCAGCCCAGCAAGCCCGAGCGCCTCGGCCATCGCGAGTTCTTCCTCATGTACAAGCACCAGGATGTGCCCACTCTCGAAGCCGGATGTCACGCGTAGCGCCGTCGTTTTTCCGCGCCCCTGCCGCGGTTGACTTGCCGGCCCTGAGCTACGACAATAGGAGAGTCGTTCCTTCCTCGTGGGCCTGTGGCGCAGTTTGGGAGCGCGCTTCCATGGCATGGAAGAGGTCGTCGGTTCGATCCCGACCAGGTCCACCAATCAATCCAATATTTCCGCCAATAGTTTAGCCGGAACGAAGATCAGGCCAAGGCGTCGCCCGCCGCCACAGAGCCTTTCTTGCGTTTAAGGTGTTGGCGAAATCCGATGCCGACGATGAACGCAATCCCCGCAATTCCCATGAGAGTCAACGTGCTCGATTCCGGAGTAATCGCGGCATCGTCGGTCACGTCAGCAACCCCATAAACAACGGAATACCCGTTGGGTGTCTCATATCCAGCAAAAGAAGCAGTTCCGACGCCCGACAGGTCTATGTCATAAAGGAGCGCGCCACTGTCCGAAAAAAGATCGATCTGGCCGGTCCAGGTAATCGGAACTCCCGACGCCAGCAACTCTGCGCCCGGCGCACCGGTGTAGGCCCCGTCAGCCTCTACCGTAAACGGATTTGTTACATCGATAGTGAATGATCCAGTGCTGTAGTCACCGGACAGCCCGTCGAGGGTCCAGGCACCGCCGTCGGTAAAACTCAGGCCATACGTCGGCTGGACGGAAGATCCCACGCTCCAGGTATTGTTGTCGAGCGCCCAGGTGGCACCCGAACTCCCGCTGAAGGTGAACGAGGGAAAGGCTAGCGATCCCCCTTCACTATCGCCGCTGGCGGAAAGAGTGCCGCTGGCTCCAAATGGGTCGCCAAAAGAAAAACGTGAAAACGGAACCAGCAATGCCAGAACCAGGAACGCGCGGCCAATGCCCTGACGCATACGATTCTCCTTTTCGCCGAGTCGCTAAACGGTCCCAGTGGGAACGGGCTTCGAGTGAGGTCACCTGCTCCCCAGGAGGGTTGCGGGTTGCGACTCGGATTCTCCGCGGGGAAGGATGGAGGAGCCCCGCTTGAAGCGTCTGGGGGGCTGCCCGAGCCGTGATTCCCACGTCAGCTACTTCTACAGTTAACTAATAGTAAAGCTCGTTGCTTCTGCCGGTTCAATGACACATCTGTGTTATCCATTGACATTTCAGCACTGTGTATGGCATTTGGCGGTCGTCCCGCCCACGCTCAAGTCCTATACGAAACTGGACTGGAAGAATTTGAGAGGAGAAAGCCGAAGGAACGGAGTCAGCGAAGCTAGAAATACAGCGAGCCAATTGATGTCGCCTTGCTGGGAGCCCCGAGCGCCTACCGCTGAATTGGCCTGCTCCCTCGCTCGCTTGCTCCCAGCTTTCTCAACCCCTGACTTCTGGGACCTGAAACCTTCGGCTGGACCTACACTGTTCGGTATGAGCCGGCAAGCCTTTTTGATCGCATTTTTCTTTCTCGGTGTTAGCGGCGTCGGCCGCGCGCAGTGGGAGATGGAAAGTTCGGGCACAACGGCCGATCTGCGCGGCATCGACAACGTGGGTGGAGGCGTGGCATGGGCCTCGGGCACGAACGGCACGGTGTTGCGCACGGAGGACGGCGGGTATTTGTGGCAGGCGTGCGCCGTTCCCCCGGGTGCGGAGCATCTGGATTTTCGCGGCGTGCAGGCCTTCGATGCGAACACGGCGATCGTGATGTCGAGCGGCAAGGGCGATTTGTCGCGGCTGTATAAGACGACGGATGGGTGCCAGACGTGGAAGCTGGTGTTTACGAATCCTTATCCAGACGGCTTCTGGGACGCCATAAGATTTGCAGACTCTCTGCACGGATTTCTCTTTGGTGACCCTATCGCCGTGCGAGGGACCTCGGAAAGTCGCTATGAGCTAGAGCAAACATTCGACGGCGGTGAGTCGTGGGTGCTCTGGGAACAGAAAATAAGTGAGCTTAAGGCGAGCGAAGGCAGCTGCGCCTTTGCTGCTAGCAACTCTGCTCTCTTTCTGGAAGATCGCTTCGATGCTTCTGTTGCGTTGGGATGCCAAGGCGGCTCTGGAATTCTCTTGGCCGAGAACTCAGGCCCAGGGTTTTGCGATTGCAATCCAATGCCTCCGGAAAAGGAGTGGTTCAACCGATTAATTGTCTCCTTGATTCCTTCAGCTCCGTTTCCGATGGAAGAAAGCGGCGGCATCTTTTCGATCGCCAGAAACGGCGATGTGCTAATCGCGGTTGGGGGCGACTACAGACAACCTGAATCGGGAAGTCAATCTGCCGCAATCCTTCGGTACAGGCATTGGGTCGTTCCAACGACTCAGCCGCACGGCTACCGCTCCGCCGTGGCCTATGACGCGGCGACCAAGACCTGGATCACGGTGGGGCCGAACGGCACGGACATTTCTGTTGACGATGGGAAGAACTGGCGCGCATTGCATCCCGATCCGGCGTTGCACGAAGCGCCCGACGCCGATCGCGATTGGAACGCATTGTCGCTGCCGTTTGTCGTGGGGCCGCATGGGCGCATCGGGAAACTGAATCCGAAGGCGCTGGCGCACTGATTGGCAGCGTGTTTTCGAGCCGTTTCCCAGGACGTCGTCTGCCTTGCGGCAGACTCTGGCCTGGGCTTTTCTCGGCCCTCCCTCCGGGAGGGATTGTCTAGCGAGAGCCCAGGGGTTTGGGCCCCTTCTTTGTTAACCGTGTCCCTGCCTTCAAAACAGATCCGGGATGCTGTGGAACGCAATCCGCGTGGGCGCGGCTTTCCAGGCGGTGAGCATGGCTGCGGGGGCCAGCGTGCTCATGCCGTACTTGTCGTTGAGCTGATCCATGGTGGCGAGGAGGCGGGTGCGGCTCTGCTCTTCTTCAAGGCCGTCAAAGAGGGCGAGCGTGTGCAGGCGGTCGGGGATTAGGTTGTTCAGTTGAACGCCGATGAAGTAGGGGTGCTGGTATTGTTCGCCCGATGGTTGCGAGTCCCAGAGACGGTGCAGAGCTGCGATGAGGGTTTGATTGTCCTGGCACTCGTGGAGCTTGATTTCGCTGCGCCAGCCGCGCGCCGGCACTCCAAAACGCGAGACGGGCGTGTTCTGCGAACGCGGTACGGCGAATCCGATGGCGAGCCCGATGTTGCTGGCCCAGAGGCCCTGCGTGCGCAGACGCATGGCGGCTTTGTGGAGCAGCTTGTGCGCCACGGCCCAGGCTTTTTCCGGGGTGCGCATCTCCGGCGCGAGCACGTGGGAGTGGCTGATGGATTTTTGATGTTCAAGCTCGCCCATCTCGAAGTCTTCGCCGCGCAGCCAGTGCCAGAGCCGCTGGCCCCACACCGATCCCCAGGTTTCGCCGGCTTGCTCGCAGTCGAGCGCGAGGAGCTGGTCCATGGTGTGCAGGCCTTTTTCGTTCAGCCGTTTTTCCGTGCGCGCGCCAATGCCGGGCAGATCGCGGAGGGTGAGCTGACGGAGCGCTTCAGGAAGAAGGTCGAGGGGGAGGGCCACGAGACCGTCGGGTTTTTCCATGTCGCTGGCGATTTTGGCGAGATAGCGATTGGTGGCCAGTCCCACGGAACTGCGCAGCATGGGACCGACGCGGTCGCGAATTGTCCGCTTCACGCGCATCCCAAGATCGATGGCGGCGAGGAGCGGTCTCTCGCGGCCGATGAGGCGGCAGGCCATCTCGTCGATGGAGCAGACGGCGGTGACGGGCACGCAGCTTTCCACGGCTTCGACGACACGATGGTGGTAATCCGTGTAGAGCTCGTGCCGCGCCTCGACGAGAACGATGTCGGGGCAGAGCCGCTTGGCGTCGGCCACGATGGTTCCGGTACGCACGCCGAAGGCCTTGGCCTCGTAGCTGGCCGCGATGCAGCAGGTGGTGTCGGCCATCATGGGCACCACGCCCACAGGACGGCCGCGCAGCTCCGGCCGCGCTTCTTGTTCACATGACGCGAAGTAGGAGTTGAGATCGACGAAAAGCCAGTTGAGCGAGGAATCCTGCGGGGATTCGGCAGCGGCAGCTTCCTCCGGCTTGAGCCCGGAACTTTCCTCTTCACGGCCCAGGTTCACAAGCTCTTCAGGCCACTCCTCGGGAGCGGGTGAGAGGATCGAGGTGGGCACCGAGGCCATATGCGCATTATTTTCGCTTCTTATTCGCTATTTTGCAAGAGAATCATGTACCTTTGGTCACTGACATGACCTAAACGGGGCATAAGATAACCTTTAAGAGTCCGGATATCGTCTAATTGACACAGCTATCTGGCGTCGAACGCGTCATACGTCGACAACCATACCTCTACGAGGGCCGGATAACCCGGAACGGTGAACGAAAATGCACACGATAACGCATTGGCTTACGGCGAACGAAAGCGTTCTTGCTGTCCTGGTCACAGTGGGAGTGGCGGTGTTGCTGGTGTGCTGTTTAGAGTGCACCAAGTGCGGCTGCCGCGACAAGGATGATCTGTTCAACCACCACGAAAGCTGAAGGCTAAGGCCGGCTACCCACTCTTCTGAATTCATTCAAGAGCGCACCTCAGGGGTTAGAGCCCCGAGTTTTTTGCGCGGCCGTTGGGGCATGACCGAAGTTGTGCCCTGACATTTCTTGCATTTTTTGCGGAGCTTTTCGCAGCCTGTAAACAGCGCTAGTTGCCGCCGGCGGCCGGTGGCTCCGGCTTCAAATACATCTCAAATTGCGCCAGGATGCGCTTGTAGAGACTAGTACGCACGTCGGCTCCGCTGATGGAGTGCGTTTTGCGCGGATAAATTTGCAGGTCGTAGGGGTCGCCGGCCTCGATGAGCTTCTGCACAAACTGCACGGTGTTTTCAATGTGCACATTGTCGTCGCCGGTTCCATGCGCAATGAGCAGCCTTCCCTTCAAGTGCGCCACCGAGTTGACTACGGAAAAATCGCGGTAGCCGTCTGAGTCCTCAGCAGGTGTGCCGAGATAGCGCTCGGTGTAGATGGAGTCGTAGTTGCGCCAGTCGGTGACGGGCGCCACGGCAACGCCGGCGCGGAAGCGGTCGGAGTGCGTCATTGCGTAGAGCGTGAAGGTGCCGCCCCAGCTCCAGCCCCACCAGCCCAGGCGCCGCGGATCGAGTCGCGGAAACTGGTCGAGCGCCGCATCGACCACGGTCAACTGATCTTCAAGCTGTACGGGACCGAAGTTGCGATAGGCCGCCTGCGCGAAGACACGGCCACGGAAGCCCATGCCGCGATTGTCGGCACGGAGCACGGCAAAACCGTGTTGTGCGAGCACATTGTCGAAGAGCAGGTCGTTGTGCCACTGGTTGACGACTTCCTGGGCGTGCGGTCCGCCATAAGGATTGACGATGAGCGGAACGGTGGCGGGATTAGTCGATCCCGAGGGCATCAATAGCGTGGCGTAGAGCGTGGTTCCGTCGTGCGCCTTGATCTGAAGCGGCTGCGGCAATCTTAGCTGGTAGGAGTCGAGCGTGTGGGTCTCCCAGAAGACGCGGCAATTGTCGGCTGAAGCAGCACCTTCTATTTCATGGCAAATCCGGATCACCGGCGTCGTGGCGCGCGTGGAGTACGTGTCGGTAAAGGTTCTTCCGTCCGGCGCGAAGGCGGCGTCGTGAAATCCGGCGCCCGCGCTCAACTGCCTGCGCTCGCCGTTGAAGTTGACCTCCCAGATCTGCTGCTCCAGGGGATTGCCTTCGTTTGATGCGTAGGTAACGACCTTGCGCGCGGGGTCGACGACGTACACGTCGCCCACTTCGAAATCGCCCTTGGTGAGTTGCTTCTCGAGTTTGGCGTCCGCGGCGAGCGGAACGGCGGAGTTGTAGCTATAGAGATAAAGGTGAGTGTGTCCGTCGCTCCAGCTCGAGAGAACCACGGCGCCATCGCCCACGGCCACGTCGTAATCTTCGTCGAGGAACTTTTCGTCACTGATCTCGAGCATCTTGCGCGCGTCGCCGTATTCAGTGCCGGTGAAATACAGGGCGCGATGCTTGTGGTCTCGGCTGAGGGTTTCGACCCACAGGGTGTTGCGATTGACCCAGCCAAAACGCGGGATATAGTCGCCGGGATGAATGGGAATATTCATCCATGTAGTCTTGCCGCCCTTGGCGCTGACCACGCCCACATGGACCTCGGGGTTGGCATCGCCGGGCTGGGGATAGCGTTGCAGGTCCACCTGGGCGTGGGTCGGGATCCAGTCGGTGAGCGGGTACTGCGGCACGGCGGTTTCGATCATCTCGAGATAGGCGAGGTTCTTTGAGTCCGGCGACCAGAAATAGTTGCTGCGCGTGTCGAGCTCTTCCTCGTAAACCCAGTCCACCTCACCGTTCAATATCGATTGCCCTTTGCCGGCCATGGAGTTGGGCGTCACGGCGACGGCGGGCGTGCCAGGGTTGCGAAGATGGATGACGGAAATCGAGTGGTCGCGAATGAAAGAGACCGACGAGCCGTCGGGCGAGAACTTGGGATCGTCGCCGGAAGCGGCTCCGGTAAAGCCGATCTCGACGCCCGTGCCATTGCGCAGGTCGTAGAGCCAGAGGGGTCCATTGGCATCGAAGAGAAGATGGGCGGAGTCGGGCGCCCAAAAATAGCCGGCCATGTTATAGCGCTCGCGATGGTCGCGGTCCTGTTCGGAGCCGGCCTTGCCTCGGAGCGCAGCCATTTTGGCGGCGCTCACCATCACGTGTACCTTGCCGGTAGCAGGATCCACATCCATCAACTCGCCGCCCTCGAGATAGGTCAGATGCTTTCCGTCGGGAGACCATGCAAGCGTCTCAGGCGGCTTGGGAACCAGCGGGCCGTGCGCGAAAAGGTCTTCAACTGTAAGTTGTTTCTGCGGTGCCTGTGCGGCTGCGGAGTGAGAAGCAAAAGCGAGGGCAACGAGTACGGCGGACAAAAGAGCAGCGGCTCGCGTCAAGGAGAGTTCCTCCCGAGGAAGATGGACTGGAAAGCGGGCCGATTGAAAGTTTTCTGGCCGCAAAAGAAACAGAGAGGGCCTGAAGAAAAGTGTAAATCACTGGCTCTCTGGAAAATCACCGTTTCCTTCCGGAAGTTTTCTCCAGAGAACTTCGCGCCTTTTCTGCGATTCGTTAGGCCTACTGGTTCCGCGGGGAGCGGATGGAGCAGCCCCAGGTTGTTGCAGCGTGGGTCGACGGTGTATGTTGCGCAATATGCAATGGGCAACTCCGGAAGAACGACGCGCACTGGGTCAGGCGCGGCGCAAGCAGGTGGGACGCCACCAACACGAGGTTCTCGAAGCCAGGTCGCGGCCGGTTCCGGCGCTGACGATTGTGGAGCGATCAATGCGGGGCCGCGTGCCCGCACTGATCGCGTTGAAGTACCAGTTGATGGCCGAGTCGCCGTTCGGGTATTTTCGCGGCGCGGCGCCGGTGATGGCGGCGGACCTGGCGCAACTGCCATCTACTGGGATCATGAGCCAGTTGTGCGGCGATGCGCATGTGCGCAACCTGGGCGCCTTTGCCGCGCCCGACGGCCGGCTGGTTTTCGACATCAACGATTTCGATGAGACGATTCACGGCCCGTTCGAGTGGGACCTGAAGCGCATGGCCGCCTCACTGGTGCTGGCGGGGCGCGCGGCGGGACACAAAGATGGCCCGTGCTGCAAGGCCGCCGTGGCGTGCGTGGAACGTTATGCCGCGCAGATGCGCGCCTTCGCTCGCATGCCGCACCTGGAAGTGAACCGGTTCCAGGTGCATCGCCTGGGCATGGCAAAGGCTGTGCAAATGGCGCTGGCCAAAGCTGAGCGCGCCACGCCGCTGCACACGCTGGAACGGCTGACGGTGCCGTCTTCAACGCGGCCGGGCGCGCCGCGCCACTTCAGGGAATCGAAGCCCATGCTGACGCGCGTTACGGGAGCGCGGGCCCGAGCGGTGCTGGCCTCGCTCGATCCTTATCGCGAGATGCTGGAGCCGCAACGGCGCCACTTGCTCTCGTTTTACCGGCCGGTAGACGTGGCGTTCAAAGTGGTGGGCACGGGATCGGTGGGCCTGCGCGATTATTGCGTCTACTTTGAAGGCAACGGTCCCGCCGATCCGTTGTTTCTGCAAATCAAGGAAGAGGCCGCATCGGCGTACGCGCAGTATTTGCCCGACGCGCACCCTGCGCCGCACAACGGGCAACGCACGGCCGAAGGACAACGCGCCATGCAGATCCAGACCGATCCGTTTCTGGGCTGGACGCACATCGGCGGGCGGCAATATCTGGTGCGCCAACTGAACGATCACAAGGGGAGCATTACGATCGAGGATCTGGCGGGCGCGAACCTGAAAGCCTACGCCGAGGTGTGCGGCGAGTTGCTGGCGCGCGGCCATGGCCGCTCGGGCGATCCGCAGGTAATTGCCGGCTACATTGGTTCGGGCACCGGCTTCGCTGAAGCGATCTCCGATTTTGGCGCGGCCTACGCGACGCAGACAGTGAAGGACTGGGAGCAGTTGAAGCGGTCGGGGAAGGCAAAATCCGGAAAATGACAGCGCGAACACCGGCCACCGGGTGCCCCCGGTCTCGCCTTTGAGACCGGGGAAAGCACGGAACCCAACGAAATTTCTTCCCGTTAACGCCGATACACATCGTACCCGCGCAAATTCGCTGCTGGCGTGAACTGTTGCGTCAGCAACTGCATCAACTCCGCGCGATCGGGCGTGGGGTCTTCTTTGGTCTGAATGTCCGTTTTCACAATCAGCCAGCGAATGTTGCGTGCCCGGACGAGATCGGCAATCTCGTTCGGAGAATACGGATCGATGGTGGGATCGAAAAACGGTACAGGGAATTCCGGAGTGCGGCCGGTGGCGAAATAGAACGGTTCTTCTCCGGGAATTAAGACAATTCCGTCGTCGAAGGGAATGTTGGCCGCGGCGTAGCGCAGCAACTCGTCGATTTCCGGCAGGTACGGTCCCGGCGTAGCGAGGCCCGCGAGCGCCGGAAACGCGGAGTGCTCCGCGGGGCCGTCGGAAAGGTTGGCGTAGTTGAGCCGTTCTTCGCTGGCGGTGTAGAAACCGCCGCAAACCAGAACCGTCACGGAAATGATTGCGGTTAGCGCGGGGGTGAACCATCGATGCTCACTGGCGCGCGCGGCGAACGGACCGAGAAAAGCCAACAATTCCGCAATGAGCAGGATGAGCAGCGGCCAGATGCCGTAGGTCGATCCCCAAAGCTGTTGCGATAGGAATGTGCCGTGGATGGCGGCGAGCAGATAGCAGTGGCAGGAAGACGCGCAGCGAAATCTGACGCCGCAACGTGAAGAGATTTGTGAGCGCCAATCCGGCCGCGAGCAGGAGCAGCAGTGGCCAAAGCGCCAGCAGGCTGTCGCCGCGCTCGTCGGCATCGTCGTAGATGAGAAGCGAGGCGAGCGTGAAGATAAAAGGGGCGGAGAGCAGGGCGAAGGCAGCGATTTGCGTCCAGAGTCGTTTAGGTCCTAACCACAAAAACACCAACGCGACGGCCACGCACGGCAGCGTCCATGCAAGCGTGGGATCGCGGTAGACGCCGAGCATGAGGCTGAGTCCGGGCATGCGGCGCTGGCCCGCGTATTGGATGGTCCAGTGAAGATAGTTGCCGAAACCCGCAGTCGAATGAAGAGCCAGGAGTGCGGCCAACAGAGCCGCGCACGCGCCGCCAAGGAATGCGAACAATGATCGTGCATCCGGTGCCGCGGCTGGAGTTTGTGTGCGAAACAAACCTTTGAGAACGAGAAGAAGCAGGACCCCGCCCACTGCGGCAATCAGAAATGGCAGGCCCATATTCTGCTTGAAGAACATGGGAACGCACGCCAACGCACCCGCGGCGAACGCAAAGGCCGCGCTTTTTCTTCGATCGAGTTGCGTGAACGCCCAAATCGCGACCAGCAGCCAGAAACCGCAATCGCAGTCGTACTCGGGCGTGGGGACGATGCAATAGATGCCGAGGAAGATGAGCGGCGCGGCGAGCAGAAATGCTAGAGTCCACGCTGCGGCCACGCGACCGCGCAACGAGGCTAGCGCGATTCTCCACGCCAGCACCGTGCCTAGCCCGCCAGTGACTGCGACATAGAGAACGTGATGAAAAAAGACGCGGCCCGTGAGGCGGATGATGGCGGCCTGAATGAAAAATGTGAGCGGCGCGTGTGCCAGAGGAAAGTCGCGGTAGGGAATCTGGCCGAGGGCGATGCGCTCGGCGGTGTTGAGGATGTAGCTGAGATCGAAGAGCACCGCGACGTGCGCGTTCTGCCACAGCACCACGGCGGCGGTTGCGGCAAAAAGTGCCGCGGCTGCGAGCCAGTCGCGCAGCTCCCAGCGCGGCCGCGTCAGCTCAGTTTTGGGCGGCTCGGACTGCGGCGGATTCGATTCTGTTCTTTCGGGCGCTCTACTTACCATCCGCGATGATAGTAATAGGCCCAGCAGGGCGCGGAACAGAACGCCATCAGCAGGGCAACGAACCAGCCGATTCCGGTCCAGCCAAGGAAGATGTTCAAGAGCAGGATTGCGGTGGCGTTATGGGTGTGCCGCGCGGCCGCAATGATGGCGGGCAGGAAATAAAGGACGCCGAAAAAGATCAGGAAGTGCATGGAAGCCCCCACGGTGGTTCCCTGATTGTTACGCAAAGTAGAACGCCGGGGTTCCCTATTTCCTGATCAAATGCGGCGCGGCCGGGACACTGCATTCGACGGCGGAAGTCCATCCCGAATCGGCTGCGAAATTCCGTGTTGCGCACCACGATGTGCGTGCGTATACTCCCGTGGTCTCCCAAAATCCGATCAAGGAGGTGTCATGGGCAAGATCAATTATGGCCGTGTGATTCTTGGTGGCATTGTTGCCGGGATCGTCGCAGATCTTCTGGACTACCTAGTGGATGGTTTGTGGCTCGGGCAGCGCTGGTCTGAGGGCATGAGTTTACTTGGGCGTGAGGCGTTCTCATCGAACATGTGGATCGGGTTCGACATTCTGGGCATCGTCAGCGGGATTGTCGCCATCTGGCTCTACGCGGCGATTCGGCCGCGTTTCGGCGCGGGATTGCCGACGGCGATCCGTGCCGGGGTGGCCGTCTGGATCCTTGGAACGCTGGTGCCAAATGCCTCCTTCATGTACGTTGGCGGCCTGTTTTCGAAGCACCTCACGCTCTTCACCACGCTTGGAGGCCTGGTAGAAGTGGTGGTGGGCACGATTGCTGGAGCGGCGCTGTACAAGGAGGCCTGAACCGCGGGCTCAAAGTGCCGATTCTGGCGCGTTGGCTGGAGCGTAAAGCTCCGCGGGTGGGGTTGTCGCTGGGAGAGAACGGACCACCCGGCACGCTAATGCACGGTGGTCGAGATGACTTCCAGCGTATTCGAGTCGTAGTTTGTCAAATAGAGAGTGGCGTCATCGGATCCCACCCAGATTTCGCGCGGGAACAATCCGGTTTGCGTGGTCTGAAGTACGCTGGCGGAGGCGGGAACGGCTGCGAAGAGGACGGTGGAATTTGCTGT
>CAWHNV010000058.1:0-14851 GCA_963830785.1 uncultured Acidobacteriota bacterium
CGATGGGGAAGCGGCGCAACGCGGTCACGGCGGCGGCGGCAATGAACGGCATAAAAGTCAGCTTGACCCCGTGACGCTGCTCGAAGCTGGCGCGGTGCTGCTCGCGGAGACGCACGATCCGCGTCATATCGACCTTGTAGACGCTGTAGACGTGCGGGCTGGTGCGCACACTTTCGACCATGCGATCGGCAATGATGGCGCGCATGCGGGTGAGAGGGACCACCTGCGATGGGGGCAACTGCATTGCGGCAGACTTTTGGACGGATGGTTGTGCCGAGGTTGGCCATGCGGCGGATTGCTGGAAAGGCGACGTTACGGCACGCAGCACGTCTTCTTTGCCAATGCGGCCGCCGGTGCCGGTGCCGGTGACACGGCTCAAATCGATTCCATGCTCTTTGGCGATGCGGCGGGCCAGCGGCGAAGAGCGCACCACCACCTGCGGTGGGGCAGCCCTTTGGACCGGATCCGGTGGAACGGCCACCTGCGGTGGGGCAGACTCTTGGACAGGATTCAGTGGGGTCTTAGGCGCCGTCACCGAAGACCCAGCCTCGCCAATGACCGCAACAACGGTGTTCACTTCGATGGTGGCGCCTTCGGGAAAGCGGATCTCAGCGAGCACGCCGGCTACTGGAGAGGGAATCTCAGCATCGACCTTGTCGGTGGAGATCTCAAAGAGCGGCTCGTCGATTGCGACGGTGTCGCCGATGGCTTTGAGCCATTTGGTAATCGTGCCCTCGAAGATCGATTCACCCATCTGGGGCATGATGATGTCCGTTGGCATGCGTTCCTCTTTCGCGCTTCGGCCTGCGCCGGTTCCTGCCGGATTATAAATCGCGGGTGGGCCAGAAGCGGAATCTGGCTTGACGCTGAGAAGTGCGGGCGTGGGCGCCCACACGACAGCCGGTCTCCCACCCCGACGAGCAAAAATCGCTCGCCCAGGGGCCCCGGTCAGGAGGCTGGCGCTATCTAATTACGCCAAGATTGTTGGGTCTTTTACTGGGCGGGGCAGTTGACGCAGGCGCTCAACGGCGGGTGGCACGTGGAGCGGAGTGCCTTCTGCTGGGAATTCAGGCTCTGCAAGGCGAGGTGCCTGAGAGCGCAAGGCAGCGAGGCTTTCGAGCATTTCGATCGGCTCGCCGAAGACGATGCCGAACTGCCGGGCCGCGCGGTGGGCCAGGGCTTCGAGGGTGGGCAGGGTCGACGGGTCCGAAACCTCCCGGGCAAGGCTTGTCACGGGCTTGTCGGTGATGCCGCAGGGGTTGATGAGGCGGAAATCGTCGAGATCGGTGGTGACGTTGAAGGCGAAACCATGCGAAGTGACGCCGCGGGCGACGTGAATGCCGATCGCGGCGATTTTGCGCTCCCCCCCGAGTGCATCCTTCGCCGTCCCCCCACAACTCTCATCCAAAGGGCTGCCGTCCGCAGGACCCCACCGCAGGTGGCACCAGCACGCCGGTCAGGCCGCAGATGCGTCCGGCCGCCACGCCAAATTCGCCGCAGAGGCGGATGAGCGCCTCTTCCATGAGGCGGACGAAATCGACCGGGCCGAGGCGCGCGCCGTTCGCGTTGCGCAGGCTGCGCAGATCGAAGATGGGGTAGCCGATGAGCTGGCCGGGGCCGTGGTAGGTGACGTCGCCGCCGCGGTTGATCTCGTGGAGGGTGACGCCGCGCGCGGCAAGCATCTCGTCGGAGGCAAGAATGTTCGATCGTTTGGCGTTGCGGCCCAGGGTGAGCACGGGCGGATGCTCGAGCAGCAGAAGCACGTTGCCGATGCGGCCCTGTTGACGCAGGGCGACCAGCTCGTCTTGCAGGCGCAAGGCTTCGTCGTAGTCGACGCGACCGAGGTAGAGGTGCTGGATCATGTGCTTATTTGATTGTAGTGATGCGCCGGGTGATGCAGCGTTGCCGGGGCTATTTCGAAGGATCGATCAGCGCCTGATAGATCAAGGGTCGCGTCGAGTACTCCATATTGGGTTGGCCGCCTTTCAAGCGCTGGATCATGCCGACGAAAACGATGTCATTCGTCGGGTCAACCCAGAACCAGGTGCTGGCGGCGCCGTCCCAGAAGAAGGTGTTTTTGCCGTCGGGCAAGTCGGCTGCCTGCGGATCGAAAGCCACGGCGCAATCGTAGCCGTAACCAAAGCCGGGGCGGAAAGTTTGCGTGCCCACGTGGAATTCGCCGGTGAGCATGCTGGCGGGGAGATGATTGGTGTCCATAAGCCGGACGGAGGATGGCGCGAGGATGCGTACGCCGGCCAGCTCTCCGCTGTTTCCCAGCATCTGCGCGAAGCGGTAGTAATCCTCGGCCGTTGAGACGAGGCCGCCGCCTCCGGAGGGCGTCGTGGGCGGAGAGAGGAAGTCGCCCATGCCGCTGCCATTGGAAGTGTCGGGCTGCAGGCCATCGTGGCCGTTGTTCTCGTAGAGCGTGGCGAAACGCGCGCGTTGATCGGCGGGGACGTAGAAACCGGCGTCGCGCATGCCGAGCGGAGTGAAGAGATGGTCGCGCATAAAGTCGGGCAGCGACTGCCCGGTGATTTTTTCGATGATGTAGCCCTGGATATCCATGGAGAGGCTGTAGCGCCACCGCGTGCCGGGCTGGTAGTTGAGGGGGATCTGCGCCATGCGGTTGATGAACTCCTGAGGGTTCGGCGCCTGGCGGACTTGGAGCTTCTGGTACATCGCGTCGACCGGGCCGTCGCCGTCACCGTAACTGAAGCCGGCGGTGTGGGTCATGAGCTCGTGCATGGTGGGCGCGTGGTCGGGGTCGACGAGGATCATTTTGCCGAGCGCGTCGAAGCCATTGAAGACCTTGAGGTGCGCAAACTCGGGAATGAATTTGGAGATGGGGTCGCTGGGCAGCCACTTGCCTTCTTCGTACAGGATGAGCATGGCCACGCCGGTGACGGGTTTGGTCATGGAGTAGTCGCGGAAGATGGTGTCTTTCGACATGGGCACGCCGCTCGAAAAGTCCTGGACACCGTAGGTGCGGTAATCGACGATCTTGCCGTGGCGGGCGAGGATGGTGACGGCGCCAGAGAGCTCCTTTTTGTCGATCACGTTCTGGATAAATGCGTGCAGGCGCTCCAATCGTTGGGAGGAGAAGCCAAGGGACTCCGGTGCGACGGGCGTCATGTCGATTACTGCGGGGCCGGAGGGGACCGCGGGAGCGGAGGGTTGCTGGGCGTGTAGACCGAGAGAAAAGATGACTGCGGCGAGGAGCAGGGAGAATCTTTGCGACGAGGCCATGGGTGGAAGGATCCTTTGCGGCGCGATGCGAGCTGTTTGCGCGTTCGGCACCCTTTATATCAAATGTCAGGCGTTGTCACACGAAGCAAATCGCATTGCGCGAAGGACTCGAGGCAAAGCAGCAGAACCTCGCTGTGTCGATGCGGTCGAGTTAGAGTTGCTCGACCATTGCTGCGTTGATCGCAGCCAGCCGCATCGGGATGCCGGGCTCAGTTGACACTTTTCATCTGGTAGAGCCCGTTGAACGCCGGCCGCACCCGCGAGTACACGAGAATCCAGAGGACGGCGACCACGATGCCTGAGAGCAGCGCCACGTGTGTCATCAGCGTGCCGACAAGAAGGATGTTTACGATGACTGGCGCCAGCAGGCAAAGGCCTAGCGGCACATAGCGGTTGATGAGCAGAAGGAGCCCGCCTACCGTCTCAAAGAGTCCTACGGCCATGATGTAGTGGGTGGAAACGAGTGCGCCCATGAACTGCCCGGCGGCTCCGGCCGGCATCGGCCCCGAGGGGATGAAGTTGAAGAACTTATTGAGGCCAAAGACCAGGAAGACCAGCCCTAGCAGGTAGCGGGCGATCATTGTGGCAATCTTCACGGTTTTGTCCTCTCTTTGAATTGGTTTCGGGAATCTGCTGCGCGGGCCGCCCGGCCTGCTGACACGAAAGTGCGAGCCCCGTAGGCAATGGATGGTTGGCTGCTCGCCGCCGATTCAAAAGGATTCGCGCTGGTTATTCGTCTTTCGCGGTAAACTACCTACTGGCAGGAGGACCGGGCGGTCGCTGCTGGAAATCCTTGCGCAAGCGGGGGTTTCCGGGAGAGGAAAGTCCGAACTCCGCAGGGCAGTGTGCCGGATAACGTCCGGGACGCGGGCGTCAAGGCCCGTGGACGGCCAGTGCCACAGAGAATATACCGCCACCACTGCGTGGGGCAGCCTTTTGGAAAGGCATCCATGGGATACCGGGGGACTTGCTCCAAAGGGCTGCCCCACGCAGTGGTGGTAAGGGTGAAAAGGTGCGGTAAGAGCGCACCGCGCAGCCAGTAATGGCTGTGGCAGGGTAAACCCCACACGGAGCAAGACCAAATAGGGAGGGAAGCCGGGGCCAAGAACCAGGCGCCGGCTGCGCATCGGCCCGATGCGGCAAGACGGTTCGAGCAGTTGTCGAAACCTCCGGGTAGGTCGCTGATGAACGTCCGCGGCAACGCGGCGTCTAGAGGAATGACCGCATAGAACAGAATTCGGCTTACGGGTTCTCTTGTCAGATGACGACAGCCCCGGTTGGGTAAATTCCCGGCCGGGGCTGACCATTTTTGTGGTGGTCCTTTGTCAGTGATCCGTTGTCAGTAGAGCTTGCGGGCGAGGATATTTTAGGATCGAAGAGGGTGAGGCAGGGCGAGTTGAAGAATTTTGCGTCTTTTGGACTCGACATGGTGAACCAATGTCTGTGGCGCGGGGCAAAGCGGATCGCCTTGCAGCCCAAGCCCTTCTCGGTGCTCAAATATCTCGTTGACAATCCGCGGCGGCTGGTTACGCACGACGAGCTAATGGACGCGCTGTGGCCGGAGACGTTTGTGCAGCCGCAGGTGCTGAGGACCTATGTGCTGGAGCTGCGCAAGGCTCTTGGTGACGACGCCGGCGCACCCAGGTTTATTGAGACCGTGCCCAAGCGTGGCTACCGCTTTGTAGCCCCCATCACAGAGTCCGCGGCGGCGGGACCGCCATGGGCAACAAGGGTGTCGCGGCAAGCGTGCCGCGCGGCGGCGCGGGAGGTTGCGGAAATCGCCGGCCGTGAGGCAGAGATTGCGCAGCTCGAAGAGGAGTTCGAGCGACTGGCCGCGGGCAAGAGGCGCGTGTTGCTGATTGCTGGAGAAGCGGGGATTGGCAAGACCGCGTTGGTGGATGCGTTTTGCCGGCGCGCGGGTTCTGCGGCGCTCGCCGCGCGCGGCCAGTGCGTGCTGGGGGTGGGGGGCAAAGAGGAGTACTACCCGGTCATGGAGGCGCTGGGGCAGTTGTGCGCGTCACCAGATAGCGCAGCGGTCTGCCGGACGCTGGCGCGGACGGCGCCGGCGTGGCTGGCAATGCTGGGGCGCGGCCCGGAAAGCACAATGCATACGGCCCACGCTACAGTGAAGGAGACGGCCGGCGAAATGGTCCCCAAGCCCGCGGCGCAGGAACGGATGCCGGGAACCCTTTGCGCGGCGCTCGAAGAGCTGGCGAGTGCGCGGCCGTTGATTTTGATTCTCGAGGACCTGCAGTGGGCCGACGCTGCCACGCTCGACCTGATCTCCGCGCTGGCGCGGCGGCGGGCGCCGGCCATGCTCATCGTGCTCGCTACCTACAGGCCGGGGTGTGTGGGTGCCGGTCATGTGCTGAAGGCTCTGAAGCACGATCTGGCAGTGCAGCGGCTGTGCACGGAGATTGCGCTGCCGCGCTTAACAAGGGCCGCGGTGATGAAGCTGCTCGCGCAGGAGCTCGGGACGACGAAGGCGCCGGCGCAACTGGGCAATTTTATTTACGAGCACGCGGAGGGCAACCCGCTCTTTTCGCTTCTTCTGGTGCGGCATTTGATCGCGCAGCGGCAACTGGTCAGGGAGCCTGTTCTCAAACCGGCAAAGGGCATTGCGCAATGGAGGCTGACGGCGGGATTTGAGCGGATGGAAGGCGGCTTGCCGGACGAGCTGGCGCAGATGGTCGAGATTGAGATCGAGCGCTTGCCTCAGGGGGAGCAGGCGCTGCTTGAAGCCGGGAGCCTGGTGGACGTTGCCTTTCCCGCGTGGGCGGTGGCGGCGGCGCTGGCTCGGGACGCGGTGGAGACGGAAGAGGTCCTCGACGATCTGGCGCGGAGGGTGTACTTTGTGGAGCGCGCAGGACAGGACGAGCTGCCCGACGGAAGCCAGTCGGGATTCTACGTTTTTACTCACGGGCTCTACGGGGAGGTGCTCTACCAGCGGCAGAGCGCGGCGCGGCGCGCGCAGAGACACGGGCGCATTGCGGAACGCCTGGGGGAGCTTTTCGACGGCCACCGGTCCCACGTGGCGCGCGAGATGGCATGGCACTACGAGGCTGCCGGGGACTGGCGTCGCAGTGCGCAGGCGCGGCGCGAGGCAGCCCGCTATGCTTGTGAGCGGCAGGCGTGCGCTGAGGCGGCCGAGTTGCTGGAGCATGCATTGCGCGTGGCGGAAAAATTGCCGCACGCGGAACGCGAGGCTGAAACGCGGCTGATCAACCTTGAGCTGGCCACTGTCCGGGAAAATGTGCCGTCTGATGCGCGGGATGATGCGGCGCCGCGCGAGGCAGCAAATTCTGCTGCGCAGCGGGCGCAAAAAAACTCTACAAAAACCTTCACGAAAGTTTGACAGAATCTGGACGAAATTCTAACGACTTTATTTTTTCAGATGGGTAGTGTGAACCGCAGACAGGAGGAAACATTATGCGGTTCACAGTCCACTCTCACATTCTGGCGTCGGCGGTGCTGGCGCTGGCTGCTTTGGCAACTCAACACGCAATGGCGCAGAGCAGAGTCAAAGTCGATGTCCCCTTCAACTTTGTGGCCGCGGACAAGGTTTTTCCGGCGGGCACGTACGTGGTGAGGGAAGACAAGAACATGAACATAGTTACCCTGCAAGGCGCTGGACGGAGTATCACCTGGGTGCTCTTCCCCGGCGACTCGGTCCTTTCCGACGACAAAGTCAGCCTCATGTTCCATGTGCACGACCAGACTTACTACCTGCACACGGTAGGGTGCGGCGGGCTGGTGACATCGCGGCTGGACAAGAGGTTCAAGGAGAGGATTCCGGGGCCGGATGTCGCGCTCCTGGGACAATGAGCGCCGGCTGGCTCGGGGTTCGAGCAAAGGCATCGCTCCCCACAACTAATAGGAACTTCCTTTCGGGAGGGCGCACCGCATCGCATCGGCCGCCCTCCCTTTTTTAGGCAGCACGAGAGCGGCATAGTAGTCCCGCGAACACCGCCGAATCCGCTACCATCAATCCATGTTGCGAGTGAAGCGGTTGCATGCGGGCGCACGGCTGCCGGAAGTGGCGCATCCGGGTGAGGATCTGGGTTACGACGTGTTTGCGCTGGAAAGAGCCGTTTTGGCGCCGCGGATTACGGTGAAGCTGCGGACCGGGATCGCTGTCGAGGCGCGCGATCCGGAGACCGGTGCGCCCCTGGGATTACTGGTGCGCGATCGCTCGTCGATGGCGACGCGGGGATTGGCGACGACGGGCGGCGTGATCGATGCGGGCTACCGCGGCGAGATCCTCATCGTGATGACCAACCTGGGCGATGTCACCCAGGAACTCCAGGCCGGCGAAAAGATCGCGCAAATGGTTCCCGTGCCTGTGCTCACGGGCCCCGTCCAAGAGGTTGAAACACTGGAAGGCTCGGGGCGCGCGGCCAAGGGGTTTGGAAGTACAGGGACCTAGGGAATATGGGACCGAGGGGACGAGAAGGCAGCGGGCCGAATCGAGCCTTGCGCCAATTGCAGTTCCCGTGCCAAAAGGCTGCTGCATGCAATGCCCGGAACTGCGCAGCCGCCGCGTGCGTATCATAAGAGCGGGAAGCCATGCCGTTCAAAGAGGCCTTCAAACTCGCGGTGCAATCGCTGTGGGCGAACAAGCTGCGCAGCATCCTCACTTTGTTTGGGGTCATCATTGGCGTGGCATCGGTGATCATGGTGGTCACGCTGACCAACGGCGCCAAGCAGTTTGTGACGTCGAAGGTGAACACCTATGGGGCTGCGGTAATCACCGTCAGCAAGATGCCACAGACGTTCATGACAATCGACGAGTATGTCGAGTATCAAAAGCGCAAGAACGTCACCTACGACGACTACCGGGCGGTTCTCTCCGATTGCAAATCCTGCGTTGCCGTGGGGGCGCTGCGGACGAGCGAGAACGGGAAAGTGGTGCGCGGAACGCAGTCCACCACTGACACGGAGATCCGTGGCTGGACGTGGACGATGCCCGCGCTCTCAAACCTGGATATCGCGGTGGGGCGGTCGTTCACCGAGATGGAGGATACGCACTCGGCCCACGTGGCCATTGTCGGTTCCGATATTCAGGACAACGTGCTGGGGCCGGGCGACCCACTGGGCAAAGAGATCCGCGTGGATGGTGAACCGTTCACCGTGATTGGCGTGGGCCAAAGCCAAGGCAAAATGTTTGGCCAGAGCATGGACAATTGGGTAGCGATTCCGCTGATTACGTTTCTCGAGAGGTATGGCTCCCAGGGCAGTCTGCGGATTTATGTGGATGCGGGCGGCGGGGGCGCGGTGATGGAATCGGTGAGCGACGAACTGCGCGCCATTATGCGCGCGCGGCGGCACCTGGCGCCGGATAAACCGGATGCTTTCTCCGTCGATTCGAGCGCCACGTTTCAAAACCTGCTGGGGAACATTTTGGACAACTTTGGCGCAGTGGTGGTGGCTATTGCCGCCATCTCGCTGGTGATCGGCGGCATCGTCATCATGAACATCATGCTGGTGACGGTGACGGAAAGGACTCGCGAGATCGGCGTGCGCAAGGCATTGGGCGCGAAGCGGAAGGATATTTTGCTGCAGTTTCTTATTGAGTCGGCAGTCTTGGCCACGATCGGTGGGCTGCTTGGAGTCTTTCTCGGCGTTGGCCTCGCCAAGGCCATCACGCTGGCCGTCGGATTTCCGTCTGTGGTGGCCCTGTGGTCGATTGCGGTGGGGTTGATTGTCGCCATCTCGGTCGGGCTGTTTTTTGGCATTTATCCGGCGCACAAGGCAAGCGCCCTCGATCCGATTACGGCGCTGAGAGCGGAGCTTTAAAAAGAGTTGTCAGTGGTCAGTTGTCAGTAATCAGTCGTCGGTCGTTCAGTCCTTGAGCTGGAACGGAGGGGAATAATGGGAAGCAAGTTAGCGGCGCAATCATTTCGGGATCTTGTAGTTTGGCAACGAGCGATGCAATTGACTGTGGCGGTCTACCGATTGACGCAGAATTTCCCTCGCGAGGAGCGATATGGGCTCATAAGCCAAATCCGACGATCCGCAGTTTCAGTCCCAGGCAACATCGCCGAGGGACAAGGCAGGAAGAGCGTTGGAGAATTCAAACAATTCCTTGGCATCGCGCGTGGTTCGAACTTTGAACTTCAGACGCAACTCGAAATTGCCAGGGCGCTCAAATTCGCGGGCACTGCCTCAATTGATGAAGCAGAGGGTATGTCCCATGAAGCTGGAAAGATGATTTACGGACTGCTGGAGTCAATCTAAGACCTGATTTTCGAACTGAAAACTGACAACTGGTCACTGACAACTACACTATGAAAGCAACCGGCCAATCCCGAGAATCCGTCAAGATGGCGCTGGATACGCTGCGCAACAACAAGATGCGTTCCGGCCTGACCATTCTCGGTATTCTGATCGGTATTGCGACGGTCATTCTGATTTCCTCGGCGATCAACGGGCTCAATTCCAACATCGACCATTTTGTGACCACGTTGGGCACGAACGCCCTGTGGATTTATCATTTCGAGCCCTTCGGCCACCGGCCCACCACCGAGGAACTGAACCGCAAAAAGCTTACCTTCGAAGACGGTATCGCAATTCGCGCGTTG
Organism: uncultured Acidobacteriota bacterium; assembly: GCA_963830785.1. GTDB lineage: Bacteria > Acidobacteriota > Terriglobia > Terriglobales > Acidobacteriaceae > Telmatobacter. Next base: position 9,828 of record CAWHNV010000058.1, read on the forward strand.
CCGCATGTGCTGGCCGTGGACCCAGAGCTGTCGTATCAGAATATGCAGACGGGGCTGGGCGCTGTGTCGCTGAAACACGGCACACACAAGATTCAGAACACCATTCTCACCGGTGGCACGGAGGCGTTTACCGCGGTGCAGGAGGTCGATTTTCTCGAAGGCCGCCTGTGGACGGAATCAGAGGAAGAACACCGCGCGAATGTTACGATTCTGGGCCATGATGCCGCAGCCGATCTTTTTCCTGGCGAAGATCCGATTGGCAAGGACGTAGAGTGCGAAGGCGACGTCTTCACTGTGATCGGCGTGCTCAATTTGCAGCCTCAGCCCTTCGGCAGCGGACGCAACACGCAGGACAACCAGGCCTATTTCCCGTTGGAAACGTTCCGCAAGATTCATCCGGAGATTACCGATTTCTGGATCGTTGCGAAGTACGACGACCAGGCGAACAAGCAACTGGTGACCGAAGAGGTGCGCGAATTGCTGCGCGTGCGGCGCAAGCTGCGCGCCGATCAGGACGATAACTTCGCGATTTTCAGTCCCGAGTCGCTGACGCGGCTGTGGAATCAGTTGACCGGAGGACTTTTCCTCTTCATGGTCGCGGTTTCGTGTGTGGGATTGATGGTGGGCGGCGTGGGCGTGATGAACATCATGCTGGTGAGCGTGACCGAACGGACGCGCGAGATCGGCGTGCGCAAGGCGATTGGCGCGACCAGGAAAAATATCATGGTGCAATTCACCCTGGAAGCCGTGACGCTGTGCGCGGTGGGCGGCCTGCTGGGTATTGTGAGCGGGGCGCTTCTAACTCTGATTTTGCATTTTGCCGTGCCGTTTCTGCACGCGGCACTTTCGTTGACCTGGGTCCTCATCGCCTTTGCCGTCTCCTGCATTATCGGCCTGGTGTTTGGCATTTACCCGGCATGGAAAGCGGCGAGCCTGGACCCGATTGAGGCGCTAAGGTACGAGTGAAGCAGCTCCTGGCCTCTAGCTGCTAGCTTCTAGCCACCATTTCCAACGTTCCCGCCGTCGTTCTCTTGCGCGCAAAACTTGCCGAGGTTTTCATAGAATCTGCAGTGGAGAATCTGCCGTCTGGTCACGCACAAAAAGCTAGGAGCTAGAAGCTGGGAGCTAGAAGCTGTAATCTGGCTTCTGTTATGCCTCACATTCTGGCGCATTCTATCGAGATCGCGACGACGGCGATGACCGTGATCGGGATGGGCTACTTTCTCGCGAGCATCGCGGCGGCGCGGATTTTTCTGCGTGAGCGTCGCGCACCGAGGGCCGCATTTGCGCCTGGCGTGAGCATTCTGAAATCGCTCAAAGGGCTGGACACCGGCATGATGGATGCCTTCCGCAGTCATTGCCGGCAGAATTATGCGGGAGAGTTCGAGCTTCTGTTCGGGGTGAGTTCGCTCGACGATGCAGCGGCTGCGGCCGTAGAGCAACTGATCGTGGAGTTTCCCGAGCGGACGATCCGGCTCGTGGAGTGTCCCGAACGGCTTGGCACAAATGGCAAAGTCAGCACGTTGGTGCAACTCGCCCCTCACGCGCGCTACGATATTTTTCTCATCAACGATTCCGACATTACGGTTGGTCCGCATTATCTGGAGGGGGTTGCGTGTTGTTTCGCTCCAGCGGCGCAGGATGCGCGGCACGCACCTGTGGGGCTGGTGACGGCGCTCTTTCGCGGGCGGGCACATGGCACATTGGCCTCGCGGCTTGAGGCGCTTGCCATTTCCACGGATTTCATTCCCGGTGTCCTGGTTTCGAAAGTGGTCGAGCGCGGGGTGCATTACGGATTGGGATCGACTCTTGCCGTGCGCCGCGACGCCTTGGAAAAGTCCGGCGGCCTGGTGGCGCTGGTGGATCTACTGGCCGACGACTTCGAGATGGGCGTGCGCGTGGAGCGGGCCGGCTATCGCATTGTGCTGAGCACGGAGGTTGTGGAAACGAGCGTGCCGGCGTACGGCTGGCGCGAGTTCGTCGATCACCAGTTGCGCTGGCTGCGGACGGTGCGTGACGCACGGCCGGCCGGTTATAGCGGCCTGATCTTTACGTATGGGCTCGTGTGGGCGCTGCTCAACGTGCTCGCCAGCGGATTGAGTCCGGTGAGCCTGTGGCTGCTCGGGTTGAGCTTCTTTCTGCGGCTGGCGCAGGCCATGACGGTGGGCGCCGCAGTGCTGGGCGATCACGAGGTGCTGCCGAACCTGTGGCTGCTGCCCGTTCGCGATGTGGTCGCGATGGGCTTGTGGATGGCGGGCTTTGCCGGCGACACGATTGTGTGGCGCGGCGAGCGCTTTGCGCTGAAGGGCGGAAAGCTTGTGAAAGCCGAGCGGAACTAGCGAAGCTATCGCGCGCGGATTCAGTCGTTCGCCATCGCCGCAGTCGGCCTCTTGCAGGGCGCGAATGGCTTCCGTGTCGAAGTTGAGGCACGTGCCCAATTCATTGAAGTCTTTGTCCCAGCGCGGACGATCTTCCGCGGCACAGCGCGGTGAGCGCGTAGCTGGAGGTGCGCAGAATCTCGTACCAGATGTTCTGCGCCTGCCAGAGATTCAGGTCGAAGGGCAGTCTCGGTCAGCGTGCGGGCCAGCGCCAGCGCCCGATCGAGCATTTCCAGCGAGCCCGAGGACATTTGCAGGTCGACCATGGCGCGCTTCATGCGCAGGTCGGCGATGTAGGAGAGCGTGGCGGTCTCGAGCGGCACCAGATCGGCCTTGGCCAGCGAGAGGAAAGAGCGCAACTGCGCTACGTCGACGGGCTCGACTTCGAGAACGCGCCGCAGGCCCGCGTTGATGGCGAAGCCGGCAGCGAGGGTGAGCGCGGGCGGCTTGGGCAGACCGGCCTGCGACAGATAGTGCAACAGGCTGGCGTGGTCCTGGTAGATGGTGGTGAGCGAGTTCTCGATGTCTGAGAGCGTGGAGTTGAGGATAAGTCGCACGATGCGCCGCTGCTCGTCGGTGAAGAGCGAAGTGAGCGAGTAGTCAGCGTGGCCGTAAAAGCGGTCGAGCAGTGCGAATCACTTCAGGGAAGTCGGCACGCTGTACCTCGCCGACCACATCGGCGGAAAGGGCTTCAAAGGCGGCGGCATCGGCCTCTCTGTAAGCCTTTACCGCAGCGGTGATGTTCTGGTCGCCAAAGTGGAGCACCGCAAATGAGAAGCTTTGCGCGTTACCGGTGATGGAGCTGGCGACATGCACGCGGCCCAGCGCCAGGCGGCCGCGGCCAGAAGTATAAATCTCGTAGGAAATGCGGCGCACGCGGAAGCAGAAGAGCTCCGTTTCATCGGCAAACGTGGAGAACACGGAACTGATGGCGTAGTGCGCGGCAACCTGCTCGAGATGCAGCTCCTGTGTGTCGACACATTTTTTGTAGATGCTGGCGCCGTCGCCTGCGTCGGGAACGTTGGAGTGAGCTTCGGCCAGGCGCGCGAGAAACGCGGGTTCGAGCGGCGCGGCCTTCGCACCGAAGATCTGCAGGGCGAGTTGCAGCACGCGCGCCGCGTAGGCGATTATCTGCACGGTCTCGATGCCGCTGATGTCGTCGAAGAACCATCCGCAGCTCGTGTACATGAGTTGCGCGTGGCGTTGCATCTCCATGAGTTCGAGGGCGCGCACGCGCTCGTCTTCACTGAGCGGGTGCGTCTGATACGCGGCGAAAAAGCTGTCGGCGGATTCCGCGCTGCGGTCGAGCACCACCTGAATGTAGGCGTCGCGCGCGGTCCAGACATCGCGAAAGAGTTTGTTGCCATACCGCTCAGTGAGCGGGACCAGTGCATCGCGCAGCTCGTCCAGCGCTTGGCGCAGCGGCGCGCGCCACTCCTGGTTCCAGCCAGCCCGACCGCCGTTGCAGCCGCAGCTGGAGCGCCACCGCTCCACGCCGTGTACGCAACTCCATGAAGTGTCTTCGACAATCTCGCACTCGAATTCCGGCGGAAACTGCTCGAGGAAGGCGGCGTAGTTGGTGAGCTTGACGGTCTTGTCCTGTTCCAGCAGGCGCAACGCATAGGCCAGCCCCATCTCGCCGTACTTGTGATGATGCCCGTACGATTCGCCGTCGGTGGCCACGTGCACCAGCTGCGGATGCGCGCTGTCTTTGAATCCTCCTTTGAGGCGCGCGACGAGATTCTCGCTGGAGTCGAGCAGCCCCTCAAACGCGATGGCGCGCGAGATGGGACCGTTGTAGAAGAAGACGCCGATCGATGTGCCGGAAGCGAAGCGGACGAGATACGGATGCGTGGTATCGACCGTGGCGTCGGGCGTGTCGATCCAGTCGACCTCGCCAACTTTGGTGTCATTCTTGATGGGGCGAATCCGCTTGCACTGGTGCGGAGCCAGCACGGTGAATCGAATCCCGTTTGCAGCGAGGGCTTCGAGGGTCGCCGTGTCGACTGCAGTTTCAGGCAGCCACATGCCTTCAGGCGGCGTGCCAAAACTGTTTTCGTAGTCCGCGATGCCCCAGCGGATCTGCGTGACGCGGTCGCGCGCGTTGGCCAGCGGCAGAATCATGTGGCTATAAACCTGCGCCATGGCTGAACTGTGCCCACGGTTGCGCTGGCGGCTGCGGCTCTCGCCGTCCAAAATCATGCGATAGGTGCGCGGCGCGTTTTCCTTGAGCCAACTGAGAAGAGTGGGTCCGAAGTTGAAGCTCATACGCGCATAGTTGTTGACGATGCGCGCAATATGATTCTTTTCGTTTACGATGCGAGCCGCGCCATTGGGCGCATAGCACTCGGCGCATACACGCTCGTTCCAGTCGTGGTAGGGAGCCGCGGAGTCTTGCGTTTCCACCGTCTCCAGCCAGGGATTCTCGCGGGGCGGCTGATAAAAGTGGCCGTGAATACAAATGAAACGTTTCGCTGGAGGCATGAAGCTTCCGATGGCGTGCGCTCTGAGCTGCGCATGCGCGCTGAAGCTATTGTAGTGGAATGCGCAATTAGCGTGCCGAGCGGCCTGTGGGCTCGCAGTTTTTGGCCAGATCGCACGCCTCTTAACAATACGTAGTCGTCGTCGAAGGGGTACGAACATAAG
>CAWHNV010000059.1:0-9041 GCA_963830785.1 uncultured Acidobacteriota bacterium
AGTTTTGAGAGAGCATAGGAATCATCCACCATGATGGGCGATTGCGCAAGGGGCGTACTGCTGTGCGAGGCGCCAATAGACGCCGAAAGGCTCATCCGCCGTGCGGATGGACCTTTCGTGGTGAAACGGTGAGGAATGAAAACGGCGCCACTGCCGCAGGGCTACTGCGGCGGCAAGGCAGGTGCGAATGTCTGTGCGGGAGCAGGTACCGCGGCAGGCGCGGGGGGAGCGGTTGGCTCCAACTCAGCACTCAGGTGAACATTGCCGCCGGTCACGTTGAGGGTCTTGGTCCAATCGGCGAAGCCCTTTTTCTTCACGGCAATTTGATGACTGCCCGGAGCGACGGAAACGGTGGAGGGCGTGTTGCCGACGAACGCGCCGTCGACTTCGATGTCCGCGCCAGAAGGAGCCGAATCAATTACGAGACTTGCCTGGGATGCAGGAGCCGCGTTTGCCCGCGCAGGCGGAGCCACGGCGAATTTCGCCATGTCGAGGTGCATATCGCCATCCACGAATGCGGTGATTTCGGTGCCCTGCGGAAGGGTGATGTCTTTTCCGTGGATGAAGAGGAAGAGCGGGGCTGCGGGGAAGAAAACGATCGAGGTCGCAACGATGGCCCCGGTCATTGCGCCCACATGACCGCCGCCTTTGTTGTCCTGGATGGCCCGTAGTGCGGCCTTCTCCTGATCGGCAAGGCGTGCGTAGGTGATGCTGATGTTCAGTTTCCCAGCCCTCCCCATGCTCTTCTTAGGGTTGCAGTCGGTGACGGTTCCTATTGCCGTTGAACCTTTGGGCAGCACGACCACGCCGTCGACCGTTGCGTCTTCCACGACCTCGAACGGAACCTCCTGGCCGACCTTGGCATTGGCTGAGGTCATGGTTTCGCTGAGGCGCAACTTTATTGGGGTTCCGTCCATCAGCGTGTGCGGCTGCGGCGGACGTGGGGGCTGCGGAGGAGCCACGGCAACAGGACCAGAGTCGGGATTGGCGCCAGGTGGGGTGGGTGGGGACGCTTGCTGCGCCATGAGCAGCGAGCAGGATGCCAGGCAGATGGCTGCGGCAATACTTTTACGCATGGAGCTTCTCCTTCAATCTTCGGTACAACGATAGCCCTTCAAGGGGAAGCACCGCCATCATCTACCATACCGGGCAATTACGCAAGGCGCGTTTTGGTGGCGCGGGGCGCGAGCGCCTGCGATTTCCATGCGATAATCGGCGTGAAACGGGGAATGGAGTTCTGCGCTGTGTTTGCGCTGGCACAAATCGGAGCCGGGGTCCTTACCGGTGCGGCTGGGATTATCGACCAGTCAGGCCGGGTGGTGGGCGCTGCCCTTGTGATTTTGTTTGTCGCCGCGTTGCGCTGGTGGAAGAAGAGGAAGGCGCGGGCGCGGCTGCGGGCGGCGCTGAACTGGCCGACGGTGACGGCAACCATCGACGTGGCCGCCGTCCTCAAGAACATCACGCCTGAGAGCAAGGATCGACTTGCGGTTTCGCTCACGTACTTCTATCGCAATCCGGAGCTGCAGATGGGCGAGTTCAAGCGGCCGTTTGCCACCAAGGAGCAGGCCAAACAGTGGGCGGCGCAGTTCAAGGGGCGCACGGTGCCGGTGCACGTGAATCCGGACGATCCCGCGGACTCGGTGCTGCTTGAAAGCGACCTGGCGGGATCGGATTTTGCCGCATTTACGCCGGCCAAAATGGGAGCGACGGCACTGGATCCCATGCCGCAAGTGCTCTCGCAGACGTTTCGCCTGGTGTGCGGGCTGGCGGAGATTGCCGGCCTCGCGGGACTGGCGACAAGCGTGGTGATGCTGGGCGTGAATCTGGCCATGCACGGAAAGTTGCGGCCTTACGGCTACTACTGGATGGCGGGCGTTCTGTTCGGGGTTTGCGTGGCGGCGGCGATTGCGGTGCAGATTCAGTTGGGGCGCACGGAGGAGGGCCGCTGGCTGCTGCACTCCTACAAGCGCTGGTGCCCGGAATGGATGCGCTGGAGCCTGAACCTGACGGGCGGCTCGGTCGCGATCAAGCCTTTGTCGCATCTGTTCATTCTTTTTCACATGATCGCTCCCAGTTCGTCGCATTGGACGCACTCCCCGTGGGCACAGGCCCTGGCGCCGTATGTTCCGTACGCGATTGGCTGCTGGCTGTTTTTTATGATCACGGCGTTCCATGCGGCGCTGTTGCGTTCGCAGGAGGAACTGCATATTTCGATCGTTGAGGCGTGACGGCGAGAGCGCGATGGGTACGCGTTGCATTTCTATACGCGACACGTTACTATAGGGCATGATCGCCGGGTTCCGGGATGCGGACACCGAGAGACTCTGGACAACCGGCAGGTGCAATCGTTTGCCGGCTAAACTGAACCGGCAGGCGCTAAAGAAGCTGTATATATTGAACGCCGCACTGGCGCTGGAAAACCTGACCGTGCCTCCTGGCACCCGGCTTGAGAAATTGCGCGGAGATAGGCAGGGCCAATACAGCATCCGGATCAACGACCAGTACCGAATCTGTTTCGCGTGGCGAAATGGCAACGCGCACGACGTGGAAGCGGCCGACTACCACTGACAGGAATGCCCACTGGAGGGAAACATGCCCGGTAAAGCGGCTCTCATTCATCCCGGAGAGATTTTGCAGACTGAGTTTATGCAGCCGCTGGGACTGACCGCTTATCGGCTGGCGAAGGACATTCACGTTCCGGCGCCGCGCGTGGGCGACATCGTGCGCGGAAAGCGGGCCGTCTCCGCGGATACGGCGCTTCGGCTGGGCAAGTACTTCGGCTTGCCGGCGCAGTTCTGGTTGAATTTGCAGAATGAGTACGACCTGCGCCGCGCCGCGAAAAGTCCGGCGCTGAAGCGGATCGCGCGGCGAGCCGCCTGAGGGGTAATTTTCAGCGATTGTTGCGATGTTTCCCTGGCAATTCGTTTATCTGCGCCCGCTTCGGGTTTTTTCCGCGTTTGCTCCGGCTGCGGCACTGTGCTAACCTTGATTTCTGTGCCGTGTACGCGGAAAGTTGGAGTGTGTCCGCGCACTTTTCGGCGCCTCGGGCAGGTTTTCCGTGGTTGAAGAGCTGGCGTAGCTCAGCTGGTAGAGCATCTGATTTGTAATCAGAGGGTCGGGGGTTCAAATCCCTTCGCCAGCTCCACAAAAAGGAAGCCGAAACCAGGCAGTCGATGCGGCGAAAGTTTTCCGGCGCAAGTTCAAATGAGCGCCGGGCCTGTCCTCCGCGGTGATCCCACTTCAGGCGCAGGCTCGTGAGTCCGGATGCCTCCGGGCGTTGCGGCGTGTGTGGAAGCGGGATGAGAAAAGTCGGTTCCCATCCTTTCTCCCTGCGGCAAGCCGCAGGGAGAAAGGATGGGGCAACGAGGATGGACAATATGGGCACAGGTGGCCGAGCGGTTAATGGCAGCAGACTGTAAATCTGCCGCTCCTTGCGAGCTACGGAGGTTCGAATCCTCCCCTGTGCACCAGAAATGCAGGGACTGAGGGACTCGGGACTAAGGGACTGAGGACCAAGGGAATAAGAATCGCGGCGCGGATGGAAACCGATCGGGAGAACGGGAAGCTGCACGGCTCCGGCGGGGACCTTGACCGCAAGTTTTGGGTGGCCATGGGGCTGTTTGCCGTTCTGGCCGTGTTGGCGTGGCTGACTATGGGCGAGGGCTCGGTACTCGTTTATGGACGGCCGGTGGAGTTAAGGCTGGTTCCGTTGATCGTGATTGGTGGGCTGGCTTTGCGTACGGTGTTAGCCCGGCAGGCGGAGAAGATTCGCAGGTCGGGGGGGAAGAACAGCTCTTAGCTTTCAGCTATCAGCTTCTTAGCTTGTACGTGCTGGGTTGGGTCGAAGTGGCTTGCGCCGGCAGGATGAAGCTAAAAGCTGAGAGCTAATAGCTGAAAGCTGCTTTTAGGGGTTAGCGGGCTGATGTAGCTCAGTTGGTAGAGCACTCCCTTGGTAAGGGAGAGGTCACCAGTTCAATCCTGGTCATCAGCTCCAGAAATACCGTGATCCGTGGATCGTGAACCGTTCACGGCGCTCGGACGAGGTTCACGGTACACGGTTCACGGCTTTACGGGCGGGAGTAACTCAGTGGTAGAGTCACAGCCTTCCAAGCTGTTGGTCGCGGGTTCGAACCCCGTCTCCCGCTCCAGAGACTAGCTGTTAGCTATCAGCTTTCGGCTGTCAGTTTCGGATCGTTGGAACGAACCGATGCGGCGAGCGCAGGCAGGGAAAAAAGCTGGAAGCTGACGACTGAGAGCTGAAAGCTGGTTTTCGAAATGAGGATCGGGATTCGATGTTTGAACAGGTAGCGATCGCGGTCAAGGATGAGCAGGGTTATGAGAAGCTTCATGCGCTGATCGACGCGGTATTCGATGCGCGCGACGTAGAAGTTTTTCTGAATCGCGTGAAGAAGTCGAAGCTGCGCATCCGGGATTATGAAGGCATTCTGGGGCGCGGGCTGCTGGGCAAGGAAGCGATTGCGCTCTACCAGGCGCTGCCGGTGAGCGACCAGGGATTGACGCGCGAACGGTATCTGCGGCTGGTGGAAGCGGTGCCGCTGGAGTTGCGGCAAAGGTATTTGAAGTTGTACGCGTACTACTGAGAAATGAGCCGGTAGCCAGGAGCCGGTAGCTTGTAGCTGGAACGAATCAGCTACGGGCTACAGGCTACGAGCTACAAGCTTGGATTTTTTGGGGGCTGGAGCCGGAACGCCGGCGCCCCGAGATGAAACGGGCAGTACAAGCGATGAAAGGGATTTAGGACTTTTATGGCGAAGGAAAAATTTGATCGCAGCAAGCCGCACGTCAACGTGGGAACGATTGGCCACATCGATCATGGCAAGACGACCCTGACGGCGGCCATTACCAAGGTGTTGCAGAAGCACAACCCGAAGAATCAGTTCCGCTCGTTCGACTCGATTGACAACGCGCCGGAAGAGCGGGAGCGCGGCATTACGATCGCGACAGCGCACGTGGAGTACGAGACCGCGAACCGTCACTACGCGCACGTGGATTGCCCGGGCCACGCCGACTACATCAAGAACATGATTACCGGCGCAGCGCAGATGGATGGCGCGATTCTAGTGGTTGCCGCAACCGATGGCCCGATGCCGCAGACCAAGGAGCACGTGCTGTTGGCGCGCCAGGTCGGTGTGCCCTCGGTGTTGGTGTTTCTGAACAAGTGCGACGCGGTTGAGGATGAGGAACTGATCGAGCTGGTGGAGATGGAAGTGCGCGAGCTGCTGGGTAAGTACCAGTTCCCGGAAGACGCGCCGGTGATTCGCGGCTCGGCTTTGGGCGCCTTGAACGGCGAGCCCAAGTGGGAAGCGAAGATCGACGAGCTGATGGCGGCGGTGGATAGTTATGTGCCACGTCCGGATCGCGCCGTGGATCAGCCGTTCCTGATGCCGATTGAAGATATCTTCTCGATCTCTGGGCGTGGCACTGTGGTCACGGGCAGGATCGAGCGCGGCAAGGTGAAGGTGGGCGAGAACGTGGAGATTGTTGGTTTCCGCGAGACGCGCACGACCGTTTGCACCGGCGTCGAGATGTTCAAGAAGCAGCTCGACGAGGGCATGGCCGGAGACAATGCGGGAATCCTGCTGCGCGGCACGCCGAAGGAAGATGTGGAGCGCGGCATGGTGCTGGCGAAGCCGGGATCGATTACGCCGCACACCACGTTCAAGGGCTCGGTATACGTGTTGAGCAAGGAAGAGGGTGGGCGTCATACGCCGTTCTTCAAGGGCTACCGTCCGCAGTTTTATTTCCGTACGACAGACGTAACGGGAGTGGCGGAGTTGCCGGCGGGTGTCGAGATGGTGATGCCGGGCGACAACGTGGAGCTGACGATTGAGTTGATCACGCCGGTGGCCATGGAAAAGGGCTTGCGCTTCGCAATCCGCGAAGGCGGACGCACGGTGGGCGCGGGCGCGATTTCGGAAATTATTAAGTGAAAGTTGTCAGTGATCAGTTGTCAGTAATCAGTTTGGGTGCGGGCTGGAAAATCGAAGAGCCTCGAGCCGGCACGAAGAGAACTGAAAACTGATAACTGAGAACTGAGAACTAGCGAAGGGACTGAGCAATGCGGGAAATCATCACGCTGGAATGCACGCAGTGCAAGGAGCGCAATTACTCAACGACGAAGAACAAGAAGACCGTCACCGGCCGTCTTGAACTGAAGAAGTTCTGTAATCGCTGCCGCAAGCACCAGGTGCACAAGGAAGCGAAGTAAAAGAACAGGCAATAGGGAATAGGGAGTAGGGAATAGAAAACGGCGCGTCGGTGCTCAGGAATCTACTCCCTATTGGCTACTCCCTACTCCCTGCATTTTTAGGGGCGTAAGCTCAACGGCTAAACTGCCGGTCTCCAAAACCGGACTTGGGGGTTCGAATCCCTCCGCCCCTGCCAGATTGGACGATCGTGAATCGTGGGCCGTGGATCGTGGGTTGCAATCACGAGCCGGCTGCAAGGGCCTGAGAAAATTCAGGTAGTTCGGATCACGAACCACGAATCACGAACCACGGTCCACATAGAAGGGAAGTAGTATGGCCACGAAAACAGCAGTCGAACGAGGCGAAGAGCGGTCCGCCAAGCGGCAGGAGCCGGGTGCGCTGGCGGAGTTTGGAGGCGGGGCGATGAACAAGTGGAACGAATTTGCCGGCTTTCTGCGCGACGTGCGCGCGGAGATGCGCAAGGTAGTTTCGCCCTCCTGGAAGGAAGTGAAGGCGACCACGGGCGTAGTGATCGTGGCCGTGTTTCTGTTCGGCGCGTACTTCTTTGTTGTCGACCGAGTGTTTAACCTGGGAGTAAAGGCGTTGCTGAAAAGCCTGGGTGGACTGCAGCAATAGGAGCGAGCATTCCGGAATCGAGAGGGTAATGTCAGAAGAGCTGGAAAAACCGGAGCTGGAAAAGCCGGATTTAGAACAACCTGTGAATGAGCCGGCCGAAGCCGAGGAGCCCGCAGTACAGGCTGCTGTGGTCGAGCCCGAGGCAGCGCCCCAATCCGAGGCAGCGAAGCCCAAGGCCGCGAAAGCAAAGCCGCAGGCTGCCGCAGCAGAGCCCGAAGTTGCTGAGGCAACGCCCGAGACCGCGGCAGCGGAGCCGGTGCGCAATCCGCTCTTCAAGTGGTACATCCTCCACGCCTATTCGGGCTTTGAGCGCAAAGTGCGCGAGTCCATTGAGAGCCGCGTGCAGGCCTTTGGATTGAAAGACCGCGTGGGCCGCGTGATGATTCCCACCGAGCCGGTGACGGAGATCGTCAACGGCAAAAAGCGCACGGTGGAGCGGGTGTTTCTGCCCGGCTACGTTCTGGTGGAGATGGATCTCGATAACAACTTGTGGCACGTGCTGAAAGACACGCCCAAGGTGACGGGATTTCTGGGCACCGGCGACAAGCCCGTGGCGCTGAGCGAAGAAGAAGTAAGCTCGATTCTTTTCCGCAGTGAGACCGCCAAAGACAAGCCGCGGCTCAAGATCAAATTCGAGAAGAGCGAGCAGGTGCGCATCACCGATGGGCCGTTCGCCAACTTCAATGGCGTGGTAGACGAGATCAACGAAGATCGCGAAACCATGAAGGTGATGGTGACCATCTTCGGCCGCTCCACGCCCGTCGAACTCGAGTTCAGCAAGGTTGAAAAGATTGAGTAATGCAGCTTCTAGCTATTAGCTTCTAGCTTCTAGCCGGCAAGCCCACCTAGCGGGTGCCGGTTTGAGGTGAACGGTAGAAGGGCAATACCAAAATTCACACGGCAAACGACCGGCTAATAGCTAGAAGCTAGGAGCTAGAAGCTGGTTCCGAAGGAACCAACATGGCAACGACTAAGAAAATTACCGGCTACGTAAAGCTGCAAATTGAAGCCGGCAAAGCAACACCCGCGCCGCCCGTAGGTCCCGCACTGGGCCAGGCGCAGGTCAACATCATGGAGTTCTGCAAGCAGTTCAACGCGCGCACGCAGAACAAGGAGATGGCCGGGCTGATCATTCCGGTGGTCATCACGGTGTATGCGGACCGCACCTTCAGCTTTATCACCAAGACGCCTCCGGCGGCGGTGCTGCTGAAGAAGGCGGCCGGCATCGACAAGGGATCGGGCACGCCCAACAAGGAAAAGAAGGGCAAAGTGACCGAGAAGCAGGTGCGCGAGATCGCCACGCAGAAGATGCCGGATTTGAATGCGGCGTCGATTGATGCGGCGGTCAAGAGCATCAAGGGCACGGCGCGATCGATGGGGATTGAAGTCGTCGGGTAAGCGCACGTTTACGTTTGTAATGAAGGCTCTCCGCGGCGCGGGGGGCCTTTTTTGTTCTCGATCAGCCGGAAATAAGCCTTGCTACGAGGCCAGATGCGTCACCATGCCCTGAACGGAGCCTTGGACAATCTTGGCGTGATTGATGTTAGGCCTTCAGAGTTGAGGAAACTGCGTGTCGCTTCTATCGCAGCCGCGGGTTCGCTTCCCGGCCCAAGTATTACGTCAGTGAGAGGCAGAGGTTGGCCGGTTTCTGCCAAGTCAAATTCAATATACGGAATTAGCGTCGTTGCCTTAGGGCGATAGAGTCGTGGATGCTTTGTGGGAGCAGAGCTGACCCTCATCGGTAGGACCAGGCGCCATTCCTGTTCCTCCTCAAATGCGGAATGTTTCTGCAAGGCACCAAGCCTTAGAAGGTCTATCGCCAGAAATGCCGCAATTCGCTTAATCTCCTTCTCCATCTATTCCTGCCGACTCTTCTTGAGTTCCTCACTTGCATAAGAAGCCGACCATGCGGGATTCACAGTCATCAAATCCTTAAGTAGCTCGCCGAGTAGTGTCTCGTCTCCGGTCTGGCGCCAAATTTCAGAGGCCTCTTTTGCAAACCGGTTGATCGCCTGCGCTAACAGGTCCTTCTTCACGCCGTCGTCGTATATACACTCCGCGAACACTACCAATGAGTCGACTGTCGGGCCCGGGCGGATGCTACTAAGATCGAATCCAAGACTGGCGCCGCTTGAGCCGCGGGAATACGCACGCCATTGGCTAAGCTGATCTTCTGCCGTCGAAAAACTCGCAACG
>CAWHNV010000060.1:0-59448 GCA_963830785.1 uncultured Acidobacteriota bacterium
TATGTTGGTGCCTGACTCGTTTATATGCTAACGACGATCTTTCCGCAGGCGATTGGGCTGGGCAATACGTGGGACCCGGAACTGTTGCACCAAGTCGCCGCGGCGGAGGGCTACGAGGCGCGGTACGCAGTGCAGAGTGAAATATGTGATCATACCGGTGGGCTGGTCATTTTCGCGCCCAACGCGGATTTGGGACGCGACCCGCGCTGGGGCAGGTCGGAGGAATGTTACGGCGAAGACCCATTTTTCAACGGCACCATGGTCGTCGCGTTCGTCAAAGGGTTGCAAGGTGACAATCCGCGTTACTGGCAAACCGCCTCGCTGTTGAAACACTTTCTGGCCAACAGCAACGAAGACGGCCGCGACAGCTCATCCTCCGATTTTGACGAGCAACTTTTCCGCGAGTATTACTCCGTTCCTTTTCGCATGGGTAAGCGCTCACGGGTGATATCACAGCAGGTTGACCGTCCATCCCGGTAGCGTAGAAACTCAAGCCATCATCTTTCCAGCCGAGGAACTTGAATTCTCGCTTTTGGCCCTTCACCAGTTCAATCGTCAGAGGTTTCATGCACCAGCTTTCTTTGGAAAGGGAACGACGTTCGCAGCGGCATTGGAGGGGCGCACGTTGAACCATTTTCCCGCCTCGGCTTTTGTGGCCAGTCCCTTGTAATGCGCGTGAATCATCGCGGGCGAATTGCCCGCCTGTTGCGCGGTCTGGTTTTCGTTGGCGTGCGCGGCAAAGTGAAATGAGCAAAAGGTGTGGCGCAATCCGTTGGTTTTGCGCGTGACTTCCGCGCCTTCGCACAGTTCCACGAAATGCTGTTGAAACGTGATTTCATGGCCGACCCAAAGTTTGCCAGCCGTGCGCGTGCGAAACGGTTCAAGCCACGCGGCGAGCGCGGGGCAGATTTCCACAAGGCGACGCTGGCGTGTCTTGGCCTTGCCCGCCGTGATTTCAATGTGTCCCGGCACGCGCCACACGTCCGCCCAATCCAAGCGCAGCAATTCGGCCGTGCGGAGTCCGGCCAATCCGCCAATGGCGATGATCGGGCGCAATGTGTATCGTTGGCCGTTTCCAGCAACGCGGCAAATTCGTGCGGGGTGTAAAACTCACTTCGGCGGTGTTGGCGCGTTCGGGGCGCATGGCGTCGGCTTCGTTCAAGCGATGCGTCGGGGCAGATAATCTTTGCGGACTGCCCATTGCAGAAATTGCCGGATGGTGGCGCGGTAGTGGTTGCGGGATTTGGCGGAATTGGCGGCGCGGCGATTGCGAGACGTGGTTTTCATCGTGTCCAGCGAGCCGATGAAGGTGTCCAAGTGTTCCTTGCTCAAATCGCAAACGGCGGTGTCCGGGGAACGTGGCGGCGAATCGGTGCAGTTGAACTGCGCGGTTGTAGGCATATTTGGCGGAGAGTTGCGCCCGCTGGCCTTCTGCGGCTTTGGTGCGCGGGGCGTCGACTTGAAGAAATTCCTCGACGGCTTGCTTGATGTCTTTGCGCTTCACGCTGGCGACGGTGCGCAAGTAACCCTCGACGGCTTCCCCCATCGTGCGCCCGTTCAACTTGGCGGACTGCCTCGACAAATTCTGACACGGCGGCCAGCAGTGAAACACGGCGGCCTGTGGTGCGATAGAAGTCCGCGAGACGTTCAAACGCGGCCAGCGCGTCGCGGGCCTGCGCGGGATGCAAGGCGGTGACTTGCGAGCCTTTGGCCAAATCCTTCACCAGCGCGTCAGCGTGACGTTTGGCGAGCGAGTAGGATGGGAAAGACGCCATGCGCCGCTGTCCGGCCACTTGCCACGCCACGCGGTAAGATTCACGTCCTTTGCACTTGCCGTAAATCGTGGCGAGGACGCGGCCACGGTGTTTGATGCGCTTTGGATATTTCACTTTTGCGCTCTTCAATTTCAGCCGTTTCTTGTGTCAGAACTGTGTCAGCAACACAAGAAACCTCAATTTCTTGAGGAAAACTGGTGGGCGCTGAGGGATTCGAACCCCCGACCTACTCGGTGTAAACGAGGTGCTCTTCCGCTGAGCTAAGCGCCCCACCATCGGAAGGCTAGTCCAATTCGTTGACTCTGGCAATCAGATGAGCGCGGGATGTCCTATGCCGTCATTGATTGCAAGCAGGACGGCATGACAGACGCTGGATTCAATCAAGCGGTGAGCGGAGCTGCCTTCAGTTGTTGGAGACGACCACGCAGAGCGAACGTAGAGCGCTTTGACGGTGATTTCCGAAGTCAGGAACGGTTTCCCCATCAGGTCGTCGCCCCCGTTGCGACTCATCCGGGCGCGCGTGTCAAAATCGCTCTGGCCGGTCACAAACACCACGGGCGTGGCGCGATTGGGAACGGTCTGGCGAATTTTTGAGCAGACCTCGTACCCGTCCATGCCAGGCATGACCAGGTCCAGAAATATGACGTTGAACGGTTTTTCCCGCGCCAGGGCGAGCGCCGCCTCTCCGTTCTCAGCGCTCTCCGGCTTCTTAAACGCCGTTTGCAAGGCGCCGACGAGAGTCCGCCGCGCCACGAGATCATCATCCACCACCAACATGTGAATCGGTGGATTGATGGCCAGGTCCGCTTTTAGTCCAGCTGAACACAAGTCAGTAAGCAAAGCCACCGCGGTGGCCAGGGTGTCCAGCGTGGATGGAGAGGCATACTTGGGATTTTGCAGCATTTTCCTGAGCAACCCTTCCAGCGCGGCACTCATTCGATACGCCGGATGCACCACTTCGGAGCCGAGCCGGGGAATCAATGAATTAATGCGCAGGAAGCCATCGAGCAGCAGCGTTTGCCGCGTCTCTTTGTTTGAAATCTGAAGGATCGTCTGGCAAAGTTGCCACAACGGGTCAAGTTGCTTTGACGCACGAATCAAGAAGGCATTGGTGATCTCGTCCGTCTCCGTCGCTGACGGCGTTGCCAGCGGCGGTCGCGTGGCAAGGGTGTAAATTGGCAAGGGACGCGGGCCATCCGTGACCGTCGCCAACGAATCCGCCGTGTCCCGGCCCGGGTCGGGTTCCGGGAGCGGTTTCCGGGCGTGCCCACCGAGACGACCGTGCAACGCCAGCGTGAGCGCCTTCACGGTGACTTCAAAGGTGAGGAATGGTTTACCCATGAGATCGTTGCCGCCGCTTAGGGTTGACTTGCAGCGCGCGTCGAAGTCGCTCTGGCCAGTCACAAACACCACAGGGGTGGTGCGATTGGGAATGGTGGCGCGAATTTTTGTGCAAAGCTCAAAGCCATCCATGCCTGGCATTTGCACGTCGAGAAAAATGACATCATAAGCCTGCGAGGCGGCCTGGGCCAAAGCTGTTTCGCCGTCCACGGCCAGATCCGGCTCGCTGAAGGCTTTTTTCAGCGAGAGGGACAGGGCGTGACGGCTGATCAGATCGTCGTCCACGACCAAAAATCTGAGGGGGCGATCCGTCAGGAGATCCGGCGGCAATCCCGGCACGCACAAGTCGTCCAGCAAATCCAGGCCGCCAGCGACTGTTCGCAGTGTGGAAGAGGTGACGTTTCTGATTTTTTCGGTGAGCTGTTCAAGCAGTCCCTCCAGGACGGAAGCCACCTGCCACACCGGAAGCACCTCCGGAAAGCCGGCCTCGTCTTTCAGCACACCCATCTCGAAATGCAGATTCGTCAGCAACTTCTGCCGGGCCGGGTCGCCCGACTCCCGACCGATGTCATGAAGGAGCTTTCGCTGCCTGATGAGGCACTCCTTCACCCTTGTATAAAACTCGTTGAACCGACCGTCCTTGCTAAGCAGGTCAATTCGGGGTGATGCGACCGGGCCGACCCGGAACGCCTTTATGAACCTGGCAAAGGATTCCTCTTCCGCGCGAACTTTTGCCGAAAGACCCGTCACGGTAACCGGGGCAGGCGCCCACGGATTGAGAAGCTGATTGATATCAACGAGCACATGGGGGGCAAATCTTTGGACAATCAGAATCCCGGTAAAAGCGAACGCGGCAGCAAAAAAAAACGTCTGGAAGACGTTTCTGGATAAGGCGGTTGGAGAGGGTGTTGAGGCCGCCACCATTTTTGGACCATTGACCAAACTTGCACTGGCGGATCTTGGTACATTTCCACCCATGGCATCAGGGATTAGCACACGTTTCCGATAGCTCTCCTGGCGTTTCCTGGCGACGCTTTGGTCTATATCCCATTGGATGGTCCCCGGCCGCGGCGGTGGTGTCTCGAATTGGTAAGTATTCGTATGAGTGGTTCCGCGCATCGGAAGGCACCAAAGTCCCGCCGTGAAGAGAACCAGGGCCGGTTTAATCCATGATACCTGTGCCACACCGCCAACCATTCGATGGGCAAAACCCTTCGCAGCCATTTTGAATTCGTTGACCCGCCAAAATGGAATCAGGCGGGCAGCCGCTTGCGTCTGCAAGCCGGCCGTCAATCCGTGGAATGCTGATTTCGGTCCCATTTTTCGTCCGTGATGAAATTCAACCCCACCGGCGAACTCTTCCGCGGGCCACGGAATTACGGCGCCGTATTTTGGCCGGGTGCCACGTTAGCCCACTGACCGCGAATCACCTCCAGTAAACTGGGTGTTTTCGGCGGAAGCTTGGTCGGGTCGTCGAAATCGGCGTCATAGGCCCAGTTGCGTTTGGGCGGGCTATAAATGTTATTATTGTTGTTCCAAGAATTGGTGGCATAGAGGCTCGGGAACATTTTTATCATCGAACCATTATAAGTGAATTTGGTGGGTCCCCAGGTTTCAAGAAAACGCGGAAAGTTTTCCATGCCACCGCTGTAGTGTCCCAAGGTTGTGTCAACGGCGCCGGTCAGAAAGGCGGCGTTGACGGTGGTGGCTGATGCAATTCGCGAACCCACCGGCCTGGTGCTGTTTGCGTCCACCCAACTGTCGGACAGAATCGTTATGGCGTCGCCCACCAGCGAAGCCGGCCGGGTGGTGGAGGTGTTGGTAGTCCCGAGATTCGCCGCGTTCAGTTCGTTGTAGTCGCCCCAAACGTAGAGCGGACGCCCCGTGGCCACCGTAAGCCCGTTCGGTGGCAGATTGGTTCCGTTGAACACTCGAACTGCTCCCAGGCTGGTGGCCGGCAACGTGCGGCTATCCACCACATAAACCGAATTCAAAACCAGATTCGACCCGAAAGTCGAGTAACGCAAACTGGAATTGGTCTGGCTCCAGGCCGCGAGGTTCCCGATATTGATATCAATAGGCACGACGGTCTTGCCCTCACGCGCATCCGTAAAAGCATTTGTGGTGGAGACAAAGGTCATCAACTCATTGGTCGGGATGGAAGTCGCAAAATTATTAAAATCCCCGCTCGTGGCGCTGATTCCGGTACCCGAAACAACCAGCACCATGTCACACTGATTGTAATACCGCAACTGGCCGAGGGGTGAGCTGGGGTCTTCGCCAGCTGGTGGCGGCTCGATGATTTCCCGGACGCCTTCCGGGGTGTTGGTGGTTCCGATGGGCAGCGTCAATGCCGGAACGGGAGAGACTTTTTCGTCCGGGTTCACATAAACCACACTGCCGGACGGCGGGCCGCGAGTATCGAGCGGGTCCCGCTGAAACAGGATGCTCTCAACGGCAGTGACACTGGATTCAAACGTCAGAGAACTGTCCGGTTCGACATAGAGTTCCCCGTTGGAATGCACCCGTCCGGTAATGTTGAAAGGCTGGCCGCAACTGATTTCCATTTCACCCGACGAATACATGGCAAACTGGAAAATGGGGATGCCGACCAATTGCAATTGCTGATACACTCCCGCCGTGACGGCCTGCGGACTGGCAGTGTCCTGTGCGTGTGACACAATCGTGTAGGTCGAGGCAAACCCTTGCAACCCGGCGTAAGTTGAGTCCAGCACGATGTAGCTGGTTCCCGGTGCGCGTTGCACGTAAGTCTGGCCGGTATTGCCGTTGCCATCATCAAATTTCCATGTGCTCCAGTACGGAGAGTCTGACGACGAGGGCACCGTGTTCTGGCGATAGGTGTTCAGGTTGTTGATGACCAAAGCTTCGCCACCGTACAGGAAGTCCTGGTTGATTTGGCTCACCACTTTTTCCGTGGCCGCTTGCGCCGCCGCGACCGACTGGTTGTATTGGATGGAACGGTACGTCAATCGGGTGCTGGTTGCCGACCATGACATCGCCCCGGCCAGCAGGACCAGGGCAACGGCGCTCATGATCATGGTGATCACCAGGGCGCTGCCGGTCTGATTCGGTTTTTGACAAGTAAGAGTGGTCTTCATGTTTACTGTAAGGCACGGCGCGTCATAGAGGTTTCCATTTTGTAATAATCCGCATCCAGCATGTAACGCGCCGGTTGATAAAACTCGAGGGTGAGGTGAATCACCCGGTTGTTCTCGTTGTTGGTCAGCACATTTCCCGAAAAATCTTGCGCGGCAAACACCATGATGTTGGTGACCGAATCGGCCAGAATCTCCGCGGTCCCGGGCTGGCCCGTGGTTCGCCGGAAGGTCTGATCCGATGGGTTGACAAAATAGATGATGTAGTTGGTGGTATTCGTGGTCGGATAAATGAGCAGGCCGGTGCCCTGCTGTGTTTCCCCATCCAGCAGCATCTCGAAAACACCGTTCGTCGTGACGTTGCCGACCCAGACGGAATTGCAGGCGTGTACTTCAGCCGTTATTTGACCGCTCGTTTCGCGGGACCACGTGATTGCGTTGAGTTTGGTGTTGCTGATTTGAAACAGCTTCAATCCAAACAGATTCGCGGAAATGATTCCAATGACCACCAGTAGAAACACCGTCATCGCAATGAGGATTTCCGGCAAGGTGAAGCCTTCCTCCGGCATTGGCCTTCTGCCGCGACCTGAACCTGAAAATGAAATTTGATGCTTCATTGGTCGGGGGCGCGAATGGTTTCAATTGTGTTGGTGATCATCTCGACTCCCCTGAATTGCCAGATACAATCCACCCGGATTCCCCTGATCGGCGGCGTGAGTGAAATCTGGGAAATCGTCGTTATGATTGTGGCCGACGTGCCGTTTGTATTTGATCCGGGCATGTCCAAGGTGACGACCTCGTCAGGAAAATTCGTGGCCACCAACTGATCCACCACAGGCCAACTGGCCGTATCCCACTGGGCACTTTGCGTCTCTTCGAGGCGTTCCATCGCTCTGGCGCTCGCCGCCTGAACCAGTCCGGCCTTTACCGCAGCCGTTGTGGAGTAGATGTATCCTTCGACGATTCCCCCCAATGTCAGCCCTGCGATGGCCAAAGCGATGACCACCTCAACCAGCGTCATTCCCGCCCGTCCTGGCGGCAGGAATTGAAACACTTTTTGATTTGAACACATGATTTTCATCGAATTCCGGCCTTCCTGCCAACGGGAGCATTACTTTGCGATGCAAAGAATTCCCCGCAAATTCTCGCTTTCCGGGGTGAATTCAGCACGTTTCGGTCCAATTTAATGGACGACGGGAATATGTACCTGACGCAAATGGGCAGGTATCATCATGGGCGATAATAACTTCCTTGTTTTGCCTCTCAAATGAGAAGAATCGTAACCCCTGATTGTCACGCCCGACGAAAAAAATTCGGAGCTATATGGGGCCAAATGCGGCAGACAGGCAAGCGGCAGGATCAGCTTGCCAGTCCAAGTGATTCCCAATGGGGGCCAATGAGTCCAGAAAACCCCGGGGCTTTGTGCAAACGAGACGCGACAGCCTCTGCGCCAGGCGCCCAACCGACAGGCAAGGTAGCAGGACACGTTGTTTTGACAAACTTCAAATCTCGCCATTGAAATCCTGCTGCCGCAACGCCTCGAACAACACCAGCGCCGCGCAGTTCGACAAATTCAGCGAACGCGATTGGTCGTTGAACATCGGAATCCGCAACCAGCGTTCGCGATTTTGTTCCAGCAAGGACTTCGGCAATCCGGCCGTTTCCCGGCCGAAAATCAGATAATCGCCCGGCAAAAATTTTGCTTCCGTGTAAATCTTTGGCCCTTTCGATTCGATGAACCAAAACCTGGCGGCATCGGTTCTGTGAACTGATTCAAATGCGCGCCAGTTTTTCCAGCGATGCCATTCGACGTGTTGCCAGTAGTCCATGCCGGCGCGCTTGAGTTGCGCGTCATCAAGCTTGAAACCGAACGGCTCGACGAGGTGCAACGCGGTCCTCGTGGCCGCGCAGAGCCGCGCCACATTACCTGTATTGGGTGGAATTTCCGGTTCGACCAGGACGATGTTCATACGAGTCAGTAGTTAGCAGTCAGTAGTTAATAGTTGGTTGGCTACTGACTACTGAGTGCGAACTATTGACTTTTTGTAAAACACCTTCCACAACACCAATCCGTGTGCCGGCGCCGTCATGCCGGCCACGCGCCGATCTTTCCTGGCCAGCATCCGCCTGATTTCCGGCGGTGAAAATTTGCCTAAACCGACCTGCACCAGCGTGCCAACGACGCCCCGGCACATTTTGTAAAGGAACCCATCGCCCTCAACGATGAACGTCAGCAAAGGACCGGTTCTTTTGATCTCACAACGCGCCAGGCGCCGGACAGTGGATTTCTTCTTGTAACCCGGGTTGGCCGCAAACGATTGGAAGTCGTGCCGTCCAATAAATAATTTTGCGGCCACCCGCATCACCTTCAAATCCAGCGGGCGTGGTACGTGCCAGGCTGTTTGCCGGAGCAACGGGTTCATCGCCGGATGATTCCAGGCAAAATAGCGGTATTGTTTTCCGCCGGCATCGAAGCGCGCATGAAATTTTTCCGGCGCGCGCGCGGCCGAAAGCACGCGGACGTCTTCCGGCAACCAGGCATTGATGGCCAGCGCCAGTTTGCGCACCGTCATTTTGAATTCAGCCCGCGGCACTTCAAAATGTGTCACCATGCCGAGCGCGTGCACGCCCGTGTCCGTGCGGCTGGAACTGTGGACAATAGGCCGGCTGGGAAACAATTTCGCCAACGCCGCTTCGACTTTTTGCTGGACACCGGTGCCGATCTTTTGCGTCTGCCAGCCTTCGTAAGCCGTGCCGTCGTAGGCGATGGTCAGTTTGAATTTCATGCCGTGATTCGTGAAAAGTGAAACAAGAAGACTTTCGCAAATTGCGTCACGCGTCACGTTTCACGTTTTACCATCAAGATAGCTTTGCAACAAGATCGCCGCCGCCATTTTATCCACCTTCTCTTTGCGCTGATCGCGCCGGACCTTGCCCTGAATCAAAATCCGGTTTGCCTGTGCCAACGTCAGCCGTTCGTCCCACATCTTGATCGGGACGGTGATGGCGTTGTGCAATATTGCGACGAATGCCTGTACCTTTTGTGCCGCCGGACCGTAACTGCCGTCCATGTTGCGCGGCAGGCCGATGAGCACCAGGTCAACCTCCTTTTCAACAAGCAGTTTTTTCAGTCGCACCAGAAAATCCGCGAACGGCTCGGCGGAGATGTATTCCAACGGTTGCGCGATGGTTTTGGTTTCGTCGCTGACGGCAACGCCGATGCGTTTGGTTCCGTGGTCGAGGGCGAGGATGCGCATTGAGTCAATTCACCTACAGACTACTTTCCGCAACGCATTTCGACAATCATGATTAATTGCCGGTCAAAAGTAGCCGCCGAGGTAGCAAGGCGGACAAATGACGGTAATTCCCGAACGAATTCCGCCTCCTTACGGGTGTGTTGCCCAAATCGGTTCAGGTAGGGCGCGTCACTCCGTGCGCGCCGCTGAACCGTGAAAAACCATCCAATTTGCGAAAGAACCGGCGCGCACGGAGTGACGCGCCCTACCTTTGGCGTTCTCCGTTTCTTTTGGGCAACATGCCCTCACGCCGGTGGCTGCGAGTCAGCGCCGTCTCTCAACCAACTGGTGTCGCCAATCAAATCGGTCATCATGCCCGTCAAATCACCTTTCGGAATCGGCAGAAATTTACCCGTGGCCACGGCAAAAATCCGGCCGGAGGGATCGGCCAACGCCCCCTTGGCCTCGAAAATCCGGTTCCTGCGGTTCGCCAGCAACTCGCCGGTGGCGATGATTTCGTCGTCCGGCCGCACGGGATTCAGGAACCTCACGTTCAACTCTGCGCAAAATGCGAACCGCCCTGTCGGCACCGCGCACGCCCAGACCATGATTTCGTCCAGCACCGTCGTCAAAATGCCGCCGTGCACGACGCCGCGGAAACCAATGTGCGCGGCGCGCAACCGGAAGCGCGTTTGCACGACGCGCCCGTCGGTCGTAAAACGCAGTTTGAGTCCGACGGCGTTGCTTTCGCCGCAGACGAAACAATGATGGGTGTGAGGCAATTCACGCATGACGACAAATAGGCAGTGTAACTGTATCCTTGGGCAAGCAAATTTCGCCGTGTTCAAATTAGAGGATTTCTTTTCATCTGTTTCGCGGTTAAATTTTTCCCGCGATGATTCAATACCTCGACTTGTTGCGGCACGTGCTGGAACACGGCAAATTCAAGGCCGACCGCACCGGCACGGGCACGTATTCGGTGTTCGGCGCACAGGCTCGATTCGACTTGCGCCAGAGTTTTCCCGTGCTCACGACAAAAAAGCTGCACCTGAAATCCATCATTTACGAATTGCTCTGGTTCCTGCGCGGCGACACGAATGTCAAATATCTCCACGAGCATGGCGTGACAATCTGGGACGAGTGGGCGGACCCGGACGGCAGTCTTGGCCGCATCTACGGCGCACAATGGTGCGATTGGCGCACGCCCGACGGCCATTCTATCAACCAGATTGACGACGTGATCGCGCAGATCCAAAAAAATCCTGACAGCCGGCGGCACATCGTCACGGCTTGGAATCCGGGTGAACTGGACCAGATGCGGCTGGCCCCCTGCCACGCGCTGTTCCAATTCTACGTGCTCGATGGCGAGTTGAGCTGCCAGCTTTACCAGCGTAGCGCGGATTTGTTCCTCGGCGTGCCGTTCAACATCGCCAGTTACGCCCTGCTCACCCGGATGATCGCCCAAGTGTGCGACCTGAAGCCAGGCGATTTTGTCCATACGTTCGGTGATTTGCATCTTTATAAAAATCATTTGGACCAAGCTCACGAACAATTGCGCCGCACACCGCGTCCGTTACCACAAATGAAAATCAATCCAGCGGTGAAAAAAATTGACGGCTTCAAATTCGAGGATTTCGAGCTGGCAGGTTACGACCCGCACCCGGCCATCAAGGCGCCGATTGCCGTATAGAAAGATTTCCAACGCAAAGACACAAAAAGGTAAAGATACTTTGCGGTGTTGCGGCTTTGCGTTAAAACTTCGCCCGTGAAACACTTTAAGGCCATTGCCGCCATGTCCCTGAACCGCGTGATTGGCGCGGACGGTAAAATCCCGTGGCACCTGCCGGAGGACTTCAAGTGGTTCAAAAAGATGACGCTGGGCAACATCGTCGTGATGGGACGCAAGACATTTGAGAGTTTGGGGAAACCATTGCTTAACCGCAAAAACATGATTCTCACGCAGCATCCGCAGCGGCTCATCAAAACGCATCCGGAAATTTTCGGACAGTACCACGAGTGGCGCGGCGGGCGTTATCTCAAGCGCGCCTACCAGTTTCACTTCACCAAACTGGAGAAAAACCAGAAGACGGAGATTTTGATTTTCAATTCGCTGGACAGGCTGAATCCGTTGGAATTTCCGAACGACATTTTTATCTGCGGCGGTGCGCAGATTTACGAGCAGGCCCTGCCCCGTTGTTCCGACCTTTATCTGACGCTGGTCAAACGCGAGGTGCCGGGTGATACTTTCTTTCCGCCGTTTGAGGAAAAATTCGTGCTGGCCGAGGAAATCCGCGACGAACCGGAATTCAAGATTTTGCATTACCGGCACAAGTCGTTGCTGAAATAAGCGGGAGGGACGAGTTACACGAGTCCCAATCCCCGATTATTTCAGGGAACCGATGAAGCGGTCGTTCAAGAAAAAGTCCCGATCCTTGTAAACGTCGGGATACATGGCCGAGCTTTTGGTGCGCGGATGCGCCACCCATATAATGCCCTGCTCGCGATTGATGAAATTCTCCACGTCCTCGACCGAGCCGAGATGGTAGACGTGCCCGTAAGTGGGGTCGATCTCCTCAAATGTTTGGTTCGCGGGACGCGGCGACGGCATGCGAGAAGTACACGGGCTTGGGCAGCATCAGGTACCAGTGACCGCCAAGGTAGACGTTCACTTCTTCGGCGGGGATGACGAGAAAGTTTTTGTCGCTCATTTTGCGCGCGCCTTCAAAGTAAAGCTTCTGCTCGGCAAAACGCTTGGGGCCTGGATCGGCGAGGTCGGAGTCGTCGTGAAAATCGCCGAGATAGACGATGTTGATGCCGAGGCCGCGGAAGACCGGAACCCATGTGGGCATGAAATCGGAAGTCCCGCGGTCGCGGATCATCTCGTTGAAGTCGAGATGGAAGTGGCCGGTGACGGTCTTGAAGCCCGGCACTGGTTTGTAGGCATCGTCGTGCGTGTAGGCCATCACCTGCTGCTGCGTCGGTCGCGCGCCCTCCGCGCTGAGGTAGTAGTAAACCGGCATGTGCTGCAACGTGCCAGGGGGCGCGTTGTAGAGCGCGTAATTGTATATCTGCGACCGCGCCACGTGTACGCGGCGGTTCCACACCTCGTCGCTCACTCCCCATGGCGCGTAGCCCGTGCCGTGCTCCGGCTGCATCACGCCCAGCGAAAACGATTGGTCGCTGTCTTTGCGGTAATACACATAGCCCAGGTTCACTTCATTTTCGCGCGCAAAAAAGAACTTGTGCGGAGGCGGAAAGATGGCAAGCGAGCCGGCGCCGGCATCGAGAATTTCGAGGCGATTGCGCGCCTCGAGATCCACCGGCTGCTCATTGACGTCGCCGCCGAATTCGTACTGCTGCCACAACTGCGCATCATCACGCCACTCGAGCCTGGTGTTTTCGCCGATCGCGAAGCCCTTCAAGCCTGCTTTGTAAATGTAGGCCACATCTTTGGCGTCGGTTTTGGCAATCGCCTCCTGGCGCAGCAGGTTCGAGCCCTTGTACGCAGTGAACTCCAGGTCGCCCGAAAA
Organism: uncultured Acidobacteriota bacterium; assembly: GCA_963830785.1. Classification (GTDB taxonomy): domain Bacteria; phylum Acidobacteriota; class Terriglobia; order Terriglobales; family Acidobacteriaceae; genus Telmatobacter. The sequence continues at coordinate 12,999 of CAWHNV010000060.1, forward strand.
AATGCCCAGCGTAAGGCCGTTGTAGATCATAGTCACGCGATCGCCATCACTCTCCACGCGGCACGCATTCGCGTTGTAGCTCGCCGTAGCGCGATTCACCTCATCGGGCGTGCGGCCCGAGCCAACAAGATGCGAGTCGTGGCCGGGAATCTCCAGGGGCGCATCCCAGAAAACATTCCATTTGTATTCTTCTTCGGCCGCGGGCGTGTCGTTGTGAAAATGCTTCAGAATGTCGAGTTCTGTGGTCGAGATGCGGCGACGGCCGGTCGTGACTTGAAAATCCGGCTCGAGATTCTTGCCCAGCACAATCCACGCGCCGCCGGTTTTTTGGGCGGCCAGCTCCTCGACGACGGGCTGTCCGTCGCGCAGAGCAAACCGTGCGCGATTCTGCTGGCCGTGTTCGCCTGGCCAAACGATCTCAATGCCACTGCGGCTCGCGGTCACGCTCACGCCGGCGATCGGCTTCCAATCCTTCATCTCGCAACTCTGCGCCTGCGCCACGGCCGCACCCGCGCACAACACAGCCATCCATGCCATCCGATCGAATCTCATCGGCATCTCCTCTGTTCGCTTGCGATGGGTCTTGCGTCCCGTTCCTTCGTGCGTGCAAATGCATGCGCCGTGCATCATATCTTCACAAAAATCTTTCTGCGATAGAGCAGCCACACCGGCAAGAAGCATACTGCCGTGTAGACCACCACGTACGCAAACGACCTCCATCCCGGATCCGGGATGTGCATGAAAACGTGCTGGAATACGTAGCGGAGCGGATTCGATGACTTCCCGGCGTCGGTGAAGTGAATCTGCACGAGGAGCACGTAGAGCTCTTCGCTGATTACGTAGGCCACAATGGCGTTCGAGCCGAAGACCAGCCACGGCCACGCCAGCGCTTTACTCCAGCCTTTCTGGGCCCAGCCGCGCTGCTCCATCGCCCAATAAAGGAGCGCGAGCAAGAGCAGCGAACATCCTGCCGCAACCAGCACGTAGGAACTGGTCCACATTTTTTTGTTGAGTGGAAACCAAATGGACCAGACACATCCTGTGGCAAGAAGCACAACCGCGCCGCCAATCAGGCTCAGCGTTTTGATCTTCGTCGGCAGCCACATTTTTAGCCATAGGCCCGTGAGCAGGCCCAGCAGCGCCGTCCCGATGGCGGGAATGTCGCTCAACAGACCCTCGGGATCGCGCGTGTTGTGGGGATTGCGCGGGTTCTCATCGGTTGACTCTTCGTACAGATGGCCGGGCATGAGCTGACGGTCGAGCCACGCGACAATATTTTGGTCCTTATCAAGGAAAGTGATGTCGCGGCCGGGTACGCCCGCTCCCGGCACTGGAACATAGCGCACCAGCACCCAGTAGCCAACCAGCAGGCAGACCAGCAACAGAACCTTCGTCCATGCGCGCCGGTCCCACAGATAAAGGAGCGCGACGACCAGGTAGCAGACCGCGATGCGCTGCAAGACGCCGTAGATACGCCAGTGCTGGAGATGGAAGTGTGGAAAACCGTTGGTAAACACTCCCAGCGCAAATAAGATTACCGCGCGGCGCAGCGCGTGACCTGCGAGTTTTGCGCGCGAGTCGCCACGCCGCAGCCGCGCCTCTGTCGAAAAGACGATCGACACGCCGACCACAAAAAGAAACGTGGGAAAAACCAAGTCGGTAGCCGTCAATCCGTTCCATGCGGCATGGTGCATTTGAGCCCATGCGCCGGCGCCGGAGTTGTTCACCATGATCATGAATGCGATGGTGAGCCCGCGCAGCACATCGAGCGAAAGCAGGCGCTTTTGTGGCGCCAGGTCTGCTCCAGATTTGTTGAGCCGGGGAACCGCGATGCCAAGTGGCGTTTTCGAGAAGACGCCACCTTTCACCGAACTACGCAGAGCGCGAGAATTCTGGAACCGCGCCAGGGCAGAAGGAAATTCGATCATTTGGCTCTCCGTCCGTACCGATTCGAGCGACGCTCAATACCCTATTCGCACAGGCCCATCTTAGCCAAGTGGAAAGCCGTTGCCGCGTCCGGCAAAGTTCATAAACCGCCTTCCATTCACCGGCAGGCCCTCTTCGTCAGACACAAAAGGGCCCGGACCGATCCCAGTCCGGGCCCTCTCTGTTTAGCCGCCGGAGTTAAGCGCTCAGCCGGCGCGGGTTATCTTTTCACTTCAAAGGTAAGCGTCGTCGTTTGTTTCACGCCTCCACCCGTCCCCGTAATCGTAATGGGATAGGTACCGGTCGGAGCTGTTCTTGAAACTGTCAGATTGAAGTGGGCAGTGCCTGAGCCCGGCGCGGCAATCGAGGCCGGACTGAAACTATACGTCACGCCCGACGGCACGCCCGTTGCAGACAGTGAAATCGCCGCGTTGAATGAACCGGAGGTCGTGGTCGTCACTGTCGCGTAGCCGCTCTGACCCTGATCGAGGTATCCCGAGTTGGGCGAGACGGAAATGGTGAAACTCCCCGCTACCGGAGCCGTTACCGTCAGGTTCACCGTTATGGTTTCAGTTGTCGCTCCCGAGCTTCCTGTGATGGTGATCGGGTACGTGCCCGCTGCCGCCGTTGCGCTCACCGTGAACGTGAGCGTCGAACTTCCGCTGCCTGTAATCGAACTGGGATTGAAGCTCGCCGTCACGCCCGAAGGCAGTGTGGAGTAAGACAATGTCACCGCGGCATTGAATCCGCCCGCAACGGTGCTCGTAATCGTCGACGATCCTGTGCTGCCCTCGACCACGGAGACTGCGCCCGGAGAAGCCGATAGGCTGAAACCGGCTTGCACGACTGTTCCCGCCAGCGTATTCAGGAGAGTGGTCCCGTTCGGGCTGCCCCAGCCGGTGGCCAGGTCGTAACCGGTGGTGGCGGAGTAGCCGTTGCTGCCACTGGTGATGTCGTGAAAATTCGTGTCGTAGCTCGATCCCGTACCGATCGAATACAAAGCCGGGTTGATAAAGCCCAGCGAGCCGTTGCGATTGCTCGCCCTCTGTTGATTCACCAGGGCCAAGTAGCCGGCCCACAACGGCGAGGCAAAGCTGGTGCCCCCATACTCGTTGGCCGTGCAAGTAGTCTGGTCAGCGCACACGTAATAGGTGAAATTAGCGTTGGCTGAAACGTCGGGACCGTTGCGATAGCTCTGCGAGCAACTCGCGCATCCCGCCGCGGCAGTGGTCTGCCAGGAGGGAATCGCAAACTTGTCCGGCGAAATGCCGCCGCCGCCGTCGGACCACGCGGTTTCAGAAGACCAGGCGCCAGCCGCCGCGGCAGTCGACAAGTCGGTGCCACCTACCGAGGTGACATAGACATCATCGGCGGGGTAGATCTCCGAAGATGAGGTCCATTTGCTGCTGTCGCCGGCAGCCTGGAACAGGTTCTGGCCCTGCGCCGCGAACTCTTCAAAGTAGGGATTGTCGGTGCTGGGATCGGCCGGGCTCCAGGTCCACGAAGAGCTCAACTGCAGAGGCAGAGGGCTATAGGTTGCCATCTTGCCAAAGATTGCCGAGTCGCTCGATCCGACGAACATCACCAGGCCCGACAATCCCGGCGCCATGCCCAGCGCTTGCGTCATGTCCAGGGTCTGTTCGGTGTCGTCGCAGTCGCCGCCCGCCCGGGAATCCACACAGCTGGTACTGGTGCCGTCGGTCGAATACAACGTGATCACGTTGCCGGGGTAAGTCTGCTTCGCGTTGGTGTAGTAGGTTTGCAAATCGGCCAAGTCGGTACCGTAAAACTCCAGCAAGCCCAACATTTGCCCACTGCCAGTGAGCGATCCGCCGTAGTAAGCCGCACGCATGTCGCTGCCCAGGAATGAGGCCGAGGGGCCCGAGCCCGTGGTGGCGCCGGACTTGGATCCGGAACTCTGCGGATTGTGCGTCAGCCCCGCCGGATGCGGAATCGAGAAGTTGTCGAGACCCGAGATGTGCCACAGCGAAATCGAAAGCCCCGTCGTGGGCTCCTTGTCGGGCGCATAGAAGGTACGATTCTCCGTCGGATGCTGATACACGCCGAGGTTCACATGAAACGCGCTCTGAATATTCGCTACGCTTCCCGTCACCTGCAGGTTTACCCGATTCGGCGACGTGTCGACCACTGTGAGGCCGTTCGCCTCAGCGTAGCTGATCACGGAGTCGTAATCCTGCTGCGTGGGCCCAAACTCCGCAGTGAACTGATCCACCGAGAGGAACTGGTGATACGACGGACTGCTGGGATTGTAGAGATTCGTGAGGAGCTGATTAAGCTCGTCCTGGTTGCGAAGTGGCAACGCGATCACAAGATGCAGCGTCTGTGATGAGGACAAGTTAGCGATGAAGTGCGCGGTTCCATCCTGCGTGGCCTGACGCACATGATGCGTCAACACGTTTTGCGCGTGGCCCATGCCAAGGGTCAGAGAAAAGCTCGCAGCGATGGCGAGCCCGAATGTCCTCAATGGACGCATGCAATCTTCTCCTTCATTGCGGTTGCCGTCACAGTGAAAAGTTGTCCGCTTTAGCTAATCGATCGTCGCGGGGAATTGGGTTTTGGCCCTCGGTATGCAGACGTGCAGGGGACGAAAATGCTGGGTTCCGGCGAACGAATCCTCCGAGCGTTCATGCATTTTCATATGTTCAGACAGCCGTTGTCCACCCATATCAGCGGCCCAACACAGAACTTCACATTACTTTGGTGGCATGGATGAAGTCCTTTGAAACCACATCAAATTCGCGTGTCCATAAAGGGATGAATGGCTAATCGAGGCACCGGAAACTCAACGCGGAAGGCCTTCCCGGTCGCTCGTTCCCTTGGTCCCCTGCTCCCTGCCTTTGATACACTCCCCTTTCGGGCATTTCTCTTTTATTTTGTTTGCCATGATCCGGAGGCTATCGTGCCTGAGACGCAGTCGCCTGCCTTTCGACCTTTTGTTCCACCGGAAGAATCCCCCCCAGAGTTCACGCTCCGCGCGCTTCTTCTCGGCTCGTTCTTCGGCCTGGTCTTCGGCGCCGTCACCGTCTACGTGGGACTTCGCGCCGGTCTCACCGTGGCGGCATCCATCCCCATCGCAGTGCTTTCCATCAGCATTCTGCGCGCCTTCGGCCGTTCTTCCATCCTCGAGAACAACATCGTTCAGACCACGGGAAATGCCGGGCAGTCTATTGCTTCCGGAGTCATCTTCACCTTGCCTGCACTGGTCTTCCTCGGTTTCGATCTCGAGCCGCTGCGGATTTTCATGCTGTCTCTCATCGGTGGCTGGATTGGCGTGCTGTTCATGATTCCGCTGCGCCGCCAGCTCATTGTGCAGGAGCACGCGACGCTGCCATATCCCGAAGGCACGGCCTGCGCTGACGTTCTGATCGCCGGCGAAAAAGGCGGCTCGCTCGCCAGCCGCGTCTTTCTCGGTCTCGGGCTGGGCGGCATCTACACCTTCTTCCAAAACGGCAACCTCTTCGCGGCGTGGCCGGAACAGCCCGCCTATCAACCGGACTTCGGGCCGCAACATGTGCTCAAGGGCGCGTCCATCAACGCGGACGCGACGAGTGAATATCTAGGGGTGGGCTACATCATCGGGCCGCGCGTTGCCGGCGTTATCTTCGCGGGCGGCGTGCTCTCGTGGCTCGTAATCATGCCGCTGATTTACTTTTTCGGTAAAGAGATTGCACACCCCATCTATCCCGGCCTTGTGCCCATCGCGCAAATGACACCCAGCGATCTTTGGGCCACCTACATTAAACCCATGGGCGCGGGAGCCGTGGCAGCGGCCGGCGTCATTACCCTTGTCAAAACTCTGCCCACCATCGCCAACGCACTCACTGCGGGATTCAAAACCATGCGCCCCGGCGCAGCTTCGCAAGCCAAGCCCTTGCGCACGGAAGACGATCTCTCCATGCGTGTGGTGATTGTGGGGTCGGTGCTGTGCGCGGCTTTGATGTTCGTGTTCCTCGAGTTCAAGCCCGTGCCCGGAGCTTTCGTCGGCTGGGCCGCAAATCTCGCCGCCTCGCTGCTGGTGGTGCTTTTTGGATTCCTCTTTGTCACGGTTAGTTCGCGTATCGTCGGCCTGGTTGGCTCCTCGGCTAGCCCGGTATCCGGCATGACGATTGCGACGCTCATGGCGACAGCAGCCATTTTTCTGTTTCAGGGTTGGACTGCCCCGGCCTTCGGCGCGCTCGCTATCACCATCGGCGGTGTGGTCTGCATTGCCGCCTCCAACTCCGGGGACACCTCGCAGGATCTCAAGACCGGCTACATCGTCGGTTCCACGCCGCGCCTGCAGCAAATCGCGCTGATGATCGGCGTGGTTGTGTCGACCATCGTTATCGGGTTCACGCTGAATCTCATGAACACCGGCTTGCAGGAATTCGACGCCGCATCGCAGCCGTGGAATATCAACGCTTCGCATCCGGGCGTCGCTATCCAGAGCGACAGTGCGCACCTGCCCAGTCAGATTCGCGTCATCAACGCCGACAAATCCGTGACCGTACATCCGAAGTCCGAATACGTTCTACTCAACGCCATCGGGTCGACAGAATTGCAAGACGGAAAATATCTTTATTCGCCCGCCACCGGCCGCATTGAAGTGCATTGGATTCAGGGCATAGGCTCGGCAGCCGCTCCGGCCCCCCAGGCGCGCCTGATGGCCACCGTCATCAACGGAATTTTGACGCGCAAATTGCCTTGGGGGCTGGTGCTTATCGGAGTGTTCCTCGTTATCGCCGTGGAGCTGCTCGGCATTCGCTCGCTGCCCTTCGCAGTGGGAGCCTATCTGCCCATCGGAACCACACTGCCGATCTTTGTTGGCGGTGGGGTGCGCCTGCTCGTCGATCTGGCCGCGAAGCGTAGCGGCGTGGTCGCTGAAGCCGAGAGCGAGATCTCCCCGGGTTCCCTCTATGCCTCAGGATTGATCGCGGCCGGCGGCATTGTGGGCCTCTTCGGCGTGGCCCTCAAAGCCTACGAAGCCACCATCGGTAAGGGCGACATCCTCAACTTTCCGCACACCTTCGTCGATCACACTGGCGTGTCGGTGGTGGCCTTCGCGCTGCTGGCGTATTCGCTGTTTTACTTTGCGCGGAAGCCGTTGAAGAAGTGAGCGGAGCGCCAAACAGGCCGCTGCTGCCCCCTCCGCTACAATAGTGTGAAGCTCCTGCCAGCCGGGAACCTGAGTCCCTGGTTTGCCAGGAGCATTCACACATTATGCTGGCTGAAAATCTTTCTGAAGCTCTTACGTTCGACGATGTCCTGCTGGTGCCCGCCTACAGCGAGGTAGTGCCCGCGCATGTGAGCACGCAAACCCAATTGACACACGGAATTACGCTCAACACTCCGCTCATATCCTCCGCCATGGATACAGTCACCGAGTCGCGCATGGCCATCGCCATGGCGCAGCAGGGCGGCATCGGCATTGTGCATCGCAATCTCTCCATTGCCGACCAGGCCGGCGAAATCGACAAGGTGAAGCGCTCTGAGAGCGGCATGATCGTCGACCCGGTGACCATCGGCCCGGAGAGGACCATCGGCGACGCGCTCGAAATCATGCGCCGTTACCGCATCTCCGGCGTGCCCGTGACGCAGGGCAAACGGCTGGTGGGCATTCTTACCAACCGCGATTTGCGCTTCGAGACGCGCACCGAGATTCCTGTGGGCGACGTGATGACCAGTGAGAATCTGATCACGGTGCCCGTGGGCACCACGCTCGAAGAGGCTGAGCTGATCCTGCACAAGCACCGCGTGGAAAAATTGCTGGTGGTGAATGATCAGTACGAGCTGAAGGGCCTGATCACGGTCAAGGACATCCAGAAGAAGTTGAAATATCCCAATGCCAGCAAGGACGATCAGGGCCGGCTGCGCGTGGGCGGAGCCATCGGAGCAACGGGCGACTTTATGGAGCGCGCGGCGGAACTGGTGCGCAATCGCGTGGACGCCCTGGCAATCGATTCTGCGCATGGGCACTCTTCGCGCGTGCTCGATGCGGTGCGCGAAGTGAAGAAGCGCTTCGGCGATGTGGCGCTGCTGGCGGGCAACGTGGCCACCTACGAGGGCGCAATGGCGTTAATCGACGCGGGCGCGGACGCCATCAAAGTCGGCATCGGTCCGGGATCGATTTGCACCACGCGCATGGTCACCGGCGCAGGCATGCCGCAGATTACCGCCATTGCCGAGGCGTACCGCGCCGCGCACCAACACGGCATACCGGTGATTGCCGATGGCGGCATCAAATATTCCGGCGAAATCACCAAAGCGATTGCCGCGGGCGCCAGCTCCGTGATGATCGGCTCGCTCTTCGCGGGCGTGGACGAGAGCCCCGGCGAAACTATTCTCTACCAGGGGCGCAGCTTCAAGACTTATCGCGGTATGGGATCGCTGACTGCCATGAGCCAGGGCTCGGGCGAGCGCTACTTTCAGGGCTCAGCCGATCTGGGGGGACCTAACAGTGAGGCTGGAGACGTGGTGCAGCGCGAGCGCGCCAATGAGAATCGACTGGCCAAGTTCGTTCCCGAAGGGATTGAGGGGCGCGTTCCCTATCGTGGACCGCTCGAATCCATGGTCTTCCAGCTGGTTGGCGGTCTTCGTTCAGGGATGGGCTACCTGGGGTGCGGATCGATTACCGAATTGCAGGAGAAAGCGAAATTCGTGCGCATCTCAGGCGCCGGGTTGCGCGAGAGTCACGTGCACGATGTGATTATCACGCGCGAAGCTCCCAACTACCATGTCGAATAAGCGCCGCGGCGCAACCGCCATTCAGGAGATCGCGCCCCCCGCGAGCGCTCCCGGTCACTGGCGCGACCGCAGGAATGCGGACTTCTGGATCAGCGCATGGTTGCCGGTGCTGGCCGGTATCGGCGTGATTGTGCTCGAGTCCACGTCCTGGTTCGGCGCCGAGCATACTTCGGGGCCCTTGCGAAGAATCTTCGAGGCGATCTTCGGGCCGGTAGGTGACGTGCGCTGGGACCTTATCCATCACTACTTCCGCAAGACCGGACATTTCGTCGGCTACGGTATCATCGGGCTGACATGGCTGCGCGCCTGACGCATGAGTTGGCCGCATTTGCGATTTCGGTCCCATACAGGACTGGCGCTGCTCGGGACGGTGCTGGTAGCCAGCTGGGATGAGTGGCACCAGACTTACCTGCCCAATCGCACCGGCTCTCCCTATGACGTGCTGCTGGACTGTTGCGGCGCCGCTGCCATGATCGCCATGGCTTGGCTTTACCTGCGGCGCTTCCGGCACACGCAAGCAGCCTGCTAAGCGCGGAGTCCGTGCGCATTTTCACGGCGCCCCGGAACGCGATGCGCGTACGAAATCCGGCGTAGATGCGCTGCATCGCTGCTGCGCCTAACCTTGCAGCGCGCGTTTACACGACCGTTGCTTGTTCGACCGAAACCCCATGGCTCGCCATGGCAGAGCTGGGAGTTGGCATCCGCACGTCGGAAGAAGGCGAGTCTGTCGTCACGGGCTCAAAACTCTGGCCCAGAAATTCAAGTTCCGCGGCGGCAATCAGCTTCTCTGCGGCGGCCGGATTCCAGCGCAGCAGAGAGGTCTTGACTATGAGGCCGAGATCGGAAAGAAGCGTGGCTTGCGCCAGATACTCGGCATCCAGTTCCCGCTTCGCGGGCAGCACAACCCCGTGATAATAGCCGTCCAACCATTCCCGGGGAACGCGCATGAGAATAGCAGCCTCGCGCGCGAATGCAATCGTCGCCGCTCCCGTCAGACCCGGCCGGCAGGGCAGCCGGCACGGCACGAACTCCGGCATCTTGGGGCGCGGGCCGACCAGGCTCATGTGTCCCAATAGCACGTTGGCGAGCTGCGGAAGTTCATCGAGCTTCCAGCGGCGCATGAACGACCCGATCTGAGTAAGGCGCTGATTGTGCACCGAGGCGAGGAAATAGCAGGCCTCGCCTGAGACGTGCTGCATGGTGCGGAACTTGAAGATGGTGAAGGTTCGGCAGTTCATGCCTACGCGCTTTTGCAGGAACAGAACCGGGCCCCGAGACGTCAGGCGCACGGCTGCGGCAATGACCACGAGCAGCGGCAGCACCACAGGCGAGGCAAGCAACACGCACGCACAATCGAAGATCCGCTTGGCCCGCGAACGCGTCCACGGGCTGAGCGCTCTCCAGTAGGAGTTGGGGATCTGGCTGGCGCGACTTCGGTCGATAAGTCGCGATCCTGGCTCGGCCGAGTCTGTACTCTTCGACGCAAACCGCAGGTCGCCGTCGGCAAGATTTGTATGCGATGCTTGCTCGCCGGCATCGGCCGAACTGCTAGCGAATTGGAACGTTGAATCAGGAAAAAACGGACACTTCTGGCTTAAACCGTCGGTACGCAAGCTGCTCCTCCGCCATCTGTGAAAGCGAATGATTGGGAGCAGATCGGAAGGAAATCAAGGAGAGGTTGCGAGAGAGTTTTGCGGTGGACACGATCGTCTCACCGTCTTTTTTTCAGAATTGTCCGGCGATGCCGCGACGATTCTTTCAGCAACTTAAAGAGCTACGCCGCAAACACGCGACGCGCGCATTGAAACAACGATGGTCGAGCGCGGAAGAAAAGCCGTCCAGCAATTAATTCGACCGTGCTGCCTAACAGAGTCAGCTCTGTTGCATACAAGTTGCCGTGCTGTCGATCACATGAGCGACGGAAATCTGTGGATTTTTTTAATGCGTGCAAGGGCGCGATGAACTTCCCTCTTTCTTCTCCGCTCTCGCCACAAAAAACAAACGCGGGCACATCCCAAATGGGAGTTGCCCGCGTGATATTTCGAATGGATCGGTGAAGTCGATCGGACTGCCGCAGCTTACGCGGCCTCTTCGCCGCCCTTGGGTTCTTCTTCTGCGTCCTTCTTTTGCTCTTCGAGTTGCTTTTCGAGCTCGGCGCGCTTTTTGGCTTTCAGGTCGGCGCGCTTCTGGCGCTTCACTTCCAGCTGCTTTTCCGCGCCCAGTAATTCGATGAACGCCTTTTCGGCGCCATCGCCCTGCTGGAAGCCGGCGCGAACGATGCGCAGATAGCCGCCGTTGCGGTCGCCGTAGCGCGGAGCCACGACTTCAAAGAGCCGCTTGACGGCGTCGTCGGTGCGCAGGAAGGCGTGCGCCTGGCGGCGCGAGTGCAGATCGCCCTTCTTGCCCAGGGTGATCATTTTTTCGACGTGCGGACGAACCGCCTTGGCCTTCGCCACGGTGGTCTCCACGCGGTCTTCTTCGATAACGGACGTGACCAGATTGCGCAAAAGTGCATTGCGATGGCTGGTGTTACGTCCGAGTTTGAATCCTGCATTGCGATGGCGCATTTCTAGCTCCTACTTCTAGCCACTAGCTTCTAGCTCGATCGTCGTGGAATCGACAATGTCTGTTCGTACCGAAAGCTAGAATCGTGTGGCTCTTTCAAATCTTGACTTACTTAAAGCATCTAACTCCTAACTTCCAGTTTCCAGCTTCGTTGCGGAAAGTCATAATTTCCAATCCCGCGCAGAAAAGCTAGTAGCTAGAAGCTAGGAGCTAAAAGCTGTTCTTAGAAGTTCTCCGTCTCGGTCGGCAACTGCAGATCCACCGAGTCAAGCGGCTCTTCTTCCTCGTCGTAACGGCCAAAGCCGGCGGCCAGCGCCGTCTGCGGCGGAATGCTGGTGGGACCAGGTACCGCGTTGCCCTGCTCGTCGATCTTCATGCCCAGCGACAGACCCATCTGCGCCAGGATTTCCTTGATCTCGTTCAGGCTCTTGCGGCCGAAGTTCTTGGTCTTGAGCATTTCGGCTTCGGTCTTCTGCACCAGCTCGCCAATGGTCTGAATGTTGGCGTTCTTCAGGCAGTTATAACTGCGGACCGAAAGCTCCAGTTCCTCGACGCTGCGATTGAGGTTATCGTTGCGCAGCAGCATGCGGCCTTCCTCGCCGCGAGCTTCCGCCTCGATCTCCTCTTCGAAGTTGATGAAGATGTTCATGTGGTCCTTGAGGAGCTTGGCAGCCAGGCCGATGGCGTCGGCAGGGAGCACGGCTCCGTTGGTCCACACTTCGAGAGTCAGCTTGTCATAGTCGGTGATCTGGCCGAGACGGGCAGCGTCGACTACGTAATTCACGCGACGCACCGGCGAGTGCACGGAATCCACCGGAATGAATCCGAGTCCGAGGTCGGCATCGAAGTTCTTGTCGGCCGAGATGTAGCCGCGGCCGCGCTTGAGGCGCATCTCCATATCGAGCTTGCCGCCTTCAGAGAGCGTGGCGATGTAGATGTTCTTGTCGAGGATCTCGACGTCGCCGTCGGCCTCGATCATGCCGCTGGTGACCACGCCCGGCTGGTCGGCGCGCAGGTAGAGCGCCTTGGGGCCTTCGCCCGCCAGCTTGAAGGGAATCTGCTTGAGGTTGAGAATGATGTCGGTCGCGTCTTCAACCACGCCGGTGATGGACTGGAACTCGTGCAGCACGCCCTCGATGCGGACCGCGGTGACGGCGGCGCCTTCAATGGAACTGAGCAGCGTGCGGCGCAGGGCGTTGCCGATGGTGGTGCCAAAGCCCCGCTCAAAAGGCTGGGCGCTGAACTTTCCGTATGTGTCGGTAAGCGTCTCGGCATCGACCGCAAGGCGCTTCGGTTTCTGAAATCCTCTCCACAACATACTTATCTCTCTTTTCCCGCGCGGCGTGTACGTCGCGATGCATTTTGCGGCGGCCGCGCAAGTTCTCCTTGGTTTGGAATGCAGCTTTCAGCTTTTAGCCATCAGCTTTCAGCTCCCTTCGCGGATGAACTCGACGTCCAAGTCTCCCGCGGGAAAAGCTGAAAGCTGACAGCTGAGAGCTAATAGCTGTTACTTCGAGTACAGCTCGACGATCAACTGCTCGTTGATCGGCAGGTTGACGTCCGCGCGCTTGGGCAACTGCAGCACGCGCCCGGACATGTTTTCAAAGTTCGCTTCCAGCCATGCGGGCACGGGGTTCTGCGCCGCATACTGCGTTCCCTGTTCGATGATGACGTGCTTCTTGGCGCTGTCGCGGACAGCGATCTCGTCGCCGACGTTCACCTGGTACGAAGGAATGTTCACCTTGCGGCCGTTCACGGTTACGTGGCCGTGACGCACCACCTGCCGCGCCTGACGGCGCGAAATCGCAAAGCCCAGCCGGAAGGCCACGTTGTCGAGGCGCCGCTCGAGCTGCTGGATCAGCAGTTCGCCGGTGACGCCCTGTGCGCGGTTGGCCTTTTCGTAGTATTCGCGGAACTGGCCCTCGAGCGTGAAGTACATGCGCTTGGCCTTTTGCTTTTCATGCAGTTGCAGGCCGTAGCCCACGATCTTGGCCTTGCGGTCCTTGCCGTGCTGTCCCGGCGGGAAGTTGCGCTTCTCGAGCGGACAGCGGTCCGAGGTGCACTTGGTGCCCTTCAAAAATAACTTGGTGCCTTCGCGGCGGCAAAGGCGGCAAACTGGTCCGGTATAACGTGCCATTTCTTCTCCTGACTTCGGATGACGGCCGGTTTACGCGAAAAGCAGCCTTCAGCTTTTAACTCTCAGCTTTCAGCTCGTCCTGCAAGAACGAACGGAATTGACTTGAGCGTAAGACTGACTTGCTGCAATGGGACGCTTCGTCCCGGCCCGGTGGATATTAAAGTGTGAGTGTGAGTGTGAAGTGTGAAAAGCAACCACACTCACACCGCACACTCGCACTGTACTTATACGCGACGTCTCTTCGGCGGACGGCAGCCGTTGTGCGGCACCGGCGTCACGTCGCGGATGGTCTTCACCTCGATGCCGGCGGCAGCCAGCGCGCGGATGGCCGACTCGCGGCCCGAACCTGGACCGGCGACTCGTACATCCACCGTGCGCACGCCGTGATCGCGCGCCATGCCGGCGGCGTTTGAGGCCGCCTGCTGCGCCGCGAAGGGCGTGCCCTTGCGCGAACCGCGGAAGCCGAGAGAGCCCGAGCTCTTCCAGCTCAGCGTGTTGCCCATCTGGTCGGTGATGGTGACGATGGTGTTGTTGAACGAGGCCTGAATGTGCGCAATGCCGTACGGCACATTCTTGCGCTCGCGCTTCTTGAACTTTTTGGTCTTGCCCTTTTTGCCGGCGTCGGCCTTCTGTTCTGGTTTCGCCATTAGGTCTTCGCGCGTCGCTTTCTTCTTGCCGGCAATCGTGCCCTTGCGCGGGCCCTTGCGAGTGCGGGCATTGGTGTGGGTACGCTGGCCGCGCACGGGGAGGGACTTCCTGTGGCGCAGGCCGCGATAGCTCTGAATGTCGATGAGGCGCTTGATGTGCATCGAGACGTCCTTGCGCAGGTCGCCTTCGACGTCACCCTGGTCCTCAATTACCTGGCGGATGCGGTTGACCTCGTCCTCGCCCAGATCCTGGATCTTCTTGAAGGCGTCAACGTTCGCCTTTTCCAGAATTTTGCGCGCGCGAGGCTGGCCGATGCCGAAGATGTAAGTAAGCGCGATCCTTGCCTGCTTGTTGCGGGGCAGATCGACGCCAGCAATACGTGCCATTCTCAATTCCTTGCTGCTTCGGTTGTGTGCCCCCGGCCTTAACCGGTTCGCACGGGTTTCTGGGGGCGCCTTCCAAGGTTCATCGCAAGCCTTGACTCCGGCTAACTAGCCTCTTGAAAACAGTAAGTAGGGAGTAGCCAGCAGGGAATAATCCGATGGTGCTGATTCGGTCTATCGGTCTTCTATTCCCTACTCCCTATTGCCTATTCCCTGCCTTCCTGGAAGTTCCCGTTCCTGCCAGGTCTTGCTTATCCCTGACGCTGCTTGTGCTTTGCGTTCTCACAGATCACCCGCACTACACCCTTGCGCGTAATCACCTTGCACTTCACGCAAATCTTCTTTACCGATGCCCGGACCTTCATTGCTTTTGTTACCCTTCTCCGCGCTCAAAACTCCGGCGCGAACATCTCTTTTCCAGCTTCTAGCCTCTAGCTGCTAGCTTCCAGCTCATTGCGCGAGAACGATGCTGTGCCCTCCGCACGAAAAAGCTAGAAGCTGGAGGCTAGCAGCTCATTTGTATCTGTACACGATTCGGCCGCGATTCAGGTCGTATGGACTCAACTCCACCGCCACGCGGTCGCCGGGCAAAATCCGGATGAAGTTCTTGCGCATCCTTCCCGAGACATGGGCCAACACTTCGTGGTTGTTCTCGAGCTTGACCTTGAACATGGCGTTGGGCAACGTCTCAAGGACGGTTGCCATTACCTCAATCGCATCTTCCTTTGACAATCAGTGTCCACTTCTGGCGCTCACGCGCCTTTGGGTTTTGGCGCTCGCGCGCCTTTGCCTCTTGGCGCTCACGCGCCCTTGCCTTTTGGACCAGAGTATTGCTACTCGGTCAAAACTCTCACTCCGGTCGCGGTCACTGCAACCGTGTGCTCGAAATGAGCACTCATGCTTCCATCTGAAGCGACGGCCGTCCAGCCGTCGTCGAGCACTCTCACATCGGGCTTGCCGGCGTTCACCATGGGCTCGATCGCGATTACCATGCCCGTTTTCAGTTTCATGCCCTGACCCGCTTCGCCAAAGTTCGGCACTTGCGGATCTTCGTGCATCTGGACGCCGATGCCATGGCCCACAAAATCGCGCACCACGGAAAATCCCTGACCCTCGACTACCTTCTGCACCGCAGATCCGACATCGCCCAGGGTCGCCCCGGGACGAACCGCCGCAATGCCTGCCTTGAGCGACTCCTCGGTCGTCTTCAGCAGTCGCGCGGCTTTCTCATCAATATCGCCCACCGGCACTGTGATCGCCGCGTCGCCGTAATAGCCGTCCACCACGACTCCGAAGTCCACCGAAACGATGTCCCCTTCCTTCAGGACCCGCTTGGGGGACGGAATGCCATGCACCACCTCACTGTTAACCGAAGTGCACAGCACGCAGGGATAGCCGTGATATCCCTTGAAGGCCGCCTTTACGCCCAGTGCTTTCAACCGCGCTTCGGCTGCTTTCTCGAGATCGAACGTGGTGGCGCCCGGCTTCACCTTGCTGCGCACCAGTTCCAGCACCTCGCGAACAATCTGCCCCGCGCGGCGCATTTTTTCGATCTCATTCGACGACTTAAGTACCACAGCCATAAAAACAGCTTTCAGTTGTCAGTGATCAGTTGTCAGTTTCATCCTGCCGTCGCCGGCAATCTTCACTCACACCCGAATCACTGGCCCGTCAATTCTGTTGAGCTGTCACATCAGAAACGGTGGGCAGTTGCTGCCGCTTGCGCAGGCGATCTCCAACTGAGCACTGACAACTGATCACTGACAACTGCATTCCACACACAAACCCGCCCCGATGGTTACGCCACCCGGCGCAACCGCTCGACGGCGGCAACGATTCCAGCAGCGATCGTAGCGATCGGCCGGTCTCCATCCACTTCCGCAAATCGTCCCAGAGCCCGGTAGTGCTCGACGACAGGCGCGGTAAGGGCCGCATAAGCGCGCATGCGCTCCTTGAAGACCTCTTCCGTGTCATCGGCTCGCTGGATCAGCGCTGCACCTTCTACATCGCAGAATCCATCCCGTTGGGGAGGATGCATGTACACGTTGTAGATGGTCTGGCAGACAGGACAATTCCGGCGCCCCGTAATGCGCCGCAATAACTGATTATAGTTCACTTGGATGCTGACGGCAACCAGGGGCAGGGACTCCAGTTGCAGCGCCAGACGGCCGTCCAGCCAGTTGGCCTGAACCAGGGTCCGGGGGAACCCGTCCAAAATGTAGCCATGAGCTGTATCCGGCTCCAGCAGGCGTAAGGCCACCATTTCGTTGACCAGGGAATCAGGCACCAGCTCGCCCCGGCCCATGATCTGCTTGGCCACCATGCCCAGCTTCGTACCCTGGGCAACGTTGGCCCTCAGCAGGTCTCCGGTCGAGATCTGGGGAATGTCCCAGATTTTGACCAGTTCCTTGGCCTGCGTCCCCTTGCCCACGCCGGGAGCTCCCAGCAAAAGAATCGGGCCGGGTACGGTTTTCGTTTCCGTGGCCCGGCCGCTTTCCATTGAAACCTCAGATGAAACAGATGAAGACATTACCAGGTTTTCCTTCCGCGTATGCGACCGGAACGAGGGGAAAAGCCGTCATAGTGACGCATGATCAGCTGCGATTCGATCTGGTTGACCGTATCCATGGCAACACCCACCACAATGAGCAGCGAGGTGCCGCCAAAGTAGAAGTTCACGTTCATGCCGTGAATCATCCAGTTAGGAAGATTCTCGAACAGACCCCCGATAAGCCAAATCTTGTCGAAACGGATGCCAGATAAGAGGAAGGTAGGGATCATCTGGACCACGATCAGATAAACTGCGCCGACCAGCGTAATGCGCGTGAGGATGTCGTTGATAAAGTCGCTGGTGCGCTTGCCCGGCCGGATGCCGGGAATGAACGAACCCGACTTGCGGAAGTTGTCGGCAATGTCGTCCGGCCGCATCACAATCGAGACGTAGAAATAGGCGAAGAAGATGATAGCCAGGATGTTCAGCAGCTCGTACCATGGATAGCCCGGCGTGAGCGCCAGCAGGATGGGCTGCAGGAAACGGTTGTTCTGCACCCAATCCACCTGGCCGAAGAGCAATGGCGCCGAAAGAATGGAGCTGGCGAAGATGATCGGCATGACGCCGCCGGAGTTCACCTTCAAAGGCAGGTGGCTCGACTGGCCGCCCATCATGCGCCGGCCCACAATGCGCCGCGCGCTCTGGATGGGAATGCGCCGCTCGCTACGCTCCACAAAGACGATGAAGGCCACCACTGCCGCCATGCCAGCCACCAGCAGCAGCGCCACCACGAACGACATCGGCCCCCAGGCTTCGGTCTGCACCTTCTGCACCAGATCCATTATGCCGCGCGGCAGACCAGCCACAATGCCGGTAAAGATCAGCAGGCTCATGCCATTGCCAATGCCGCGATCGGTAATCTGTTCGCCCAGCCACATGATGAACGCGGTGCCGGCAGTAAGCGTGAGCACGGCCAGCATGATGAAGCTCGGACCCGGATGCAGCACCAGTCCCTGCTTGGTGAGAATGGCCGCGATGCCGATCGATTGCAACGCGCCCAGAACTACGGTCATATAGCGCGTCCACTGCGTGATCTTGCGCCGGCCCAGTTCGCCTTCCTTTTGAATGCGCGCCAGCGGCTCATACACCACGGTCAAAAGCTGGAAGATGATCGACGCGGTGATGTAGGGCATAATGCCCAGCGCGAAGATGGTCATGCGGCGCAATGTGCCGCCGCTGAACAGATCCATGAGGCCGAACATGGAGCCGGTCTGCTGGTTGAACATGATTTCCAGCTGGTTCGAGTTCACGCCAGGTGTGGGGATCCACGCGCCCAGACGGTAGACGGCCAAAATGCCCAGGGTGAAAAGCACCCTCTTGCGCAGGTCGGGAATCCGGAAGATATTGAGAAATTTCTCAAGCATATGGGGTTATCCGCTTCAGGCGCCTCGCTGCGCCGGCCAATTCGTGCGCCAATTCGTGCTTTGATTCGGGCCTTGCTTCGTGCCTAGCTTCGTGCTTTGAATCGGGCCTCGAATCCTGCCGTGGTCCCATCTTACCCGCTCTTCCCTGTTGTTTTAAGAGTACCGAACCTGAGGGAACCGCGGACGTGCGTCACATCACAGAAGGAAAAGCTCCCAGCTATCAGCTCTTAGCTTTCAGCTCGTTCCCAGTCGGCGCTCGATGTTACGCGATGAAACTGATGGCTGAGAGCTGACGGCTGGATAGCTGTTTTTACGCCGCAGGAGCCGTTTCGCCGCCCAGAACTACCGCTTTGCCGCCGGCCTTTTCGATCTTTTCGGCAGCGGACTTGGAAAACTTGTGTGCGTGGATCGTGACTGCCGTCGCCAGCTCGCCCGAACCCAGGATCTTGATGAGAGCTTTCTTATTCGAGGCCAGCCCTAGTTTGCGGTAGTCGTCGAGGCCGATCTCAGTCACGCCCAATTCCGCAATGCGATCCAAGTTCACAACGGTGTATTCGGTGCGGAAGATGTTCGTAAATCCGCGCTTGGGCAGGCGGCGGTGCAGGGGCATCTGGCCGCCCTCAAAGCCGCGCATCAGGCTCGAGCCGGTTCGCGATCCCTGGCCCTTGTGGCCGCGGGTCGAAGTTTTGCCCATGCCGGATCCCATGCCCCGGCCCACACGCTTGCGCCCGGTGTTGGCCTTCCGCGGCGCGCGCAAATTCGATAGATTCCTTGCCATATTCTCCTCGCTATAACGCCGCGGTTTGGAATATCCGCGACTCGCGTTGTGAAAGCCGGTAGCCTGTAGCCGGTAGCAAGAGCTACGAGCTACCGGCTGCGAGCTACTTCTCCAAAATTCTCACCAGATGCGGTATCGCCTTCACCATGCCGCGCACCGAATCTGTGTCCTCGCGCTCCACGATTTGGTTGAGGCGGGTAAAGCCCAGCCCCTTGACCACCAGCTTGTGCTTGGTGGGCGTGGCGATCTTGGAACGGTAATACTGAATGCGAATCTTGCTCGGGGTCGCCGCCGGACGATTTGTATCTGGTGGGGTGGTCTTCTTGGTTGCAGCCATCACAGATCCTCCACTTGCTTGCCGCGCGCCGTGGCCACTTCGGCCCGGTCGCGCAACTGCGCCAGCGCGTCGAACGTAGCCTTGATCACGTTGTGCGGGTTCGGCGAGCCGAGGCTCTTGGTCAACACGTTCTGCACTCCTACCGAGGTCATGACCGCGCGCACCGCGCCCCCGGCAATCACGCCCGTGCCTTCCGGCGCCGGCTTCAGCAGCACCTGGCCGGAGCCGAAGCGGCCCAGGACCTGGTGCGGAATCGTGGTCTCGGTCAGGTGAACCCTCACCAAATTCTTCTTGGCGCTCTCGATTCCCTTGCGAATTGCCATGGGAACCTCTTTGGCCTTGCCCGATCCGTAGCCCACCACGCCCGAAGCGGCGTCACCCACCACCACCAGCGCGGCAAACGACATGTTCTTGCCGCCCTTCACCACCTTGGTGACGCGATTGATGGCCACCACCTGATCCTTCAGGTTGTACTGGTTGGCATCGAGTTTCTTCGTCAACATTGTCATTTGCTCTCTCGTCTGTCCTCGTGGACCGTGAGCCGTGGTCCGTGATCGTCGTCCGACCGTTCAGTTCACGGTCCACGATTCACGGTTCACGCCGTTTCTAAAATTCCAACCCCGCTTCGCGCGCCGCATCGGCGAGCGCCTTCACGCGGCCGTGATAAAGATAGCCGCCGCGATCGAAGACCACCTTCTTGATGCCCTTGGCCACAGCCTGCTCCGCGATTGTCTTGCCGATCTCCTTGGCTGCCGCTACGTTGCCACCAGTCTTCGACTTCGCCTGCAACGTCGAGGCCGAAACCAGCGTCTCGCCTTTCTGGTCGTCGACCACCTGTGCGTAAATGTGGTTAAGCGAGCGGTACACGTTCAGCCGCGGCCGCTCCGTCGTCCCCGACAGCTTCTCGCGGATGCGCGAGTGGATGCGCTTGCGAATCTCGTTTCTCTTGGTCTGCGTAATCATCGTCTTCTCTCACCTATCAGCGGAACCACTTCGCGGATCCGTTCGGATTTAAATGCAGCTACTAGCTTCTAGCTGCTAGCCCGTAGCTCCATTTCGCCACCGCTTCGGTTTTCGATCCAGCAGGAAAAGCTGGAAGCTGGAGGCTAGGAGCTAGAAGCTGCCTTATTTCGCTCCGGTCTTGCCGGCTTTCTTCTTCAGCCGTTCGTTCGAGTAGCGCACACCCTTGTTCTTGTAGGGATCAGGCTTGCGCAAGGAGCGCATGTCGGCCGCCACCTGGCCCACCTTCTGCCGGTCGACGCCCGAAACGGTCAAGTGCGTCTGCTTGGGGTCGATGGCTACTTCAATGCCCGTCGGCAGCGGAAACTCGATGGCATGCGAGTAGCCCAGCGTAAACACCACGGTGCTCTTGCCCTTCAACTCGGCGCGGTAGCCGATGCCCACAATGTCCAGTTCCCGGGTCCATCCCTTGGTTACACCCTGCACCGCGTTGTTTACCAGGGCGCGCGTCAATCCGTGCACGGCGGCCTTGTCTTCACTCGCGCGTTCGATTTCGAGGTGGCCGTCCGCAGTCTTCAGCGTGATGCCATTGGCGATCAGCGCCGTGACTTTGCCCTTGGGGCCTTCCACCAGTACGGTGTTGCCCTCGACCGTGTACTTGACACCCGCCGGTAGCGGGATCGGTTTCTTTCCAATGCGCGACATTCTTCAAATTCCTTCTTGGCTTGCGAGTCCCGAAAAGCAGTTGTCAGTGATCAGTTGCAACGCGCCTTCGTTCCACTGCAGCCGGCCGGGCCAACGCCCGGCAGTTCTCGGTTTTCAGTTGTCAGTTCTCAGCTTTTGCCCGAACAGCGAATCAGTGCACAAACCAACTGACCACTGACAACTGATCACTGACGACTGCCCTTACCAAACTTCGCACAGCAACTCGCCGCCAACACCCTCGCGGCGCGCCTGGCGGCCCGTCATCACGCCCTTGGGCGTGGTCAAAATTGCGATGCCGAGGCCGCCCTTGCACGCGCTTGATCTCGTCGCGACTAACGTACACACGGCAGCCGGGGCGCGAGATGCGCGCCAGATCGCGAATGGCCGCTTCCGTGCCGCCGTACTTCAGATACACGCGCAGCACCAGCTTGCCTTCCTCTTCCTGGACCTTGTAGTTCGAGATGTAGCCCTCTTCCTTCAAGATGCGGGCAATCTCGGCCTTCAGCTTGGAAGCCGGAACATCGAGCTTCTGATGACGCGCCCGGATCGCATTCCGGATGCGCGCCAGAAAATCTGCTACTGGATCGGTCAGACTCATTCCTTCTCCTTCATCCCCCGTTCGCCCGCCGCTTGCATGGCGGGAACCTGCGGGAATGTTTAAAACAGCTATTAGCTTTCAGCCGTCAGCTCTCAGCTCATCTCGTCTCTGCCGAAGCAATCAACTCGGAACAAACAAGCTGACGGCTGAAAGCTGATGGCTGGAAGCTGTCTTGCTACCAGCTCGACTTGTTGACGCCGGGAATCTCGCCCTTCAGCGCCAGCGACCGGAAACACAAACGGCAGACGCCGAACTTGCGCAGGAAACCCCGCGGCCGCCCGCACAGCTGGCAGCGATTGTGCTTGCGGCTCGAAAACTTCGGCTTCCGCGCGTCCTTCACTCTTTTTGCAGTAGTTGCCATAAAACCTCTTGAAAACAGCTACTAGCTTCTAGCTACTAGCCTTTAGCTTCGTCCGTGGCAATTCACTTCTTATCCCACTGGACCGAATCAAAATTTGTTCTGCCTCCGTCGCCGTTCCGCCTCGATCAAGCTAGAGGCTAGCAGCTAGAAGCTGTCCTTACGCGCCCTGGCGGAAGGGCATGCCGAAATGCTTGAGCAGCGCACGCGCCTGGTTGTCGTCCTTCGCCGTGGTCACAATCGTGATGTTCATGCCTTTCAGCTTTTCCACCTTCGCGTAGTCGATCTCCGGAAAGATCAGCTGGTCGCGCAGGCCGAGCGTGTAGTTGCCGCGCCCGTCAAAACTTTTCGTCGACACGCCGCGGAAGTCGCGCACGCGCGGCAGTGCGACCGAGATCAGGCGATCGAGAAACTCGTAGGCCCTGTCGGAACGCAGCGTGACCATGGCGCCGATGGCATTGCCTTCGCGCACTTTGAAGGCCGCAATCGACTTCTTCGCCTTCGTGGTCACCGGCTTCTGGCCGGCGATGTGCGTCAGATCGGCCACCAGCGGATCGAGCAGCTTGGAGTTCTGCGTGGCTTCGCCCAGGCCCATGTTGATCACGATCTTCTTGAGCTGTGGCACCGCCATTGCGTTCTCAAGCCCGAGCTCCTTCTGGAGCGCCTGCTTGATTTCCTTGTGATACTTCTCTTTCAACCTTGCCGCCATCTCTCTGCTCTCTTTCTTCCGGCTCTCGGATTGGGCGCCGCGGCCCGTTTACCGTTTCGGAAGGGACTCAATTCAGCTTTCAGCTATCAGCCGTCAGCTTTCAGTTCATTTCGCTTCAACCTCGCTCCTCAACTCAGCACACACTAGCTGAAAGCTGAGAGCTAAAGGCTGATAGCTGCCTATCTACTTCTTCGTGGGCAGCTCCTGCCCGCACTTCTTGCAAATCCGCAGACGCGTGTCGCCCTCAATCCTGTGGCCCACGCGCGCGTCGCCGCAGCTGGGGCAAACCAGCACAACGTTCGACACGCTGATCGGCGACTCCTGCTCGGCGATACCGCCCTTGCGTCCGCTTGCCCGTCTTGCTCGAGACCGTCTTCTTGACCACGCGCACGTGCTCCACCAGCACCGTGCCCTTGTCGGGGAAGACACGCAGCACACGGCCCGTCTTGCCCCGGTCAGAACCGGTAAGGACCTTGACCGTATCGTTGCGATGAATCATCAAACTCGCCATTTTCTTCTCCAGCTTTCAGCTATCAGCTGTCAGCCCTCAGTTCATCTTGCCTTAGCCGCGCCCCTCAATTCAGCACCAGCAAGCTGAAAGCTGGCGGCTGAAGGCTGCTTCTACACAACTTCCGGTGCCAGGGACACAATTTTCAAAAACTTCTTCTCGCGCAGTTCGCGGGCTACCGGTCCGAAGACGCGCGTGCCCACCGGCTCGTGATCGTCCGAGATCACCACCGCCGCGTTCTCGTCAAAGCGGATGTAGGTGCCGTCGCGGCGCCGGTGCTCTTTGCGCGTGCGCACGATGACGGCCTTCACTACCTTGCCCTTTTTCACGGTGCCGTCGGGGGAAGCTTCCTTCACCGCCGCCGTCACAATGTCGCCCAGTCCGGCCTTCGCGCCCAGCCCGCCGCCCAGCGGCAGAATCACCTGCAACTTGCGCGCGCCGGAGTTGTCGGCCACCGCGAGCATGGTTCTCATTTGCACAGCCATGGTTTCTTTCTCCTTTCGGCAGCTTTACTTTTCTGCGGTACGGCTTCGCCCGGAAGCACGGCGTCTTCAAGCTGGCCCAGCGCCGACCGCCGCACAATCTCTTCCAGCGACCACCGCTTCAGCTTGCTCAGCGGGCGCGTTTCGCGAATGCGTACCACGTCGCCCATGCGCGCCGAGCTCTGCTCGTCGTGGGCATAAAACTTCTTGGTCGTGCGCATGATCTTCTTGTACTTGGCATGAGCCTTGCGCATCTCCACCGCGACCACAATGGTCTTCTGCATCTTGGTGGAAACCACCTGCCCAACCTTCTCATTGCGCCTCGAAGTGAGAGTCGCCGTTGGCGCCGCCGCTGCTGTTTTTTCAGTCGCCGTCATTTGCCGGCCTCCTTCGCTTTCGCTGTCTGGGTCTTCGCTGCCTTGGCGGCTTTCGGAGCGGCTTTCTTTGCCGCCTTCGGCGCCTTGGTCTCAGCGGCCGCGACGGGCTCTTCCGCCTTCACCACCTTGGCTTCGGCGGCCGGCTTGGCTTCCTGGCTTTCGCCGTGAATGCCCAGCTCGCGCTCCCGTGCCACGGTCTTGATCTGCGCAATCTCCTTGCGCAGCTGGCGCAGCTTCTTCACTCCGTCGTTCTGCCCCAGCGAAACCTGGAAGCGGAGCCGGAACAGCTGCTCCGCGGAGGTCTTCTCCTGGTGCCTGAGCTCGTCGTCGCCCAAATTACGAATCTTTGTGAGTTCCATTTTATTTTCCTAGCTCTCAGCTATCAGCTCTCAGCCTTCAGCTTTTCCCTGCTCGCCTCAGCTCTTCGCTCTCGCCGTAACTCTTCGCTTACCGCACACCAACTAAAAGCTGACAGCTGTCAGCTGATAGCTGCATTTCTATTCCGCCGCCTTCACCGCGGTCTTCTCCGCGCCGGGCCGCATGACGAACTTGGTCCTGAGCGGCAGCTTGTGCGACGCCAGGCGCATGGCCTCGGCTGCAAGCTCGGGCGTTACGCCTTCCATCTCGAACAGGATCTTGCCCGGCTTGACTACGGCAACCCAGTGGTCCAACGCGCCCTTGCCCGAGCCCATGCGGACTTCAGCCGGCTTCTTGGTTATGGGCTTGTCCGGGAACAGGCGCAGCCAGATTTTGCCGCCGCGCTTGATGAAACGCGTCATGGCAATACGGCTGGCCTCGATCTGCCGGTCGGTAATGTAACCGCACTCCATCACCTTCAAACCGTACTCACCAAACGACAGCGCGGAACCGCGCCACGCTTTGCCGCGGCGCTTGCCCTTCTGCTGCTTCCGGAATTTCACTTTCTTCGGCATCAACATAACGAAACCCTCAACGATCGTGTACCGTGCACCGTGGTTCGTGAACGCGATCACGGTTCACGACTTACGACTCACGGCTTTTAAAACGCCGTCTTCCCAACCGGCGGAACCTGGCGGCGCTTCTGCTCGTAAATGTCGCCGCGATAGATCCACACCTTCACGCCAATTACGCCGTAGGTCGTGTTGGCTTCAGTAAAGCCGTAGTCGATATCGGCGCGCAGCGTGTGCAGCGGCAAACGCCCCTGCAGATACCACTCCGAGCGCGCGATTTCGTTCCCGTTCAGACGGCCTGAAACGCGCACCTTGATGCCCTTGCAGCCGAAGCGCAGCGCCGAATCGACACTCTTGCGCATGGCCCGGCGGAAACTGACGCGCTTCTCGAGCTGCAGTGCGATGTTCTCCGACACCAGCTGCGCGTCCAGCTCCGGCTTGTTCACCTCGATGATGTCGATGAACACGTCGCGATTGGTGCGCTTGCCTAGCTCGGTCTTCAGCTTCTCAATCTCGGCGCCCTTGCGGCCGATGATGATGCCGGGACGCGCGGTGCGGATCAGGAAGCGAAGCTTGTTGCCGGGGCGCTCGATTTCGACCGAGCTCACGCCCGCGGCTTTCAGCTTCTCGCGCAGCTCCGCCTTCAGCTTTACGTCCTCGACCAGGAGCTTGTCGTACTCGCGCTCAGAAAACCAGCGTGACCGCCACGGCTTGTTAACTCCCAGCCGGAACCCGTAAGGATGGACTTTTTGTCCCATACTTTTCCTCTCAAAACTTCTTCCGTGTGGCGCATTTTTCGCCACGCGCGAAACCTTCTACTCGGACTTCTTCGCCGTCTTCTTCGACGCAGTCTTCTTCTCTGCGTCCTTCTTCGCAACCGGCTTCTTCTCTGCCGCGGGCGCACTCTTCTTCGCCTTGGCGGCCTTCGCGGGCGCCGGCGTAGTTGCCGGCTCCTCCACCCTGGTCACCAATCCCGACTTCGCCTCACGCTCGGCCACGGAAAGAATAATGTGTGTGAGCCGGCGCTGATAGCGGTAGGCCCGCCCCATCGGCGCGGGACGGATGCGCTTCATGCGCGGCCCGTCGTTGGCTATCGCATTCTTGACGTAGAGATTGTCCACGTCGAGATCGGTGCCCTCCTCGCCGGCCACATACTTGGCGTTGTCGATCGCCGAGGTCAGCAGCTTGTGCACCACCGGAGCGATGCGCTTCTTGGTGAAGGCCGCCGTATCCAGCGCCTCCTGCACTCCGCGCCCCTTGATCAGTTCCAGCACCAGCCGCGCCTTCTGCGGCGACACACGCTGGAACCTCGCCTCAGCCCGGTATTCCCTTGTTTGAACCGCCATACTCATGCCTTCCTCAAAAACCAGCTGCTAGCTTCTAGCTCCTAGCTTTTAGCTCGTTTCGTGCCAGGAGCTGCTTCATGCTCGCTACGCCCGGCAAATCCCTTTTTGCCTCGACCGCTTGTTCTCCCTCGTTCGAGCTAGAGGCTAGAAGCTAGCGGCTGGAAGCTGCTCTTCACGCCGGCTTGGCCGTGGTCTCCGCGGCCTTCGATCCGCCGGTGTGTCCCTTGAACGTGCGCGTCGGCGCAAACTCGCCCAGCTTGTGTCCCACCATGTTCTCGGTCACGTACACGGGAACAAACTTCTTGCCGTTGTGGACCGCGATGGTGTGACCCACGAACTCGGGAAAGATTGTCGAGCGCCGCGTCCAGGTCTTGATGACTTTCTTGTCGTTGGCCCTGTTCAGCGCCTCCACCTTCACCATGAGGTGCGCATCCACAAACGGCCCCTTTTTTGTCGAACGTCCCATAAAAAACAGCTCCTAGCTTTCAGCTATCAGCTCTCAGCTTCCCCTGAGCCAACCGCCTGCATAACCTTCAAATCTTTTCCCCGCACGAACAGCTAAAAGCTGAAAGCTGATAGCTGACGGCTGCATTTCTACTTCGCCCGGCGGCTGACAATCATCGTGTCCGTCCGCTTGTTGTTGCGCGTCTTGTAGCCGCGCGTCGGCTGGCCCCACGGGGTCACCGGATGGCGTCCGCCGGAGGTTTTGCCTTCGCCGCCGCCGTGCGGATGGTCGACTGGGTTCATACTCACGCCGCGATTCGTGGGCCGGATGCCCATCCAGCGATTGCGGCCCGCCTTGCCGATCGAAATGTTTTCGTGATCGGTGTTGCCCACCTGTCCGATGGTCGCCATGCACTCGACCAGAACTCTGCGCGTTTCGCCGGAGGGCAGCTTGAGCAGGGCGTATTCGCCCTCTTTCGCCACCAACTGCGCCTGCGCGCCGGCCGAACGGGCCATCTGTGCGCCTTTGCCCGGACGTAGCTCGATAGCGTGCACCGTGGTGCCCGCGGGAATGTTCTTGAGCGGCAGCGCGTTGCCCACCAGGATGTCGGCCTCGGGACCGGAGCTGACCGTAGCGCCCACCTTCAGCCCGACAGGTTGCAGAATGTAGCGCTTCTCGCCGTCGGCGTAGTTCACCAGGGCGATACGCGCCGAACGGTTGGGATCGTATTCGATCGTCGCCACCTTGCCCGGCACGCCATACTTCTCGCGCTTGAAGTCGATCGCGCGCAGCTTCTGCTTGTGCCCGCCGCCTTGATGGCGGATGGTCAAGTCACCCGAGTTGCGGCGTCCGCCCGTGCGCTTGCGCGTCGTCAGCAGCGGCTTGTGCGGCGTCGATGTCGTCAGATCGTCGGTCGTCAGCGAGGTCTGAAACCGCAGCGTCGGTGTGACCGGTCTGTATGTCTTGATTGCCATCGTCTTTTCCTTAACGAGCCATCAGCTTTCAGCTATCAGCCTTCAGCTCGTTCTGCTCAAACTCAACTTCCGCGTTCGTCCTCAGCATTCGCCTTCGTACGAAAAAGCTGAAGGCTGAAAGCTGACAGCTAAAAGCTGTCTTTACAGGTTGCTCACGTACTCCGGCAGCTTCTCGCCGGCCTTCAGCTTCACGTACGCCTTCTTCCAATCCGGCTTGTAGCCGGAAAACTTGCCGCGGCGCCGTTCCTTGCCTAGCACGTTGGCCGTGCGCACCGCAGCCACCTTCACCTTGAAGAGCGCTTCCACGGCCTGTTTCACTTCGGTCTTCGAGGCATTTGGCGCAACGTCGAACACCAGCGTGCCTTCAGTTTCTTTCACGCCCAATCCCTTTTCAGTGATGATGGGGCGCCGGATCACGGTATAGAGTGACGGCATTACGCAGCCTCCTTGTCGGCACCAGCATGGGCGGCCTTGCGTTTCGACGCGGACTTCTCAAGAACCTCAGCCAATGTCTCAATGGCCGCCTTCGAGAAGATCGCCATGTCATAGCGCAGCAGATCGTAGGGATGCACTTCGTTATTCAGCACCAGCTCCACCCCCTGCAGATTACGCGCCCCGCGCAGCAATCCCTGGCTGAGCGTTTTGCCGTTCTCTACCAGCAGCGCGGTGCGCGAAACGCCTAGCTTGTTCAGCGCTTCAAAATAGAGCTTGGTCTTGCCTTCCTTGATCTCGAGCGAATCGACGACCGTCAGCTTGCCGTCGGCGAGCTTTGCGGCCAGTGCCGCGCGCAGTGCGCCCAGCAGCTTCTTGCGCGGGAAGGGATAATCGTAGCTGCGCGGCACGGGTCCATGGACCGTGTAGCCATGACGCCACAGAGGCGAGCGCACCGAACCGATACGCGCCCGGCCCGTGCCCTTCTGCTTCCACAATTTTTTGCCGGAACCGGCGACTTCGGTGCGGCTCTTGGTCTTGTGCGTGCCCTGACGCAGCGAGGCGCGATAGTGCTTGACCGCCTCCCACAACAGAGCCTCGTTCACCTGCTCCGGCGCAAACACTGCGTCGGCCAGCTCGACCGAGCCCACTTTCTTGCCGCTTAAATCCACTACATCAACTTTTGCCATCGTGTTCTTCTTTCGCCGGATTGCCTTACTCCAGCTCAAATCTAGTGCGCCGCAAGGCGCGTATGCCTGGACGGCCAGTCCTATTTCTTCTTCGCCGCCTTCTTTGCAGCCTTCAGCGGATCCAGGGTGCCCGATCCGGCAAAGCCACGGCGCTCGCGCGGCGGAGCCTTGGCCTTCGAAATCAAAACATAACCTTCACGGTGACCCGGCACGGCGCCCTCGACCATCAGCAAATTTTCTTCAAGATCGATGCCGCGAATGCGCAGGTTGCGGACCGTCACCTGGTCGGTTCCCATGTGGCCCGGCATACGCTGCCCCGGGAAAACTCGCGACGGAAAGCTGGACGCGCCGATCGAACCCTGCACCTGGAACATGTGCCCGTGCGACTTGGGTCCGCCGCCGAAACCGTGCCGGCGCACCACGCCCGCAAAGCCGCGGCCCTTCGAGGTGCCGATCACGTCGACGAACTTCGCATCGGAGAAAATGTCCACCAGCACGCGATCGCCGGCTTTGCTCTCTTCTGCACCATCCGTCGCGGCCTCGATGTCCACTTCCTTGATCAACTTCACCGGCGGGGCTTCGGTCTTCTTCAGATGCCCCGATTGCGGCTTGGTGATCCGCGAAGCCTTCACAAACTCGACCAACCCAATCTGCGCCGCGTCGTAGCCATCTTTCGCCGCCGTCTTCAACTGCGTAATCACGCAGGGGCCGGCCTGCAGCACCGTAATCGGGTGCACGTCGCCCTTTTCATCGAAGACCTGTGTCATGCCGATCTTTTTTCCCAGAATCCCTGTGACTGCCATCTTTCCCTCACCTCATCATGCGAGCTTGAATGCTTCTCGCACTGCCGGAATTGTTGCTAGCTTTCAGCTCTCAGCTATCAGCCTTCAGCTAGTTCCTGCCAATACGCAGGATTTTCGACTTATCACTTTGCCAAACTTCGCTTCGCCACTGCCGCCGGTTCTACCTCAATCAAGCTGAAAGCTGATAGCTGACGGCTGATAGCTCGAAAAGTAGCTTCGCTATTTTTCGAATGCCTTGATCTCGACATCCACGCCGGCGGGCAGATCGAGCTTCATCAGCGCATCCACTGTCTGCTGCGTGGGCTCCAGAATGTCGATCAGCCGCTTGTGGGTGCGAATCTCAAACTCCTCGCGCGACTTCTTGTCGACGTGCGGAGAGCGCAGCACACAATATTTGTTCTTGATCGTCGGCAAAGGAATCGGCCCCGCCACCGTTGCCCCGGTGCGCTTGGCCGTGTCCACAATTTCGCCGGTCGAGGTGTCCAGCACGCGATAGTCGTACGCCTTCAACCGGATGCGAATTCTCTGTCCTACCATTGGCTTCCCTTCAAATCCTAGTTCTCAGTTTTCAGTAATCAGTTCTTGTCGTGCTTCGGTCAACCAAATCAACTCTCTCGCCGCACCCAAACTGATTACTGACAACTGATCACTGACAACTTTCACTTAATAATCTCCGAAATCGCGCCCGCGCCCACCGTGCGTCCGCCTTCGCGGATTGCGAAGCGCAAGCCCTTTTCCATGGCCACCGGCGTGATCAGCTCAATCGTCAGCTCCACGTTGTCGCCCGGCATCACCATCTCGACACCCGCCGGCAACTCCGCCACTCCCGTTACGTCTGTCGTACGGAAATAAAACTGCGGACGGTAGCCCTTGAAGAACGGCGTATGACGCCCGCCCTCTTCCTTGCTCAACACGTATACCGAGCCCTTGAACGTGGTGTGCGGCGTAATCGATCCCGGCTTCGCCAGCACCATGCCGCGCTCCACATCTTCCTTCGGCGTGCCGCGCAGCAGGATTCCCGCATTGTCTCCGGCCATGCCCTCGTCGAGCTGCTTCTTGAACATCTCGACGCCGGTGCAAACGGTCGTGCGCGTCTCGCGGAAACCAACAATCTCCACGTTCTCGCCCACCTTCACCTTGCCGCGCTCGATCCTGCCCGTGACCACAGTGCCGCGGCCCGAGATCGAGAAGATATCTTCAATCGGCATCAGGAACGGCTGATCCACGGCGCGATCCGGACGTGGCACATAACTATCCACCGCCGCCATCAGCTCGTCGATCTTCGCTTCCCACTTGGGCTCGCCGTTCAAGGCGCCCAAAGCCGAGCCGCGAATCACCGGCGCGTCTTCCGGGAACTGGTACTTACCCAGCAGCTCGCGCACTTCCATCTCCACCAGCTCGATCAGTTCCTCATCCTCAACCGCGTCGCACTTGTTCAGAAACACCAACACCGAGGGCACACCGACCTGGCGCGCCAACAGCACGTGCTCCTTGGTCTGCGGCATCGGGCCATCGGTTGCGGCAACCACTAGAATCGCGCCATCCATCTGCGCTGCGCCGGTAATCATGTTCTTGATGTAGTCGGCGTGGCCGGGGCAATCCACGTGCGCGTAGTGACGGTTCGCGGTCTCGTACTCCACGTGCGCTGTCGCGATCGTAATGCCGCGCTCCCGCTCTTCCGGCGCGTTGTCAATCGAGTCGAACGAGCGGAACTGATTCTTCGGGTTGTGCTTCTGCAACACCTTGGTAATGGCCGCCGTCAGGGTCGTCTTGCCATGATCGATGTGGCCAATCGTTCCCACGTTGACGTGCGGCTTGCTGCGATCAAATTTTTCCTTCGCCATAAAAGTCCTAAATCCCTTTCATCGCTTGTACTGCCCGTTTCATCTCGGGGCGCCGGCGTTCCGGCTCCAGCCCCCAAAAAATCCAGTTCTCAGTTTTCAGTTGTCAGTTTTCAGTTCCGTCCTGCTCATCCTCGCTGAATCTGCCATCGTCCAAACTGACGACTGACAACTGATCACTGACAACTCGTTTCACTTCCCCTGCGCACGGCCGATGATTTCGTCGGCAATCATGCGCGGCGCCTCTTCGTAGCGCGAAAACTGCATGGAATACGACGCCCGGCCCTGCGTGGACGAACGAATTTCGTTCACGTAGCCGAACATTTCCTTGAGCGGCACCATGGCCTTGATGACCTGCGAGCCGGCGGCATGCTCCACGTGCTCGACGCGCCCGCGGCGCGAATTGATGTCGCCGATAATCACGCCCATAAACTCATCGGGAACCGTGACTTCGACCGCCATCACCGGCTCGAGCAACACCGGCTTGGCCTTGTGCGCAGCTTCCTTGAAGGCGACTGAGCCCGCAATCTTAAAGGCATTTTCGTTGGAGTCCACTTCGTGGTAACTGCCGTCAATCAGCGCCACCTTCACATCCACCATCGGGAAGCCGGCAAGAATTCCGCCCTCCATCGCGCCGCGCACGCCCATGTCGATGGGCTTGATGTACTCCTTGGGCACCACGCCGCCCTTGATCTCGTTGAGGAACTCGTAGCCTTTGCCCGGCTCGTTAGGCTCGATGCGCAGCCAGCAGTGGCCGTAGTTGCCCGATCCACCCGTCTGCCGGATGTACTTGCCCTCAGCCTCGGCAGTCTTGCGGATGGTCTCGCGGAAGGCCACCTTGGGCTCACCCACGTTGGCTTCCACCTTGTACTCGCGCTTCATGCGGTCCACAAGAATTTCAAGGTGCAGCTCGCCCATGCCGCTGATAATCGTCTGCCCTGAGTCCTCGTCGGTATGCACCTTGAAGGTCGGATCTTCTTCAGCCAGCTTGGACAGGGCAACGCCCATCTTTTCCTGGTCGGCTTTGGTCTTGGGCTCGATGGCAACCGAAATCACCGGCTCAGGGAAAGTGATGGCGCCGAGAGCAATGGGATGGTGCGGGTCGCAGAGCGTGTCGCCGGTCTTCACATCTTTCAAGCTCACGCAGGCGCAAATGTCGCCGGCGAGGATCTCGGTAATGTCTTCGCGCTTGTTGGCGTGCATCTTCACCAGGCGTCCCACGCGCTCGGTTCTGCCGGTGCGCGGGTTCAGGATGGTGTCGCCGGTCTTGAGCGTGCCCGAATAAACGCGGATAAACGAGAGCTTGCCGTACTGATCGTTGATCAGCTTGAACGCCAGCGCGGAGAGCGGATCGTTGTCGTCGCACTTGCGGTGTTCAATGATCGAATGATCGTGGGGGTTGATGCCGTCGACGGGAGGCTTGTCGAGCGGGCTGGGCAGGTAGTCGACGACTGCATCGAGCAGCGTCTGAATGCCCTTGTTCTTGAATGCCGATCCACAAATGACCGGGAAAACCTTCAGATCGATGGTGGCCTGGCGAATGCCCGCCTTCAACTCTTCGACCGTCGGCGTCTCGCCCTCGAGAAATTTCTCGAGCAGCACATCGTCGGTCTCGGCGATCACTTCAATCAGCTGCATGCGGAAGGCCTCAGCCTTCTTCTGCAGGTTGGCCGGAATCTCTTCGATAGAAAACTCGGCGCCCAGGGTCTCGTCGTGCCACAGGATCGCCTTCATCTCGACCAGGTCCACAACGCCCTTGAAGTTGGCCTCTGCGCCCACGGGAATCTGCAGCGCCACGGGCCGTGCGCCGAGCCGCTTGCGTATGGTCTCGAGAACGTATTCGAAGTCCGCACCGTTCTTGTCCATCTTGTTGACGAAGCAGATGCGGGGAACCTTGTACTTGTCACCCTGCCGCCACACGGTCTCGGTCTGCGGCTGCACGCCTGAAACGGAGTCAAAAAGCGCCACCGCGCTGTCGAGGACACGCAGCGATCGCTCCACCTCGGCGGTAAAGTCCACGTGGCCGGGGGTATCAATAATATTGATGAGGACGTCGCGCCATGTGCAGGTGGTGGCGGCCGAAGTAATCGTGATGCCGCGCTCCTGCTCCTGCTCCATGTAATCCATGGTCGCCGTGCCTTCATGCACCTCTCCCAGCCGGTGCGTGATGCCGGTATAGAACAGGATGCGTTCTGTCGCTGTCGTCTTTCCGGCGTCAATGTGCGCCATGATGCCGATGTTTCGGCAGCGATTTAGAGGTACGGTGCGAGCCACGATTTCAATCCTTGCGGGAATGTCTTTCCCCGCGGTTAAAAACCAGCTGCTAGCTTCTAGCTCCTAGCCTCTAGCTTGTTTCCTGCGGAACCGCCTAACGCGGTGCCAGATTCGTCATTGCAACTGCCGAGAGCTAGTAGCTAGAAGCTAGAGGCTGCTTCCCTACCACCGGTAATGCGCAAAGGCCTTGTTGGCCTCGGCCATGCGGTGCACGTCTTCCTTTTTCTTCATCGCGGCGCCGCGTCCGTTGGCCGCATCCAGCAGTTCATTCGAGAGCTTGTCGGTCATGCCCTTCTCGCCGCGGCTGCGCCCGTAGGTAATCAGCCAGCGAATGGCGAGCGAGGTGCGCCGATCGGGGCCCACTTCGATCGGCACCTGATAGTTGGCGCCGCCCACACGCCGCGTCTTCACTTCGAGCAGCGGCTTGCAGTTCTCGACAGCCTTCTTGAACAGCTTGAGCGCGTCGTCGCCGCCGCCCTTTTCCTCCAGGTTCTTCATCGCCTGGTAGAAGATGCTCTGCGCGGTCGACTTCTTGCCGCCCCACATCATCGAGTTCACAAACTTGGTGACCAGCGTCGATCCGTACACCGGATCGGCCGCCACTTCCCGCTTCGCAATGTGCCCTTTTCTTGGCATAAATCCTCAAAAAACAGCTATTAGCCTTCAGCCATCAGCCTGTTCGTGCCAGCCCCACCGCCGTCTGCTCCCGCAATCATTAGCTGATGGCTGAGAGCTGAAAGCTGAGAGCTTGCCTTTATTTCTTCGCGCCGCCCTTGGCACGTTTGGTCCCGTACTTCGACCGGCCCTGATTGCGCCCCGCCACGCCCACTGAATCCAGCGTTCCGCGAATCACGTGATAGCGTACGCCCGGCAGATCCTTCACGCGGCCCCCGCGGATGAGCACAATCGAGTGCTCCTGCAGGTTGTGGCCGATGCCGGGAATGTAAGTAGTCACTTCGATCCCGTTGGTCAGGCGCACGCGAGCCACCTTGCGCAGGGCCGAGTTCGGTTTCTTCGGCGTTTGCGTATATACGCGCGTGCACACGCCGCGCCGCTGCGGTGAAGCCTGCAAGGCGGGCGACGCCGTCTTGTAACGGGGGGCCGTACGCCCCTTGCGGACAAGTTGATTGAATGTAGGCAAAACGCAACTCCTTGCTTCCAAAAACCCGTAACTTCTCAACCCACAACCGCGCGAACGCCCTTCGGGCTGTTCTGCCCTTGGAGTAGCACATCACTCCATTCAAGGCACACAGAAGCCCTATGGCTACTGCTTCGCGTCTGTCTTCGTTCCGATCTCAGACGAGAACCGGGACGGTTTGCCGGTCGTCCGCCCAAGAACAAATCTTGATGCGGAGCCCGCGCCGTATCCCGCTTCCGGCCCGCATAGCCCCTCCAAGGTGGGGAACGCGCGGGCGCCGATGCGAGTGTTTCCTGCCCCCGCAAGAAGAGAGCGATTCCGGAAACATGTCTGGCCGGTTAACTTCACCTGGCCTGGGAAACTTGCCCAGCCTAACCTGCCTGACCGGACATTTCCCTACTCAACCAGCGTAGAAACACACAACTAGCCGAGTTCTTGCGAACCTTTCTAAGATAACAATAAATTCCGCTTGAGTCAACGCTGGGACTAATTTGACGGCTCACAGGCTTTTCCGGACCGCGTTCCTGCCTCTTCCTTCACAATCTCGCCGTCGCGCATATACAAAATCCGCCCCGCAATTGCCGCCGCCTCGGGATTGTGTGTAATCATCAAGGTCGTCTGGCCGAGCTCGCGATTTGAGCGCAGCAGCATCTCGAGCACTGCGTCGGAGGTCTTGGTGTCCAGGTTGCCGGTGGGCTCGTCGGCGAGCAAAATGGCCGGCCTCGTAATGAGCGCCCGCGCAATAGCCACGCGCTGCTGCTCGCCACCGCTCAGCTCCGAGGGCCGGTGATCGAGCCTCCCCTTGATAGCCAGCATGTCGCTAAGATGCTCTAAATATTCGCGATCCATGGGCACCCCATTTGGACCCGAGGCTCGTCCACTGATGGTGTAGGCGATCTCAATATTGCCCAGCCCTGTCAACGTAGGCAGCAAATTAAAGCGCTGAAAGACAAAGCCGATGCGGTGCTTGCGCAGCCGCGTGCGTTCGCCGTCGTTGAGCGAGGCAAAGTCCACGCCGTCAATCACCACGCGCCCTTCGGTGGCCCGCGTGAGTCCACCTAAAAGATAGAAAAGGGTGGATTTGCCTGACCCTGAAGGCCCGACGATGGCGACAAACTCGCCGCGCTCGACGGAGAGTGAAACGCCACGCACCGCAGCCACTTGGATTCGGCCCGCTGCGTACACCTTGGTCAGATTTTCGGCAACAATAATATGTTCGATCGGCACGTCTGCCATTGTAAATGCGCCAGCAGCGAAGGTCTCCCGACCGACTGTCGTGCGGGGCTACCGGCCCGAACTCGCGAGGCCGATTCACAAACCATGTCTGCGTCAACAGGTCCGGTATGACTCCGAAAAGCTACAATAACTCTGCAAACATCTCGAACGCAGGACTCCCCGCATGACCGCTGAACTGAAATCCTCCCTCGTCAATTCGCTCGAAGCAGCCGCTGCCAAGGCCGGGCTCACGCTTGTCTCCGTCACCGAAGGCGCCGATTTTCACGGCCATCCTACCGCCGTCTTCGAGCTTGGCCTGCCCGGCACGGAGGCCGCGGGCCGTTCTTTGAAACTTGAATTGAGCGAGGCTTTCGACTTCGACAAGCCAGATTTGCTGCCCGAGATGACCGCGCATCTCGCCGGCGAAGCCAAGCGCCTGCGCAATCCGCGCCCCGAGTGCTACGTCACCCTGGGCGGATTGCCCCTGGCCTTCGGGAAGTTCGCGTGGCCCTTTCATCAATCGACCTCCGGCGCCGACACCCACATCGTTCACGGCGAACTGCAACTGGCCGACGGCGGAACGCACGGCCTGCACGCCAAAATCTCCGCCTCCGTTACGCTCACCTTTGCTGAGATCGTGCCCGCCATGGAGCAGCCCTACGCCGAGACCTTCATCTACAACGCGGTGCGCAAGACCGTCGACATGGGCCAGTTGGAGTTCGTGAAGTCCGGCAACCGCCAGCCCGTTCCCGTCACCACGCGCTACTACAGCCGCTGGCAAAAGAAGTTCATCTTTACTGAGACCGACGACCAGGAGCGCCTGCGCTACCTGTTGAGCAAGGTCTACTGGCTCTCCGGAGTTCTCGGCGATTCCAAGCCCGTCTGGATCGCCGATCCACGCGACGCGCAATACCTGAACACGTCGGAAGCGGATTTACTGCGCATGGCCAATCACGAGGCCAGCGAAGGATTGATGGTTGTCGATGGCGAATTTGCCGCGGCCACTCCCGCGCTCATGGCCCGCGCCGTTGAATATCAGGCCATGCTCGAAGCCGCGCTCGACTTCACCAAGCCAAAGTTCAACGAGAGCATGCGCGCCGGGCACGCGAATATGTAGACCTTTCTGGTGTGAGGTGAAAAATGTTGCGAATCCTACGCAGCATTGAATTCTTATCACTTGTGGCTGCAATTTCAACAGCTGACCTAATTTCTCAGACTTCTACGCCCGACGAACTTGGATCAGGTTTAAGAAGCCAGGATGTTCGAGTCGTTGCGTCCACGGCAATGAAATTCAATCTCACTGACCAGGTCTTTAACGCAGACGGCAAGAAGGATTACGCTCCGTGTGGCTCCTTCCATATCCCGACTGAAAAGAATGTGCGGAAAGAAAAAGACGACTCGCTCGTGATGGTCGACGCTTATTCCGATACATGTCTGATTCGATTTCTGGTGTTTTTTGAAAACGATAAGAATGTCTGGTCATATTTAGGAACCGCAACGTTGAGTGAACGTTATAACTCGCCAACGTACAGCGTTTCTGATTTTACGGTCGAGGGTAAACCCCTTGTCCTGGTCAGGCACAATCACGTCGTCGATGGAACCGGCATTGAACAAGATAATATGCAGATTTACGCTTTCGTACGGGGGTCCCTACGTCTTGTGTTCAATCAGCCAGAGCATATTTCCTTGGGCATTCCATACAAATCCAAATGTTGCGTCTCGGGATATGTTGATACACAAGAAAGTACATTCAAGATAATTCCTCCCTCCGGGAATGGCGCCGGTCCGCAGATCGAGGAGTTCCGGCACAGCAAGGTCAATGGTCGGGCGCTAACTGTCTATAGACTTTATGCTTGGGATAGACGTTGGCATCTGTTTGAATCGACTCCAATGGTGCCGGATCAGTAATTTGTCTTCAGGTGCCCGGCTTTGGGGACTCGAGACCGGGCAGACCTGTTGACTCGCCAACTGGCTTTCTATTCCCTACTCCCTGCTTTTTACAGCGCCTGCCCGCACCCCGCGCAGAACCGCGCGCCCACCACATTCGCGTACTGGCAGCGCGGACAATTGGCTGTCGCGACCGATTGCGGCGCGACCACCGGCGGCGGCACAGGCACCAGGGCACCCCCTGGCTGTCCCCACATGGGCACAGGGATTCCCAACAACGCCGCGATGGCCGACGCCTGCAGGGCGTTGTACTCGCGCACCCGGCCGGGCATGAAGAAGCACTCGAAGAAACCAATCAGCCCGGGAATGCCGGTCCAGAAGAAGCAGGCGTAGAGAATGCCCAGCCCGGTGCGCCGCAGATAAAAATGATGCAGCCCGAAGCTGCCCAGAAACAGCGCCAGCAACACGCCCACCACTTCGTCGCGGCGCACGACCTCATACTGCTGATAGAAGATGGCTTGCGGATTGGGAGTTGCGTATGTGCTCATGAAGACTTCTCCTTGCCTCGTTCAGGGCCTGTTCACTCTACGCAGCCACGCGCCGCGCAGTTCCCGGCCCAACGCAAGCATTGTCCCATAGCCGCCCGCGACGTAACATCGAAATTGCCATGAACGCGATTTCCGCATCCACGCAACCCAACGCCGCCCAACCGAACGCAAAATCGAGCGGCACCTTTCTCATTGGCGGCGATCTGCCCGTGCACCGGCTCGGCTACGGAACCATGCGTCTCGTAGGCGACGGCGCGTGGGGCGAGCCCGCCGACCCGGAACAATGCCGCCAGGTGCTGCGCCGCGCTGTCGAGCTCGGCGTCAACCTCATCGACACCGCCGACGCCTACGGCCCCGAAATCGCCGAGCGCCTCATCTGCGAAGCGCTCGCGCCCTACGCGCCGGGCGTGGTCATCGCCACCAAAGGCGGCATCACGCGCCAGGGCCCTGCGAAAACCGAGTACGTGGGCCGCGCTGGCTATTTAATTCAATGTGTCGAGATGAGCCTGCGCCGCCTCAAGCTCGAGCGCATCGATCTCTATCAATTGCACAGAATCGATCCGCGCACCCCGCTCGAAGAATCTCTCGGCGCGCTTCGCCGCATGCAGGAGCAGGGAAAAATCCGCCACATCGGCCTGAGCGAAGTCACTCCCGCCGAGATCGAGGACGCCGAAAAGATCGTCCCCATCGTCACTGTCCAGAATCGATACAGTCTCGCCGACCGGCGTCATGAGGAAACGCTCAACGTATTGCGAGCGGCGTGGCATCGGCTTCCTGCCCTGGTATCCCTACGCGGGCGGCAAGCTGCTCAAGCCCGAGCACCCCGCCGCACAGGAACTTGCTCCGCATCGCCGGCCTGCACCTGGTTTCGGTCTCGCAGCTCTCGCTGGCCTGGCTCCTGCAGCGCTCGCCGGTCATGCTGCCCATTCCCGGCACATCAAAGGTCGCGCATCTTGAAGAAAACGTCGCCGCCGCGCAACTCCATCTCTCGGACGTCGGCTGGGCCGAAGTGGAATCGGCAGCAAGCAACGCCTTATAGTCTCGAAGCCCCTTAGTCCCGTTTTCAAGTCCCTGTTCCTTGCCTTCTCGGTCCCCTGGTCCCTGCGCTTCGGTTATTCTTACCCTCGATGCCGAAGACGCTATCGGTGGCTCTCATTACCCGCAACGAAGCGGCCAACCTGCCGCGCACCCTGGCCAGTGTGCGCTGGGCGAACGAAGTCGTCGTCGTCGATTCAGGCTCGACTGACGCGACGCTCGATCTCGCCTGCGACGCCGGCGCGCGCGTCTTCGAGGAGTTATGGAAGGGCTTCGCCGCGCAGAAAAATTCCGCCATCGCCCACTGCACCGGCGAGTGGATCCTCTCCCTCGATGCCGATGAAGAGGTCAGCGCGGAGCTGGCGCAGGAAATCCAGGCCCTCCTTGCCGGCGAATTCGCTTTCAGCGCCTACCGCATCCCGCGGCTCAATCATTTTCTCGGGTGTCCGCTGCGCCATGGTGGCTACTGGCCCGATCCCAAGCTACGCCTCTTTCGCCGCGGCGCGGCCCAATTCGCCGATCGCCCCGTCCACGAAACGATGCAGATAATTGGGCAGGCCGCCGGGTCCGTGGGCCAGCTCCGCGGCGAACTGATCCATCACTGCTACCCCACGCTTTTTGACTACATCGAGCACATGAACCGCTATAGCTCGATCGCCGCTGAGGCACTCGCCGCCTCGGGCCGCGCAGGCAGCTCGTGGCCGTGGCTCGCGTGGAATGCGCTCCTCAACCCCGCCGCAACCTTCCTCTATAACTATGTTTTCCGGCTCGGTTTTCTCGATGGCCGCGCGGGATTGCTGCAGCACATCAACCACTCGTTCTACATTCACTGGAAGTTCGCGAAAGCCTGGTCTCTTATGCAGGAAAAGCGCGCCACGAATCGCTGACTCGTGTCCCAGTCCCTTAGCCTCTTAGTCCCTTGGTCCCTTAGTCCCTTAGTCCCTTAGTCCCTTAGTCCCTTAGTCCCGTGAATTCTTAACGCCCTCGCACGTGCACCACAAACCGAATCATCCGCAGCACCAAGATCAGCACCACGAACACCACGCCCAGAATCAGCAGCAGATTGCCGCCGGGCGCTGTCGCTCGCTTCGTCTTGGCTTTGCGCTTCATGCCGAAAGTTGAACCCCATCATAACGCGCGCCGACAACGCGTGACGCGAACTCGCGAACTTGCCACGTGCGCGCCAGCACACGCGAACTCGCCAATTTGGTCACACGCTCTGATCCCCCGCCCGGCTTCGCGCTTTCTCGTCCCGAAGCCATCCGCTATTCTTGAAATGAGGTACGACCCATGCCCATTGCCCTACTGGCCGGCGCAAGAAACAAGAAGATCCTGGCTGCCCTGGAGGGAAACTGGCAGGCTGAGGTGGAAGCCTACCACACGTATATGGCCCTCGCCGAGCGCGACACCGATCCCGTCCGCGCCCAGGTTTTGCGCCATCTGGCCAGCGCGGAGTGGGAGCACGCCGCCCTGTGGCATGGGCGCATTCTTGAGATGGGGGGGGCCGAGCCTGTCTACAAAGGCAGCCCTGGCGGCGAGGCGGACTCGTTGGCCAACCGCGCCGGCGGCATCCGCATGGCTCTCCGCCGCCTTGAAATCGAAGAGAGCCGCCACATCGCCAGCTATGGTGAGCAGCTCAAAGCCCTCGGCGACGAAGGCTCCAACGCCATCCTCGACCACGTAATCGAAGACGAAAAAGATCACTATCGCGAGCTCGGTTCACTCATTCGCGGCCACTATCAGGCTCCGGCTGGCGCGCCCAGGATCGACGCCAAAGCCGTTCTCGAAGAGATGCTGGCCAAGCGCAACCAGGGGCGCAAGCAGCCCGGCGCGTGGATCGGTGACGCCATCTACGGCGTCAACGACGGACTTGGCGCCATCTTCGGCATCGTATCGGGTGTCTCCGGCGCTACGGCTGGCGACCCCAAATACGTGCTTCTCGCCGGCCTCTCCGGCATGATTGCCTCCGCGCTCTCCATGGGCTCAGGCGCCTATCTGGCCGCCAAAAGCGAGCGCGAAATCTACCATGCTGAGATTGCCCGCGAGCGCGAAGCCATCCAGATGAACGGCCCCGAGGCCCGCGAACTGCTCCAGCTCTACTACCAGGTCAAAGGCCTTCCCGAAGAAGACGCCATCCACATGGTCAACCACATCGCCAGCGACCCCGAGCAATTGCTGCGCGCGCTGGCCGCCGAGCGTCTCGGGTCGAGCGAAGAAGCCCTCTCGAATCCCATCGTCTCCGCTACCTCCGGCGCATTGTCCACCGCCGTCGGCGCCATCATTCCCATCATTCCGTTCTTCTGGATGAGTGGCCTCGAAGCCGTCATCGCCGCCGCAATCGTCTCGCTAGCCGCGCACTTCGCCGTGGGCGCCGCCAAGTCGCTCATCACCGTGCGCTCCTGGTGGTCGTCGGGACTCGAAATGACGGTGGTCGGTGCAGTCGAAGGCGCCGTCACTTACGGCATCGGTATCTTGCTCGGCAAGGGTGGCGTGTAGGCCGATTAAGAGAGGAATAATGACCGCAGAATGAATCTCTGCCGCTGCACCGCTGTCGCCACAGCTCTCGTTTCCTGCGCCGCCATCTTCGCTCAGGCGCCGGCCGCGCCTCACGTCCAGTCCGCCAACACCGGCTATTACACTCAAAGCGCTCCGCCGGACCTTTCCGGAATCATCCCGCCGCCGCCCGCGCAGAACTCAGACACCACCAAAGCAGAGCTCGCCCTTCTGCACCAAATTGAGCAGTCGCGCACGCCGGTGCAGGTGGCCGCTGCGCAAGACGACGACCGACACGAGGACATCTTCTATCTCCGCACCGTGATGGGCAAGGGCTTCACTCCCGACAAACTTCCTTTGTTGACGGCCCTCTCTAATCGGATGGAGAGCGAAGGCTCCGCAGCCTCTCATGCGCTCAAGGGCGAGTTCAAGCGCCCGCGTCCCTACCAATTCGATTCCACGCTGCACCCGGTTTGCGAGACGGTCGCGCAACCCAACTCCTACCCCAGCGGACATTCCATTGTCGGCTATCTCGATGCGTTCATCCTGATACGGATGGTTCCGGAGAAGAGCCGGGAGATTCTCGAGCGCGCCGATGATTATGCGCATAACCGCATGGTCTGCGGCGTACATTATCCCAGCGACCTTGCGGCCGGCCGCGACGTTGCCTACATTCTCTTTGGCTATTTGATGGCTCAGCCTCGTTTTCAAAATGACCTGGCCGCCGCCCGCGCCGAAACCCGCCAGCGCCTGGGGCTCGACAAGTCCGTGGCGCATTGACGATGTGCCTGGAACTCGCTTTCGCGCTAAAATAAAAGCTGCAGTGACCCTCCACGAGCCCATTCCGGCCCTCCTCTAGCGGCTCCCGCCGCATTCACCCATCCTGCGCCAGTTCACTCATTTCACTTTTTTCACTTTCCACCTCACTCGTCCAAAACCCGAAACCGCGGAGCGGCTTATGATCATCGATCGTCTGGAACAAATGGAGCAGCGTTACAACGAAATGCAGGCGCAGTTCGCGCTTCCTGAGGTCCTCAACGACCATGAGCGCTATCAGAAAGTAGCCAAGGCTCTGCGCGAGATCGAGACGCCCGTCGAGAAATACCGCGAGCTCAAGCAGGCGCAGCGGGGACTGGCCGAAGCACGCCAGATGCTCGCCGAAAACGACGCCGACCTGCGCCTGATGGCGCAGGAGGAGATTGCCGCGCTCGAGCCGCGCGCCGCGGCCCTCGAAGAAGAACTCAAAGTGCTGCTCCTGCCCAAAGACCCCAACGACGAGAAGAACATCATCCTCGAAATCCGGGCCGGCACCGGCGGCGACGAGGCCTCGCTCTTTGCCGCCGAAATCTTCCGCATGTACACGCGCTTTGCAGAGCAGAAGCGCTGGAAGGTCGAAGTGCTTTCGCTTTCTGAATCCGGCATCGGCGGCTACAAGGAAGTGATTGCCATCATCGAAGGCGAGCGCGTCTACTCGCAGCTCAAGTGGGAGAGTGGCGTGCACCGCGTGCAGCGCGTGCCTGAAACCGAGCAGCAGGGCCGCGTCCACACCTCCGCCATCACCGTCGCCGTGCTGCCCGAGGCTGAAGAGGTTGACATCAAGATCGAGGCCAAAGACATCCGCATCGATACTTTCTGCTCCTCCGGACCCGGCGGCCAGTCGGTGAACACCACCTACTCCGCCGTGCGCATCACCCACCTGCCCACTAACACCGTGGTCAGTTGCCAGGACGAGAAATCGCAGATCAAGAATCGCGAAAAAGGCATGCGCGTGTTGCGCTCGCGTTTGTATGAAATGGAAATGGAAAAGCAGAACGCCCAGCTCGCTCAGGCCCGCAAGCAGCAAGTCGGCTCCGGCGACCGCAGCGAGAAGATCCGCACCTACAACTTCCCGCAGAACCGTGTCACCGACCACCGCATCGGCCTCACCCTGCACCAACTCGACCTGGTCATGCAGGGCCGCCTGCAGCCCATCGTCGACGCGCTCATCGCCCACTACCAGGCCGAGCAACTCAAGGGCGGTGGCGACGACGCGAT
This sequence comes from uncultured Acidobacteriota bacterium, assembly GCA_963830785.1. Lineage (GTDB taxonomy): Bacteria > Acidobacteriota > Terriglobia > Terriglobales > Acidobacteriaceae > Telmatobacter. Next base: position 57,212 of record CAWHNV010000060.1, read on the forward strand.
GCAGGCCGCGTGACGGCGCCGCAGACGAGGTCCGCAATGAAGCTCATTTCCGTAAACTGCGGATTGCCGACGCAGGTCCCCTGGCATGGACGAAGCGTGACCACTTCCATCTTCAAAGAGCCGATCGAAGGCCGCGTTGCCCTTCGCACCCTGAATCTCGATGGAGACCGGCAATCGGACCTAACCGTCCACGGCGGCAAAGAAAAAGCCGTCTACTGTTATCAGCTAGCCCATTACGAATACTGGAAAACGGAATTGCCCGGTCACCCGTTGCCGCCGGGAAGCTTCGGCGAGAACTTTACGATCGACGGTCCAGGCGACGATTCCATTCACATTGGCGATCGATTCGCCATCGGATCTGCCGAGATCGTAGTCACCCAGCCCCGCATGCCTTGTTACAAGCTCGGCATCCGCTTCGCATCGGATGACATGATCAAGCGATTTCTCGAAAGTGCCCGCACGGGGTTTTATGTCGCCGTAACCCGCGAAGGCGACGTCGGAGCAGGGGATGAAATTCGAGTGCTGAGCCTCGACTCGCATGCGGTTCCGGTTTCTGCGATCACACGTTTGTATGTGGCAAAGAAGTTTAGCGCCAGGGACGCCGCGATGGTGCGTCAGGCGCTCGAAGTGGAATCGCTGACAGATAGCTGGAAAGATTGTTTCCGCGAGAAGCTCGCACTCCTGGGAGCATCCCGGATTTAGCTCATACAAACAGAATCCGCATCGGCGCTTCCGCCGCCACGCTGCTCTTTACCTCATCGGCCAGTTCGCCGGTTATAGGATTTCGCGCGAACACGCTGATCAGATTCGAGTCCTGGTTCGCCACCAGCATCCATCGCTCGGTGGGATCGAGCGTGAAATTCCGCGGCGTCTTGCCTCCGCAGTTCGAGCGCTTCATCGCCGTGAGCTTGCCGGTGGCGAAATCGGCCTTGAACGCGTAGAGGAAGTTATCTCCGCGATTGGCGAAGTAAACAAACCGGCCGTCGCGGCTGATCACCGTATCGCAGCCGGTTGAAGCTACCGCGGAAGGCTTGTAATCGGCAGGCAGCAATTCAATGCGATTGACGAACGTCAGGCCTCCGTCGTCCTTATGCCAATGGAGCACATCCACGGTCGAAACTAGCTCGTTCATGCAGTAGGCCGTGTACCCGTTGGGATGGAAGTGCAGTGTGCGCGGTCCCGAGGCTGGCGCGCCGCGATAAATTCCCGCAGGCATCATCTCTGCTGTCGCCGGGTTGGGTTTGTAAATATGAATGCAATCGCCGCCGAGGTCGTTGATGTAGGCGAAGCGGTTGTCGGGCGAGAACGACGCAAAATGCGCGTGCGCCGTGGACTGGCGCGCCGGGTTGGGACCGTGCTCGGTGTAATGCTCGGTCCACACCGCGTCGCTCAGCTTGCCGTCTTCAATGCGGAAGCTGGCGGCGCTCGCGCCTGTGTAGTCGGCTGCAATCAGCATGCGCCCCGTGTGGTCTGCGGCCACATGGCAGGTGCCCGTTCCCGCCGAGTTGCGTGCCGAAAGCGGCTGCAATTCCCCGCCTGCCAATTGAAAGCTCGCCACCTCGCCGGTTGGCTTGCCCTGGAACGTGTCGAGTTCCGAGGCGGAGAACACGAATTTGCTCGAGCCGGTCCCGCCCGTGGTCGTCAGCCAGGCGACTTTGGGAATCTTCGCTGCGATACCGGCGGGCGTGAGCGTCGCAGATTCAGGATCCCAGTCATAGGCGAGAATTCCGTCGTCGCCATGCGAGCCGATGAGGACTCTCGTCTTGGCTTGTCCCTGCGCGGCTATGCGCAGAATACCAGGCGCGGCAATCGCGGCAACTGTGGCTGAGGCGGTCTTTAGAAATTGGCGGCGTGTTGGATTTTTCATGGCAGAAGCCATTGTCACCGATCGCGCCCGCCGCGCGCCAGATGACAAAAAATGCGGGTGCCTCGGGCTTGGTTCGCCTCGGCGAATAAAGCCCCGGAAGTACAGGCACCCGCGCTCGCGGAACCGCAAGACCAGAACTGCCTTGCACTAATCCAGCCTGAAATCGACGTTGATCGTGGTCTCCACTTCCACGGGCTCGCCGTTCAGCAGATAAGGCCGGTAGCGCCACCGCCTCACGGCTTCGATTGCGGCCGCGCGCAGCAACGGCGGCCCGTCCACCACGCGCAAATTCTCAATCGTTCCATCGCGCGAGATAGTCGCCTGCAGCTCAACCCTTCCCGCGATGCGCATCTCTCGCGCCGCCACCGGA
>CAWHNV010000061.1:0-109351 GCA_963830785.1 uncultured Acidobacteriota bacterium
CGCAGCCTTCTTATCGAATTTGTTCCCGCATTCGGGGCAAAACCCCTTGTCTTCCACCGCATCCGGATTCGGCGCGTTGGCGGTCAGAACATTCTTGCAATTCGGGCACCGATAGGTCGCTTTGCCATTGCTCGTCGATGCGCTTTGCGGCGCTGCGTTCACCGTGGACTGTTGCGTAGTGGTTGACGGCGCCGGATCTGTAATTCCCCGAATACCTTCGCGAAACCCCTTCAATCCCTCGCCCAGCCCTTTACCCAGCTCCGGCAGCTTTCTGGCCCCAAAAAGCAAAAACGCAACAATTGCCAGCAAAACCAGATGCCATGGCTGAAGTAGATCGCCCATTGCTAGTTCCTCCGCGCGCTTCAAATTGCATCGCGCGCTTACCCAACTCCATATTGTCGCACAAAGTCACCGAAATGGTCCTCCGGCCCCGCTTGTGGCATCCTGAGAACAGCCCTGGAGGTCCGCCATGAAGACCGTCAAGCTGTTAATTCTCGCGGCGCTCCTGTCGCTTGCCGCCGGCAACGCCAACTCAGCCGATCGCGACATCTATCCCGATCCCGGGCTGGCCCGCGCCGATCTGGCTGCCGCGCTCAAGACCGCCGCCCGAACCCACCGCCGCATCCTGCTCGATTTCGGCGGCAACTGGTGCGGCGACTGCCAGGTCCTCGACCTTTACTTCCACGACGCCCGCAACAAGCCGATTCTCGACGCGAATTTTGTGCTGGTTGACATCAACATCGGCAACATGGACACCAATCTCGACATCGCCGAGAAGTACGGCGTTCCCGTCCAGAAAGGCGTCCCCGCGCTGGCCGTGCTCAGCGAGCGCGGCGTGTTGCTATACAGCCAGAAGGATCACCAGTTCAGCGCCATGCGCACCATGCAATCCTCAGCCGTCACCGAATTTCTAGTGAAATGGCGACCCGCCCGCGCCGGCTGCTCGGTGATGGTGGTGAACTGCTGAAAGGAAACAAGCGGAGTTAGCGGAGCTGGCGGTGTTAGCGGGGCTTCTCAGAAGCTCGCATCACAATGAACTCGCATCATGATGAAATTGTCATCCTGAGCGGAGTTTGCCGCGCTTTTTGTGGCAAACGTAGTCGAAGGACCTGCGATTGCTCTTTGCGCATTCAACTCAGCACGAGCCCCCGCGAGTATCACTCCATTCACAAGCAACCGGTATTCTTCTCCTGACGCTCGCTATGCGTCGCGCGGCACACCGCGAAGGAGCTCCGATGCATCCCGACAAGTCCGTCGCAAGCCAAACCATCGCCACGCTCTCCAGCCGCGAAGTCTACCGCAACCACTGGATGCGCGTGCGCGAAGACGAGATCCTGCGCGGCAATGGCGAGAAGGGCATCTACGGCGTGGTGGAAAAGCACGACGCCGCGATCATCCTGCCTATTGACCTGGATGACCTCGGGGCTGGCCGCATCTGGCTAGTCGAGCAGTTCCGCTACACCATTCAGGAGCGTGCTCTCGAGCTCCCCCAGGGCGGTTGGGAGATGGAGATCGAGAATCCCGAAGAGCTGGCGCGCGGTGAATTGAGGGAAGAGACCGGCTTGAACGCCGCCGAGATGACGCGCCTGGGAACGCTTTGGATCGCGTATGGCTTCCTGCGGCAACGGCAGCACGTGTATCTGGCCACCGGCCTCACGCCCGCCCAGGCGGATCCCGACGCCGAAGAGCACGATCTGACTGCCCGCCCCGTTCCCATTGCCGAATTTGAGCGCATGATGCTCGATGGCGCCATCCGCGACAATTGCACGCTGTCGGCCTGGGGACTCTATCAGCTTTGGAAGGCGCGCCAGCGATGATGAAATCTGCCAACTCGGTTCTAATCCGCGCGTGATTCGCGTCACACCCCATCGCGGGCAATTCCTGAATAATCAGTGCAGAACAAGCAGGCCGGCAGCGTGCTCTGAGGCATCTTTGTCCAGAGCCTTTGTGTCCGTTACGCCGGCGCGCAAGGCTGGAGAACTGGTTGCAGGGATCCTGCTTTGAAAGGGCACGGCTTTAGCCGTGCTGTAAAAGGCGCATAAATAGCTGGGCTTTAGCCCCTGAGGGAAGTTTTCAACCCGCTCCGAGGATTATGCAACAGCTCTAGCGCCGGAGGACGAGTCGAGCCGTGTTCAGGATTGTGGAAGCTCGCAACGCCGGTCTCAACATCCGGCAATTTACCATCGCGGCGCCGCGCATCGCGCGCAAGCAGCGGCCCGGACAGTTCATCATTCTGCGCGTCAAGGAACGCGGCGAGCGCATCCCGCTCACCATCAAGAGCGCCGATCCCAAGGCCGGAACCATCACGATTGTGGTGCAGACCGTGGGCAAAACCACCTCGCTGCTCAATTGGCTTGAGACGGGCGACACGATTCTCGACGTCGTCGGCCCTCTTGGCCGCCCATCCGAAATCAAGAAGTACGGCACCGCCGTCATTGTGGCCGGCAGTGTGGGCACGGCCATGGCGCTGCCCACCGCCAAAGCACTCATGGACGCCGACAATCACGTCATCTTCATTGAGGGCGCGCGCAGCCGCGACATGGTGATCTTTGAAGACGAAGTGCGCGCCGCCAGCCACGAGGCCTACATCCTCACCGACGACGGCAGTTACGGCGAACACGGCCTCGTCACCAAGAAGCTCCAGGAGATTCTCTCCACCGGCCGCAAGCTGGATTTTGTGCTCGCCGTGGGCCCCGTACCCATGATGCGCGCCGTGGCGCAGGTCACCGCGCCGCTCGGCATCAAGACCATGGTCAGCCTCAACTCCATCATGGTCGACGGCACTGGCATGTGCGGCGGCTGCCGCGTGCTCTTGGGCAATCAGAGCAAATTTGCCTGCGTCGATGGTCCGGAATTCGATGCCTCGCTGGTGAACTTCGACGTCCTCATGCAGCGCAATGCCATGTACCGCGGCCAGGAGTGCCAGTCGCTGAAGGCATTCGAGCAGCGCCGTGAAAAAGAGCTGGCCGAACACCGCGCCGCGATTGCCACAAAGGAAAAAGAAAGCGCGCAACTGCGCGCGAAACTCGAAAAACAGGGACTCGGAAAATCGGGACTCGAAAAACCGGAAATCGCAGCGCAGGGAGAGAGCCATCATGTCTGACGCCAATCCGCTCCCTGCGAAAGAACGCCTCAAGATTCCACGCGTGCACATGCCCGAGCTCGACGCCGAGGTGCGCGCGCACAACTTTGCTGAAGTGAACCAGGGACTTTCCGCACCTGCAGCCGTTACTGAAGCCACGCGCTGCATCGCCTGCGCTCGCCCCGCCTGCCAGCTCGATTGCCCGGTCGGCGTCAAAATAAAAGACATCGTGGCCCTCATCTGCGCGGGCGATTTTCTAGCCGCAGCCGCGAAGATGCGCGAGGATAACGCCCTGCCCGCCATCACCGGCCGCGTCTGCCCGCAGGAGAGCCAGTGCGAGGGCGGATGCGTGATCGGCAAGAAGGGTGAGCCTGTCGCCATTGGCAACATGGAGCGCTTCATCGCAGATTTTGAGCTGCAAAGCGGGCAATTGAGCCTGCCCGCCATTGCTCCGCCCACCGGCAAGAGCGTGGCCGTCGTGGGCAGCGGTCCGGCCGGGCTGTCCGCCGCGGGCGACCTCGTCCAGAAAGGCCATAGAGTCCGAGTTTTTGAAGCGCTGCACGAGCTGGGCGGAGTGCTCGTCTACGGTATACCCGAGTTCCGGCTGCCCAAAGCCATCGTCAAGCAGGAAGTGGACAATCTGCGCCGCATGGGCGTCGAGTTTGAAACCAACGTGGTGGTCGGCAAGAGCGTCACGATCGACGAATTGATGCGCGTCGAAGGCTACGACGCAGTTTTTGTGGCTACCGGCGCGGGGCTGCCGGTGTTTCTCAATGTGCCCGGCGAACACCTGAACGGCGTCTATTCCGCCAACGAATTTCTCACCCGCACCAACCTGATGCGCGCCTACAAGTTTCCCGACGTCGACGAGCCGATTTACGATTGCCGCAATCGCGACGTGATCGTGGTGGGCGGCGGCAACACCGCAATGGACGCCGTACGCACCGCCCGCCGCCTGGGCGCGAAAACTGCCACACTGGTTTACCGCCGATCTGAAGCGGAAATGCCCGCACGCGCCGAGGAGGTAAAGCACGCGCGCGAAGAGGGCATCGAGTTCCGCATGCTCACCAATCCTGTCGAGTTCCTGGGCGACGAAAAGGGCTGGCTCACCGGCGCGCGCTGCGTGCGCATGGAGCTGGGCGAGCCCGATGCGAGCGGCCGCCGCCGTCCCGTGCCCATCGTAGGTTCCGAATACATCCTTTCCGCCGACGTCGTCATCATCGGCGTAGGCACCACCGCCAACCCCCTCATTCAAAGCACCACTCCCGACCTCGCCACCAACAAGTGGAACTACATCCTGGCCGATCCGGAAACCATGCGCACCTCCAAGCGCGGCGTTTTTGCCGGCGGCGATATCGTCACCGGCGGCGCCACCGTCATCCTCGCCATGGGCGCCGGCCGCAAAGCGGCGAGAGCCATCGACGCCTACCTGGACGACCACGGATTGGTAAAGGCGGCCATTTAATCTCCTCCCTACCCACCGTCGATTAAGCATTTAGTTTCTTTGATTTGCGGCAGGGAGAAGCCGTTTGGATCCGACTCCCGCGCGGAGAACCTCGATTGATATCTTGCATTGCACGAAAATAGTGTACACTATTTGCGTATGAAAAATATCACCTTGAGCGCCGAGGAAGACCTGATCGAGCGGGCGCGCCTGATTGCGCGGCAGCAGCGCCGAACATTGAACGAAGCGTTTCGAGAATGGCTTGCCCAGTTTGCCGAGAGCGCAGGAGACGCCCAGGGATTCGATGCCCTGATGATGCGCTTGCAGAACGTCGATGCGGGCCGCCGCTTCAGCAGAGAAGAACTGAATGAGCGATAGATTTTTCCTCGATACAAACATCTTCGTTTACTCGTTCGACCAAAGCGCGCCCGCGAAAGCCACCAGAGCCGCACAGCTCATCCGCGAAGCGCTGACGACACAGAAAGGAGTCATCAGCTATCAGGTTGTCCAGGAGTTCTTCAATGTCGCACTGAGGCGGTTCTCCAAACCCATGCAGGCGTCGGACGCCGGACAATACCTGATCGCCGTGTTTCGTCCGCTGCTTGCTGTCCATTCGTCGCAGGCACTCTATGCCGAGGCGTTGTTTTTGTACGCCCAAAACCACCTCTCCTGGTACGACTCCCTGATCGTCTCAGCCGCAATCCAGGCGCGCTGCGAGATCCTTTTCTCCGAGGATCTTCAGCATGGCCAGCGCTTCGGCAGCCTTCAGGTGCGGAATCCGTTCCTTTAAATTCCCATAATTGGCGCGGAGCCCCACCAGCCTGCACCAAAAAAGTGGGCGGCAAAGCTCTCGCCCTGCCGCCGCCCTGTCCCTGGGTTGTCTTGAAGGTATTACAGTCTTGCTAAACCCGAATGACTGCGGATCGGAGGGGCCGTTCTCTTAGTCCCGAGTCCCCACGTCCCTCAGTCCCTGCCTTTACTGCAAGAGCTTGGTCACTTCCTGCTGCACCTGGTTAGCCTGCGCTAATGCGGCGATGCCGGTCTGGCTCAGAATCTCGTACTTCGACATATTCGAAGTTGCCGAGGCGTAATCTGTCGCCTGCACCGCGTTCTGCGCAGACACCACGTTCTCCTGCTGCGTGCTCATCACCTGGCTGATGGAGTTGAGCGTGTTGATCTGTGCGCCGATGTAGCCATCCTGCGCCGCCACATCGCTGATCGCCACGTTGAGCATGTTCAGTGCTTCTTCGGCATCCGTCTGATTGCTCAAGTCGGTCGTGTTCAGCGCCTCGCCTGCGCTGTCCTTGTAGCTCATCGTGGCCACGCCGCCCGTCCCGCCGGAGTTGCCGGCGAATGTCGCGGGAGCCAGTATTGTCTGGTTGGTCGCCTGGTCGGCGACATCCGGGGCCGCATCGGGAGCGCCCAGACCCGAGTTGATAATTCCAACCGTATAGTATCCCGGCGAAGCAACAAACGACGTGGTCGCGTCCGATGTGCTGGAGACATTTGTGCCAGTGATCGAGACCGAAGAGTCGGCCGACGTAAAGGTCAAGCTGCCCGCGTTAGCTCCCTCGGAAGCCGTGATGCCATAGCCGCCATTATTGATCGCCGTCAACAAAGTGGCCACGGTGTACGCGTTCCCGCCGTCTCCGTTGGCAAGGTTGATCGTGCTGGTGCTGCCGTCGGAGCCCTTGATCGAGAGCGTGCCGGTCAGGACATCCGTATCGGCGCTCCCAGCATTGGTGTCGGTCAAACTGCCCACTAGGCCTGGTGTAGTTCCATTGCCCACACCGGCTCCAGCTCCGGTGATTTCGATTCCTGTATCGACACCCGCGGCGGAGTCCCCCGCTGCCTTTCCCGTGGTGAAGCTGGCGGTCAAGCCGAGGCCCGAGTTGTTGATAGCGTTGATCAGTCCCTGGGCCGTGTCATTGGTTGAGGCCTCGCCAGCACCAACACTGATCGTCGTAGGTGTAACCACGGTGCCGTCCGCCCCTTCCGTCAGGTAGTTCACAATGATCGTGGACGTCGGATTGACAAGCGCATCGTTGGCCGTGGCAAGCGTGCCGGCGTTCGATAGATCGATGAATACGTTATTCGAGCCGTTGCTGTAGGCCATTGCGCCGTTGGTATCTCCCACGCTCGATTCCGAAAGCGTCCGGATATTCAGATCGTCGATCGAAGATCCCTCTGTGGACGAGTCTCCTGTGTAGATCGCCACGGTATTTCCGTCGAACACCTGCTCCTGGTTGTACGTGGTCGTTTGCCCAATGTTATTCACCTCGGCCAGGATCGACTGGTATTCCTGGTTTGCCGCTCCCTCCTGGGTTGAGTTCAGCGTGCCGTTGGAAGCTTCGGTGGCAAGCGTGATGGCGCGATTCAACAGGCTTGTTACCTGCGACAGGGCGCCGTCGGCCACCTGGAGCAGGCCGACGCCCTCTGTTGCGTTGGTCTCCGATTGCGTAAGTGCCGCCGAGTTCGCCGCGAGTCCGTTGACGAGCGAAAGGCCGGCCGCGTCGTCCGCTCCGGAATTGATGCGCGACCCCGATGACAACTGCTGCAGCACCGTTTGCAGACTGTTGTTTGTGTTGTTCAGATTGTTCTCAGCGTAGATCGCCGACAGATTGTTCAAAACACCGAGGGCCATGGGATCAACTCCTTCTTGGATGCCGTGTGGCCCTCAAATCCGTCGGCGCCTCGCCGGTCTTGCCGAGCCGCCATTACTTCCGGATGGGCCTTTTCGCATCCACACGGTTCATCGGACCAGGCTGGAATAACTTTAGTCATATTCTTTAATTTTCCTTGCGCCGCTTTTGCAGCGCCACGATTCAGGTTGTCGCGTTTGCATGCAAACCCTGTCGCGATGCGCTGCAACCCCTGTCGCGGAATGGTGCAATACTGTGTCGCGGTTTCGGGCAGGCCTGCCCAAGCACGGCGCGCAAAAACGCCCTCCATGACTGCCGATTTCTCCGCTCGTGCAGCCAGGCAAACGGCAGAAACAGCAAGCCCTCCGGCGCGCCGGAGGGCCTGATCAATCGATGCTGAAGAAAACCTAAGCTGCCGTCTCGCGCTCCGGCTTGTATCCCGATACGCCGTAAAAAATCATGAACAAGTAGCAGGCGATGGTCAGCAGGAAGGCGTGCTGATAGCCGGCCTTGTCGGCGATCAGCCCGAACAGCGGCGGAATCACCGCTCCGCCCACATTGCCGATCGTAATCACGCCCGAGCCCTTGCTAGTCAGCGGACCCAGTTCGGCAATGCCGAGCGCGAAGATGGTCGGATACATGATCGAGTTCGAGAAGCCGCACAATATCAGGCTCCAGATGGCAACGTGGCCCGACGAAAACATCCCCACGATGAGGAAAGCCACGCCCAAAACGCCGAGGAAGGCGAGCATTTTGTGGGCCTGGATGGTTTTCATCAGCACCGTTCCCGCAAAGCGCCCGATCATCATGGCCAGGGGATAGCAAAATGCCAGAACGGCGACGACTTCTTTTTCCCCAATCCCCTGCGGATAAAAACGGCTGACCGCATGGGAGAAGGGTTGCGCCCACCGCAGATAGTCGTTGATCGCGCTTCCCTGCGTCTCAAAAAACTTGATGGCGTTGGCGGCCAGCGCAATCTCCAGGCCGACATAGAGGAAGATGCCGATCATGGCCAGCACGGTATGACGGTGAGACCAGATGCTGCGTCCGCGAAACGGACTGCTGCTGCCTTCCACGTTGTCGGGATCGCCACGGGCCGGAAATCGCGCGTCCCGCTGATGGCCGGCAGGTGCATCCCCATGATGATGAAGCCCAGCGCCAGCAGTGCGCATGCAATGGCGATGTAAGGCCCCTGCACGGTGTGTGCGACCGCCGCCTGGTTCATTACCTTGGTCGGATCGGTCAGAATAAAAACGCCGACCACGATCGGGGCCATGGCCGTGCCCAGCGAATTGAATGCCTGCGCCAGCGTGAGCCGCGCCGGAGCACTGCTTTCCGGGCCCAGGATCGAAACGTAAGGATTGGCCGAGGTCTGCAGCCCGCATACGCCCGTGGCGAGCACGAAGCTCGCCGTGAGGAAGAACGGGAAACTGATCATGTGCGCCGCGGGCACGAAGAGCAGCGCGCCCACTACCATCACGAACAGCGAAATCACCATGGTGCGCTTGTAGCCTACATGTTCGATCACTTTGGCCGCAGGAACCGAGAACACCAGGTAGGCGAAGAACCACGCCGAAGTCACCAGGTTCGACCAGGCGTGATCCAGGTGGAAGATATCTTCGAGCTTCGGCGAAAGGTTGCTGTTCAGATTGGTCAGGAAACCAAAGATCAGAAACAGGCCGGTGACAATGATGAACGGAACAGTGTAATTGGGCGCACTGGGCGCAGATGCGGGCGTGGAGCGCGATGCCATAGAAGTTCTTCCTCCGCAGATTGTAAAAAAGGCGCTTGAAAGCTGCCGCAACCACTCTACGCACCGCGGGCGCCTTGCGTCCAGCCACTGCGTGGGGCAGCCTCTTGGATTGGTGGGCTCAATGGGTCGATCAATAACTAATGCGGCTTTGGCTCAGCTCGATCCGTTGACTGCATGACCGTCGCGATCCGAGCGGAATAAGAGCGGAACCACATGAACCAGGCGAACGCCATCAGCGCATAAACCGGAAGCCACGCGATCTGGGGCACCCGGTTTGTCGGATGATAGCCAGCGATCAGGGTACACAAATCGAAAACAAATCCGAAAGCCCCGACAAACGAGGCCGCGGCACACAGAGCCCGGAGCATCCGTAACCTTTTCAAATCATTAGTTAAAAGCATGTTCTCGCCCATGCGGTGATATTCGCACGTCCCGGTTATCGCCGCAAGATTCGGTCACGACCGTCATAGGCCCGCGGAGGCGCCTCCATTTACACTAAGACTGCATGATTCCCACCCTCACCTGGACCCCCGAGGGCGTCCGTTTCCTCGATCAGACCAAGCTCCCGCTCGAAGAGAGCTACGTGCTCGCTACAACTTACGAACAGGTGGCCGACATCATCGTCACCATGGTCGTCCGCGGCGCTCCTGCCATCGGCGTTTCCGCGGCCTACGGCGTGGCGCTGGGTGCGAAGCAAACCAAAGCCAAAACTGCGCAGCAGTTTGCTCCGGAGTTTGAGCACATCTGTGCCCGCCTGGCCGCAACCCGCCCCACCGCCGTCAATCTTTTCTGGGCCATCGACCGCATGAAGGCAGTTTTTGCCGGTCTGTTGGCCTCCGGTGCGTCGCTCGCCGAAATCCAGGAACGACTTTTAGCCGAGGCGCATGAGATGTACGAGCAGGACATTGCCGCCTGCAAGCAGATGGGCGCGTTTGGCGCGGAATTGATGCCCGATGAGGGCGGCGTATTGACGCACTGCAATGCCGGCGCGCTGGCCTCCTGCGGTTACGGAATGGCGCTGGGCGTCATCCGCTCGGCCGTCGAGCGCGGCAAGAAAATCATGGTCTACGCCGACGAGACGCGTCCGTTTCTGCAGGGCTCACGGCTCACCGCGTGGGAGCTGATGGCCGACCACATTCCCACCACCGTCATCTGCGACAACATGGCTGCCAGCCTCATGCGCCAGGGACGCATCCAGGCCGTGGTGGTAGGCGCCGACCGCATCGCCGCCAACGGTGACACCGCCAACAAGATCGGCACGTACAATGTGGCCATTCTGGCCCGCGAACACGGCATCCCGTTTTACGTTGCGGCGCCCTGGTCCACTATCGATCTCGCGACTCCCACCGGCGACCAGATCCCCATCGAAGAGCGCCCCGCAAAAGAAGTGACACATCACGCCGGAAAACAGGTAACGCCCGACGGTGTAGGCATCTGCAACCCCGCCTTCGACGTAACCCCGGCCAAATACATCGCAGCCATCATCACCGAGCGTGGCGTGTTACGCGCGCCCTATTCCGAGTCCCTCAAAGACATGAAACTTCGCGCAGCCATTGACGAAGGGGACGGGAGCGGCGTGGTTGAGGGCGATGTCTTTGCGCAGGCCCGCGAAGAGCTCAAGCTGACGACGAGATCCCGTTAATCCGCGGAGACCGGCCAGGCCGCCTACGCCGGCGTGCGCACTTCGCTCGACGTCCCACCCGCCGCCGGAATGTAGCACTGCGACGTGTAATCCATCACCATGCGGTCCGCATTAAAGCGCCATCCCAGCGTGCGAATCGTCCGCTTCATGCGCTTGATCCAGCCCCGCGGCAGCCCATCGCCGTCGCGATCGTAGTAGAGCGGAATCACTTCGTCGAGAAGCACGCGATAGAGCGCTTCGCCGTCGCGCCTGTCGTGCACATCCATGTTCGAGTGCGTCCTGCCCGTGCCGATCGCGAAGCCATTGAGCCCGTCGTAAGCCTCGGCCCACCATCCGTCCAAAATGGAAAGATTCAGGCCGCCGTTCAGCACCACCTTCATGCCGCTCGTGCCCGAAGCCTCGAGCGGACGCCGCGGATTGTTCAGCCACACATCGACGCCCTGCACCAAATAACGGCCTACGTTGATGTCGTAGTCCTCAATAAAAACGAATTTGTCGGCAAAGTCGGAGTTGCGCATCATCTGCGCGATCTGCTGTAGCACGCGCTTGCCGGGTTCGTCGTGGGGATGCGCTTTGCCGGCAAAAACAAACTGCACCGGCCGTTTGGCGTCGTTCACCATCTCGGCCAGTTGCTCCATGTCGGCAAGCAGCAGGTTGGCGCGTTTGTAAGTGGCGAAGCGTCGCGCAAAGCCGATGGTCAGCGCATCGGGCGAAAGCACCTTGTCGAACTGCTTTAGCGTCTGCTCAGGTTCGCCGCGGCGCTCGGCCTGTTCTCGCAAGCGTCGGCGCGCGAAATTGAAGAGCTGCCCCTTCAGGCTGAGGTGCGTCTCCCACAACTCGCCGTCGTCCACAGACTCGATCGCCGCCCAGGTTTGCGCCGCACCACCGATGCGATGCCAGCCCACGCCGAGATGGCGATCGTAGAGGCGGCGCATCTGCGGCGCCAGCCACGACGGCACGTGCACGCCGTTAGTCACGTGGCCGATGGGCACCGCGTCCTCGGGGCCGTCGGGATACAAGCCTCTCCACATGGCGCGCGAAACCTCGCCGTGCAGCGAGCTCACGGCGTTCACGCGCCGCGCCAGCTTCAGGCCCAGCACCGTCATGCAGAAAGGTTCGCCGTAGTCCGTGGGATGCTCGCGGCCGAATCCCATCAGGTTTTCCTGCGAGATGCCCAGTTGGTCGCGCAGTGGTCCCAGGTGCTCCTCGATCAAACCCGGGCTGAACCGGTCGTGACCCGCGGGCACCGGCGTGTGCGTGGTAAAAATCACCTCGCGGGGAATCTGCCGCGCGGCCCCGTAAAAATCCAGGCCTTCCTCTTCCATGCGGGTACGAATCGCCTCAAAGACCGCAAAGCCGCTGTGGCCTTCGTTCAAGTGCAGAACGCCCGGCGTAATGCCCATGGCTTTGAGCGCGCGAAAACCGCCCACTCCCAGCAATAGCTCCTGCCGGATGCGTGTGCGCGCGTCGCCGCCGTAGAGTCGTGAAGTGGTATCCAGATCCTCCGGCGCGTTGCCTGCCACATTCGAGTCCAGCAGAAGAAGATCGCAGCGGCCCACCCGCACCCGCCACACCTTGGCGCGAATCGTGCTGCCGCGCGTGGCAATTTCCACCACCACCGGCTCGCCATTCGCGCCGATGGCCGGCTGCATTGGCAGTTGGTTCACGTCGTTTCCCAGATACTCCTCGCGTTGCCAGCCTTTTTCGTCGAGCCGTTGCAGAAAATAGCCCTGCCCGTAAAAAAGACCGACTCCGACCAGAGGAATATCCAGATCCGACGCGCTCTTGATGTGATCGCCAGCAAGGATGCCCAAACCGCCGGAGTAAATCGGCAGCGACTCATGCAGCCCAAACTCTGCGGAGAAATAACCCACCGGCCGCGGCCGCAGCACGCCCGCATGGCCTGCGCCCCATGTGCGGTCGTCGTGCAAATACTCCTGCTGACGCCGGTACGCGTAGTTGATGCGGCTGTGCAGCGCCAGCTCCGCGGCTCTGCGCTCAATCTCGCTCAGCGGCGTCTCGTTCAGCAGCGCAATCGGGTTTTGATTCAGCGCGCGCCAGCGCACCGGATTCAGATCGCGAAACAGGCTCACGCACTCCTGGTCCCAGCTCCACCACACGTTGCGCGCCAGCTCCCACAGCTTTTCCTGTGCAGGAGCAATAAAGCGGTCGAGCGTCCGCGCCTCGCTCACCACCGGCGCCACCTGGTTCGCGGCCTCCGCCAGCATGCGAATCTCACTCTCGCGAAACACCCGCGGGTCCTTGGTCTGCACCACCAGCACGCCTTGCAGCACGCCGCGGTCAATCAGCGGCACGCCAAGAAACGAGTGGTATTCGTCTTCGCCCGAGTTCTTGAAGTACTTGTAGCGGGGATGCTCCCGCGCATCCGCCACAGCTACCGGAAGCAACCGTTCCGCAACCAGGCCGGAAAGCCCTTCATGCAACGGCATGCGAAGGGTGCCGATACTTTTCGGATGCAGGCCGAGCGTCGCGGCCAGCACCAGGTTGGACCGGTCAGGCTCCAGAAGGTACGCCGAACAGACATCGGTCTTGAAGCGCGTGGCAATCAGCGCCACCACGTTCATCAGCGTATCGGCCGGCTTGCCCTCTCCCTCCGCCAGGTTAGCGATTTCCTCGAGCGTCAGGACCAGGCTGGCATCAGTGTTGGCGTCTGTCGATTCGCGAGTCGTCGGATTCATCGGGATACCTTCGCCTTTCTAAGAAGATAAAAATTCAGCTCCGCGCCTGCCGCCCCGCTCAAAAAAGGAAAAGCGCACCAGGCGAAATCAAGCGGCGAAAAACCAAACAAATTGACGGTTGGGACTTGAGGGAAGCCCCGTCACTTTCAGGTGCGGGATTGATTCGACAATACCATATGTTTCGGCCGGCGCCCGGGTCCGGCGGCGCAACACCAAAATCGGCATCGCGAACAACGAAGGACGGTCAAGGAACGAGCCCGACTCCGGACCCACTCTATTCGCCGGTATGAATTGAACAAATGTGACTTCTGTTTCCCTATCAGCGTCTCAACTAAAGAATCTCGAGAATCCGGAGGCTTTATGATTCGTTCACACTCCTTACGTCCGGCTCAATGGGCTGTATTTCTCGTCCTTGCCTTCAGTTGTTGCCTGCCACGTAGCGTGGCCGCACAGACCCGCGGCCGGATTCCCGCCCCACACGCCGACGCCGCTCTCGCACCCAAACCCGGAAAGGTGACAGCCGTCTTCGCCGGTGGATGCTTCTGGGGAACGCAGTCCGTGTTCGAGCGTGTCAAAGGAGTTGTTGCGACCACTGCCGGATACGCCGGCGGTTCTGCTTCGACAGCCACCTACGATCAGGTCACAACCGAAACCACAGGCCATGCTGAGTCGGTCAAAGTCGTCTACGACCCCTCGAAAATCACCTATGGTAAGCTTCTGCAGATTTTCTTTTCCGTGGTTCACGACCCAACGCAACTCGATCGTCAGGGGCCGGACGTTGGAACCTCTTACCGTTCCGCAATCTTCTATACCAACGAAGAACAGCGGAAGATCAGCACCGCGTACATTGCGCAGCTTGACGCGGCCGGTGCGTTTCCCAAGCCCATCGTCACGCAGGTGGTCCCGTTGAAAGGCTTCTATGACGCCGAGTCCTACCACCAGGACTACGCTCTCCACAACCCGGACAATCCATACATTCTGGTCTGCGACAGGCCCAAGGTCGAGGCGCTCAAAAAGGAGTACCCCGAGCTGTTCCAGGAATACATGGGCCGGTAAATCACAGCCCGGGCTTCCTTCACCCCGTGCGAGCGAGACCGCTGCTCGTAATCCTCCGTTCCATCCGGCCCGTCGCCATGCTACATTGAGATTCCACGGGGGTCATCATGGCTGCAGACTTAGGCCTTGCCGCCGGCGGCGAAACGATCGAACTGCAGCAGCAAGTGGCGCGCCTCCAGGCACTGCTTGAGGCCACGCGCCAGGTGCACTCTACCATCCGCGAAGATGAGGTGCTGGAGTCGGTGCTGCGCATCGTGGTGCGCGAGCTCGAGATGGCGGGCGCCGCGTTTTCCGGCACCAGCCTTGTCTACGGCGACTTCGCAACCAACGGCCCGAGCGACGGCCCCACGATCTGTAGCGACGCCCAGCTCATCTATCCGCTCAGCGATCGCGACGGCAACACCATGACGGAATTGCTGGTCGCATCCCCCGGCGGGCGCGAGCTCACGCTCTATGAAGCAGACTTCCTCGACGGGTTGGCGCTGCAAGCCGCCGTGGCGCTCGAGAATGCCCGCAACCACAAGCGCAACGTGGAATACGCGCGCATGCACCAGGACCTGGAGGCGGCGCGCCGCATTCAGCGCTCGCTGCTGCCCCAGGCACTGCCTGACATTCCCGCGTATTCGCTGGCATTCCGCTCCGACGCCTGCTACGAGGTGGGCGGCGATTATCTCGATATCGTGGAGCAGCCCGACGGCAGTTTATTGATGGCCGTGGCCGATGTGGCCGGCAAAGGATTGGCCTCGGCCATTATGTCCATGAGCTTCCGCGCCGCGTTTCGTGGCATGGCGGTCACGGGCATGCCGCTCGACGAGCTGGCCACGCGCATGAACCAGCACCACTGGGCCGAAGGCGAAGAAGCGCGCCGCCGCTACGTGACGGCCATCTTCCTCCGTTTGCATCCCGAGCCGGGCGAGCTTGAAATTGTCAACGCCGGCCATAACCCGGGCTTCCTGGTCGAGGCCGGTAAGCAGCCCCGCCATTTCAACGCTGCCGGCACGCCGCTGGGCCTGTTGCCCGGCATGAGCTACACCAGCGAAAGTTGCGGTTTTGCCCCCGGAGCCACGCTGCTCTTCTATACCGACGGCTTGACTGAGGTCTTCAGGGGGGATGAGGAGTTTGGGCCGGAAAGGCTTTTGGATGAATTTTGTAGGTGCTCATCCCGGAATGCCGATGGTATCCTCGATGCATTGTGGACGGCCATCGAGACCTTTGCTGAAGGCGGTCCACAGGCGGACGACATGACTGCATTGGCGCTATGCCACCGTTTGGATGCAGCGGAGATTCCGGGATGAATGACTTAAAAACCACCACGGTGGAAGTAAGGCTGCCTACGCGCATGGGTTACGAGAAAGTGGCCATGAGTACGGCCGCTTCTGTCGCCAAGCTGATGGGCTTTCCCGATGATCGCGTCGAAGATCTGAAAACCGCCGTGGCCGAAGCCTGCATCAATGCCATCGAGCATGGCAACCGGCTCAACGAGAAGCTTTCCGTGGGCGTAGTGTTGCGCGCCGAACCCGACTCCCTCGAAGTGAAGGTGATCGACGACGGCGTCGGCATCGGCAAGAAACCCGCCAAGCCGGATATCGATCGCAAGATGCACGGCGAAGAAGACCCGCGCGGCATGGGCATGTTCCTCATTCAGGCTCTGGTAGACGAGGCAGAGTGGGTCTCCGGCCTGGATGGAAAAAGCAGTTATGTGCGGTTGTTGATTAAGCTGGATAAAGACCCGGAGTAACGCAGGCTGGCCAAGCCAACGAAAGCAGAGGAACGCGAAGCCAACGAAAGCGGAGGAAATGAACAAGTGCAATCTGAGACGAAATCCCGAGTTGACCAGCTGACCGCTCCATCCGGCCATCCCGTCGCCGTCATCCGCTTTGAGGGCGATATCGCCAGCACATCGAAAGAGGCGGTTCTGGGCGCTTACCAGTCGCTGCCGAAAGAAACCACCAGGCTCATCCTGCTGGACTTCACGGGCGTCGATTACATCAACTCGAGCGGCATCGCTCTCGTAATTCAACTCCTCATCGAAGCCGCGAATGCCAACCAGAAAGTCTATTGCTTCGGCCTTTCCGCGCACTTCACCAAGGTCTTTACCATGGTCGGCATCACCAAGTACTCAGGATTGTTTCCCACGCAGACCGAAGCGCTTGCGGCCCTGTAGTGCCAGATTTCTAGCCCTGCCTGGAAGCGGTCTCATAAATGCTGTTTTGAAGGGGCACGGCTTTAGCCGTGCCGCAGAGGCCGCAAAAGCCCCGGGGCTTTTGCCCCCCAATTTGCAGAAGATTAAGCGCATCCGGCCCACAATGTCTCCATGCTGATTGCACCCGATCCCCGTCCCGGCTTGACTCAGCCTCATACGAATTGGGGCGCACAGAAATTAATTAAAGAAAAAGTACCCACCCATACCCCGGTATGGTATCAGACTATTTCGATTCAAGTTATATGTTTTCAAAAGGATAGGCCCATAAATCGCGATAAAGTCCTTCAAACCAAGCAGGCCGAACTGCACCGTTATCGATGCAATGTCGCAGATGTGCGCGGCCTAAAATGTCAGACACCCGCCCGGTCTATACCCCCCTACCCCCCTACCCCCTACCCCCTTACCTTACTCTGGTCTCGCCCAAAGCTTATGCAGCCAAATCTTCCGGCAACTCCATCAAATCAAACTGCTCCACCATGGACTCCAGACGAGACAGGTGAGAATGACTCCAGCAAGTGTGGCGACGAAGAATCGCGCGCCCAAAGAAGACCGCTTCATGCGATTTGGCCCTTTCCGATCGTGCGGGGCGAGATTCCGCCTCAGCGGGGCGTTCCACATCCCCGTTGAATTCATCGGCAAAGAGTGATGGGCCTTGAGTCGCGCCGGTAGGCGCAGAAAGCGGGCTCTGCATGAGGACCGGCAACGAGCGCACCAGCCAATCCGCAGCCTATTGCGGTCCCTTGTCGCCTTTGGAGAAAAACGGAATGTGGAAAGGCTCTTCGGCCGTGGACGCTTTCTTCTGCTTGCTGTTCGAGTCCTGGCGCAGCACGGTGCGCTGCGAGTTGATGCACAGCCAGCCGCCGCGCACCCGCTCAAACACGTGCGTAAAAACGCCCTTCTCGTCCACCTCGCCCGCATTCACCTTGTGGTGCAGAGTGTAGGTGCCATTGGCTACGGCGATATCGCCCAGCAGGCGCACGGTGATCACTCTCTGCGTCAGGTACAACGACTTGTCCTGGCCGCTGATCACCTGCACCACTTGTTGATTGCGCGTGGTCACGTCACCCTGCGCGGAGACGTCGACAAACAAGGGCGAAAGCACCAGTTCAAGAGCGTATTGGTCGCGCCGGTTGACGGCGTCGGACCAGCTATCTTCGATCTTCTGAAACTGCGCCACTTCGGGACTGACCGTGCTCGTGACGCCCGGCTGGCCGGCTGCCTGTGGCGCTGGCGCAGCCGCATCGGGAGAAGAGGTCTGGGCGGCGGCAATACCGCCCGCAAGCAGAACAGCAGAAATGCAGGAAATATAGCGCTTCATAAGTGGTCTAGGCTCCAACCGTGAAAAGGATGGCTCTTCCAAAATGATATCCCCTGGACTTGGGAAAACGGTCGGAAGTAAGCGAAAAAGCGCAAGCTTGCAGAAGAAGCGGTGTTAGCGGAGTTCGCGGAGCTAGACCTGCTACGTCGGGCGTCTGGTGTACACCTGTTTTGTCCGTGGCAGCAGGGGCAACAGCGTCAATCTGAGCCGTGCCGCAATCTGCCTAACTCCGCTAACGCCGCTAGCTCCGCTAACCCCGCTCGTTTCTACAGTAGGCTTTGCAGCCGATCGGGACTGTGCAGCGTCAAAATGGAGTCTTCGATGGAGATCCAGCCTTCCTTGCGGAACTGGCCCAGCGTGCGGGTAACGGTTTCGCGCGTGGTGCACGTCATCGAAGCCATCTCTTCGTGCGTCAGCAGCAACGGGAAGCGGTATTCGCCGGCCTCGGTATGCTCGCCGATCTGATGCGACAGCTCGATCAACAGCCGCGCCAGACGCGCCGCCACCGTCTCGGCCAGCGCAATCCGGCAGGCATCCTGCAAGGCGAAACGGTACTCCTGGCAGATGCACTGCACGGCGCGCAATTGGGCTTCCTTGTGGCTGCGCAGAAAAGTCAGAAACCGCTCGCGTTCGACGGGTCGCAACTGCGCCGGAGTCAGCGACTCCGCAGTGACCTCGTAAACCCCGTGCGAGAGTACCGCGTACAGGCCCAGCATGGAGCCGGGGCCAGCCACGCGCACGATCATGTGCCTGTTTTCCGGGCGGCCGGCGGTCAGCTTGAGATAGCCGCTGCAAATGAGATACAAGCAGCGGG
Source organism: uncultured Acidobacteriota bacterium (assembly GCA_963830785.1). GTDB lineage: Bacteria > Acidobacteriota > Terriglobia > Terriglobales > Acidobacteriaceae > Telmatobacter. The sequence continues at coordinate 18,654 of CAWHNV010000061.1, forward strand.
CATCTTCACCCTGCGTAAAAAGCGAAGCCTGCGCAGGCAGTGAAATGGTGCTGGTGGCAAGTTCCAGATCGGCTAGGACGGCGCTGCCTAAGGAGCAAAACCAGCCGGGGCGGCGATTCGCGCACGCCGCACAACCTAAAGGAGATGACCGGCCTGCTTGCCTTGGCCGGATCTGCTCTTCCAACGTAAACTGCGTGTCCGCCATCGTCTTCTTCCGTTCTCTATCGATGCGGCCCGCCCTCCCGACGTTCCCGAGCCCTGCTTGTCTCTTTGCTCGAGCTGCGACTGGGGCCCCAGACGCCTGCCAATCTCAGGGAATACAGGCATCCAGGTTGAGTTTGCTTGAGCCAGTTAGCTTTTGGATGTGATGGGGCTCACGTTCATCTGGTGCTGACAATTGCTGTGATGCTGAGGAAGAATTCCGATCCAGGCCCATGCCGCAACTCCCTCAAGCGAATGGCATTCCACGTTTGGAACGGCGGACCCGCCCTGTGTGATGAACATCACCGCCCGTCGACATGACAAAACCGTAATCTCTCGTCCATGTGGTGACGCTCCACACCAGCAGAACACCGCCAATAGGTATCGGCGGTGCTCAAGCTCACATGGAGTAAACGCCACCTGCAGCGCGGAATGGCTGCTGACGTTGGTTTCGGGTTGTGCCAGGAAGTTCTTTTTAAGGCGGTATTTTGCATGCATACAAATAGGCCGGTAACGCGATCTTCGGTGCGGCTCCCAAGTGTTTATCGGGACTGCGAGTGTTTTTGATGTTCCTGCTCGGCGCAGGCCTCCTATGCGCTACGGCGCTGGGTGCTGCTCAGGCCCCGGCAGCCAAAGCCGTCTAACGCGCCGGCCCCCGGCGGCCGCGCACGCTGACTTTGTGGGCGTCAGACACCTGCGCCACCTGTCACGATGAGGTGTCCAAGAGATTTGCCTCGAATCCTCACACCAAGATGTTGTTGATGCCGGGAAATCACGACGGCGTGACCTGCGAGAACTGCCACGGCGCGGGCAGCGAGCACGTGGCCGGCGGCGGCGACCCCACCAAGATCTTCAATCCCCCCAAGGCCTCGCCCAAGGACGTTGACGCCAAGTGCCTCAGCTGCCACGCCGAAGGATGCATCCCGACTTCCTGCGCTCGCCGCACGCCAAGGCGAAGGTGAGCTGCATCAGCTGCCACTCCATTCACGGCGGCAACGTGGCGCTCCCCGGTCAGCCGGCTGCGAAGGCAGTTTTGAAGCCCGTTGAGACCGCTACGGCTGGCAGCGTCTTGCTACCGGGAAGTTGTTGAAGGCTTCCCAGCCCACGCTCTGCTACCAGTGCCACGCCGACATCAAGGCGTTCTTCAACATGCCGTTCATCACCAGGTGACCGAAGGCCTGGTCATGTGCACCGATTGCCACGACGTGCACGGCACATTCGAGAAGAGCAACCTGAGATCGACGGTCGATCACAACTTGATCTGCACCAAGTGCCACACCGAGAAGCAGCGGGCCGTTCGTGTATGAGCACACTCCGGTCAAAGCCGAAGGCTGCATGGGCTGCCACACCCCGCATGGTTCGCAGAATGCGCGGCTGCTCAATATGCCGAACATCAACATGCTGTGCAACCAGTGCCACAGCCCGGTTGGCGCAGGCACGGTTCACGGCAGAGTCCATGGATCGGCGAGATAGCTGCCGTGCACGAGCTGCCACACCTACATTCATGGTTCCAACATGAATGTGGCGTTTCTCCGGTAATGGTTTGGGATCTGCGCCGCGTCCTGCTGAGCTATCCGGGACGCGGTCCGGGTCCCGCACAGAATTTGCAGGTGGTTTCAGGTCTTAATGCGATCGACGTTTTTATTCAAGTGAGGCTTTATATGATGAACATAGGCTGGTTTTCTCGGTCCTCCAATCAACAGCCCTCTTCCGCAAGGGTGCAGCGCATCGCCGGGGGCTTTGGAGTCGCAATTTTGCTGATGACGACGGGTATTGCGGTCGCCCAAAATCCGGCTGCCGATACTCCGGCTCCGGGCACGCAGATGAGCGTCCCCAATGGCTACTCGGTCCATTCAAGCGTGGATTTTGGCGGGCGTATCGCTGACGTAGTGGGCAGCGGAGCCATGTACGACTCGCTGATCGAATCTGCAGACCGGGCCGCGCGTCCTGACCCAGACCTTTGAGATGCACGCGCTTCCCGGCAACGAAGCATCCGCTGTTCGACGACCTCAGCAGCCTTCGGCAGCGGCTTCGGCGGCGATCCCGAGCAATATCGCCAAGCTGAACGTCTCGAAGAGCAAATACTACGAGTTCTCGGGCATGTTCCGCCGCGACCGCCAGTATTTCGACTACGATCTGCTGGGCAACCCGAATATCCCCGGCGGGCAGACGATTCCCATCGGACCCTCCACGGCGCCAACGGGCTCGTTTGCCTGGCCGCAGGACACGGTATCGCCGTTCCTGTTCAACACGGTGCGGCGGATGACAGACACCAGCCTCACTCTGTTCCCGCTCGCCGCGTGGACGGTGAACCTGGCCTACTCGAAGAACGTTAGGGAAGGTCCCAGCCTCAGCGCCAAGCGGCTATCTCGTTCGCCAAGAACGTCGCCATACTCGAGGAGTACAGCGCGACAGCACCGATACGATCGTCACGGTTCAGTTGACTGGAAGCCTGTCAGGGGAACCAAGATTACCTATGAGCAGACGTGGAGCCACTACAAGGGCGACTCCTACTTCATGTTGAACCCCGCTGCCCTCACTCTTCAGGAAGCCGACGGTACCCGAGTGGCGATCAACGACTGGGATAGCCTGACGCCTTACGCAGTCAGTAACTGCAATACAGCCAGCATGGGGACCGGCAATTACACCAGTTCCACCAGCTACACCATGCTGACTGCATCCTCCAACGGAGGCCCGCCAGTCATCAATCCGGCCTGCGCTGTGGTCACCAGCTACCTGCGTTCGCAGCCCACACGCATCCTATTCCCCACTGAAGTGTTCCGCCTGCAGAGCTCCAGCATCAAGAACATCTCGATGAACGGGGATGTCCGCTACACCAACGCAAACTTGAAGCTGCCCAACTACTACGACAGCTACCAGGGATTAAATGGGGCGACACGCGAGCTAACGTACGTGGGCAACGCGACAGGCAGGCGCGAGGTGCTGGCAGCGGAATACGGCATTCTCTGGCAGACGACGGATCGATTCAGCCTTGCCGACCAGATCAGCTTCTCTACCTGGCACCAGCCGGGAACGGCAAACATTTCGGGTGCGTCTACTGTGGCAGATTCGTCGACGGCCTGCGCAACACCAAACGAAACCATAAACTGCTCCACACTCACCACGACTAGCGCCGCCGCGGGAGCATCTACTATCGAAGGCTCTCCCGCTGTCAACACGCCAGCGTACGGCTTCATGGGCCAGCTTTATGTGACCAATAACGTGACGGGAACCTGGGATGTTAATTCCCGCACCACATTCTCGCTTACCTATCGCTACCAGAACCACGTAGTCGCCGAGGGAATTCCGCATAACATCCCGCTGCCCACGGGCGCGGACGGCGGCGGCGGTACGATCACCATTAACGAGAACGCCGGCATCCTTACCGCCGCCGTGCGGCCCACCGCGAACTGGGATCTGAACGGCTCGTTCGAAGCATCTTACGACGACAATGCTCTAACTCCCGTCTCGCCGCGGCAGCTCAGGCACTACATGGTTCATACCATCTACAGGCCAACGCCTTGGGCGACCATCTCGGGCGTCTTTAATGACCGGGAGCGGCATAACAACACCAACAACAATCAGTGCGGCGACAGCGTCGCCGCCGCCGCTGCCCCCGGCTGCGGATCTGTGACCTTGACCAAGCCGGATGAACTCTACGAGGGCCCGCTCGATCATGTCGATCACAGCCGGGTCTTCAGCCTGGGCGCGGTGCTGTATCCCAATGAGCATTACGGCCTTGATCTCAACTACAGCTATAGCGATGTCTATGCAGCCACCAACATCTGCTATCTGAACGGCGCCGCTCTTGCCACTTCTACCACCCCGGTCCTGCTTGGCGCTGTCCCGGCGCCCGGCTCTGTCCCCGCCAGCGCAATCGCCGGAGGGTGGGTCTTATCGAGTGGCGCTTGCGCTGCCTCGGCTCCCACCCCGCCAGCTACGCCGTCTTACACCGACTGGTATGGCAGAGACTTCATGGATGCTCCCACGCAGTACGGATCGGGAGCGATCACCCTCTCCCCCGTGGACAAATTCCGCTATAGCATTGGGTACCGCATCAGCTCCGTCAACGGCACCCGCTTTTTCAACGACGCGCGCGACGTCAATGGATCGCTAGTCTCGAAATGGCAGACTCCCTATATGAATGTTGCGTACAAATTTAGCCCAAGTTTGACTTTCAAAGCCGATTACAACTACTACGGATACGGCGAGGGCGGTCCTTCCGGCGCGGCGTACTGCAGTAATGAGAGTTATGCGTCGGCCACCACCACCGCTCCTTCGAGCCTGGTGATCGCTCCCTGCAATTCCGGCAACGCCGCTTTTAGCGGAGGGCAAGCTGGTTTGTTGCTGTCGCCAGCCGGCGAAACGGCGCCCAGGAACTTCCACGCCAACAACGTGTCGCTGGGATTGCATTACGAGTTTTGATGAAATGCCGTCCCCCGGGAAGATTGTCCGGGTGGACCGGACTGGTTGAGTAACTGGCCCACCCCCTCTCTTCAAGGCGGAATCGCCGGATGACAGGGGGTTTCGATCCGGCCCAACGGTGGTAGGAAAGTCTCCTGGAAGAGCCGCACGCGACATCGATTGCCACGCGCAGACTGGCCGGGAATGTCACACAGGAGTTATGCCATGAGAAAGACGATTCGATTCGCAGTGGCGCTGGCAGCGGTGGTTGCGATGTCCGGCGCTGTGGGCTTTGCTCAGTCTTCTGGGGAAGCGACCTACAAGGCCAAATGCCAAAGCTGTCACGGAATGCAGGGCGTTCCAAATCCGGGAATCGCCAAAGCCATGGGCGTCAAGCCTGCCAGCGATCCTTCGGTCAAGTCCCTGAGCGAAGCGCAGATGATTGCGGACACCACCAACGGCAAGAACAAGATGCCGGCTTTCAAGGGCAAGCTTTCCGATGCCGAAATCAAGGCGTCGGTGGATTACTTCAGGGCCTTTGCCAAGTAAGAAGCGAGCTTCTGAAGCAAAGCAAGAGCAAGTGTAAGTGCGAGCGCAACAACCAGCCGGCGCGATCGTCGCTCCCAAAACCTCGATCGCGCCGGTCTGTGTCCGGGGTTCCTGTTACTATGGCCGAGCAGCACGAACGGCCGGCAACTCGGGCCTGAATTCTTCACATCAATCACGCGGCAAGCGCAGTTCTGCGTGTACGGGCCGGCTAAAGCGGGTTTCCAGTTGCTGTTAGGCGAAGCCACCACTGTAAAGTGGCTTTTTCCTCAAGAAAAAGCCACCTGCACAGCGCGGAGATGCCAAATAAGAACTGGAAAACCGCTCTAAACATCAAGGAGTTTTTCGCATGACCAAAATGCTTCGTTCTCAAATTGTGTTGGCCGCAGCCGTAGCGTTGGCTGGCGCCATGTGCTTCGCCCAGGACGGCGCAGCGACTTACAAAGCCAAGTGCGCCATGTGCCACGGCCCCACCGGCACACCCAGCGCCGGAATGGCCAAGGCCATGGGCATCAAGCCCGTTTCCGATCCATCCATGAAGGCACTCACCGTGGCTCAGATCGAGGCCACCGCGAAAAACGGCAAAGGCAAGATGAAGCCCATTGCCGGACTGACCGATGCGCAGGTGTCGGCGGTAGCTGCTTACTTCAAGACCCTGAAGTAGGGCTGGACTGATCCGCCATGACCCTCTGAGAACGACTTGGCCGCGATGCGTGGCTTCCGCGAAGGGAAGCCCGCTTCACGCACGCCCGCAAGCAGCGGCTGCATTGTTGTTGCGCTCGTTCGAGATCGGCGCAGTAAACTGACGACGGGCTCGCCATCGCATGGCGGGCCCGCCGACGCATGGAGGCTGAACCGACGTGCCGGCATTTCAAAGATTCCGCGAAGAATGGCTCCGTCCTGCGCTATTTTTCGGCAACAACCCGATCAGCCTGGCCGGTGGCGCCATCACCACCGGCTCCGGCATCACCATGATCAGTTACTGGCTGGCCGAGCTCTCAGGCCATCTCAGTGACAATCCGTATCTGGGCATCATCTTTTTCCTGCTTCTTCCGGCGCTATTCCTGGTGGGCCTGGCGCTCATCCCCATCGGCGTGTACCTGCGCCGCAGGACACTGCAAAAGGCAGGTCAATTACCCGCCGTATTTCCCAGGATCGATCTCAACGATCGCATCTTCCGCCACGGCATCGACATCGTGCTGGTGGCCACCATCGTCAATTTCCTGGTCGTCGCCACCGCCAGCTATCACGGCGCGGAGTACATGGATTCGCCCAAGTTCTGCGGCGCCTCCTGCCACGTGATGACGCCTGAATACACGGCCTACCAGATTTCCCCGCACTCCCATGTGGCCTGCGTCGAGTGCCACATCGGCACCGGCGCCGAGGCCTACTTCAGCGCCAAGGTCAACGGCACCAAGCAACTGCTTGAAGTCACGTTCCACCCCTTCGCGCCGCTCGCGCCCAAAATCATTCCCAACTATCCCACGCCGATTCCTTCGCCGGTCACCAGCCTGCGCCCCGCGCGCTACACCTGCGAGGCCTGCCATACGCCCACGCGCTTCGACGGCGACAAATTGCTCGTCAAGTCATCGTTCGCCGACGACGAACAGAACACCGAGTCGCAGACGGTGCTCATTCTGCACCTGGGCGGCGTGGATTCGCTCTCGCAACGCAGCGGCATTCACGGCGTGCACCTGGGCCACATCGAATACATCGCCACCGATCCCACGCGCACCACGATTCCCTGGGTCCAGCGCACCAATCCCGACGGCACCGTGAACACCTATGTCGCCACCGGCCCTCAACGGCGCCCAGCCCCAGGGCGAGCGGCGCGTGATGGACTGCATCGACTGCCACAACCGCGCCGCGCATACCTTTGTCACCGCGGAAGAAGCCATCAACAGCGCCATGACCGCGGGCGTCATCAGCCCCTCGCTTCCCTTCATTCACAAGGAAGGCCTGGTACTGCTGAAGAGCCCCTACGCCAGCCAGGAAGAGGCGCGGGTCCAGATTCCTCAGCAACTCGAGGCCTTCTACCGCAGCCAGCATCCTGAGGTGCTCACAGAAAAAGCGGCGCTGGTGAAGGATGCCGGACAGGAGCTCTACCTTCTGTACAGCCAGAATGTGTTTCCGTTCATGAAAGTCACCTGGGGAACTCATCCCAACCACATCGGCCACCAGGAGTATCCCGGCTGCTTCCGCTGTCACGACGGCGACCACGTCGCCAAAGACGGCACCAGCATCACCCAGGATTGCTCTGCCTGCCACAACCTGCTGGCCGTCGAAGAAGCCAAGCCCAAGGTGCTTTCCGACCTCGGCATTCAGTAACTCAATACGTCTCTCTCAACCCAACGCGAAAACGGGTGCCCAACACCCGGAGTCCCCACGGACAGGTCCAAGTCCGTGGGGTGGAGATCTCGCCTTTGAGATGTGGGACAGTACTAACCTCAACCCACCTCTTCGCTCCCTCGCGCCCTTGCTCCCTGCCTCCGCCGTGTTAGGCTGGCCTTTCGCGCTTGAGGAGCACGATCGCAAATGCATTCCAATCATCCCTTCCATTTCAATCTGGTTGCCGCGGCCCATGCCGCCATGATCGAGCACGGTTTTAACCCCGATTTTCCTCCCGGAACCGACACCGAACTGGCCGCCATCCGGGCGCAGTCCGCCCTCACCGCAGCCGATGGCCTTACCGATCTGCGCAACCTGCTCTGGTCCTCCATCGACAACGACACCTCCCGCGATCTCGATCAGATCGAGTGGGCCGAGCAACTGCCCGACGGCCGTATCCGCGTGCTGGTGGGAGTGGCGGATGTTGACGCGCGTGTTCACAAAGGCACGCTGCTCGATCGCCATGCGCAGAGCGAAACCACCTCGGTGTATACGGGCATCACCACTTACCCCATGCTGCCCACGGCTCTTTCCGAAGGCATCACCTCGCTCAATGAGAATGAGGACCGCGCAGCCATCGTCACCGAGTTCTCGGTGGACGCCGACGGCACTTCCAGCGATGGCAAGGTCTACCGCGCCCTGGTGCACAATCGCGCGCAGTTGGCCTATCCCAGCGTGGGCGCCTGGCTTGAGGGCAAAGCCGCGGCTCCGCCCAAAGTGGCCGCCAGCCCCGATCTCGCCGCGCAGCTCAAATTGCAGGACACGGCCGCGCAACGCATGGGCGGCAACCGCTTCCAGCACGGTGCTCTCGATCTTGAAACCATCGAAACCCGGCCAGTGCTGGTTACCGATCAGATCATCGACATTGCGCCCCTGCAGCAGAATCGCGCCACGTCGCTCATTGAAGAGTTCATGATCGCGGCCAACGGCGTCATCGCGCGCACCTTCGAGGATGCGGGCCTGTCTTCGATACGCCGCGTCGTGCGCACGCCCAAACGCTGGGACCGCATCGTCGAATTAGCCAAGGCCAAGGGCTACACGCTTCCCGCCGAGCCTGACTCGAAGGCCCTCAACGACTTTCTACTCGCAGAAAAGCAAAAGGACCCCGATCACTTTCCCGATGTTTCGCTCACCGTCATCAAGCTGATGGGCCCGGGCGAATACATTCTGGTCAAGCCCAACATGCCCTCTCCCGGTCACTTCGGCCTCGCGGTGCAGGACTACACCCACTCCACCGCGCCCAACCGCCGCTTTCCCGATGTGGTCACGCAGCGGTTGCTCAAAGCTTGGCTGTCGAAGCAGCCGGCATCGTACTCCGACGATCAGCTCAATGCCATTGCGCAGAGATGCACGCTGATGGAAGACGGCGCGCGCAAGGTTGAGCGCGACATGCAAAAACGCATCGCCGCCGTGGTGCTGCACCCGCACATCGGCCAGAGCTACCCGGCCATCGTCACCGGCGTGAACAATTACGGAACCTTCGTGCGCACCCTCGATCCCCACGTGGACGGCAAGCTGGTGCAGGGCGGCAAGGGCCTCGACGTCGGCGACAGGGTTACCGTCAAGCTGGTCTCCACCGATCCGGAGCGCGGCTTCATCGACTTTGCCGTGTAAGGCTATTGTTTTTAATAATTTTCAGTGTAATAACGGGAAAAACCGGAGGTGTTTTCCGGCTTGGTCCGCGATTCCGGCCCGGAAAGCGAATCCTTGTGTCCGGCAATGCCACAAATGCGTCTAATTAGAGGAAACCGCTGATTCTCCATCAAGACCCCGTCCCTGGAGCGCTCGCGGCGGCTCCGTTCGAGGCAATCAAGTTCTACCCCGAGCTCATCTGCTGACCACAGCAAGTCGCGCTGACCAGTAGCTGCTCAAATTCAAGTAAAGGAAATGGATGCGTTTCAACTTATGGCTGATCGTCGGACCCGCCTTCTCATGGATGGCCCTTCTGGGTCTGCCCGTTCATCTTCGCTCGCAAACCGAATTCCGAAGTCACAGTGGCGTCGGCTGACCTGCCCGATGCGCCGCAACCACAATCGACACCCTCGCAACCCCAAGGCCAGGGCCAAACCCAGTCCGGCTCAAGTTCCAGCACGCAAACACCACCGGCAACAAACCCAGCGCCAACCCGCAAGCCCCTGCCGCAACCGAAGCGCATCCTCGGCGTCATGCCCAACTACCGCGCCGTCAGCGCCGGTGTCATCCCTCCTCCGCCCACGCCCCGCGAGGCATTCATGGTTGCCACCAGAAACAGCTTCGACTACTCCGCCTTTGTCTTTGTCGGCATTACTTCGCTGCTGGCCGAGGGAACAAACGCGCACTCCCAATTGGGCAAAGGCGTCGGCGGCTACTGGGCCTATTACTGGCGCGGCTATCTCGACAAAACCGACGGCAACTACATGGTCGACTGGGCCATGCCCACCGTGTTCCATCAGGATGAGCGCTACTACGCCATGGGCGAGGGCGGCATCTTCAAGCGCGGAATCTACGCCGCCTCGCGCGTACTCATCACCCCCAACTATCACGGCAAAAACAGCTTCAATGCCTCTGAGGTCCTCGGCCGCGGGATCTCGCAGGCCATCTCGCTGGCCTACTATCCCAGCAAGACGCAGACCGCCAGAGGCTTCAGGGAGAAATACGCGTACGCCGTCGGGCGCGACGCTCTTACCAATGTCTTTCGCGAATTTTGGCCCGACATCAACGAGCATCTGTTCCATCGTCATCATTGATTCATTAGCCGCAGCCTCATCGTTTTTCCTGGTGAAAGAATGTAATCCGTTCCAATTCAACTTTGATCGTTTTCGTCGCGGGTTTTCTCGTGATGGCCTGCTCGTTTTTGTCCGGCGCGCAACAGCCGGTTTCCACTGCAGGCGGCGCTGTGTCCGCTGCCATACCCGACGCGCCGATGCCGCAAATCGAGTTAGCTTTTGTCGACGATCCCCAGCCTGGCCAGACGCAGAATACGCAACCAGCCGCGAACTCGCCGTCGCAAGATACTTCAGGGCAAAGCTCGAGCACGCAACAGCCAGCCACAGGAAACACTGCGGCTCCCGCGCCTTCAAACGGCCCCGCGCAAAGCAGTTCCAGCTCGCAAGCCCAGCCGTCCGCCGCCCAGCAAAACCAGAAAGAGACGGGCGCACAGGAGGTCAAGGAGGAAGAGCATCAGCGCGTCCTTGGCATCGTGCCGAACTTCAACGAGACCTATCACCACAACGCGGCCCCGCTTACCGCCGGAGAAAAGATCAATCTCGCCTTTCATTCGTCCATCGATCCCTTCACCTTCGCGGCCGGCTTCATGGTGGCCGGTTATCACGAGGCCTTGGACGACGATCCAGGCTTCGGCTGGGGCCCCGAGGGCTACTTCAAGCGCTCCGGCGCAGCGTATCTTGACGCCGTCGACGGCACCATGATCGGAAACGGCTTCCTGCCTGCCATTTTGCACCAGGACCCGCGCTACTTCCGGCTTGGCCCAGGCCCCACCACAAAGCACAGGATTCTGTATGCCGTGATGACCAACTTCGTCTGCAAGGGCGACAACGGACATTGGCAGCCAAACGTCTCGAACGTAGGCGGAAACATCATCGCGGGCGCGCTCTCGAATTATTATTATCCGGCGCAGAATTCGGGCTGGGGCCAAACCATCACCAACGGCATGATCGTCACCACCGAAGGCGCATTCGGCTCGCTGTTCGACGAGTTCTGGCCCGACATCTCACGTAAGTTCCTGCACAAGGATCCCACTCACGGACTCGACGCCCAGCAGGAAGCTGCGGGAAGAAGCGAGAGCGACAGCGGCCCCGGCAGCGGCGCGAACAGCGGCAGCGACAGCCTATCCAGAAATAGCCTCCCCCATCAAAGAGATCCGCCGTTGCCCCATCCTTTCGCGTCTTCTGCGAAAGGGTGGGAAACCAACGAAGCCGCGCCTGCCGTGTCTGATGCCGCCCTTGATAGGCGTTGCGCCTACTTCCGCTTGGAATGCAGCGTATGATTCGGCGGGAACGGCCGGCGCGGCGGATAATAAATCGCCTTGGCCGGAATCGAAATCGTCACCCGCTCCGGGTAACGCAGCGCCGTCAGGTGTCCGCCGTAGGCGCATCCCGTATCGATATTGATGGTGTTATTCAGCCACATCGGCGCACTCACGGGCGTGTGCCCGTGCACCACCAGCGCCTTGCCGCGATACCCCGCCGCCCAGATCCTGCGCACGTGGCAAGCCCGCTCCGATCCTTTTCGCCCGTCAAGTCGCCGTGCAGGGCAAAAGCGCGTGCCGCTGCGGAGGAACGGCCCTGCAGCGCTTCCGTCAACCCCGCGTGCGCAATCACAAGCCGGCCTTCGTCGAGCACCAGGTGGCTGGGCAGCTCATGCAGAAAATCCAGCACCGCGGCGCGAAAGCTCTCCGGCTCCGTGGCCATCTGGTCCAGGGTCCGCGCCATGCCACGCGTCACCTGGGCCGCGCCGCCCCGCAGCACCCGCACCAGTTCGGCATCGCGATTGCCGGCAATGCAAAGCGCCGTGCCCACCCTCGCCATGCTCATGGCCAGCCGCAGCACTCCCGGTGCCGCCGGGCCCGCGGTCCACCAGATCTCCCACAAAAGCCAGCGTCCGCCCGTCCGGCGGAGTCACCGCAAACTCCTCGTCCATACGCTTCACGCGGTAGCCCATGGCCTCCATCAGAGCCAACAGCTCGTCCAGGCAACCGTGCACGTCGCCCACCACGTCGAACGGCCCACGCGCCTTGCGCAACGCCACCGGATTTCGCATCTCCGTCAGCCGGTGCAGCAAAGCGGCTTTCCGCTCCGCCGCTGGCCGTGTCTTCTTCCCGCGCCGCGTCATCGCTTACCAGTGTAATCTGCGAGAGTTTCTGCCCAATCCTTTTCGCGCTCTTCGCGAAATGGGTGGGAATGCAAAAGCCCGGCTGGACCAAGCATGAGGCCCGCTAACTCCGCTAACCCAGCTTGTCGCCGCTGCGATATGATTCCTGCGACGGAAAAACGCCGCCGCAAGGCCGCCGCAATGTGCCGCCCCGGCGCTGAAAGATGAGGCAATTCATGGACAACTCCGCACTTTTCACTCTTCTTCTCATCGCTGCCGGCATCGTCGGCCTCTTTGTGCTCATCACGGTGATCAAGACCATGTACACCGTGCGCACCTACACCGCCGGCATCGTGGAGCGCTTCGGCAAGTACAACCGCATCGCGCGCCCCGGCCTGCAGTTTCTTGTTCCCTGGTGCGAAACCGTACGCTTCATCGATCTCCAGGTGCGCCAGGCCGCGGTCAACGTCGAAACCAAAACCAAGGACAATGTCTTCGTCACCATCCCTGTCTCCGTGCAGTTTCAGGTCGTCGAAGAGAAGGTTTTTGACGCTTACTACAAGCTGAGCAATCCCCAGGCCCAGATCGAGAGCTACGTCTTCAACTCCATCCTCGGGCACGTGCCCACGCTCACCCTCGACGAGGCCTTCGAGCAGATGCAGCAGATTTCCATCGCTGTCAAGAAAGATCTCGATGAAGTGATGGACACCTTCGGCTACAACATTCTTCGCGCCCTGGTCACCGACATCGTGCCCGACGCCAAAGTGAAGGCCGCCATGAACGACATCAACGCCGCGCAACGCGAGCAGATTGCCGCGCAGGCCCGCGGCGAAGCCGACAAAATTCTCAAAGTCAAACAGGCCGAGGCCGAAGCGGAATCGAAAGCCCTGCAGGGCGACGGAGTAGCCCGTCAGCGCCAGGCGATCATCAAGGGTCTGCAAGCCTCAGTCGAACAATTCAAGGTCGCCGTCGAAGGCTCAACCGCGCAGGACGTGATGGCCATGGTTCTGATGACGCAATACTTCGACACCCTGCGCGAAGTCGGTGTCAGCGGCAAGTCGGCGACCATCCTGCTGCCCAGCTCGCCCGGCACGGTAAACGACCTGATGACACAGATCATCGCAGGCTTCCAAGCCATCAAGCCGCAATAAGGCAGCGAACACTGGACCGAGAGAACAAGAGAACAAAAAACGGGTCCCCCCATTGTCCCAATTTCGAGACCTGGGGAAACCCGCAAAAGTACCAATTCGTTCGGTCAGAAAACTAGACGCGTGTAGTGCCCGCACCGGCATACTGGTGCCTCTCGGCGGAAGCCTCTCCGGTGGACGAGATATCCTCGGCGCCCGTCGCTTTCAGAAAGTCCTTCGCACGCTTGATCTCATCGGACGTGTCGCAATGCACGCTCAACAGCACGCCTCCGTTCTTCACGTGGCCCTCGTACCGTTTTGCCTCATACTCGGGAATTCCCGCACCCACGAGGGCTCCTACCAATCCCCCCAACGCACCGCCTGCGCCCACTCCAGCCAAAGTGGCCATAATCGGCCCGGCCGCGATGAACGGGCCTATGCCAGGAATCGCGAGTGCCCCTATTCCGGCCAGCAACCCAAGCGTTCCTCCCAACAGTCCGCCGGCGGTTGCGCCCGTCGTTGTGCCTTCCGGCGCCTTTGTCGCCTTGCGATGTGCGAAATCGCGCGTGGTGTCCGAGTCGGATACCAGCACGGAAACATCGGAGTTTGAAAATCCTACCGTCAGCAAATGATCCACTGCCGTTTCCGCCTTTTCAAGATTGCTATAGATCCCAAATACCGCTGTATTCTTCTCTGCCATAAATTCCTCCATGTCCAAGTTGCATGTTGTGAAACGTGATTGAGGAAACGTGATTGACCAGGAGAGCCTGCTGCTCGCCGTTGGCCGTGACCTGCTACTCGCTCTTGACCGTAAGTTGATCGTCGATCTGTTTTGCATCCACCACTTGCGCCGCCGCCGCAACAACCTTCTGCTTCTCGTCTTCCGATTTCACCGGCCCCTTCAGCGTAACCATGCCGTCTTTGGTGATGATCTTCACGTTGTGCGCATAGGCTGAAAGCGACTTGTCCGCCATCAACGCCTTCCTGATGTTTTGCGTAATCGTGCGATCGGTCGCAGCGTTTGACTGCTGATCGGCAGTCATCCCTTGCTGCTTGTTGTTTGCGCTGTTGTCTGGAGCCTGCGCCGAAAGGGCGAGAGTGCCGGCCAGAATAAACAACGCTCCAAGAATGGGGACTCCACAGGTGCGGATCGTCATCGATATACCTCCATGCGTGCGTGACGTGATCGGCTGCTTGTTCTGTCGAGACTGCGCTTGCCAAAGCAGATCGAGAAAGGATTTTTATCTTCTATCTAAAATGCGCTCACCCACAACCGACCAGCCCGCAACGCCCCGTGAACACCTTTATCGCCGTGGCGAAACAGCGAACGGCGGAATGTCCGTTATCTCGCGGAGAAGATTTTTTGCTCGTCCGCAATCCTGTTCGCCAACCCTTCACACGTTTTCGTGTCGGGTCAGACAAACTCTGAGATGCCACTCTCGCTGATTATGGTTGGCCGTTCAAAGGGATGCGGCCAGGAAGGCCGGACGCGCTGACAAGTCGGCATGAGTTTGGGGGCCCCACATCTCGCGTTTGAGATGTGGGATCGTCCGAACTTCAACTTACCGCTTCGCCGACTTGCTATCTCGCCGACCCGCTGACTTGCTGTTCTTCTCCGCCCGCAGCTTCCACGCTGCGCGCAACGCACCCCGCAATGAGTCGTCATCGGCCACCACAAGCCGGATGTGCGTCATGCCCATCCGGCCCCATCCGCCGTGAATAGGTAAAAACAAATCCGGCCGCTCTGCGGCGAACTCCGCTTGCAGCTCCGGCGTCAGCATCAAGTTGCCGTAGCCTTCCTTCACCGAAGCCAGCGTTGCAAAGATGCGTCCGCCCACACGAAAGTCCACCGCACCCATGTGCGAACTTTCTTCCGCACCCTCGAAACTCAGAGCGATCCGCCGAAAATCCTTCGCAGTCATTGTGAACAACTCACAGTGGGCACTCGGCTGAGACAAACCAGCAGCTAGGAGCTAGTAGCTAGAAGCTGTTCCTCAAATTCTTCGTTCAGCCACTTCGAGAACGCTGCAAACTCCTCGCCGCGCCCCAGAAAGTCGCGCACCAATTCTTTTGCCGGTTTTGACCCGCCCTGCTCCAGCACCGTCCGTCGGTAACGCTCGCCGGCATCGCCCTCCAACAAATTCCTGGGATCGAACTGCCCAAAGAAATCGAGCGCAATTACCTTATCGAACATATAGGTGTAGTAATTTGACGAGTAGCCCATCAGATGCCCGAAGCTCGCGTACATCTTGCTGCCATCGAGCCACGTCCACGGCTGAAATTGCTTATAGAGTTCGCGTGTCATCGTGTCGGGATCAATAGTCGCCGGATCCTGGTCGTGCAGGTTGAGTGAAAGCGTGGTGTAGTAAAGCTGCGTCCTCACCCAGTCCGCGCGCCCAAACGCGCCCGCAAGCTTCATCCTCCGGATCAGATAGGAAGGCAGCGTCTCGCCCGTCTCGTAATGCTTCGCAAAAGCCTGCAGCAACTTCTCGTCGCGGAAAAACTCCTCCAGCATCTGCGACGGCACCTCGATGAAGTCGCCCTCCGTAGCAAATCCCGAGAGACCTGCCCACTCCGTGTGGCCGCCGAGTAGCGCGTGCATCAAGTGGCCGAATTCATGAAAAAATGTCACCACGTCGGAGTACTGCAGTAGCCCCGGGTCGCCCTCTTCCGGCGAAGGGAAATTGCAGATCAGCGCCGCTTCCGGCATCACGCGGCCGCGCACGCCCGTCACCACCGGCGTAGCCGAAAACCACTTGCTCTTGCCCTCGCGCGGATGCATGTCGAGATAAAACCGCCCCACCATCCGCGCATTCTCAAAGACCTCGTACACCGAAACCGCCTCGTGCCACGCCGGCGCGCTCGACGGCCGGAATTCGACTTTGAAAAGTTGTGACGCTGTCTCCAGCACGCCCGCTTCCACGCGCGCATAGGGGAAATACGGCCGCACCGACTGCGAATCAAAATCGTACTTCGTACGCCGGAACTGCTCGTACCAGTAGCCGCGGCTAGTAATGTCGATTTCGTTAAGCTCCGGCTGCCGCGCCCGCGCGAACGCAAGCACCTCTTCATGCTCAAGGCGCGCGCCGTCGCGGCTGGCCTCGTCGAGCCTGGCGAGAAATTTTCTAACGTTCGCCGCCGACTCCATCATCTGGTCGGCCGTTGCCAGATCCGCCCAGCTGCGGAATCCGAGCACGCTCGCAATCTCCTGCCGCGTCGTCAGCACATCGAGCAAAATCTGCCGGTTCGCGGGAAACGCTCTCGTGTTGTACGCCAAAAACATTCTCTCGCGCAGTCCCGCGCTCGTGGCAAAAGTCATCACCGGCATCATGTCCGGAGGATCGGTCGTCAGCGTCACGCGTTCCGCGCCGGCGTCGCCCTTTTGCGCCGGGTGCCGCGCGATGTAATCGGCCGGCAAACCTTCCAACTCCTCGGGCGCGGCTTCAATCGTCTTTCCGCCCTCCTGGATGTTCCGGCTGAACTCGAGCGAGAGCTGCGTCGCCTTATCGTGCAGCGCGTGCAGCCGATCGCGCGACGCTTCGTCCTTATCCACGCCAGAGAGCCGGTAGCCCAGCAGCGTACGGTCCACATAATGTTTTGTCGCCGGGCTCGCGCCGTCCAGGATGATCGCCACCAGCGCGTCATACACCGCGCGATTCAGACTCAGCGCACTTCCCGCCATGGCCACTCGTTGCGCTTCCAACTGCGCTTGGTCGCGCACCGCCTTGTCCGCAGCCACTGAATTCAGGATTCCCGCCTGTGCCCCCGCCAGGCTCAGTTGCTCGACGGCCGCGTCAAAGTGCCGCAGCGAGTTCTCCGGTGTGCGCTCGCCTTCAACGGCCAGCAGCGCGGCAAGCGCGGTTTCGTGAGCCGCCAGTCGCGCACTCACCCATGCGGTCAGCGCCTCGGCCGATGCTGCGCCTCCCGCCTCCCACACATGAAGATCCTGGGTCGTGACGGTAGTAGAAGTTTGCGTAGACATAGCAGGGAAATCCTCCGAAGTTCTAGGGTAACAAGACGCACTTACCAGAGCGCTTGTCGCGGCGACGCACGGCAATCACGCTGCTCTTGTCAATTTCGTTATTTCGCGGGCGTCTGGTGGCTCACCACCGGCGGCATTTTCAGGAAATCTTCCGGCTTGAGTGCTCGCGGCGTAAACCGCGCCTCGAACACCGCGCCCTTGAAGTAATCGCGCCGGTCGATGCGCGTTCCGACCGACGAGTGTCCCGGTCTCTGCGGCGTCAGGTGGAACTCGCCTTCGCCCTGCATCTCGTCGCCCACGTAATTGCGCAGCATTTTGCCGTCGTACACGGCCGTGACGCGATACCACTCTCCCAGCGGATGCAGATCATTGCAGTTCAAAAGAGTCCGTGCCGACCCGTTCGAAAACGCAAAGCTGTCCAGGCACCACTGGCCCTTCACAATGCGAATCTCGAACAGCATGCGGTTGTTGGTGTCCTTGCCCGTCGCAGGATCGATTTCCGACAAATGAAAAAAACGTTGCGCTTGCGCTCCGTCGGCGTCGGGCCTGAAAATCACTTCCCACGTGTACTCGCTTGCGCCCGCCAGCGGATGCACATCCACAAACAACGCATCGTCCATACCGTTGAACGCAACTGCCTTTCCGTAGGGCGATTCAATCACATGCGGTGTCCCAAGCACATGCGTTGCATGTCCGCCGATGGCATCGATATTGTCGAAACGCCAAATCGTAAATTGCGGATCAGTCGGCGCCTGCCCGCCAAGAGCGCACGCCAGCACGCCCAGGGCAAGCGCCGCAATTCCGTGACGCACAAATCTCATTGCTACTTCTCCCCTGTGAAGTCTTGGCCCGCTGACTTGCTGACTCACCTGCTGCGCAGTTTCTCTAACTCCGCTAACGCCGCTAGCCGCGCTAACTCCGCCGTCACTTCAATTCGTACGCCTTCTCCGGCTCCGGAACCGCATCCGGAACCTTCGGCATCTTTGCCGGATCGATTTTTGCCGCGCCGGCCAATCCCACGCCCGTCACGTTATCAATACTCAGCAGCGGGCCGTCGAATCCCGTAACCTTCACATTGCGAATCACCACGTTCTTCATATTCGCCAGCGCGATTCCCTTCGCGCAGGTGCCCGTCACGTTGGTCAGCGAGAAACCCACCAGAGGTTTGCGCGGATGGATTTCCGTAGCCTGCACCAGCACCGGCATGTCGGTCACGCGAATATTCGAGAAGTGAAATTCGCGGAAAAGCGGAATGCCGGCATCGCCGGGTACCGGAAACTCATCCTGCTTGCCGCTGTTCAAATTGTTCAGCCGCAGAAATCCCTGCTTCGCGCCCGAAGCCTCAAAGTCGTTCACCGTAATGTTCTCGACAAACGCGCCGCGCCCTGGCCGGCTCTTGATGTAGATAGCGTGGCTGCGCGCGCCCACGCATTTGCAATGCTCCACCATCACGTTGCGTACGCCCGCCGAAGTCTCGCTGCCGATGCCGATGCACGCAAAATTCTTGTCGTTGAAAGTGCAGTTCGTAATGCGCACGTCCTCGCACGGCCGATTGATGGTGTAGGCTTCCTCGCCGCGGCCCGACTTCAGCGAGATGCAATCGTCGCTGGTTTCAAACGTGCAGCCATCGATCGTCACGTTCTGGCACGAGTCCACATCCACGCCGTCCGCGCCGCTATGAAACACGACATTCTTGAAGGTCACGTTTTCGCAGTAAACAGGATGCGTCGACCACATGCCGGTCTGCACGGTAAAGCAGTTCTCCACGCGCACGTTGCGGCAGTTCGTAAACTCGAGCAGCGCCGGCAGCCGCATGCCCGTCTTGCGGTCGACGCGTCCCCGGATGGCGTCGCTGGCCACAATCTTTCCCGGCCCGCTCATGCCGATATTCTCCGCGTCTGTTGCTGAAATAAATGCGCCATAGCCCTTGACCCAGCGGCCCTCCCAGCGCACCTGAGCAATCGGATAGTCGGCCATGTCGCCAGAGCCGAGCAGGCTCGCGCCGTCTTCGATGCGCAGTGTCACGTTACTGCGCAGCGCGAGCGCCCCCGTCGCGTAATCGCCCGCAGGAACCACCACCTCGCCGCCTCCCAGCAGCGAGCAGCGCTCGATCGTCATTTGCAGCGCCAGAGTGTCGCTGGATTTTCCGTCTCCGATGGCACCATAGTCTTTCACATTCAACGAGACCGTCGGGCTCGCGTGCGCCGCCACTCCCGGCTTGGTCGCAGATTCGTGAATTGCAGCGGGCTTCGCCCCTTGCGCCCATCCAAGACTGTTCAGCCCAGCCGCAACGGGAGCCGTCACTGCTCCGTACGCCGCCGTCTTCAGGAAATTTCTCCTGTCCACAACTCTGCTCATTGTTAGGATTCTCCCATCTGTAAGACGAGCGCCGCCGGAATCAAGCCGCTATACCGGTTTCAGAATTGCTATACTCCGGAGCCCCTGCTGTTAAGTGGCATTTTCCTCAAGAAAATGCCACCCTTTACATCCTCGAGAGAGCACGCGAATTCTGGAACCGGTCGGGTGGTCAGTCCACTCGCGATGCGAAAGCCATCTTCATCTGCTAGGGGAACCCTGTCAAACACAGCCGCCAGGATTCCTCCTCCGCAGCCCTCCACGGGCCCAAAACCGTGCCCAGGCGGCCTCGAATTCTGGGCTAACCCCCCGGATTTCGCCGACTCAGGGCCGTTTCGGGGCTGTTCCGGAGCCGTTCAGGGAGTAAACGCGCTGGTCCCAAGCGTGTTCCCCGCCCATATTCCATGTTGCAAAGGGCGCAAAAGGCCTTTAAGATGCGTCAATTGAAGGGATTGTGAAGAAAATGCCTCTTGCGGTCTCCAGCCCGATCGAACCGCTGTCCGCGCAGGCTACGGCAGTGCCGCGCCTGCGAGTGAGCAAGCTGTGCATCGCTGTGCAGGCAGCCACCCCGGCCGAGCTTTTCTCCCGCGCCGAATCCGCCCGTAAAGACTCTGTTTTCATTGAATTCCGCCTCGATTCCATGCCCAAGCCGGCGGACGCACTCCCCGGTCTCAAGACCTTTCTCGCCCGCCACCGCGAAGTAACCGCCATCGCCACCTGCCGCCGCAAGCCATTGGGCGGCCACTTCACCGGGTCGCTGAATTCCGAGATCGAACTCCTGCTCAAAGCCGCCGAAGCCGGCGCGCACATTGTTGATTTAGAGGTGGAATCGGCCGAACAATGCACCCGGCCGCAACTGGCCAAGTTCCGCGCCGCCCTCCGCGTCGCCGGCGCCTCCCTGCTGATCAGCTCCCACGACTTCAGCCGCACCCGCCGCCCCGACGGCCTCAACCAGACCGCCCAGCGTATCGCCGCCTTCGAGCCCGAATTCGTCAAGGTCGTCAGCACTGCTCGCAGCCTGGCCGACAACCTCTCCATCCTGCGCATGATCGAAGACCAGTCGCTCGACGCCCACGTGGTCGGCATCGCCATGGGCGAGGAGGGTCTCATCAGCCGGGTCCTCAGTCCCCGCGCCGGCGCCGCCTTCACCTTCGCTTCCGCGGCCGACGGCGCTGAAACCGCTCCCGGCCAGGTCTCCGCGCGCACCCTCCTCGACCTCTACCGCCTCGAGCAGCTCGACCAGGCCACGCGCATCTTCGGCGTCGCCGGCAATCCCATCGCCCACTCGCTTTCGCCGCTCATGCACGTCACCGCTTTCCGCCGCGAAAACGTCAACGCCATCATGCTGCCGCTCAAAGTCAAAACCCTCGACGACCTGCTCACCGTCATCCGCGATCTGCCTCTCGACGGCGTCGCCGTCACCATGCCGCTCAAGCAGGAAGTGCTGCCGCATCTGGCCAATATGGACCCGCTCACCGCGCGCATCGGCGCGTGCAACACCCTGCGCACCGGCGCCGACGGCAAGCTCTACGGCTTCAATACCGACGTGGCCGGCGTCATCCGCCCGCTCGAACGGCGCATGCGTCTCAAGGGCGCGCGCATTCTCGTGCTCGGCGCCGGCGGCGCAGCCCGCGCCGCCGTCTTCGGCCTCGTCGAGCAGGGCGCGGAAGTGTTCATCGTCAACCGCACCCACGAGAAAGCCGTCGCTCTTGCACGCAAGGCCAAGGCCCATGTCTTCAAGCAGGCCGCGCTCGCCAAAAGCCGTTTCGACGCCATCATCAACACTACCCCGTGCGGCATGACCGGCCTCAAGCAGCAGCTCCCCATCAAAGAAAACGAGCTCAACGCCTCGCTGGTCTTCGACCTGGTTTACACACCGATAGAAACCCCGCTCCTCAAGCTCGCCAAGTCGCGCGGCCTCGCCGTCATCAGCGGCCTTGAAATGTTCGTCCAGCAGGGCGCCCGCCAGTTCGAAATCTGGACCGGCAAACCCGCCCCCGAAAGCGAAATGCTCCACGCCGTCGAACTAGAACTCCGCCGCCGCCCGCAATAAGCTGCCGGCTTCTCATCGATAACGAGCTAGGATGCCTGAGAGCCGGGGTCCTCATCCGGCGGGTGGCCTCGGTCTCGACGCCCACACAAACACACCGAGGGTGCCCCCGGTCCCTTGCTTTTGGGGACCGGGGAGACTCCAGACCTCAATTGGCAGGAAGATGGTCCAGCAGGATCGGTCCTGGCACGCGCCGACGCGTCTGCAATTTTGAGACGGGAGAAAGGTACTAAATCACCGTGCGCTCGTGAACGACTTCACCACACCCAGAAGATTCGAGTAGTCGTCGGTCCACAGTCGCGCGCCAGGCTGTCCTTCGAGCGGCTCCCAACGAAAGGCTCGGCTCCTGTCCGCAGCCAGCACGCTCAGATCATCGCGATTCCGAGCCATCACAATCCAGATCGATGGCAGCTTTCCCGCGTCGTGTTCGGCCGGAGAGATCTCCGTGTCGTTTGCAATCATCGCCGCCAGATGCGCGTCCTGCGCCAGGTTTCCCAATGTCGGCGCCAGATTGAAATAGAGGTTGGAGACGTGATAGGCAATCAGGCCGCCAGGAGCGAGCTTCCGCAAATACAATGCCAGAGCCTCTCTCGTCATGAGGTGCATCGGGATGGAGTCTCCGCTGAAAGCGTCAAGAACGATCAAGCCGTATTGTCCATCGGGCGCTTCGCGGAGTCGCAGCCGCGCATCCCCCAGCACAATTTTTGCCGCCGGCGCACACTGGCTCAGATAGGTAAAATATCGCGGATCTTCCGCGATCTGCTCAACCAGCGGGTCGATTTCGTAATAGGTGAGTGTCTGCCCGGCTTCCAAGTACGACGCCATGGCGCCCGCGCCCAATCCAACAATGGCCCAGTCTCCGCGCGGCATCTTAAGCTTCGCTTCCTCAAACGCGGCCCCGCCGGGTCCGCTCCGCGTGTAATACGAGAGCGGCTCGCAACTCGCACTCTTGCTCACACTCTGCACGCCGTGCACGATGCCGCCGTGAAAGAGCAGCCGGAATCTGCCATCCGGGCTGTTCCTAACCCGGTAAACGCCAAAGAAGCTCCGCCGGGCAAGCAGCGTCTGACCATACGGGGCGTAAAGCCAGCTCGCCATCAGCAGTGCCACCAGCCCCAGAGTGAACCGCGCCCGCCTTTTGCCAAAGCTCAGGCACCACAACATCGAATAGCCGAAAACCAGTGTCGTTTCGACGTGTCCAGGTTCAATCCCAATGCGAGCCAGGCCCAGGATCACAACCACCATGCAGATTCCCAATGCAACAGGCAGCAGCCAGTCCTTTCTCCTTGCCCACGCGCCTGTGTTCGCACTCGCTTCATCGCTCGGCATGGGCCGGATCATCGCAGCAAAAATCAGCACCAGCGGGAGTTCCATCACCGTTCGAAATACCACTGGGGCGATGAGCGAATTGAAGATCCCTCCCAGAACTCCGCCAATCGAAATGTAAAGATAGAACTCCGTCAAGTGCTGAACCGCGGGCCGGCTCCTGGCCAATTCTCCATGAAAAACCAGCGCCAGCCCCAGCAGAACCGACAGATACAGCAGCAGCAGAATGGCGAGCGTGAACCGCGTTTGTGAAATCGTCGGGCAAAGCCCCGCCAGAAGAAGGAAGGGCAGCCGCTTCACCACCCACTGGTGAGGAATGGGCGGCTTCTTGGCGAAAACCAGCACAAAACTTCCCAGGTACACCGCCAGCGGTAGAACCCAGAACAGGGGAATGGCCGGAACATCGGCAGTAATCGCACTGGTCGCGCCTAGCATCACGCTCGACGGGACAAAAGCCAGCGCAATCCAGCGCCATCGCGTGCTCCATGCAATCGGTTTCGCGCTCTCTTGCGTTTGCGCCACAGCTTCGCCGGACTTGTTGTCACCCCCATGCGCGCCGCCTCTTCTCCACCACCAATCCAGGAGGCCGCACGCCGCGATCAACGCAAGAAATCCGGCGTACGCAAAGCTCCAAAACCGGCTCTGTACATGCAGCCGGAGCAACGGCTCCAACAGCAGCGGATAGGCGAGCAAACCCAGAAGACTTCCTGAATTGCTGGCCGCATAGAGAAAATACGGATCCCCGGCATCCCTCCGGCCCGAGTCCGCGTACCAGCGCTGCACCACCGATGTCGTCGCCGAGAGCGCAAAGAAGGGAAGCCCTACCATCACCAGCAACAACAGCAGCACCCATCCTGCCGGATTGCGCCCCACCGGAGGCTCCCATCCTGCTGGGAGATGCAATGGCAGCATGCCGGCGATCAGCAGCGGAGAGATTACGATGATGAAATGCAGAGCAATTTGTTTCCTTCGGCTCAAATACCTTAACGCCGCGTGCGCATACAGGTATCCGGCCAGCAGCATGATCTGGAAAAATACCACGCACGTATTCCAGACCGCGGGAGTTCCTCCCAGCAGCGGCATCAGCATCTTCCCGACCATCGGCTCGACAACAAAAAGCAGGGTCGCGCTCAGGAACATCGACAGGCTGAAGAGAAACAGCGATAGTCGGGAACTCACTGGCTCGGCCTTCCTCAAATCCAAGGCTGCGGGGGGCTACGGCGGTTCCAGAATTGCAGTATCCGGAAGCCTGCACGCCCAGTGGCGTTTTCCTCAAAAAAACGCCACCTTTCATTGAGCTACTTGGGGCACGAGAATTCTGGAACCGCTCTAAATCTGGAGGTCTCATTAATTAAGCCGCATTATAGCCAAACTCAAGACGCGCTTTTCTTCTATTACCGCGTGGCAGCTGGAAAGGAATCCTATGAGGAAACTGTGTCCAGGACTCGCCCCTTAAGGCGTACTCGTCCTGGGCGACTGCCTGCTGTCACTGCACGCAGTGAAGCAAACGAGAGAGCCAAAAGACTTGCGGTTGCTTTTTCGCAATGTCGCTGATTGCTGCTGACTCGCCGACTCGCTACCCCTTCCGTTTCTTCGCCGTCTTCTCACCCGTCTTCTCGCCCGGCTCATGCATTGTGGGAATCGGCGCCATATCCGGGCCGATCCGCTTCACCTGCGTGTCGATCATCTCGTAGTCGATCGTCCGCGGAGCCACGGGCAGCGTCACGCCGGTCGCGGCATCGGTGGCGACATTGCTGCCGCTGGCAAGCTCGAAACTGAAAGCGGGAACCGTTCCCGTCGCCGTGTTCTGCGGTAAAAACGAGCACCGGCAGATAGCCCTGAATCGGATGCACACGGAACGCCGTCTCGTAGCGATGGTGCTTCAAGCTCCACGTGAAGACCCTGATCTGATCGAAATCGTAAGTCAACCCGGACTGAGGCGGCGCCAGAGCCATTACGTACTCGGCTTTCTCTCCAGGAGGGTCGGCGCCAGAATCATTCACTTTCGTAAGCATCCACGCTCCGATAATGCGCTGGCCTTCCGCGTACTGCGCCACATCGTCCGGCACGTCCACATCCAGGCGGCTCGCGAGCAACCAACCCACGTGGCCCTGCGGATCGCGCGCCAGCCACCAGTCTTCCATCTCGGGCGGCGCAGTTTCTGTCACGGGCGCGGGCGGCGCTTTCGCCGTTGCCGGTTTCGCGTTGCGCGGTTGCCGGCGCGTTCTTGCCTGCCACGGCGGGCTTTGCCCCATTCGCCGGCAACGGCCCAAACACCTCCGCCGCTTTCTTGGGAGCCGATGCCCGCACCAGCAGTTGCACCTTGGTGTTGCCGGTCAGCAGATAGAACCGCTCCGTTTCGCGGCCCGGGAAGCAGATGCATGGCAAGGTCGTCGCGCAGCGTTGCCGTCGCCGCCACCGGATCGTTCTTGCTCTCGGCGGCAAGCTGCACAAACCCGTCGTACGTCTTCTCGTCGATCGTGGCCCGCTCTTCAATCCAGCCGATCTCGTTCTTGTCGGTCTTCACCTTGAGAAAGCGCCGCGCGCGCTCCAGAACCTCGAGCGGCTGCCCGTTCACCACCTGGCCAACGCGGTTCGAAACCGGGGCTACGCGGTCGTGGAGATAGACGGGGCGCGCCGATGCCACGTACACCATCTCATGCTGTTCATGGCGGAAGCGGCTGCAACCGGCGAGGAGCAAAACACAGCTCAACGTCACCAGCGATGAAGCAAAAACCGTTCCGAAGCGCCGGAAAATGCGAAGTGGAGGAGTTGGCAAAAGAGTAGACACAGGCCCTTGCGATTGCCTTGAGAATAGCACTCCATAGGTTTCACGTGTCAGGCTTCAGTTACCAGCGGTGGTCCGATGGTAACCAAGAGTCTTAAGAATCAGTAGAGAGCGGCTCAACGGATTCGCCGCGAGCGAGCAGAACGGCCCGGTTCCTGAAACCTGAAACCTCACACCTGCTATTACGGCAGCGCCGCCACGGCAACGGCGCCCACGGGGTCAGTTCCCGTAGCGGAAGCAATGTTGGCGGTAAGCGCTCCGGAACTCATGCGTGAAGGCTTCCAGGTCAGGATCGCCGCCGACACTCGAGTTGTCGCCGAATGATGCTGCAAGAACAAAGTTATTTTTGCTGTCTTCGGCAAGACTATAGGGCTCGATGCCCGAGGCGATGGTGCTGCCCGCAGCGATCGTATAGGTGGTTCCCGAAACGGTGATCGGAAACCATTCGATATTTCCGGAGCCGGAATTGCCCTGCCAGTTGGCGACGTAGACGTAATCACCAGATGCCTCGGGCAGAATGGCGCGGGGCGATCCTCCGCCGCTCGCGATCGGAGAACCGTGATCTGAGTCGGCGCCGAACGAGGCGAGCCCGTACCCAGTGAGCTGTAACTAAAGACGCGCAACCCGCCGGAGGCGGAGACGGCCAGCGTTTCACCGATGTAGAACAGCCGGTTTGTCGGATCCACGGCCACCGACACCGCCGATCCGCTGCTATTGACGACAGGAATCACGGTTGCCTGGGAACCCAGCGGATTCGAGTTCCCTGATGTGAAGGGAACCACGATCGTGCCGCCGGTCTGCAGAGCGACAAACAAGTTGGTACCGTCCGGAGAAAGCGCCATCTGAATGGTCGACGCGTTAGTCACGTTAAATGCCTGAGACGGCTCGGGCCCCGAGCCGGTATATGCGCCGGTCGAAGCGTTAATCGGAATGGCGTCCAGCTGCACGCTCCCGGTGGCCGCACTGAACGTGTCAATCAGCCACGAGCCGTACACCTCCATGGCCGCGGGAATGTCAGAGGAGATCACTGCGCCGCCATTCCCAATCGTCAAAGCGCCGCCCGATCCGATGCTGTAGAGATAGATGCCACTCACGGTGCCGACGTAGAGAAACCCTCCGCCCGGCGCAATGGCAATGCAACTCGGGGCGGACAGAAAGACTGTAGGGGCTGCCGGAAACCTGCTCCAACGTGCCAGTCGAGATATAGTAAGCAGCAATCTGCTTCGTCGTCTGGTTCAACACATAAAAAACGCCGCTCGACACCGTGGTCGTCGTGGTCGTCGTTGTAGTGGTCGACGGCGGCAGGTCCCAAAATCCCGCGCATCCCGCAAAGAGCGTCGAAGCGGCAAACAGAATCAGGGCATACTTGATCTTCATCGTCACTCCTCGCAAAACGTCTTTCCGGAGCTCATCCTCGCTCGTTTCGAGGCAGAGCTTTCCGCGTCCAGATCTTCTCGCACCGAGCTCTCTCAGCGAATCCTGATCAAAGGGTACCGCTTTCGGGCGCAAATTGTCCCTCCTCCGCGCTCCTACCTGCGCAAGGTCGGGACAATAAAGAGACGCCGTCGCATGGATTTCCGCTCAGCCGCTAGCGCCGACCTCCTGGTCGGGGTCCCAAGGAACGATCTCTGTTTCTTGGGGTGGCGGGTCGGCTGTCGTGCGGGCCTCCCGGCCCGCACAGCAGTTCCGTCGGTGAGGATGCTGTCAGTAGCGCCGGTTTGAAGACCGGCGCTACTCAAAGGCGCAATTGACGGACAAGCTCAAGAGCCGCCATTCATTCCACTCGTCTCCTGAGCGCCGATGGCCAACGCCAGTTGCGTTCTCTCCGCCAGCTTCACGTTGCTCTTTTGTCCGACACGAAGACTCCGGAGTTTTTGCCGTCGATCCTGCTGTGCAGATCGACGTTCGAGAGCACGCCGGTCATATCGAATTTGCATCGCTTTTCCATTCCATGGGATCGGAGGCATCTGCTCGCTCAAACTTTCCCCCAGGTTGTCCACGGGTGGTGCGACTCCCACGATGGTTGCCTCGATGGGGATCGTCTTGCCGCTCTTCAAGTCTGCCTGCGTAAACCGCAATGCCAGCTCGGCCTTTACGCCCTGGGCGCGCACTGCCGGTTGCAATGGTTCCAACCAGGGTTGTCCCTTTGGGCAGTTCGATGCCGTTCTTCAGGTGAACCGTGTCGCTCAGAACAGCCTTGAATTGCGCGCCCGGGTGCGCATCTTTCTGGTGTCGAGTTCCTGGGCAAGCACCGCTGCTGCCGGCACCATCTGCGCCGCCACGCTCATGGCCGCGGGCGAATCGCGTGGTCTTGAGGATTTGCCGCCTGAGCCTGTACGCTTCCAGGGACCACGCACCAGGCAAAGGCGACGGATATGAGCGAGAAAGAATTTTGGTGTGCATAGAGAATCTCCTTTGGGGGAATTTATTTTGCGACACGACCGGAATTCTCAGTGCAAAACCTTAGTGCGAATGAATCTAGATAATCGAACGCAGAAGCGGCTCCCCGTTGAATCGGCTCAAATGCCAACGCTGCAGGCAATCTTTCGGGGCCGCTTGCCTGCCAAGATAGATGAAATCCCATGCCGTGAGGTTTACTTAATTCACGCAGATTTCACGCGGCACGCATGGCTCGTCCGCAAGAGTCTATGAATACAACTAATTGGGCTGGTCGCCCGATGCAGCGCGGCGTCGGAAGCGCTCGTCCACCGGCTGGCGCCCCTGAAATCCGGCATCCATGGTGTGCCAGTGCTCGATGGAAGGTTCGCCCAAGCGCCAGCACAGCAGGACGACCTCGTCGTCGAGCCGGCAGGGAAAATCGAGCAGGCCCGATTCCAGATCCTTCACTTGCACCCCGATCGCATCGATCTCCGCGATGCTTTCGTGCACGCGTTTCAGATGCGATTCCATTTCGGCGCGCTGCCGCGCCACGTTCGCAGTGTTCACCTGCATGCCGCCGGTAAAATAAATGCGCTGCACCAGTTCGTTCAGATCCGACTCGGCGCTTTGCGCCGAACGCTGGCCTTCGATGGCGCGCTTGAGCAGGGACTCAAGCACGGGAAGCAACGATTGCGCCTCTTCGAGGGTGAAGGTTTTCATGGATGCATACCAGGAACCTACAGCATACGACGAAATCGGCAAAAAGTGTAGCGCGAGGATGTCCCACATCCCGATTCTGAGACGTGGGAAAGCGCGAACCCCAGCTCTGCTAAGTCAACCGAGCATAAACCCCGTTGCCCCACTCTTTCGGTCGCCGTCGCGACCGAAAGGGTGGGAAACCACAAACGCGAAAGGCGCGGGAAACGCGCGCCTCAATTCCTCTCAGGCAGGTCTTTCAGGTCGATCCCCAACTGCTGGCACTTCTTGTAGAGATGGCTTCGCTCCAGGCCCAGCGCCTTGGCGGTTTGCGTAATCTGGCGGCCGTGCCGCTCAAGTTCCTCCAGCACCTGGGCGCGCTCGAAGGCCAGAACTCGTTGCGCAAGCGGGCCCTCCGTGCCCGCCTCCGCGCCGACGCCAGTTGCAGCGCCCTTCTGCGATCGCAGGCAGCGCCAGCCGCACATCCTCCGCGCCCACTTCGCCGCCCGGCCAGCAACAGCAGCCGCTCCACTACGTTGCGCAACTCGCGAATGTTGCCCGGCCACGCGTACTGCTGCAGCGCTTCGAATCGCTTCCGCGGTGAAGGCGACAGGCTTCCATCCGTTCTGCGCGCTCACCTGGCGCGCAAAATGCTCCACCAGCGCGGGCAGGTCTTCGCGCGCGCTGGCGCAGCGGCGGCAGCTCCAGCGGAAACACCACGACGCGATGATAAAGGTCGCGGCGAAATCCTCCCGACTCGACGAGCTGCTCGAGATTGCGATGCGTGGCCACCACCACGCGCACATCGACGGCGGTGGGCTTGCCGGCGCCGATGCGTTCCACCTCGCCCTCTTCCAGCACGCGCAACAGCTTGGACTGCATGGCCAGGGGCATGTCGCCAATCTCATCGAGAAACAGCGTGCCGCGATGCGCCTGCTCGAACTTGCCCGTGTGCCGCTGCGCCGCGCCGGTAAAGGATCCCTTCTCGTGGCCGAAGAGCTCGCTCTCGATCAGCTCCGCCGGCACCGCCGCGCAATTCAGCGTTACGAACGGCCCGGCTGCGCGCGGGCTCTTCTCGTGCAGCGTGCGCGCCACCAGTTCCTTGCCGGTGCCGGTTTCGCCGTAGATGCAGACGCGCGTCTCGCTGGCCGCCACGCGCTCGATCTGCGCCATCACGCGGCGCATGGTTTCTCCCGTCGAAGACCAGCGTGTGCTTGCCCACGCGCGCGCGCAGGTCGCGGTTCTCGGTTTCCAGGCGCGTCAACTTGAGCGCGTTCTCGACCGTGACCAGCAGCTTCTCCGTCGAGAGCGGCTTCTCGAGAAAATCCAGCGCCCCCAGCCGCGTGGCGCGCACCGCCATCTCGATGTGCGCCTGGCCGCTCATCATCACCACCGGCGCGGCCACGCCCGCAGTCTTCAAGTCTTCGAGCAGCGCCAGTCCGTCGCGCCGCGGCATCACCACGTCGCTCAGGATCAGATCGAAGGGCTGCGTGCGCGCCAGTTCCAGCGCGCGCTCCGCGTTGTCGCACACCACCGCCTCGTGCCCGGCCAGGCGAAAGGCGCGCGCCAGCGAGGCCAGCGTGTTGGCCTCGTCGTCGACGATGAGAATGTTTGCCTTCGCGCTCATGAGTAATCCTACGCCCTCTCAAACCAGCCAAGAATCGGGTGCCCGGGTCCCTCGCATTGGGACCGGGATCGCACGAATCCAAATTCATCCGCGGCGGCCCTCGGCAGCGTAATGATAAACGTTGCGCCGCCGCCCGCGGGGCTTTCGACGGCGATGGTGCCCGCGTGATCGGCGACAACCGATTGCACAATGGCCAGGCCCGAGGCCGGTTCCGTGCTGCTTGGTGGTGTAGTAGGGCGTGAAGAGCCGCTCGCATTCCTCAGGCGTCAGGCCCTGGCCGGTATCGGCCACGCGCAGCTCCACTGTTTCGCCCTTCGGCCGAGCGGATATCGTCAGCACGCCGCCATCGGGCATCGCGTCCATCGCATTCAGCACCAGATTCGAGAGCGCGCGGTGCAACAGCTCCGGATCGGCCAGCGAGCGGCATGGGCGTATCGGCCACGTCGACAGCAATCTCTGATCTTCGCGTCGCGGCCTGCCGCGTTTTCATAGAGCGCGCGCACGCGCTCCACCACATCCTTCGCGTCGATGCGCTCGAGCTCCGGCTTCGGCATCTTGCTGAAGTCCGAGAAGCGGCCAATGATCGTCTTCAGATTCGCAATCTCCGTCGCCCAGCGTCGCCGTGCTCTCGCGAAACACCTCGTCGAACTCCGCCGGCGGCAATTCGCGCGCCCGCACCAGGTTCTCGACCGTCAGTTGCAGCGGGAAGAGCGGATTCTTGAGCTCGTGCGCCAGCCGCCGCGCCAGTTCGCGCCACGCGGCCACGCGTTCGCTTTGCACCAGGCGGTCGCGCTGGCTCTGCAGTTGCTCCGTCATGTGATTGAAGCTGCGCGCCAGCACGCTCACCTCGTCGCGCCCGCGCGGCGGCACGCGCACATCCCAGTTTCCGCCGGCCACTTCTTCGGCCGCATGCGCCAGTTGCTCGATGGGCCGCGAGACCCGCGCCGCAATCCACAAACTGAAGGCGATGGCCAGCAGAATGCCGCCCGCCGCCACTCCATATGCAATCGCGCGAATGTGCTGCTGCGCCTGCGACCATGCCGCTGCGCGAGATCGCCACCATCAGCACCGCCATCACGTCGCCCTGCTCGTTTTCGAGCGGGATCGCCGTGGCGTTCAGGCTGTCCTCGCGGCGGCCGGTCGGATTCACAATGCCGCTCACCTGTTGGCCGGTCGTGCGCGCGCCGTCAATGAGGTTCTGATAGTGGCCGCACCGGCGACCGTTCCATTGGGTCCCAGCAGGCGCGCAGGATCGAAGGCCGCCACAGCAGGCGTACTCGCGCCCGTACGCAAATTCACCGTCGTCGTCAAAATGTTCGCATCGCTGTAAAGACCGATCTGCATCCCCGGCGCCACCGGAAGATCGGCGAGAAAACTTTGATCGAGCCGCTCGCCGCCGATCAGGCGCACTTCGGTTGCGCCCACCGCGTGCACGGCGAAGAGGCCGAGCGCGGTCGATCCGTCCGGCAAGTCTTCGCGCTTGAGGAATGGCTTGGTCGAAGCATTCGCGGCCGCCGGCTCCGGATAGCCAAACCGCGCCGGCCACTGCGCGGAGCTGACCACGTCTCCGTCCGCACCCACAATCTCAAGAAAATCGAGTTGCGCGTCCTGCGCCATGGACTGCGCTTCGGTCAAATAGGGTGCTGCGTCGCCCGACTGCGCCAGCTCGAACGCCATGGAGCGCGCCCGCTCGCTCGCCGCGAGATGGTCCACGGCAGCTGCCACTTCGGCGGAGCGATGCTGAAACTCGCGCTGAAACTGGCTGACGAATAGCGCCGTTTCCTCCTGGTCGCGCATTTCAAAGACGTGACGAATGCGCACCAGCACGGTCCACGCCACCGCCGCCACCGCCGCGGCCACGGTGAGCGAAAACAGCAGCAGCAGTTTTTGGCGAAGACTCACTGTGTGCCCTCCAGCGACGCTCCGGCAAGATCCGGCGTGCCATCCGCGCGCAATCGCAGATCGCGCACACGGCTGCCGACCGCCCAGGCACGCGGCAGGTCGAGCAGCGGAATCAGTGTTTTCAAATCCAGAACGTCGTGCTCCGCGCGGAAGAGCGCGTTAGGATTCCGTCCCGCCACGGCAACATTCTCTCCCGCATCGCGCAGCAGAGTTTCCAGAGCCGCCGCAGAGTCGGCGCCCTCCAGCGGCAACTTGCGCAGCGTCAGGTCGGCATGCGGCGCGTTGTGCGCGTTCGCCACCTGCACGTTGAATCCCGCTTCGCGCAAATTGAGTGCGATGCGCTGCGCCGCCAATTGCATGGCGCCATCGCCGTCGGCCGCAAGCGTAAGCGGCGGCGGCGTCAGTCCGCCGCGCAGTTCGTTCGCCTTGTTCAGGTCGCGGTCGGCAGAGAAAAGAAATGCGTAGCCGGTGAGCGATTGCGGCAAAAGGCTGGCAGTAATCTCGCCCTGCTTTTGAAAGATGACATTCGAGAGCGCGCCGCGGTCGATAGCTTGCGCAATCGCCGCGCGCAATACAGCGTTCGTGAGCGCACCCGTGTCCGACACCTGCAGCGCTAGCAGTTCCACCGGCGGCGAAACCAGCACTGCGAGACGCTGCTGATTGCGCCTGGCGCAACTCCTGCGGTGGCACTTCGGCGATGTCGGTGCGGCCCACGCTCAGGTCGAGCCATTGCTCGCGAATCGGCCGGTTGCCGGTGATCACAATCTCGTCGAGGAACGGCCGCCCCTGCCAGCAACTTTCGTTGGCGGTGAGCGTGAGCAGGCCGTTGTTCGAGCTGGTGAACTGGAACGGCCCGGTGCCGATGGGATTGGCCAGGGTTTGCCCGTCGGCGTTGCGCGTGAGCGCGATGAGATAAGCATCGCCCGCCAGCAGCGCGGGCAAGTTGGGCATCGGCGAGTCGCTGGTAAAAATCACGGCCGAGCCCACGGCGCGCACCGCGGACCAAGGACAGTTAGCCGGGCATGCGGTGTTCAGAGCCATTACAACGGCCTGCGCATTCAGTGGCGAGCCATCGTGAAAATGCACGCCCTGCCGCAGACGGAACTGCCATCTATGATCATTGTCATCCGATTGCCACTCGACAGCCAGGGCCGGGCTCACGATTCCATTCGCATTCAGCGCAGTCAATCCATCCAGAATCAGCCGTCGCGCCAGCCCATCCTCGCCTTGCCACGGATCGCCCGCAACCTCCACGTGCAGCGAGCCGCCGTAGTGGGGGCGCGTTCTTGCCCACGCACAGATGCAAACCAAAACCAGAAAAACACTAATTGCAAAGCGCCGTAACACGGTCCACCTCGTATTGGTTTGCCGAATTCCGCACCACCGCGAGAACGCTTTTACCGTCGGGCGCAGTCCAGAGCGCCGTTACCGTTCCGTCGATCGCGAGCGGCGCGCTTGACGGCACTGCCTCGAGCGCCGGCAACTCGTAAGCGCGCAGACTGTCGTTTGCGGCCTCGCCCGAGCCAGAAGCGATCACCTGCACACCGGCGCCGCATCCCGAGCGCAACACAGCATAATCGCTGCCCCAGTCGCGCGTGCCCAAGACGGTTTTCAAAGCCCCGTTCTCCGCCATTTGCACTTTGCCGTCGATGCCACCAATAAGCAGCGCCGCGTTTCCGGCGGGTCGCGGAACCAGCGCCGCCGCATAAAACGCCGGCAGATCGACACCAACGCTCGGTGAAACCACACCCGTAAAATAGTCGCGCGCGGAGTTATAGAAAGCCTTGAGCTGCGGCGTGCCGGACGCATCGACAGCGATTGGCCACGGCTCGTCGCTCGCATGGCAGTTGACGGTCCAGCCATTGCGCAACGGAGCGGCCGCCTCGGCAGGTGCGGCAAACGCTCCGCGACACTCTGTTCCCGGCGTGAATGCCGTAAATCCATCGCCATCCGTAGCTGCAATCAGCACTCCGCGCGGATCTCTCGGCATCGGCCGTTTCAAATCGAGAGCGAGCGACGCTTCAACGGTCCTCCCATGGTCAGCGTTGTGAACAAAAATCATCACGCTGTCCTTGCGCAGCACAAAGAGCCGTGTGCCCGCTTCCGCGATCGTTATCACGGGATCGCCGTAAATCGCCGCTGACCCATTTGCGAGTGCGGCCGCACTGAGATCAATTTCCTTGTAAAGTTCCATGCGTTCCTGAGCTGTTGCGGTCTGCGTCAGAACAGGTCCAAGGTCCACCATCGCTACTTGCGTTTGAGTGCCCTCGTCAATCTCAGCTACCAACAATCGATCCTTCGCGCTCTCGCTCAGCGTCACACGAATGGTGTTCGCGCTTTCCGCGCCCGCCATCACCACGCCATGCGCCTTCAAATCATCCCCAAGCAGCCGTCGAATCACCGGAATCTCATCATTCGAAATGGAAGAAAGATTGCGGATCGTCAGATGCGCCTGTCCCGGACCGAGAATGGCCGCAATCTGCTCGGCAAGTTCGGACGCAGGCTCTTCCCACGCGTCCTGTGCAGCCTGCGCCGCAACTCCGGCGAGCCCCGCCAACGCCGCTACCAGCCAGATCAGTCTCATTGCCTTCATCGCTTTTTGTCTTTTCCGTTTGCGCGAATTATATCCCTCTAAAGAAATGATTCTCCGTAAATCATCCTCAGCTCGCGCATGTGGTCGCGCGTGAGTTGGAGCCGGCACTGCATTTCGAAGCTCGGCCCTCCGCTGCCGCCGCCGAACTGATGGAACGCGGCCCTGCAAGCCGTGTCGCGATACTGCCCCCAGATCCGCTCGACCGATTCAAATTCCGCAGTGAGTTGCGCGGGGGTCAGGCTCGAACCTGCCGGCCCTGGAGAAGGTCTGGCCGGCTCGCCCGGCATCTGCGGCGCAGGAGCAAGCAAATCGTGAATAGTATCCTCAGAACTTTTGAGGTTCGCCTCGGTGGTATCGAGTTGCTTTCCGTAACAAACGTTGAAATCGTACGTCGAAACGGCGTTCGGACAATCGCCTACCTTCTCGCGAGCAATTTCCGCATCGAAGATCTGCTTCCCCTGAACCTGCAACTGCCGATAGTGGGCGGACCACTGTTGATATTGCTGCTGGTACGCCTGTTGTTCCGGCGTGAGCGCCTTGTGGTGGGCGGGCTGGCTCTGCTGGCCGTGCCCATACGGAGCGAGGCATAGAATCGCGGAAGAAATCATGACTACGACGTGAGTGCGCATTTTCTTACCTCCATGGTATTCGACGGAACGCTGAGGCGCTCTGGACGATTGATTTGGTGCAGGGCGGGCGTTGCCTCCGCCGCGTCCGCCCCGCGCGGCCAACCAAGTTCTATTGGCCGTTCTTCTGTGCCGGCGTCGATTCCTGCTCGCCGTCCATCTCCTGCTTCACAATCGGATTCGTCGCCGCGCTCTTGAACACATCGCTCGCGAAGAAGAACTTTCCGTCCGAAGGCACCATCACCACCTGGATCTTGTCGGACAACCGCTCCGCCACAATCTTGTTGATAAGCAGCGGCGATTTGTTCAACAGTTCCGCCTCGCTGGTCATGCGCACCGTGTCGGCCGCAGACACCAGCTTGATGCGGTTGGCTTCAGCTTCAGCCAGCAGGTTGCGCCGCTCCAACTCGGCCTTGCTGTCGATAATCTTGGCCTGCGCGTCGGCGTCGGCGGTTTCAATCGTCGACTCCTTCCGCGCCTCAGCCTCCAGCTTGCTCTGCTCAATCTGTTTCTGTTTCAGCGGCAGGGTGTACTGCATGGCATCCGACTCGCCGCGCGCCTCAACCACCTTGGCCTGCGCGTCGCCCTCGGCTTCCTTCACCTTCTGCGCGGCCTCAGCCTCGGCCTGTAGCTCCGCAATCCTCACCTGTTTCTGCTGGATGTCGGTATCCACGCCCATCTGGTCGTCCTGCTGTTCCTTCAGCAACAGCCCTTCCAGTCCGCGCGCGTACTCGTCGGGCAATCGAATGTCAGAGAGCATCACTTCTTCCACAATGATGCCGTCCGTCGCGAGCTTACGCGTGATAACGTCCGCAGCCTTGGCCCGCACCTCTTCGCGCTTGGTCGAAAAAATTTCCTTCACCGTGTACCGCGGCGTCAGTTCCCGCCACGCGCTGGCCACCACGGGAGGCACCAGCTCCTTGTCGGGCGGTTGCGGCAGGTGCGCCTGCACGCTCGCCAGTTTATTGGGATCGAGCCGATAGCGCACCGTCACGCCGAGGTCGATGTTCAGCCCTTCGAGCGACTGCACGTTCAAGTCGGCGGGGACTGGCTCCTTCTTCGGACCCTGTTCCACAAGCCCGGCCGTGAACACGTGATCGCGCAGGTCGAACAGTTGCACGCTGTCCACCAGCGGCGTCACGATGTGCAATCCGGGATAAAGCGTGCCGGGTAGTGTGCCGCGCATTTGGCTGATGCGCACTCCGCCCATGCCGCTGGGCACCACCACAATGCTGGCTGCTACCAGTAGTGGCACGCAGCCAGCAACTGCGAGCGTCGCCGGACGCCGCCAGGAAATCTCTTCCGGGTCCATTTCCACTTTTTCGCCCGTTGTCTCCGCGGCAGCTTTCGTCCGCGCCAACTGCACGCGCCGCCAAAGCCCAATCAGAGGAATCGCCGCGGCAACGAGGAGCATCAGCGCTCCCGCGACCATCAATAACATTCTCAGTGCGAGCATTTCCCGCCTCCATTCGTGTGCATGGGCCCTTTTTGTTTTCTGGTATCCGTCCGCGGAGCCAGCAGCAGCCGGACCAGTCCCCCGTAGGTCATCTCTTCAAGCAGCAGCGCTGCCGCCACGGGAAGCAACGCCGCCTGAATATCCGAAATCGCACAAGCCAGCAGATTCATGTCCGCCCTCCTTTTAGAGAGAGCCCGCAAACATCAGGCTGGAAAGAGTTGCCGTTGCAGCCGTCGTCAGCACGCCCGGCCACGCTGCGGAATTTGTGGCCTGCTGCGCTGAAATAGGCGCTGCGATTGGAAGCTGCGCGCCAGAGGCCGCTGTGGTCAGCGTTGCCGGCTGTGCGCTCGGAACTGGCGTCGCTGCATCGCCGAAAATCTGCGCCGTCTCCTCGTTGCGCTGTCCAATCAGCTCCACCGTGTCGCCCACCTCCACCATCGGGTAGAGCTCTTCCAGATCCTTCTTCGCCATGCGGATGCATCCATGCGACGCGGCCTTGCCGATCGAGCTCGGCACATTGGTTCCATGGATTCCGTAGCCGGGAATGCTCAACCCCATCCAACGCGTCCCCACCGGATTATTGGGTCCCGGCGGAACTATGCGGCCATCGTGCGAGTAGGTCGGATTCATCACGCGGCGCGCGATTGTGAAGGTCCCCACCGGGCTCGGCGTTGACGGCTTGCCCACCGCGACGCTGTAAATCTTTTTCACCTTGCCGTCTTCCACCAGCGCCAGCTTGTGATCTTCCAGGCTCACCACAATCACGCGCTTCGTCGCCGTCGCCTGAACTCGTGCTTCCGGCTTCGGCTGCTGCGCTGCCGACGGCTCATTCGTCGTCGCGTTCTGATTCGCACTCTGATTCGCGCCCCGCGCCGCCGACGGCATCCCAAGAACCGCCGCCATCATCGCCGTCGCCATCATGATTTGTGTCCGCGCCGTCATCTCATCCTCCCGCGTGTTTCCTTTTTTTGAACTTCCTACGCCGGATAGGATTGCAAGCTGCACGCCAATCGGAGGCGGTTGATAACAAAGAGCTTGTCGGGTAGATTGGCCTGCTCGCCCGTGTCACCAAACACACACTGTGCGCCACCTGACACGCGCCGCGACCCCGCTGCCGGCAACGGATTCTGAGCTGGGCGAAGCAGACTGAAGCGGAAACTCTCTCAGGGCCGTGCGCTGCGCCCGCGCGCGCCACGCCGACGCCGATTCACTGGCGCAACCGGAGATTCCTGCGGCGTCACTTGCGCAGTCGTCACCGGCGCAGGCGCCGGGTTCAGCCAGCCAATCAGCACTGGCGCAAGAAGAGCCGCGCCCTCGTCCGAAAGATGAATTCCGTCGGCGGCGCGAATGCGCGTGGTCTTGCCGTCCGCCGAAGTCTCCAGCTCGCGAAACCCGCCGGCCTCGTCTCCTATATAAGGCTGCGGATTCCACCACGTCGCCAGCGGATTCTGGCTCACCACCGTGTACGCGATGCGATTGATCTCCGCGGCCCGCTCGTTGTACGCGCCAGCTTTCATCGGCGGCAGGCCGACCCAAACCACGTGCGCGCCATTTTGCGTCAGAAGATTAAGAAAACCCGTCGTCCGCTGCTGATACACTTTCACCCACGCATCGCTTCCGAAGGCGAGCGTTTTGTTGTCCTCCACAAAACCCTGCCCGTCATTTGCACCGATGGCCACAATCACCGCGTTGGGCTTCTCGTCGCCGAGCATCGCCGGATACTCCTCCATCCAATCGAAAACATCAGGCCGCGCCAGGCCGGTTCCCGAGCGAAACGCCTTCACAATGCGCAGATTCTTGTCCGTCGCGGTCTGGCGCAGCAAAACATCGCTCAGGCCCACAGCCATCATGGAGTCGCCCACTAGCGCCACCACGCGCGTCTCGCTCTGCGCGGCCGGCGGCAACGGCTTAAGCGGCGTGAGCCGGGGAACGCCCGCAACGACCGGAGCGACAGCTTTTGGAGAGGCGGGACTCGACGCATGTCCCACCGCCAGACACGGGGAGCCGGATCCGCCTACGCCCAGCAGAGACTTCTCACGCGCCGCCAGCAGCCGCGCCGGATCGTCAGTCCAGCCCAGGCGATCCAAGCCGTCGAGGCTCTCCTTGCGCACCTCCTCCACGCCGAGCGGCTGCAGAGCTTTGTGCAACGCAGCCGTCAGCCGCACCGCACCGTCTCGCGCCGGCCCCACGTCCAGCCGATCCGCCCAGGTAACCAATGCTCCCGACTCGAGCAGCAGGATCGTCACCACAAACCCCGCCATCACCACCGCAAGTTGAGAAACCGAATTGAATTTCGTCGCACGCATGGTCTTAGAACCTGAAATAAATGAACGGCGCTACGCCGGAAGGTCCAAGCAACTCGATGCCGAAGATAGCCGCGGCAAATGCGGCTCCGCGTGCCATGGCCGGCCACGAGCCAAGTTCAAATTCCATCGCCTTGCGCCAGCGCAATGGTTGGAACTGCCCTGCCAATCCCACAATCAAAGCCATCGCCACCGGCACACTCAGGAGGGTGATCGCGCCCGGAACCGTCAGGCCCCGCAGCACCGCGAAGGCAACTCCAAAAGACGAGGACCGGAAGAAAACCCATCCCAGGCACACGGCATTAAAGAGCAAAATCCGCGCCATCCAGCGCCACGCAACCGTCTCGCGGAAGCGAACCAGCGGCGTCCATCTGATTCCACTCCACATGCGATGCACGATCAGGTAGAACCCGTGCAGCGCTCCCCAAATTACGAAAGTCCACGCCGCGCCGTGCCACAGCCCGCCCAGCAGCATCGTGATCATCAAGTTGACGCAGGTGCGTGCCGCCGATCCGCGCGAGCCGCCCAGCGGAATGTAGAGATAGTCGCGCAACCAACTCGAAAGTGAGATGTGCCAGCGCCGCCAGAAATCCTGCGGATTCGTCGCCGTGTACGGCGCGTTGAAGTTCCTTGGGAATCGGTAGCCGAGCAGCATCGCGCATCCGATGGCGATGTCGGTGTAGCCTGAAAAATCGCAGTAGATTTGCGCCGCGTAGCCGTAAATAGCCAGCAGCACATCGCCGCGGCTGAAGGTCTCGGGCGCTGAAAAAACCTGCTCCACAAGCCGCGTCGCCAGCAGGTTTGAGATCACCACTTTCTTGAATAGCCCCGCCACAATCAGCAGCAGCGCGCGATTCACGCGAATCGCGTTGGCATTGCGCGGCGCGCGCAGCTGCGGAAGAAACTTTGAAGCGCGTAGGATGGGCCCGGCGATCAGTTGCGGGAAGAACGCCACATACAGCAGCGCATCTCCCAGCCGCACCCGCTCTTTCAGCTTGCCGCGGTAGGCATCCATCATCAGCGAGATGGCATGGAATACAAAGAACGATACGCCCAGCGGAAGCAGCGGTTCAGGAATGCGCACCTGCGGCGGCCGCGCCACGTGGGCCCAAAGATTCAGAACCGTCGTGAGAAAGAAAGCCGTGTACTTGTAGTAGCCGAGCGTCGCAAGGCAAATCACCACGCCGAGCGTCAGCCAAGCTTTTCGTGTTTTCAATGTTCCGCTGGCCTGGATGCGCTGCGCCACCAGTCCGCTCACCAGGGAGATACCGAAGAGCAGCGGCACGTAGCCCCAATTCCAGAAGCCGTAAAATACGTAACTCGCTGCCAGCAGAAAGAACTTGTGGGCTCCGTTCCACCGGTGCAAGCTCCATGCCACCAGCAGCACCGCAAGAAAAAAGAGCGCGTATTCAACCGTGGGAAAGAGCATGTCCGCTCCACGCCGGAGTTTCTATGCTCTCCACCAAGTGCAGTCCGCGCTCCAAACCTTTCTGCAACGAAACAAAGGAGTTATCGCATATCTACGGCGCGCCGCCGTGTCTCGGCACACACGCCGTGTCACCCGTGACACGGGTTTGCGCCCTCCCGTCTTCAGTTCCAAGCGCATGTGTGACCAAAGTCGCTGTCCGCCGCCATTTCCCCCACTACTCTTCAGATAAAGAGGCAGCAAGAATGGCTATGCAGGTACTGGACGGTATCACGAGCAGATCCGAAAAGAAGAAGCTGCTTCGCCGGTCCGCGCCCGATCGTTCGCAGCGCATCCGGCACATCGTGCAAGGCGTTTTCGTTCTGTTGAACGCGTGGCTCGGCGCGCAGTTTTATCTATGGGTCCGCTTTTTTGAGCGCGGCGGCCAGGGGTTCGCGTTTTCTCGCCCGCCCGGAGTAGAAGGCTGGCTCCCCATTGCCGGCTTGATGAATACCAAAACCCTTTTCCTCACCGGACGCGTCCCCGCCATTCATCCCGCGGCCATGTTTCTCTTCATCGCATTTATATTGATGAGCCTTCTCGCGAAGAAGGCCTTCTGCGCTTGGCTCTGCCCCGTGGGCACCCTTTCTGAAGCGTTATGGAAGCTCGGCCGCAAGCTTTTCCGCCGCAATCTTCATCTGCCCAAGTGGTTTGACATTCCTCTCCGCGGCCTCAAGTACTTTCTGCTCGGCTTCTTCCTCTTCGTAGTCGGCGCCATGTCGGCTGAAGCGCTGCAGAGCTTCATGGCCACTCCCTACGGCCTTATCGCCGACGTCAAAATGCTCGACTTCTTCCGCAATATGGGTGAGACGGCAATCATTGTGATTGCGCTGATGGTCTGCGGCTCCATTCTTGTGCAGAATTTCTGGTGCCGCTACCTGTGCCCTTATGGCGCGCTCATGGGTTTGGTATCGCTGCTCAGCCCCATCAAAATTCGTCGCGACGCCGATGCTTGCATCGACTGCGGCAAATGCGCCAAGGCATGTCCCGCGAGCCTGCCCGTCGATCGACTGGTCCAGATCCGCTCCGTCGAATGCACAGCGTGCATGGAGTGTATCGCCGTCTGCTCGGCAGAAAATGCGCTACAACTCTCACTCCCACCCCGGCGCAGTGCCACTCCCGCTCAACGCTGGCAACGCCGCGCTCTTTCACCACTCGTGGTGGCCTGTCTACTCGCGTATCTCTTCGTTGGTATTGTCCTATTCGCCCGCGCAACCAGCCATTGGCAAACCCATATTCCCAACGATGTGTATCTCGACCTGATTCCACACGCCAACGATGTCGCCCACCCTGGCATGTAGCCGGCAAGTCCGAAGCAAATTCCGTCCGCAAGGTTTATCTGAGCGCCCTCAGCGCGGAGCGGGACGGCGCCGCGATGGAAACCGGGAAAACCGTCCGAGCCCTTAACTATTTCATCGCGTCCTTCAGCAGGTCCCGGTTGTTCAATACAAATTCGCTCACCCACTCGACCGCCGAATTTGATTCTGAAGTACTCATTCCGCCGTACTCTGAAACCAGCGACAAGATCAGTCCCTTGTGCGCGCGCGATTTGTCCGCGCCTTTGGGAATGATGATCAGCACAATGCGAGCCAGGGCGAGATCCCCGCTTTCCTTGGTCTCTTCCAGGGTCTCAAGCGTGCCAGTCTTCGCGTAGAAGTTGTACTCCGGTCCCATCGATCGGGAAAGCGCGCGCGCGCCGCCATATTTGTCCGACAGGAACGATGCTCCAGTTCCCGATTGGATCATTTCCTGCAAGCCTGCACGAATGGGATCGAAAACCTCTCGCCTAAATGGATCGCGGGTCGTGTCTGTCTGGGCCAACATGCCGATGTGCGGCACAATCGGCCTTCCGGACATCGCCGTGTAGATGCTCGACGGAAGGTCAAGATTTGACCAGGTGTTGGTTGAGCCGCCGAGCAGCACGCTGATGAATGCCCGCGGCGCCCCAAACTCCAGAAGATGCCGATCGGGGCTGGTGGAATCGAATGCAAAGTTCGTCGCCGCAGGGCTGATGGAACTCAGCTGGCCCCATCGCTCTTCAACATCTTCCGTGCCGAGCAAATTATCGACTTCGTTTCCTGACCAGAACGAGATGTCGTACGAACGGCGAACGCGATTGGTTTCGACAATGTTGACGGGGAAGTGCGCCAGCATCGCCTGCGCGAGCTGACTGTATTGCAATCCTTGCAGCTTTGCAGGAGTCTTGTGGCTGAAGCCGTAGGCGCCGAGATCGGGAGCGCGGTACCAGGGCTCATTCGTAAATGTCTCCAACTTTGACGAAGTGTGGAACTCGGAGCGGTCTTTGTTCCTTTCCACTTCAACGACATTTGGCCCAGGGTCAGGATGTGCGAGTCCAAGAAAATTGAGGCGGATCTGGTAGTTGTTGTTGGAGTCGGCCAGGTAGTGGGTGAAATCGATCCAGTGGTCGCCGGTTGCTGTGCCATTCCACGGTGCGCCGGGAATGTCGATACCAAAGAGCGTGTGATCCACCTTGATTCCGCGTACGCTCAAATGCACGAGGCGAGGATTCACATCAAGCGATGCCGCAGCCCAGATGGGCTTGGTTGACGACCCTGCAACCAGAAGATCGAAATTCCTGTCGCCCAGATAGCGATTCCTGATTGCGGCCGGCGCCTGCGTAGCCAGCCACTGCACCGGCGGATGCACGTCGATGCTGCTCTTGCCGTCGGCGCTCATCACCGTTTCCCACTCATCCGTCGTGGAACTGCGCGGCCATCCCGCCAGCGCAAGCACCTCGCCATCGAGATTCATGATGGAGATGGCTACGCGCGGCGGAAGAAACAGCCGCCTTGCTTCCACGCGCTGCAATTCAAGTTTTTGCGGAATTCTCGCGCCACCATCTGACGGCGTCGCGCCGCAGTCGACTGTTAAACACAGAGAGACCGCCGCTGTGAGCAATCGTTTTTGCAACTCACGACCGTGCTCCTCAACCGACACCTCTGCCGCCGCTTGCAATTTCGGATCGAGCGTGACCCGATCAAAGTTGAGTTGCCTGTCGCGCTCGGACTGAGAGAACCGGGCGAGTTGCTCGAGCCACACCAGGCGCGCGCTTGTGTCGTACGCGGCATCCCACTCTCCGTCGACCCAGGCAGCTCCAACCAGGGCTCCGGCGCTGGAATGCGTCAGCGTGAATATCGGGGCTTGCGGCAATTTGCAGACGCTTTGCCGGGGCCGGAAGCGCGTGCCATTGTGCAGCGTAACTGCTCCGCCCAAGTCTTTGAAATCGGCGCTACCCGCAGGCTGATACGCAAGCTTCACGACGTCCGAATTCAGCGTGATCCCGCTGCCTTCGGCGTCAATGTCGACGAGTGCCGTCTGCGCGGGCGGGCGTTTTTCCAGGTGCAGGAAAGGAATCTTCCATCCGCTGTCGCTGGGGCAATTAAGAACAATCTGCAACTTGCCACTGGTTTGTTGCGCCGATGCAGTAAATGAATCGA
The DNA here is from genome assembly GCA_963830785.1 of uncultured Acidobacteriota bacterium. GTDB lineage: Bacteria > Acidobacteriota > Terriglobia > Terriglobales > Acidobacteriaceae > Telmatobacter. Next base: position 63,135 of record CAWHNV010000061.1, read on the forward strand.
TCTGGTGGTTCACGCCTTTCATCGGCGACAGGATCACCTTCGCTCGCTGATCTTTCGCGCCGGCGCCAGTGGTGATTGTCACCTGTACGCCGGGCCCCTCAAGCAGCCAACTGTCGCCCGATCCGTTGCGCCATGCGATGGTCTTCAGGCCGTCGGGTGTGAGCCGGGTGTCGAGATCGATGACCGCATCGTAGGCGGGGTTTGCCTCGAATCGTATAAGTCGGCTTTCCAGACTCAGGGAACTGTTCCGCGTCCGCAACCGGAAATCGTTCCTCAACGCGAAACAGTGGAGGCAGTGTCGCAGCTTGCGCGGGGCTTGCGTCTTTCTTCCATTTGTCCATCAGCTTCATGTAGCCGTCGACGGTAGTGAGCGAGGTAATGTCGGCGACGAATTTATTTGCGTCGCTCGGACTTCTGAGGCTATTCCCTCCCGGAGACACAATCTTCAATGAATCCGGAAGCCCATTGAAGCGCTCAATTTCCTGCTGAAGCTGCGTGTCTCTGCTCCTATGTCTCTTCCTCAGGGGAAGTGAACTCGATGCGGTCTGTCGCGGATTCGAATTTGAGCTCGTTACGGATCTGCTCGAGCTGGCTGCGCACTTCAGCGTCCCGGTCGTAAGTAGGCGGCACCGCGCCAAGGGCAATCTCGCTACCCGGTTTTCGGGCTCATGAGCGTCTTGTCGGCCATTTGGCCCTGGATGAGAATGAAGATCGGCGAAATGCAGACGACGAGGACTGCGGCCGCCACGGCCTTGGCCGTCCAATGCCAGCTCTTGGTCACCGCTTCATCTTGAGGGTCGCGGTCCGCAACCATAATCAGAACCGCGCATGAGAATAGAACCGACCACCGCAGGACATCGGAAAGCGAGGAAACGGAAAGCAACGGCAGATTCCGGCCCGTGAACGGAATAATCTGCATGCTGTTCATCAAAACCTGCGCCAGAGTTTCAAGAAAAAATGCGCCGGCAATGATGTAGAGCAGCTCAGTGAGCCAGGAGGCGCCGGATGCGTGCCAGTGGCGCCATCCCACAAGGGCGAGCGGAAGCGCCGCGAGCAGCAGAATGAACACGCCGCCCCACGCACCGTGTTCGCTGGCTACGTAAAACGCGTAGGTGCTGTCGGCCTGAACGGTGTTCAGCGCGATTCCCGCTTTCTGCGGGCTGGAATTACCGTAGCCGACGCCGGTATACGCGCCAATCCGGATCATCCGCAGATTCGCCCAGCGGTGCTCATCGCCAAACGCAAACTGCTGCGCCAGCGATTCTCCGTTTTTTCCGTAGGCTTGCTGTGTGAGCCATTGGTCCTGCGCCCATTTTGAAGTATGTTCGGCAAGCGTGACGCGCGTATACACGCGAGGCCAGTGTTTCGCCCAGCCCGGAAAAAACGCGAGGAGAACTCCGGCAACGAAGACAACGATGAAGGCTCCCGCCCACCACTTCGCAAGCGGGCGATGATCTCCCAACAGCACGACAAACAGAAAGGGAAGAAAAAGCGCCAGGCCGCCGACCATGCCTCCCGGGATCGTCAAAGCCGATTGCGGGCAGAACGCAGCAAGGCAAAAGAATGAGAAAAATCCCGATCAGAGACTTCTTCCTCAGGCGCACTCTCCCCACGCTATGCAACTGCCCCTTGCCCGGGACAAGCAGAACCGCCAGGCCAAACAACTGGCAGAGCGGCGCGAATGCCTCCTTGCCGGGGCCGTTGAGCGATGGGAAGAAACGCGTGATCAAGGCGGCAAGAAAGACCAGGAGAGTGACAAAACTTACCATTGCAATTTCGCGCCGCTGCCATTGCCTGGCCCACAGTTCGGTCAATGCTTCTTCAAGGTTGACAAAGCGATCGTCGAGCGACTGTCTTGAGGTTCTTCTGGCCTTCCGCCAAAGCCAAACGCAACTGACGAACCAGAGAAGCAGGAACAAGCCGCACGGTTTCTCGGCGCTGAACGCTGCACTGAATGAAGAAAAGAAACCATCGACGCGGCCAGGCGTTGGCGACAAGTGAAGAAGCGGCCACATGTGCCAAACCAGCGCCGGAATGGCAATGAGAACACAAAAGGTTCAAAGCAGGCAGCAAGCGCAACCATCCCAGGTCTTCAGCCTCCTGCTTCCTGACGGCGCTGAGGAACGCCAGCACAAGGATGAACGCAGGAAGAAACGCCAGGGCTCCCAGCGAGAGAGTGAGACCGTTGATGGCGAGGGCATCGACAGTGCCGGGATTTGCGGCATAACGAAATGCAAGTCCCACGCGCGCGCAGAGAGCGGCCCACGCGGCGAGCGAAATCCCCAGCAGAGTGATCAGCGTGCGCGGCTCGACCGTGTCGTCATAGAGAAGAGCAATGAGCGCCAGGCAGCAAACGTATCCAAGCCAGATGACGAGCAGCGGAAGAAACATCGGCAAGCCGGCTCCCGCCGTTCCGGAATGCCAACTGGCGGGGACATCACGATTAGTGTCCAGATAGAAGTGATAAGGTTCGATGACCGCGTTAAATGACGAAGTCACTCCGGGAATTTGCGCAACATCGGCAGCCGGACCGCCTGAAAATTGCCCGTCGACCAGAAGCGCTTCAGCATGCGGCTCGGGCAGAGCGCCGATGGGCATTAGGAATGCTTTGTCGCCGGGCGCAGGCATGGCTTCAATCTCAAGCTTGGTTGGAACGGGCGCTGGCGCGTCCTCTGGTGGCAGCGGACTGGATTGGCGGAACGGCGGCAAAAAAATCAGGCGCGGAGTTCCATCAATCGATTCGAGCCGGACATTGAGCCTCAGTCGCGGCCAGCGAATCGTAATTACCGATCCCGCGGGAAGTTGCGAGGATTGCGGCTGAATTCCGGAGCCGGGCTGGCTCGCGATCACGTAATACGCGTGATTGCTGTCCGTCAACAGCAATTGAATCTGCGCGGCCCACCTGCTGAGCGGCCCCGCTTCAGGATCCGATTGCGCGCGCATCCGCCGGATGGTCCGGTCCAATTCTGCCGCAAGATTTACCGCCGAGGTTTCCGACGCGATCACTTCGCCTTCGCCGTTTTGGACGAGATTTTGCCCATTGCGAAAGACATTGATCTGCCATTTTCTCAAAATCCAGCCGCGTTTTCTAACCGACAGGGTATAGGAGTCGCCATCATGATCGGTGACGTTCCGATCCTGATCGAGACTGGTGCCATAGACGACATTGTCTTTGCTGTCGAGAACGAATCCGCCGCCGCCGTAGCTTTGCAATTGAATCTTGGCCGCTCGGCCCCGAGGTGAAGTTGATGGTGGGAGCGATGCGATTGCCCGGCCAACCCGGAACCGCGCCAGCGGACGGCGAACCCAGCGTAAGAGAATTGCCGCTGACGGGAGCAATGCCCACCCAGGCTATTTGCGTGTGATCTTTCCATCGTCCCGGACTGTCGACCATGCGTAGCAGAAGCAGCCCAGACATCGCCGAAAGCACCGCGACGAGCACGCAAACGAATGCTATCCGGATGCGCTCAGGGTTCCCGAGGAGCAACCACGCCAATGCCACAAAGACCACTGCGGGAAGCGCGAGAAAGAGAAGGTTCATCCCCTGAACCAACCTCTCTTCTGAATCAGCCCCGCTCGATCGAGGACGAACTAAGATGGACCGGCGCACCCGCTTCAATTGATCGGAAATGGCCGGCTCGAGTTGCGCGATCTGTTCTTCACCTGACCCGAGATAAAGCAGCAGCAGCCAATCGAAGCTGCCGTCGACGCACGAAATTCCGTGCTGCCAGATTTAGACATGTTCGTGATCAGTTCACCGCACCGGCGCATCGCATAGACGGTCACCACTGGCGAGAAGGTTGGCGACCACTTTTCTGAGACGCGCCCATGTGTTTTCGGAAAGATTGATCGTGTAGGTGGGAGGAAAAAATCCGCGTATCAGCAGCGCCAGGCCAATGACGGCGATCGACTGTGCCGGCTAGTTCAAGCGGCAGGCGATGCTGCTCCGCACCCAGCGAGCCAAGCAAAGGAATCGGCAGATGATAAAACCGCGGTGTCCACGCAGTCGCGCCCAGAATTAACCCCGCGACTCCCATGAGAACTGCGGCCAGATTCGTCGGCAGTGCCCCATACTGCTCCTGGGAGTCCGCCTTGGGCGACTTGCCGCGTGCCCAATCGATCAGGAGAAGATCGGCCAGGTCGTCGTATTGATCAGGGTCGATTTCTTGTGCTGGGTCCGCCGCAATCATGCGATCGGAATCCGCGATCGCCTTCAGGACCTGGCTCGATCGCGTCGCGTAATTTGCTTGCCTCTGTGAATAGTTCAGATGAGGCAATCACATTCGCTTCGGGCTTCGATGAATGGACGGCCCCTTTCTTCTGGGCCGGCTGCAGAGCTTCGTAGTATCGCCGGAATTGAGGGTCCGAGGCTAAATCACTGAGTGTAGCCGCGAATCGTTTCTGCAATTCGAGCACTTTGGCGATCTGAACAAACTCCGGAACCGAAATGCGCAGTTGCTTGCTCTTGGCATAGAGCCGCAACAGGTCCATGCATTCCAGCGCCAGCGTGGCCCGCTCTTCCTTCGGGACCTCTTTGCCGGCAAAGGATTTGCCATCGTGCAGCGCTTGCGAGAGAGACCAGAAATTCGCCCAACCCGGAGGGTTTTCATACGCGATCGCAAGCTTTGTCTCCACGGCAAGGTCGTTGCGGAGACTGGATGAAGCAAGCTGCTTGAGCCACGCGCGCGCAGCCGTTCCCAATTGGCGTGGTTCTTCCCTCAGCTGCAGCGGCCAGATCTTTCAACGATGCGTCGAGATTGCTTTTGAATTTCTCCAGTTCCGCATTCACTTCTTCCACGGGAAGAAAGACACAGGCTGTCGTAGAGCCAGGTGCGAACGAGGTTATCGGGGCCTTTGCGAAGGCGCGAGGCAGCCTCCTGTTTCAGGATCTGATTGAGCTTGGGATCTTCACTGTTCTTCCACGGCGCCAGCCAGGGTTGCCGCTGCGCGAATTCCTTGAGGAATTCGGTTTCTGCGTCTCCCGCCTCCGTATCGCGCAGGAACCGCCTCCATCTCTCCAAATCCGCTCGCGTCAGCTCGCCTTTCTTCGCGATCATTTGATGCTTACAGCGCGCCAGGCAGAGCTCCGGAGGAAGTTCGAGGTACTCAGGAATCGAGCGGAGGAACCGACTCCGCGTCGAGTTGCCTGCTCGAGTGCATCGGCATCGAGATAAGGAACCATGGCTCGCGGAATACGCGTTGGACCGAAGCGGCGTCGTCGACTCGAGGATCGCCCGCGTTTGATTTGGACCGATCCTCGTTTGGTGGAGAGCTTTGTCCCTCGCATTCTCAAATGCGGCGGCGAAAATCTCCGCGGCGAGCATGCCGTCTTCCGGTAGCTCTTCGGGAAATTCAGAATCGTCTCCGTCCGTTGCCTGGCGCAACAATCCAGCGCGATCGAAGAATTGTTTCGCGTCGGGCCAGCTGATTGCCGGCTGATTAACCAGCGCGCGGGCTCTCTCAGCAGTCGACGGGGACTCGCTCAACTGTTGCAGCAGCGATTGCAGTTGATCGCCGTCGCGGATCACGGCAGACGGATCGATCTTTTCTCCAAATGGCTCATCGTCGAGCAAAGCGCCGGCGCCGAATCCGGCTGCCTGCGCATACGAGCCGCCGACCATCCATCCTCGCCCCGTTCGCAGCCAGGGCGACAGACGAAAGCTCAGGCTTGCCAACTCGGCCATTGTGGGTCGCTGCTCGATACCCAATGCGCGCGGCGGCGTCACCACGGGAACCTGCGCGTTCAATGACCCGGCCAGGAAGCTCGCCCACTTTTTTCCAAAGTCCATCAGTTTCGGTGTTTCCTGCGCAAAGCGATCCAGTTCCCGTTTTGCCAGAATCTCTTCAACCACGGAGTTCAGCAACGCCGTGTTCAGATGTTCGGGAGTCATGAAGGTCGCGCGCCGTGAGCTTTGCGCACCAAACATGCACTCCAGAAGACCGGCGGCATTCCAGCCCGCGCGACTCCAAAGCGTGTCGGCACCTTCCCAGGGTCCGAGATCGAGCAGGACTGTATACGGATAGCCGCCACGGTATTGAGGATTGATGCGCTCGCGATAGAGCAGGGCCGGGCTTCCGCCGGGAAATATCAGGCCAAAGCTCGCGCTTCCCGAGGGAATTCCGTAGAGATCTCCAAGATACTCGCTGGAAATGCCAGGCCATTCTCCAATCAAGGTGCGCATCGAATACTCATTCCCGCCATAAGCCAGGATCTTCATTCGATCTCCCTCGGTTTGAGAGGCGCAACCGCACCTTTACTCGAGCTCTAACGTAAATTTCACAAGTTCCAGAACTCCACAACTGATCGCCGGCTGGATGTCCGCCACCGGAGGCGCTGCGCTAACCGTGAGCGCCGTTCCCGGGCTGGCTTGTGAAGCACTCGCAACCGCATTCGCAACCGGGCCAGCCTCCGGAGGCGTCGCTGTATCTGGCCTTGGTTCCGCTTGTGCCGCCGGCGGAAGGTCGCCCCACTGAACCGGTGCAAGTCCGGTCGTCCAAACGAAGAACGCGCCCTTGATAGTCTCTCCATCCAACCGTTCGCGAATCATTTTTTGACTGGGGTCAGACGAATCGTAGAAGCTCTTTAGTTTTTCCAGGTTCGAGCGCGCAAGGTCTTGAATCGCCGCGCTGCTTCGCGCCGACGGCCGTTCCACTCGGGCTTTAATCTCGGCGAGGTCGTTGAGGGCGCGCTCTTTTTTAATATCACGCCGGCCATTGCCACGCCGGCCATTTCCGCTTCCGGCAACTTCTCCCGCAATCGATCCCGACGGTTCAGTTTCGGGCTGCGCCGATTCCGCTCTCTCCTGGTTCGCAGCGAAATCCGCATGATCGAGTCGCGGAATATCAACCAGGTCAACCTTCGTAACCACGATGATCTTGGGAGTCTCGTCGCCTTCGATCTGTCGCAGACTCGCGCTCAACCTGGCATTGAATTGCGCTTTCTTTGCCCGCTCTTTCCTGTTGTGCGGCTCGATGAATTCTTCGAAAATCGGAATGCAAGTAATATCGAGCAGGATATAGATGCAGTCGGAATTCGCGGCTTGCTCTGAAACCATCTCGCCCGCCCCTTCCTGAAAATGTTCTCCGGCAAGGTCATATAACACCAGCGCACGTCGCTCCCGATCCACGATCTTGCTGTAGAAGCCGGCGCGCATCAGGGCTTCCGCAGGGCCGGTATTGTGCATATCCAAAGGCTGCCAGTCCCGCAGACTCTGAATGGCCTGAAGCGCATTGGCAAAGAACCTGAAAGGCTGGCGCTGCTCCTCCGGCACATTCATGTCGGTGGCAACATACGGAGAGGCGTAAACGAAGTTCTCCACCTGAAGATTGCTGGGCAGGCTATCAGGATTGACCACGATGGACGACAGAACGCTCTTTCCCACGTCAGCAGGCCCTCGCATCTGCACCCGCTTTCCTTTGCCGCTCGAAAGCAGCCGCAGCAGTTCCGATGGAAACCACATGGCCTTCACGCCCACCACCTTCTCAGCGGCGCCATGAATGATGGGCAGCGTCCAATGCTTCACATCCCGCGGCGCGCTTCTTCCGCCGGGCGCACTTGGATCCACCCAGCGCAAGGTGAACGTTTCGCCGAGAGACTGCACGCGATTCTTGCCGCCATCGTTGAGGTTCAGGATGAGCGGATTCATCCGCCTGCAGTCCTGGTGCGCCAGAAAGGGTCGCTGCGCAAGGGTGCGGCTAGCTTTGCATCCGATCTTCTTGCACCGCGAGAACAACTCGCGCGTCGAAGTGCCCTTTACGATTTCCCAATTCTTGCAGACCGGGCAATACCGGATAAACCTCGTATCTGCAGTGATCGATTCAAAGCAAAGCGGACAGATTCTAGGGTCGGCCTGTTGCGGCGACTTGGTGGCAATCCATGCGTAGGCCCTTTTCAGAAACTCGAGCAGCTTGCCTGGGAAGTCCATTCAACTGCCCCTCTTGGCAGGGGTTGTCGGGGGATTTCAGTATACAGAGTTGCCGAAAAATGGGGACGAATCCCTTCCGGCGCAGAAAAAAACGCGTCCGAGCGCGTGGAATTCACAATTTCCGTGTCTGCTTTATCAGGGAACAATTCATCATGCATCGTCTCTTGGACGAGCGGAAGCGGTAAAAAGTGCCGACCAGTTTGGGGTTTCCAAAAACGAAGGCTTTCTAGCCGGCGGCCAGGAACTGTAGTTGGATGTTGCACCATGGCTACGCGCAAACTCACCTGCCTCAATGACAACGCTCAATTCACCGAGCAAGAGGCGGCGCGCCTGTGCGTTCGTTGCCAGGAGCCTTTTCATCCGCAGGCTGGCCAAATCAACCGATGCTCAAGCTGCGGTGCAGAAGGCATCGGCGGAAAGCTGTCGTGCGAGTGTGCTGACGGCCGTCTCGAAGACTCCGGCTACCGTTGCCCGGGTTGCGGGCACGAAGGCGGAGCAGAAATGCTCGATGGACCACTCGCGTGTCCTTACTGCTTGAATGCAGTCGAGAGACCTGAAAGCCTCCACCCGAAGTCAGCGCATCGATTCCGACGGCTGGGCCAGATTGCTGCTCTCGGGTTTTGCGTGGTGGGCACATTGGCCGCCGCATACGAGCTCGCGCCACAAGTCATTGAGCGCTGGGATAATCTTTCGAAAATTTTCCCGGTAAAGCGCGCGGCCACGAAAAATGTTGAGCCCACCGCGCAGAATCCGCCACTCATTGAACCATCACCCATTAAGGTCTCGCAGCCTCTCCGGCCGTCGCAACAGAAGCCCGATCCGCGAGTCTTGGAAGCTCCCGCCCAACCGATTGAGACCGCGCAATCGCAGCCGACCGAACAGCAAAATCCGGCAGAGCTGCCAGCGCAGATCCCCGCACCGGTCAAACCGTCAGCAGGAGCCAACAATCAGCAGCCTCCAGTGCAGAAGCCCGCTGTCAAAGTAGTAGCGCCTCCGGTCAAAGCGGCAACTCCGGTTAAAGTGATTCCTCCGGTCATTGTCTCGTTCACCAGCTCAGCGCAATCCATTGAACGCGGCTCGACAGCGACTCTCCGTTGGCAAGTCACGGGAGACAGTCCCACCGTCACCATCCTTCCCGGCGTTGGAGCGGTTCCATCCACTGGTTTCTGGCAGGTCAAACCGCAAGCCACCGAAAGATTCACGCTATCCGCCACCGGCAGTGGGGCATCCACTCCTCTCACCCGCAGCATTGAGATTGTTGTCGATCAGCCAAAGCGCCCTACGATCGTCAGCTTCACGGCCGACTCAAGCCAGTTGCGGCTGGGCCAAACCACCGCCCTTCGCTGGAATGTTCTTGGAGCTTCCGAGGTTCGCATTGACCCCGGTATTGGATCGGTCGGCGCCAACGGAACTGCGGTAGTCCGTCCGCTGGGTGGCACTGCGTATACTTTGACGGCCACCGGTCCAGGCGGCTCTTCGACTGGCGCATTGCCAATCAGCGTCGACGTTCCCGCTCCCGCATCCGCTCGATACCCGAATAATCCCCAGCCGGCGAATCCCTCGGCTTCTAATCGCATGCCTTTCTCCGGCAGCAGACCTGTTTCCGGCGACAGACCAGTTTCCGGGAACAGACTTGATCCGCGGGCGCTCCAGCTTCTTCGCGTCGTGCAAACCGCCATGGGCGGCAAAACAAACCTTCAATCGATCCACGATTGGCAGCGCACAAACCGCGTTTACTGGGAAGCGAATGGTGAATGGTCGACGGAGACTACCACCTTTGCCGCCCCATCCGGCATTCGTGTCGAGTCGCAAGGTGGAAGCACGGCGGTAATCTTCAGTAACGGCGAGGCCGGGTGGGCATGGTCTTCTACGCAGCCTGTGCGCAGCAATCTGCCATCGCCTACAGCCACAAGCATACCGTTTCGTTCCCTCCCAGCTCTGCTGCTCAGCGACGACGATCCGCAGCGAACCGTGGTCCTCGCCGGCCCATCCACGCTCCTGATTGCCGACAACCACGGCGATCGCGTGTTCCTCAAAATCGATCCCTCGACCGGTCTGCCACAAGCCATCGCATGGACTAATTCAGATGGAGCGGAACTCCAGGAGACCTACTCGAATTGGCGCCAGGCCGCCGGAATCCTGTGGTGGACCCACATGACGCGCTCCAGAAATCATCAAGAGTTCTTGCGTGCCGATGTCACCAACTTTCACGCCAACCAGGGCTGGACCCCACAGCAGATCGCGTACGCCGGACCATAACGCCGCCGTCGCGCGCGTCGAGGTTTTGCAGCAATCAACATCAGCAGAACCTGTTTGCGGCACCGCAACGTGTGCTCCACGCCTCGATTTTGAGATGTGGGAAAGCACAACCCCGACCACATCCTTTTCAGCGCACCACGAAAATACCGGGTGCCCCACATCTCGTCCGCCGCGGCGGATGAGATGTGGGATAGCACGCTGACTGCGGTCTCACTCCCCGCGCCCCGCCCCCGTCAGCTTGAACGAGTCGAAAAAGTGATTCACATCTTCATCGCGCCGCGCGCTCGGTGCAGGGAAGGCCACAATCATCATGTAGAGTTTTTTCCCAGCCAGGATCAGCCGCGCGTTAAACAGCCCCCCGCTCTGGTTGCGCCCGCTGAAATCCCGCGCCGGGTAGCCCATGTAGTTGGTGTGCGACTCGCTCATCAACGTAGTCTGTGTCCGCGCCAGCGCTCCATCTCGCGCATTGTCGAGCGTACGTTCCACCGCTTCGCCGCTCGCCCGCTCCACAGGCGGGTTGTCGTCCCACGCAACCGCATAGGTCGTCTCCGCGTTTGGAGTGGCCACGATCATGCCCATCTCCTCGGCGTCGCCATTCACGTCGTATGCGGGAACCTGGATCTCGCTCGCATCCGACGGCATTTCGATCCTGAATCCATCCTGCTCCCGGTCCACCGCGCGCCACGAGACATGCGCCGGCTCCTGATCGGTGCTTATTTCCTCCGTGGGCACGCCCCCTCCTGCACTGCTCAGCCCCAGCCAGTCGCGGTGCTCGTAGGCGAAGTAGCCGATCACCCCAATCACGACCGCAATCACCGCGAAATAGATCCACTTTGTCACCATCTCAAGACTGCTCGATCCGTGCCGCACCTGCAAGTCTTTTGCCTTGTTTCGCCTGCCAAGGGTGCCTGACAGGTAAAAACCCGCCCCCCGGCCGGCTGGAGTTCTTCGAACGTCCCTTCCTTAAAAAAACTTTATTTTTTCCACCTTTCTCAGCAACCCTTGCAACCTTTTCCAAACTCCTGCATCTACCTAAGTAATCAGCAGAGGCTTCCCCATGATTTCCCACCAAAGCAAGACGACTCTCTCTTGAGGGTTCTTCGGAACCTCTTCTCAAAATCCCCCCTGGCTACCCTCCCTTAATTGCCTCTCGAGCGGGCCTACCGGAAGGTAGGCCCATCGCTTTTCTGGGCCTCACCGACTCAACCCCTCAGTCCCTTTGTCCCCGCTTTTTCGCCCCTCGTTCCCTGTTCTCGATAGAATCAAAGCTGCGATGCGGCCTTCTTCCCGTCCCCGATCCTCCTCTAATCCAGTCCCCGCTCATCCTGAGACCGAATCAGTCGACGCCCTCTTTCAGCAGGCAGGCCTCGTCCGGGGCCCGCGCCGCTCGCAACCCCGCAGCCCCCGCTCTTCCAGTCCCGCCGGTGTCGCTCCCGAAGAACTCGCCCCGCCCCGCCCCGTTCCCCGCCGCGCCCCCAACGGAGTCGAATGGCTGCCCATTCCCGGCTGGAACCTCCCTTGGCTATGCGCCGGATTCAGCACCCGCAAAAGCGGCTTGAGCCGTGCCTATTGTGCTGAAGGCGAGTCCGGCGAACTGAATCTCGGCTTCACCCCGGCCGATGATCGCGCAACTGTCCTTGCCAACCGCCGCCTGCTTGCTGAAGCCGTCACCGGCAACGCCGCCACACCCGTCATCGCGCTGAAGCAGTTCCACTCCAACCTCGTCGTCGACGCCAGCGCCCATGATGCTGCTCGATCAACAAGCGCCGACCCAGGTCGCCAGGGTCCTCGCCGCGCCGACGGCCAAATCACCGCCGAACCCGGCCTGCTCCTCGCCGTGCAAACCGCCGACTGCATCCCCGTTCTGGTCGCCGATCGCCGCCAGCGCATCGTCGCCGCCTTCCACGCCGGCTGGCGCGGCACCGTCAAGCGCATCGTCGAAACCGGTATAGGGCGCATGAGACTCGTCTTTGGCTGCCGTCCGCAGGACCTCATCGCCGCCATCGGTCCCGGCGCCTCCGCCTGCTGCTACTCCGTCGGCGAAGAAGTGCTCTCAGAATTCGAATCGCAGTTTTCCTATGCGCGCCAGCTCTTCCACGAGCTCTTTTCTTCGGACCCCGTCAAAACCCGCTACCCCATGCTGTTCTTGACGCAACGCGCGCCTGGCCACTCACCCATCGGCCCCAGGCTGCATGTCGATCTCATCGATGCCAACCGCCAACAATTGCTCGCCTGCGGCCTTTCACCGCGATCCATTCAGGTGGTCGGCGGATGCACGCAATGCCAGGGCGATCTCTTCTTCTCGCATCGCGCCTCACACGGCCACACCGGTCGCATGATGGCCGTCATCGGCATCCGTGAAGCAGGGAAAACCCGCTCCCGCCGTCCGCAAAAATAATTGGATTTCGATGCGTGGTTTGTGTAGCGCCGGTCTCTTCAGACTGCGGAAAATCTTTAGAAGCGGTCTCATAGATGCTGTTTTGAAGGGGCACGGCTCTAGCCGTGCCGTGAAGGCCGCAATAGGCGCGGGGCTTTAGCCCCCAAGGGATGTTTTCGAGTCCGTTGGATGTTTATGACGCAGCTTCTAGGGGCTTGCACGAAGTGTCAGGGCATGACTTTAGTCGTGCCGATGGGAAGAGAAATACGGAGGGTTTGAACTCCTCGGGAGTCCCGCGCCGCTTGGACTCTGTTTGTCGAAACCCCTACGCCGTCTTCGCCTCAGCCTCGCCCGGGTTCACCAGGTCGCGCAATTCCTTCGACGGCTTGAAGTAGGGAACCTTCTTGGCAGGCACTTCCACGCGCGCGCCTGTCTTCGGATTGCGGCCAATGCGGGGATTGCGCTGGCGAATGCGAAACGAGCCGAAACCGCGAATCTCGATCTTGTCCCCGCTTTGCAGGGCGCCGATCACGGAGCCAAAGATGGTTTCTACAATCACTTCGCCGTCACGCCGGGTCAAATCGCCCAGGGCCGTCACCTTCTCCACAAGGTCCGCTTTTGTCATCTCGCTTAAACCTCCGCACCCAGCATAACCGGATTTTGCCGGGGCGCGCGGGAAAAAGCAAGCCCCCTGTGAGAATTTATCCTTTGCGCATCAGCACTTTGGAGGCACCATCCCGCCCAGTCCTGCCGTCACGGTCCAAGTCCAGGGGGTGCGTTATCATGTCCCAAAGGCTGCTCTTTGCACAACTGCTCCGGCCACCAACCGTAGGCAGCGACCTGCAAGACTCCGCGCCCGGTCATCTTATCGATGCCCTATCCGACCTACAGCATCGTAATTCCCGCCTACAACGAGGCCGCGCGCATCGGCAACGCCCTCGAAGCGGTCGTCGCCTGCATCCATAACCGCAACTGGAGCGCCGAAATCGTCGTAGTCGACGACGGCTCCCGCGACCGCACCGCCGAAATCGTCCGCGCCTTCGCCCTAAACCATCCCGAGGTCCGTCTCCTCCAGAATCCCGGCAACCACGGCAAGGGCTACAGCGTGCGCAACGGCATCCTCCACTCCTTCGGCGAAGTCGTCATGTTCACCGACGCCGATCTCTCCGCCCCCATTGAGGAGGCCGACGGCCTTTTCGCCGCTATCGCCGCCGGCGCCGACATTGCCATCGGCTCCCGCTGGCTCGAGCGCACCCGCCAAACCGTCCGCCAGCCCCTTTACCGCCAGTTCTTCGGCCGCTGCTTCAACGCCGTCACCCGCGCCGTCATGGGCCTTCCCTACGCCGACACGCAATGCGGCTTCAAAGCCTTCACCCGCGCTGCGGCCCAAACCGTCTTCCAGTTGCAGACCATCGAGCGCTGGGGCTTCGATCCCGAAATTCTCTTCATCGCCCGCAAGCGCGGCTACCGCATCGACGAAGTCCCCGTCAGCTGGGCCCACGACGAGCGCACACGCATCAGCTACATCAAAGACGGCGCCCGCATGTTGCAAGACATCGCCATCGTCCGCTGGAACGCCCTCCTCGGCCGCTACAACAAGCAAGTCGAACGCATCTCCCGCGCCGGCCTCGTCAAGTAGCGCCTATAGCATTTTCGGAAATAATGTAGACCGAAGCCGCGCCTGCCAAGTGGTTTTTTCCTCAAGAAAAATCCACTCCCACGGCTCCCAAGAGTTCACGGTATTTCCGAAAATGCCGTAATCCCACAGTCGTAGATCGCCGTTCCGGAGGGAGCAGGGAGATTTATCTCCCTGACACAGTCGCAGATAGTCGTTTGGGTGAGTCGCAGATAGTCGTTTGGGAGGGACTAGGGAGATTTAGCTCTCCAACACAGACGCAGATAGTCGTTTGGAGGGAGCAGGGAGATTTATCTCCCTGAAAAGCAGTACAAATTTCGCGGCCTTTAGGCCCGGATTTATGCGATTCGTGCCAAGTCAGCTTCGGGAGCGCACGAAGTGTCAGGGCGCGACCTTACAGGCTGCGGAAAAACTCAACCCAGGGGGCTTTGTAACAAGGGCACGGCTTCAGCCGGGTCGATAAAGCCAGCAAATTGAGTCGGGCTTTAGCCCCTGCCAATTGATCCTTCGCCGCATTCGCCTTTTGTTCGGACTTTTTCCGCAACCTGTTTAACCGTGCCGCAAAGGCCGCAAAAGGCGCGAGGCTTTAGCCCCTGCGGGATGTTCTTAGATCGCCCCGGAGACTCATGCAACCAGTCCCAGCCCGCGTCAGCGGGCGCCAGAGACGCTAGCCCTAGTCGTGAGATCGTCGATTCGCGCAGCCCTAATCGAAGAGCCCGCTTGAGCGGGCGTCAGACGTTAGCCCCAGTCGTCAGACTGGGGACTTGCGAATCCTGCATAGCCCAAAGCCCGCTTAAGCGGGCGACAGAACCGCGCGCCCCAAACCCGGCGAATTGCGAATGAAGCCGAAAACACCCCCCACGATTTGCAGATCATTACGCCCTCCCGGCGCACAATGAAACCATGCCGATTGCACCCGATCCCCGTCCCGGCCTGACTCAGCCCCATACGAATCCGGGCGCACAGAAATTAATTAAAGAAAAAGTACCCACCCATACCCCGGTATGGTATCAGGCAATTCTGCTGCAAGTTATTTATTTTCATCAAGATAAATCTATAAATCACCATAAATTCCTTCAAACCATCAGGTCGAACTGCACCGTTCTCGTTGCAATGTCGGACATCCGCCCGGTCCGTGCCACCCCCTCCCCCCTCCCCCCCTACCCCTACCCCGACCAAAATTAAATAAAGAAGAAGTCGAAAAACGGGCTGTGAAACTGTGGAGCACGGAACAAATTAAGAATCAGCAACTTACAACCAAAACCACGCAACTCCACAGAAACTGTGAAACTGTAAATGATTTTGGGAAGCGCCTCACACTAACTCTGGCTTCGCTCCAGCCATTCAGGGCAGTGTCGCGTTTTTTTCGCCCGCGCCCATCAGCACCAGCGAGCGCTGTGCAAAGGGCGAGTAGACAAGCAATGTTGTCGAGGCCAGCGCCAGCCCGAAGTTGATGTGGTGCAGAAGCAGAAAAGGCGCGAGCGACCAGAGCTCATCGAAGACCAGCAGAAACGGCCAGATTTTCCAAAATTTGCCGCGGAATCCCGGCGCGTGGAAGAGTGCCGCGCAGAGCACGAACGCGCGTGCGGGGATGAGGATTGCCGCAGTGACAATGAGCACGCGATAAACCAGAGCTGCATTCGGCAGCGGCGAAAAAAGGTCCTCAATCTCAGCCAGATTGGCCAGCGCGCCCACATAAAATCCCAGGTACATCAGTTGAAAGAGAATGAAGAGAGTTTGCGCGACGCGATAGGACACTTTGGGAAGTTCCTCCGGCGTAGCGAGAATCTGGATGCGCGATCGCGACGAAGGCGCGTCAGAGGCTGGCTGATCTTCTGCCGGCGAAGCCGCCGAAGATTCGGACACAGGGGTTGACTGACTTTCACGGGACGCGGAGCCCTTTACTGACGAGTCTTTGTGCAATTCGACGCGTTCGACCGGTGCGATAAATCGATAGCCGCGGCGCGCCAGAGTTTCCAGGAAGCGAGGGCTCGTTGCCGTGTCTCCGAGGGCCTCGCGGATGCGATTGACCGCCGAGTTCACACCGTGCTCATAGTCGACAAAAGTTCCATCGGGCCACAGCTCGCGGGAAATCTGCTCACGCGTAAGCAACTGGCCAGGCCGATCGAGCAGCATAAGCAGCACCTGGAAGGGCTGCGTGTTCAACTTGACGCGCAGCCCTTGACGGCGAAGCTCTCCCGTGGCGGCGTCCACCTCAAAGACTCCGAAGCGATAGCGCGGGGTTGGTCGCAGGCCGGTGCTGTCATCCGTCATGGCTTTCAGACCAGTGTAGCCGATGGAGATTTGTCCGCGGACCCTCGTCGCACGTTGGAGGACATTTTCCAAGTCGCGCCGATCGAGCTATTTGCACGGTGAGAAATATTGGTTCCGCAAACGAGACAACTTGCATTGCACCCAGACGTCTGACCGGTTAAGGTGCGAAGCATGAACGAACGCAAGCAACTCGGATGTGGAACATGGGGGGCCGCTGGACTGCTGCTTCTCGTGACCGCGCCTGCGTGGGTCTCGGCGCAGCCCACGCCCGCGGCGACGGCCGCTTTCAACTCCTATGTGCAGCGCGTCGAAGCGCGCCTCGATGCACAGCATAATTCGGCCAGCAACTTTCTCGCTCCCGTGGATTTCGCGCGCCTGCGCCAGGGCGATTTGATCATCGACCAACGGACAAACGGGGTGGGCGCGGAGTTGCCCGGCGCGTTACTGCACGATTGGTGCGGCACGGCGTTTATTGCCGGCGGCAAAGCGGCGGACTTCGAACGGCTGATGATGAATTTCGACGCCTACCCGAAGGTTTATTCGCCGCAGGTACTCACAGCGCGCATTCTCGAACACGACGGCGATCATTTTCAGGTGACGATGCGGGTACAACAGAAGCACGTGCTGACCGTGGTGATGGATTCGGCGTACGACATTTCCTTTGGGCGTTTGGATGCCCAGCGCGGATACAGCATTTCGCGCAGCACGAACATCACGGAGATCGATTCGCCGGGAACGTCCGCATGAACGCGCGCTGGGTCCGGGCGAGGAGCACGGTTTTTTGTGGCGGATGAATACCTACTGGAGCTACGAGGAGCGGGACGGCGGACTGTACATCCAGATCGAGTCGGTTTCGCTGATCGCGTTCGATTCCGATCGGGCTGGGATGGGCGATCGGGCCATTCATTGAGAGCGTGCCGCGCGATTCGCTGGAGTTTACGTTGCGCGCGACGAGCAACGCGCTGCGGAAATAGCGTTAAGAGCGGCGCGAATTGACGGAAAGGAGACGAAGATGGGCACGCAGGTAATTGCAAACAGCGAATCAAGCGACGTTCCGAAACGCGCGGCGGGTGAACCAGGCGTTGACGGCGCGCATGGAGAAGCGGGCGCTCACGTGGATGGCGGAACGCGCGCCGCAGTGGGTGAGTTCAGACCAGCTGACGCTGCTGGGACTGGCCGCGCAGATCGGAGCCGGCGTTTGCTATGCGCTGGCGCGCTACGACCGGCGGGCTTTGCTGCTGGTGATCGTGTGCCTGGCGCTGAACTGGCTGGGCGACAGCCTGGACGGAACGCTGGCGCGCGTGCGCCGGCAGGAACGGCCGCGCTACGGATTCTACGTGGATCACGTGGTCGACATTGTGGGCTCCGTGGCGCTGATGTGCGGGCTGGGCGCGTCGGGACTGCTGCACTGGGCAACGGCGATGGCGATGCTGATCGCGTTTCTTGTGCTTTCGAGCGAAAGCTACCTTGCCACGTACACGCTGATCGTGCTTCCAGCTTTCGCAGGGGATCTTCGGACCTACGGAGATTCGCATTCTGCTCGCGCTCGGCAACCTGGCGGCGCTGCGCAGTCCGTACTCGAATGTGTTCGGGCATCGACTTCTGCTATTCGACCTGGGAGGAACGATTGCGGCCGTCGGCATGGCGGCGATGGCGATCGGCGTCGCGGTGCGGCACACCGCGCAACTCTACCGGCAGGAACCATTGAAATCGGAGCCGCTGCCAATGAATGCGTCGATAAAAAAGCCAAGAGACATGATGATCCGCTGGGGCAAATTCAACCTGGTGGGCGCAGTGGGCATGGCCGTGCAGCTTGGCACGCTGGCGCTCATCAACCGGCTCGCGCCGGGTCATTACATGGTGGCGACGGCCGCGGCGATCGAGATCACGCTGCTGCACAATTTTGTATGGCACCTGCATTACACGTGGCGCGATCGCCGCTGCCGCAGCGCTCTCAGGAGCCCACTGATTCGGTTCCATCTGTCGAATGGCCTGGTTTCAATGGTGGGAAACCTGGCGCTGATGCCGCTGCTGGTGGAAGGCGCACGAATTCCCGTGCTCGCGGCGAATGCAATCGCAATTCTCTGTTGCTCGATCGTGAACTTCTTTCTGGGAGATCAGTGGGCATTTGTTTCAACCTCACCCATCAATGCGACTGCTTCTCCGACGCAACACGAATGACCGCATCGAAGGCGGGCTTGTGCTGCCCGTTGCGATCGAAGAGCAGCGGGTAGTTGATCCGCCCCTGCATCGGCCAGTTGTTGAGCCAGGAATCGCCGTCTGTGACATTCCAGAAGGTCACGCGCGTGATTGTGCCGCGATGCTTCAAGAAAACGCGGAAGAGATCGGCATAACGCGCGGCGAGTTGCTGCTGCACGGAGTCGGGCAGACCGTCGGCGTAGGGATTCAGCGCTTTATTTTGCTGAACCGTCAGCGTGACGTCGGCGGTGGGCTGATGGCCGGCGCTGGGGAGCACGTTAATGTCGAGTTCCGAAATCGCAACCTTGAGACCAAGCGCCGCGAATGCTGAAATCGTGGCGTCTTCCTCGTCCGCCGTGGGCCAGGTTAGATTGTCGTGATTCTGCAAGCCGATCGATGTAATCGGGATTCCGTCAGCCTGCAGTTTCTTCACGAGGGCGATGGCGCCTTTGCGCTTCGCCTCATTTTCGAGGTTGTAATCGTTGTAGGTGAGTTGCGCCTGCGGGTCGGCCTCGTGCGCGTAGGTAAAGGCCTTTTCGATATAGTCGTCGCCAATGATCTTCATCCAAAGTGAATCGCGCATGGTGCCGTCTTCGTTGAGCGCTTCATTAACTACGTCCCAGCTTTGAATTCTTCCCTTGTAGCGGCCAACCACCGTATGAATATGGTCGCGCATGCGCGCAAGAAGCGCGTCGCGGGTGAGGAGATTGCCGTGGTCATCGTGAAAAACCCACGCGGGCACCTGATTATGCCAGACCAGGTTGTGCCCCACGATGAACATGTGATGCTTTTTGCCGAAGGCAACGTATTGATCGGCAAGCGTGAAGTCGTACCTGTCCGGCTGGGGATGAACGAGCGCCCACTTCAACACATTTTCGGGAGAAATGGAATTGAATTGCGACACAACGGTTGCATCGCCGCGCACATCCTGACCGGTGATTTGCGCGGCATTCATGGCCGCGCCGATAACGAAGTCGCCTTTGTACGCAGCTTTGAGCGAAGTGGGCGCGTGAGCTGAGGCCGCTGCACTGGCAAGAAAAAGAGCGAGGATGATTGCCGGTCGAGTACTCATTCGCTTTGAGCCGCGAGGGAATCTGTCGAACATAACATCTCCTTGCCAGGAGCGGCGCCGGAGCGCTCAAGAATCTAAGCATTGGTCTGGAGCGCGAAGCCTTTGCGCCGTTCGATGAGTTCGTTGGCGATCTTCTGATTCAGTTCGCGCGAAATGGGATAGAAGAACATGCAGACCGCAGCCGACAGAAAGGCGAGCCCCGCATAAACGCTGGCCGTCAGCAGGATGCCCGATTGCGCGTGCGCCGACTGCACGTCAGCTTTGGAGACGAAACCATACAAATCGAGGATCCAACCGGCGACAGCGCCGCCGAAGGCCAGACCCGCCCAGAGAGCGAAGACCACGGCGGCCGTGACCGTGCCGCTGGCGCGCCGGCCTGTCTTCCATTCGCCGTAGTCGGCCACGTCGCCCATCATGGACCAGATCAGCGGTCCAGAGAGTCCGAACGAGAACTGGCGGACCACTTCGGTCGCGATAATCGTGATGGTCGCGTGCGGAGGAATGATAAAGAGCGCCGCGCTGAAGAGGCCCGCCAATCCCATACTGACGATAAACAGAAGCCGCTTGCCCATGCGCTTGGTGACCGCGGTGGAGCAAGCAACGCCAGCGAGCAGTGCGGCCAGGCCGAAGCCGTTGAACCATGAGTAGAGGTCCACGTCATTGGCCACGAATCGAAAATAGGGCAGCATCACGTTGCCGCGGATGACGATGGCCGCGAAATAAAACAAGGTCGCCAGGAACAGCACAATCCACGGACGATTCTTGAAGAGGTCGGAGAGATCCTGGCTGAGAGAGGTCTGTTGCTGTGGATCGGGCTGAATGCGTTCCTTCGTGGAGAAGAATGCCACGATGAAGAAGATCACGCTGAGCGCCGACAAAAGGCCCATCGTGTACTGGTATCCGCGCGCGTCATCGCCATGCCCAAAAAATCTGACCATGGGAATGGCGAGACTGGCAACAATGAAGCCCGCGGAGTTGGCCGCGATCTGCCGGTACGTCGAAATGCTGTTGCGCTCGTCGGGATCGGAGGTCATCACGGCATTGAGCGACGCGTACGGCACGTTGTTCACGGTGTAGATGACGCGCAGAAGGATATACGTCGTCCACGCGTAGACGATCTTGGCTCCCGGGCTGATATTGGGCGTGGTAAAGGTGAGCACGCAGATCACGCCGAAAGGCAAAGAGGTCCAAAGCAGCCATGGCCTGAACTTGCCCCACTTGGTTCTTGTGCGGTCGGCGATTACGCCCATTACAGGGTTGAGGAACGCAACGCCGAGCCCAATCACAAGCGTCATCGTTCCAGCCTGCGCAGCGGTCAACCCAAAGGTGTGGGTGTAGAAATCCAATTGCAAGGCCAGCAACGCCTGAAAAACAAAGTTGGCTGCCAGATCGCCCAGGCTGTAGCCAAACTTTTCTCGGAAGGAAAGTTTCTCGGTCATTGCCGCCCTATCTTGTACCGGCGCTGCCGGCCGCGTCTACTGCGTCACGTGAAGGATTATCTTCTTGAGGTCTGCGTCGCGGCAAGAATTGCCGATCATCAATTCAAAGTCGCCTGCTTCTACCACGTATTTCATATTGATGTCGTAGAAGGAAAGCAACGCCGGCGTGATGTCGAAGGCGACGGTCGCTATTTCGCCCGGCTGCAGACTCACCTTGCAGAAGCCTTTCAGCTCTTTGACAGGGCGTGTGACAGAGCTGACCCGATCGCGGATGTAGAGTTGGACCACTTCCGTGCCTTCGCGCTGTCCGGTGTTGGTGACGTCAACTAGAAGGCGCGCGGAACCATCGCGGCGAATTTTCTTCTTCGTCAGGTGGGGTTTGCCGATGGAAAAGCTTGTGTAACTGAGGCCGTAGCCAAAGGCATAGAGCGGCGACACATCGTCCCACAGATATCCGCGCCGGGCGGATGGCTTGTAGTTGTAGAACGCGGGCAAATGGCCGGCCGAGCGCGGAATGGTGATGGGTAACTTGCCGCCGGGATTGTGATCGCCGAAGAGCACATCGGCCACGGCGCGGCCGGTTTCCTGGCCAAGATACCAGCACTCGTAGATGACGGGCACGTTTTGGCTTAGGTAATTGATCGACAGCGGGCGGCCGTTGAAGAGAAACGCGATCACCGGCTTGCCCAGGGCGACCATGGCCTTGACGAGTTCTTCCTGGCGGCCAATGAGATCGAGGCTGGTGCGGTCGCCCATGTGCTTGAGCGACCAGGCCTCGCGCGAGGTTTGCTCGTTACCGCCTATGGCGAGCACGATCACGTCGGCTTGCCTTGCGACTTTAACAGCCTCGGCAATCTGCTTGCGGTCTTCTTCAGGGTCGCTGGGCAACGACTTCGTCTTGATTCCAGTTTCCGCCGACGGTGATTTTGCAGCCCTCGCTATAGAGAACTTTGACCTTCTCGCCGGCCTTCTCGCGGATACCGTCGAGAACCGTGACATTGTGCCTGGGCACGCCGCTGTAACCGCCCAGCAGACTCCGGTTTGCATTGGGGCCAATCACGGCGATGGATTTGATTTTCCCGAGATCGAGCGGAGCAATGTTGTTTTCGTTTTTGAGCAGCGTGATGGCTTGATGCGCGGCGGTGAGAGCCAGTGCACGATGGGCGTCGCAGCCAACTACGCGCTCGGCTTCATCGGGATCGACATAGGGATCGTCAAATAGGCCCATTTCGAACTTCCAGAAAAGCATGGGCGCAACCAGTTCGTCGAGTTCGGACTCCTTCAGCACGCCTTTGCGGACAAGCTCGACAAGGTGCAGATAGCAATCGGGATCGGGCAGCTCAATATTGACGCCGGCTTTGACTGCGAGGGCGCAGGATTCCTTTTTGTCCGCGGCGACGAAATGGCCGTGTGTATCGGGGCGGTCGCCGAGTTCCCAGATGGCGAAGTAATCGGAAACGACGAAGCCCTTGAAGTCCCACTCCTTGCGCAGCACATCGCGGAGCAGCCAGCGGTTGGCGTGCGATGGGACGCCGTCGATTTCGTTGTAGGAGGCCATGACGCTGATGGCGTCGGCCTCGCGCAACGCCTCGCGAAATGGGTAAAGGAAGGTCTCGCGCAGCACGCGGAGAGAGACATTGGCAGGCGCGCAGTTCATCCCGGATTCGGGCTGGCCGTGGCCCACGAAGTGTTTAAGTGTCGCGATGAGATGGCGCTTGTCCTTGAAGGTGCGATCGCCCTGGAATCCGCGCACCGCGGCAACGCCCAGACGCGAAACCAGGAACGGATCTTCGCCGAATGTCTCCTCCACGCGGCCCCATCGTGGCTCGCGGGCCACGTCGATCACGGGTGTAAGCGCTTGATGCGCTCCACGCAGGCGGGCCTCGGCGGCCGTGATGGTGTACAGTTGCTCGACCAACTCGGGATTGAACGTGGCGCCGAGAGCGATGGGCTGCGGAAAGCTGGTTCCGTCCACCGCCGCGTGACCATGCAGGCATTCCTCGTGGAAGATGACCGGAATTCCCAGGCGGCTGTTTTCTACGAAAAATTTCTGGATGGCATTGGTCAGGATCGCCATCTGACGCGCGTTCAGACCTTTGCCTGCATCGCTGGGACGGCCCACCTGGCCCAGGCCGCGTCGATTGTGGAAGGCGGCTTTGGCTTTTTTGTCGTCGAAGTTTCCGTCGGCGTCTACAAGGGTCTGCGCCTTTTGCTGCCAGATGCAAAGCATCTGCGCCGCCTTCTCCTCGAGGGTCATGTGCGAGAGCAAGTCTTCGACCCGCCGCGCCGAAGATAGGCTCGGGTTTTTGTAACCGAGGCTCTTGGTGTGGCCTCGCTTTGAAGTTGTTGCTTGCTTCTTCATTGCACTCTTCCTGTGAAGCTCCTTGCGGATGACCGTATACGCGATAGCGGAAACTTTTCTTGCCGTCTCGAACAAAATCAACAAGAAACACAGGTTGGCTGAGAAATAGAGCCCGGTCCAAAATGCCTGCGCTTCGCCGCTGATCAGTGTAGACACAGAATCCGGCTAAACGCAATAAGAAAAGCGATTTTCTTGCGAGGAATGCGCGCGGCTCCGGCCGGCCACGCGCATCCGGATGCGAGCCAGAGAACGGCTCCTTAGAAGCAAGTCCGCTGAATCACCGAGCTGGGCAAATGCGCTGTCGAATGGTTTACTCGCGATTGGGCGGCGGGGAAGGATGTCCGGGCGTGTATATCGTTCGGGCCCGAACCGAATGCAAGGTCCACGGCGCCCGGCCTGACCCCGGCCCAAGGGTTGTCGCAATACCGGGGTCAACTAGCTGAAGGCTCACTTGTGGTGGATGAAGGTGCCGTTCTGAAGTTCGGCCATGGCCTGGCGCAGTTCGGCCTGAGAGTTCATTGCGATGGGGCCGTACCACGCTACCGGCTCCTCAAGCGGTTTGCCCGAGACAAGGAGGAAACGAATGCCTTCCGGGCCGGCCTGGACCACGATTTCATCGCCGCGGTCAAAGAGTACGAGCGAATGGTTTTTCGCGTCGTATATCGGCGCGGCGTTCGGATCGGCGCCCGATTCAGTCAGCACTGCCTGCGACTCGGAGGCGTCGCGGAAAGTACCAGATCCAGCGAAGACGTAGGCGAATGCGTTGCGCGTTGTTTCCACCTTGATTCGCTTGCGGGTGAACGGCGGCACCGAGATGTCGACATAACGCGCCGCGACATTCGATTCGGTCGCCACACCTTCGACCGGCCCGTTCTTGCCCCAGAATTCGCCGCAGATGATGCGGGCTTTCGTGCCGTCGTCCTCCGTCACCTCGGGGATGGCGCCGGCCGGAATGTCCTGATAGCGCGGGGCAGTCATTTTCAAATTCGCGGGCAGGTTGGCCCACAGCTGGAAGCCGTGCATTCGTCCGTGCTCGTCGCCCTTGGGCATCTCCTGGTGCAGAATGCCGCTGCCAGCGGTCATCCACTGCACGTCGCCCGCGGTCATGCGGCCTTTGTTGCCGAGCGAATCACCGTGAGCGACCTCGCCAGCAAGGACGTACGTGATGGTTTCGATGCCGCGATGCGGGTGCCAGGGGAAGCCGGCCAGATAATCGGCGGGATTCTCGTTGCGAAAATCGTCGAGGAGCAGGAACGGGTCAAATTCGCCGGTCTTGCCGAAGCCGAAGGCGCGCTGCAGCTTGACGCCGGCTCCCTCAATGGTGGGCGTGGTTTGGTAAATCTCTTTGACAGCTCTGAGTGACATGATGAACCTCCGGCGGCAGAATCAGGGCGCGGCTATTTACGGCGCGGCAATTCCAGGCCAGGGAAGCCCGGAACGCCCAGCAGCCAACTCCGATTTTGCCGATCAGATGTTAGATGCGCTTGCGAGATATTCGTTGCAACAGGTATTTCGCGCACTGCCGTCCCGCCCCGTCCATTGCGGTACTGCGCGCAACGCCCTGCGGTAGGGTTACGCCCGCTGACCCGGGCTGCCGCCCATGAGTGGCCCCGGTGCCCCAGGCTCGCGCCTGGTCCTACCCTCTGCTGCCCGCTACGCGGACTGTTCCCTGTTCCCGGTTTATTGGGTGGCCTTGATGAACTGCACATCGAGGGTGATGGCGATCTCCTCGCCAACCAGGAAGCCGCCGGTCTCGAGGGCCGCGTTCCATGCTAGCCCGAAGTCTTTGCGGTTGATCTTTGTGGTGGCGGAAAGCCCGATGCGTGTATTTCCCCAGGGATCTTTGCCCGGAGCGCTGGGGCCGTCAACGGCGAAAGTTACCTGCTTGGTCACGCCGTGGATGGTCAGGTCGCCCGTAACCTCATACGCATCGCCCTTGCGCACGACCTTGGTGGATTTGAAGTCGAGCGTCGGGAACTTCTCGGCATCGAAGAAGTCTGCGCTCTTGAGGTGTCCGTCCCGCTGCGCGTCTCCGGTGGAGACGGTGGCTACGGGAACCGAGGCCTCGACAGAAGAGAGGGTAGAGTCAACAGCGTGCTCAGTGAGTACGCCGGAAAGGCCCGAGAAACTGCCTTTCACGTTCGAAATCATCATGTGCTTGACCTTGAATTCGGCCGAGGAGTGGGCAGGGTCGATATTCCAGGTGGTGGTCGCGGGAGTGGATGCTGCGGTTGTCATGGTGGAATGTCTCCTTTTTCATTTTTTGGGATGCCTACGCGGCATCTTGGTTCTCGTCTCGTTGGATGCGGGTGGCGAATATTCGTTGCAACGAATAATTCTCTTACTGGATGCGCGCGGTCCCCTGAGTAAGCTCACCGTCTTCCCCGTGCGGGTCCGGTGTCGTCTGTCCCGGCAGGGCCAAAGCCCGGGGCTATGGTGAACGCTCCTTGGGGCCGGATGAACTGGTGCCCCTATCACTGCTCCAACCTACCGAAATGACCCGGCGGCGCACAGCGCCAGCCCATGCGCCACAGAAGTGAACTCGTTCCCTCCGCGGATGCGTCCCGCACCGAACCGTTCCTCGAAGATGTGGCGCACCGCAGGTACAAAGGAGCTGCCTCCGGTGAGGAAGACACAGTCGACGTCGCGCGCGTCCACCCCCGAACCTCTTAGCAGTCCATCTACGCAATGCTTGATCGATTCGAGTTCCCGCAAAATCCAACTTTCGAACTCGATGCGCGTCACAGGGATTCGCAAATCCAAACTCCCGCTACAAAAGCGAAATTCCGACCTCTGGCGGCGCGACAATTCGTACTTGACCTGCTGCACAGCCTGGTGCAGCTCGAACCCGAGATCCTGCTCAATGAGCGCGATGAGCGCCTCGATGTTCGCGGGCTCCAGGGCGCGGATTCGAGCGCTCTTCAAAATTTCACGGACATTGTTGGTGCGCAGGAACGACAGGTAGTGCCAGCGTTCGAGATTGGCATAGATCCACGCCGGCACTGCGGGCAGAATCTTGTTGAGCGAGCGTGCCTCGCTATCCGAGCCCAACGCAGGCGAGACGAGCTTGCGAATGATGCGCGCATCGAACGCGTCTCCCGCGAGGCCCACTCCACTATTGCCGAGCAGGCCGGCGGCCGTGTGCCCACTGGCTCTCACGCCGGGCCCCACCCGTAGCAGAGAAAAATCGCTGGTGCCTCCGCCGAAGTCCCCGATCAGGATCAGTTCATCATGATCGAGCGTGGATTCGTAAGCGTAAGCGGCGGCAATCGGCTCCAGTTCAAATTCCACGCGCTCAAATCCGGCTGTGGCGAACGCTCTCCTCATGCGTTCGACGGCAAAAAGATCGTCGTCCTCCGTGTCCGCGCCAACAAAACGCACCGGCCGCCCGACCGTCGCGTGCCGCACCGGCCTGCCGAACTGCTGCTCGGCGTGTTGGCGCAGGTCCGTAACCATACGGGAAAGGAGATCCTCCAACCGGTAGCGCCTGCCGAATACCTCCGTGCCGGTAAGCGAGCGGCTGCTGAGGTGCGATTTCAGCGACTGGATGAGCCGCCCCTTTTCGCTCGCTTCCAGGTAGCGCTCAATGGCCTCGGGTCCCGTGAACGAGTGCGCCCGTCTGATGCCGCTCGGCGACTTGAATTGCTCGAGATATAGAACCGACCGGAAAGCAGAGGTCTCCGCGCCGCGAAACTGAAAGGACGCAAACTGCACCGCCGCACTCCCATTGGCTCGTGCAATGGAGCTGTTCGTGGTCCCAAAATCGATCCCGATAAAGTCGTTATTGTTCTTCGCTTCCGGCATGGCTTTCATTATTTCGCAGTGGTTGCCGGAGAGCAGCGCCGCAGGCCGTGCGGCCCTGCTTTCCACGCCTTCCACATAGCGCCCAGGCGGCTTCTGAACGCGAGACGTATTCTGGTCTTTACCCACCCGTGAGCGACTTTGCCCAAACCGTCAAGCAGCAGGCCGACATCGTCAAGGTGATCGAGGGCTACATCCGACTGCGCAATGCGGGGGCGCAGAGGTTCAAGGGGTTGTGCCCGTTTCACAAGGAGAAGACGCCGTCTTTTAATGTGAACGGTGGGTCGCAACAGTTCTTTTACTGTTTCGGCTGCCAGGCGTCGGGCGACGTGTTTTCGTTCGTGGGCAAGATCGAGAACGTGACGTTCCCCGAGGCAGTGCGCATCGTCGCTCAGAAGTGCGGCATCCCCTTGCCGAAACGCGAGTTCTCTTCGCCGGAGGAAGCGGCCGAAGCGCGCCTGCGTGCCAAACTGCTGGAGCTGCATGAGACCGCGGCCACGTGGTTTGAAGAGCAGATGCGCGGGCCGGAAGGGGCGCTGGCGCGCGAATACCTTGCGGGCCGGGGACTTTCGGATGAAGGGATCAAGAAATTCCGTATCGGGTATGCGCCGGACAGTTTCAACGCCTTGCGCGACCGGTTGAGCGGCATCGCCGACGAAGAGACGCTTCGCGCGAGCGGCCTCTTCAGCTCGAAGGAGCAGGAGGACGGCGGCCACGGCCGCATCTACGACCGCTTCCGCAAGCGGGTGGTGTTTCCTATCTCGAATGAGGGCGGCCGGGTGATTGCGTTTACGGCGCGCACGCTGGGCACGCCGTCGGAAGGTGAAAAGGCCGGCCCCAAGTACATCAATTCGCCGGAAACGCCGCTCTATTCCAAGGGGCAGGTGCTGTTCAACCTGGACAAGGCGAAAACGGCGGTCCGGACGGTGGGTTTTGCGCTCCTGGTAGAGGGGCAGATGGACTGCATCAGCGTCTTTCTGCGCGGAATCCAGAACGTGATCGCGACCAGCGGGACGGCATTCACCGAGCAGCAGGTGGCGATTCTGAAGCGGCACACGTCGAACGTAGTGGTGAATTTCGATCCTGACGCGGCCGGCGCAAATGCCGCAGAAAAGTCGATCGCCTTGCTGACCGAGGAAGGTTTTGCCATCAAGCTGATCACGCTCGAAGGCGGAATGGACCCCGACAGATTTATCCGCGAGCGCGGCGTGGAGGCCTATAAAGAGGCAATTCGAGGAGCGCGACGGCAATCTGATTACTTGATCGAGCGGGCCCGCTTGCAGTTCCCAGGCGCCAGCCCCGAGCAGAAAGTGAAGCAGATGAACTTCCTGCTGCCGCACATCCGGCACATTCCGGAAAAGCTCGCTCGGGACCAGTTTGCCGGAGACGCAGCACAAAAACTGGGCATCGATTCCGCAGTGCTGCGCGAGGAGTTGCGGCAAGCAGCGCTCAAACGGCGGGACCGAGTGGAAACGCGGCCCACGACGCTGACCGGAGTAGAACGGGTGCTGCTGCGGGCGTTGGCAATCACCGACCCCGAAGGCGAGGCGGCGCGAAAGACGGCGGCGCAGGCGATGGTGGAGCAGCCGGAGTGGTTCGAGCACCTCGGAGCGTTTCAAGCCATGCAGTCGCTCGCCGTCCGCGCGGCCAACGACCCCATGGACGTGGTGGAGGACGCGGCACAGCGAGCCCTGCTGGCCGAGGCGTTGCTCGGCGAAAACCGCCCGCCTGAAGAGGACGAGGTAGCGAGCGCGCTGCAGGAGGTCCAGGAACGGGGCATCGAAATCCGGCTCCGAGACCTTCGCGCACAGATTGCCGAAGCCGAGCGGCAGGGCGATTTTGCGCAACTGGCAGTGCTGACCCAGCATAAGCTGGAGTCGGACCGCGCGCTACAGCAACTCCGCCGCCGTAAACCATGAGGACAATAGAATTTAGCTCAGTTCGGCAACCCGGTCTCGCCGCGTGGATCTTGCATCGAAAAGGCCCTTTCGAGCGTCTAAATAATAAGAAAGAGGAGCGGATGGCTCAGAGATCCGCGCCTGAAATCACCGCAGCGGGCTAAATGGGTTGGTTCTGCCGCCGAATTTATGCTGGCGCAAGCATGTTCGATTGTAGTAATCTATTGATCTCAGTGAGGATGCGCGCCCCCTTTGCCCCACACATGAGCTTCGGCTCGCGGGCGACCCAGGCGAAACCTGAAGCGCTGCCATCCTGTTCCGAGTCAAGCTAAAGCCGCGCAGGCGGAAATGCGGGTGTGTCCGCGCGAGAATTTCCTCACGGAAATTTTTCATTTTGCGTGTGCGGGATCAGGCCCGGCGCCGAAGGAAGTTCGGCGCGCGATGAATTGCGCAGCGTAAGTTTCGTGGCGTGGGGCGCATTAAAATCCGCAAGGGGCAATGCGAATTGAAGCGCGCAGGTGCGCGAAAGGGCCGGCCCGAGGGCGCTGCGGCCGAGACATGAAAATGGGCAGAACGCGGGGTTCCCGCGTTGCCTAAGAGAGCAGGAAACATTTTGGCGATTGATGACAAATTTGAAGAAGACGTGCACGGTCTGATCGAAACCGGTAAGGAAAAAGGCTATCTGACCTACGGCGAAGTGAATGACGCGCTGCCGGATGAGATTGGTTCTGCCGACGATCTTGACGATCTGATGACGACCATCAGCGGTCAGGGCATCGACCTGCTGGACGCTCCCAAGTTTCCCGGCGACAAGGATTTCGAGTTGGAAGAGGGCGAAGACGTCGAGCTGGATCTGACGCCGGGCACGCTCGAGAAGACCAACGACCCGGTGCGCATGTATCTGCGCGAAATGGGCACGGTGCCGTTGCTGACGCGCGAAGGCGAAGTGGAGATAGCCAAGCGCATCGAGCGCGGGCAGATGCGGGTGCTCAAGGCGATCTCGCGCTCGCCGATTGTGATTCGCGAAATCGCGGCGCTGGGCGAGGACCTGAAGCGCGGCGTGCGCAACATCAAAGAGGTGGTGATCTTCGACGAGGAAGAGCTGACCGAAGAAGTGGTGCAGACGAGGGTGAAAGCCACCGTGGCGCGGACAGATAATCTCGTCAAGCACCAGAAGAAGATTGCGCTGCTGGATGAGAAACTGGCTGGCATCGCGCCGGGCAACAAAGCCAAAATGAAGGAGGCGCGGCGGCTGCGCTGGACGATCGCGCGCGAGAATGTGCAAGTGTCGCGCATTGTTCGCGAACTGAAGTACACCGCCCTCGAGCGCAAGCGCCTACTGGACAAGGTCAACAAGACCGTGGACACCATGCGTACGCTCGAGCGGCAGATCCGTTCGCTCGAGCAGAAGTACGACGCCTCGAAGAGCGAGGATCTGAAGAAGGAATATCGCAGACAGCAGAAGAACTGCCGCACCGATCTGGAAAAAATCGAAGGCGACGCCGGCGTGTCGATCGCAGAGCTGAAGCGCACGCAGCGCGAGATGATCCAGGGCGACATGGACGCCGAGCAGGCCAAGCGCGAGCTGATCGAGGCCAATCTGCGACTGGTTGTTTCGATTGCCAAGAAGTACACCAACCGCGGACTGCAGTTCCTCGACCTGATTCAGGAGGGCAACATCGGCCTGATGAAGGCGGTGGACAAGTTCGAATATCGGCGCGGTTACAAGTTCTCGACGTACGCCACGTGGTGGATCCGGCA
Source organism: uncultured Acidobacteriota bacterium (assembly GCA_963830785.1). Taxonomy (GTDB): domain Bacteria; phylum Acidobacteriota; class Terriglobia; order Terriglobales; family Acidobacteriaceae; genus Telmatobacter. The sequence goes on from CAWHNV010000061.1 coordinate 94,138, forward strand.
GGCGATTACGCGCGCCATCGCCGACCAGGCGCGGACGATTCGTATCCCTGTGCACATGATCGAGACCATCAACAAGCTCATCCGCACGTCGCGTCAACTGGTGCAGGAACTGGGCCGCGAGCCTTCGAGCGAAGAGATTGCGCGGCGCATGGATATTCCGGTGGCCAAGGTGCGCAAGGTGCTGAAGATCGCACAGGAGCCGATCTCGCTGGAGACGCCGATCGGCGAAGAGGAAGATTCGCACCTCGGCGACTTCATCGAAGATCGCCAGGCGGTGTCGCCGTCCGAGGCGGTGATCGGCGTGAACCTGAAGGAGTACACCTCGCAGGTGCTGCGCACGCTCACGCCGCGCGAGGAGCGGGTGATCAAGATGCGCTTCGGCCTGGAAGACGGCTCGGAGCACACGCTCGAAGAAGTGGGCCAGAGCTTCCAGGTGACGCGCGAGCGCATCCGGCAGATCGAAGCCAAGGCGCTGCGCAAGCTGCGGCATCCTTCGCGCAGCCGCAAGCTGAAGGCGTTTGTCGAAGGCGTGAAGGAAATGTAACCACCTGCGGTGGGGCAGCCGCGCTTCGCGTAGTCCCCATTTGCAGTCAATTCACCCACAAGAAAGCCGCAGCCTTAGAAGGTTGCGGCTTTTGTTTGCGCGTTTAAAAGCCGTAGTTTTTCTTGCGCAATGCATTCTTATAGGCGTCGCGCGCTTTCTTGGCTTCCAACTCCGCGTCGTGAAGCTTGAAGCCGGCGTCGTCCCACAGCTCCATTTCCACCATGGAGTGGTCTTCCGTCGCGAGCGATTCTTCGGCGTGGATGGCGTCGACCCAGCGATCCACTGCCTCCCTGTACGACTTGAGAAGCCGATCGAAGTCTAGATTTTCCATGAATGTGAACTTAGCTTTGAGGCGGACCCGCGTCAATGGGGAAGGCCGTGACTTCATCAGAGATTTACGCAGAGCGATGCTCCATTAGGCACCGACTGCGCTCCGTTATAATCGGCCTTTGATTTCGAAAGGGCGATTGCATCCATGAAAGAGATCACGCGCCGCCAGTTTGGCAAGGTTGCGGCTGCCACCGCCGCGTTGGCCGGTGTTTCACTGCCAGAGTTTTCGCTCGCGCAACCGGTGCCGGGCAGCCGGCAATTTCCGCAGGGCTTTGTGTGGGGATGCGCCACGGCGGCCTACCAGATTGAGGGCGGAGTGCATGAGGGCGGACGCGGGCCGTCGATCTGGGACGTTTTCTCGCACACGCCGGGCAAGACCTACAACGGCGATACGGGCGACGTGGCCGACGATTCCTATCATCTTTACAAAGAGGACGTGCGGCTGCTCAAGCACCTGGGCGTCTCCGCGTACCGGATGTCGATTTCGTGGCCGCGAGTATTTCCCAATGGAATAGGTCAGCCGAGTTCGGCAGGACTCGACTACTACAAGCGCGTGCTGGACGAGTTGCTCGCGAACGGCATCACGCCGTACGTGACGCTCTTTCACTGGGACCTGCCCGCGGCGCTCGCGGGAGGCTGGCAATCGCGCGCGACGGCGCTGGCCTTTGCTGATTACGCAGGCTATGTGGCGCGGCAGTTGGGCGACCGCGTGCAGCACTTCATGACTACGAACGAGTTCGCTTGTTTTACTGACCTCAGCTATCAAGTTGGCCAGTTTGCGCCGGGACTCAAGTTGCCGGCGGCCGAGGTGAATCAGGTTCGGCATCACGGGATTCTGGCGCATGGGCTGGGAGTGCAGGCGATCCGCGCCAACGCGCCGGCGGCGCAAGTGGGACTGGCGGAGAATGCCAAGGTTTGCGTTCCGGTGATCGAGGATCGCGCCAATATCGAAGCGGCGCAGCGCGCCACGCGCGAGGAAAATGCGCCATTCCTGACCACGCTGCTCGAAGGCGCTTATCCGGAGAGTTATTTGCGACGCGAAGGAGCGAATGCGCCGCACGTGGAGCCAGGCGATATGAAGGCCATCGGCAGCCGGCTCGATTTTGTAGGGCTGAATGTGTACACGCCGACTTATGTTCGGGCTGACGGCTCTGTTTGGGCTGACGGCTCTCGGCGAGGCTACGCGATTGAGCCGTATCCTGCCTCGTATCCGAAGATGGCTTCGCCGTGGCTCTACATCGGTCCTGAGTGCATCTATTGGGCGGTGCGCAACGTGTGCGAGATCTGGAATCCGCGCGCGGTTTACATCACCGAGAACGGCTGCTCGTCTGCGGACGTGGTCACGCCCGCCGAGACCATCGAAGATACGGACCGCGTGATGTACCTGCGCAACCATCTGACACACTTGCAACGCGCCGCCGCAGAGGGCTTCCCGGTGAAGGGCTACTTCCTGTGGAGCCTGATGGACAACTTCGAATGGGCAGATGGTTACAGCAAGCGGTTCGGCATCCATTACGTGGATTACAAGACCGAACTGCGCACTCCGAAACTGAGCGCGGAGTGGTATCGCGAAGTGATCGCGCGGAATGCGGTGGTATAGGGGGTGGGGGGGAGGGGGGAGGGGGGAGGGGGGTACAGACCCCCGTACTGTCCGCTCCCGATTGCGATTTTGATGCTAATTCATTGATTTTAAGCGATTTAATGCCATAATGTCCCTTGGATACCCTACCGGGGTATGGGTGGCGAAAATCTTCTTTATTTTTTTGATGACGCACTGACCGCAATATGTTGTGGTTGGGACCCAAGTGGAAGACGAATGACCACAACATCCAGGGGCTGGATGACAACTTAATTAACATGGTTAATTTTCTAGTCAACAGCGATCTGGAAGGCGGCGAATCTTGTGCCGAGACCTGAGTTCCGGGTAAGGTGGAGGCATTTCGCATGAAATGATTGTGCGACAAAGCGCGGAAATTCTCTGCAAATGGGTGAAGGTTGGCTGTGCATTGGTTTCAAGGGCTTGAAGTGGACGGGAAGGACGCGGGACTTGACCGGGGAGCAAGGGAAAAAGAGAACGGGGACTGCGGGACTGAGACACTAGAAAGTAGTAGATAGTGGGCGACTCGTGGCTAGTAGCCGGTAGACTCCGGCGTTCGTGGTTCCCGTGGTCCCGACTTTGGGCGATGGTATAGAAGGCGAACCTAAGGACCGCGAGTTATTCAAAAAGCTTGCCCGGCTTTGCTTGGGAAAGATCGGCTGGCGCATCAGGAGCCGGCGTCCGTGCCTCTGCCAGGAGAGCCGTTGATCGCGGCTCTGGCGAATTGCGCCAGTTCGGCCTGGGCGCGATCGAGGTCTTCAGGGATTCCAATATCGAGAAAGAAGCCGCCGACCTTGTAAGCTGCAGGGCGAAGACGCGCGAGTTCGGGGACGAAGAAATCTCGTTCTCACGAGTGGGGCTAGTGTGTTGTCTTAGAAATTCGTGGCGCAACCCCAAGGCCCGAAATGCAGGTCCTTCGACTCGTCCCGGCATGCCGGGACTCGCTCAGGATGACCGTTCGTTATGATGCGAACTTCGGAGACAGGAAGCCAGGAGCGGTCTCATAAACATCCAATGGGCTGGAATACATCCCTCAGGGGCTAAAGCCCCGCGACTTTTGCGGCGTTTGCGGCACGGCTAAAGCCGTGCCCTTTCAAAGCAGCATTTGGTGGTTCCGGGTCCCAAGGCTGGTGTGGCCCTAACGGAAGAATTGCGCGAGCTCGGCCTGGGCGCGATCGAGGTCTTCAGGGATTCCAATGTCGAGAAAGAAGCCGCCGACCTTGTAAGCTGCGGGACGAAGACGCGCAACTTCGGGGACGAAGAAATCTCGCTCGATGGAGAATTTCTCGGGGAGTGCGGACGGCCATGCGAGGTTGCGTGCAAGAACGTAGGTTCCGGCGCTGATGATTCCCGGGCCAGATCGGCCCTTCTCTTCAAAGCGGACAATGTGTTGGTCTTCAATGGTCACGCCTCCATAGCGGGATACGTCGTCGCAATGGACGACAGCGAGAGTGACCGCGGCGCCCTCAGACTGGTGGAAGCGCAGCAGGTCGGCGTAATCGGCATCGAGGAAGGTATCGCCGTTGAGAACGAGCACGGATTCTTCGCGGGCCTCGGCGAGGGCGAGACGAATGGCGCCTCCGGTGCCGAGGGGAGCGCTCTCGACGACGTAATCGATCTCGATGCCGTTGAAGGATGCACCGAAATGGTTCTGAATGACGGTGTGCTGGTGGCCGACGGAGAGCAGAACGCGGGTGCAGCCGGAGCGGCGCAATTGGGTGAGCAGAATTTCAAGGAAGGGGCGGCCGGCGATGGGCGCCATGGGCTTAGGCAGGCCGTGAAGCCGCGACGCGAGCCGCGTGCCGAGGCCGCCGGCGAGAACGATGGCTTCCATCCGTGTTCAGCCTTTGGCCGCGGGTTTCGCGGCAAAGTAGCGGCGCTCCACGAGTAGAGAGAAGATGTGTTCGAGGGCCAGGTGGGCTTGCTGGATGTGCATAGTGACTTCGGATGGCATGCGCAGACAGTGGTCGCAGAGTGGCGGCATTTTGCCGCCGGTTTTTCCCGTGAGGCCTATGGTGACGATGCCGATGGCACGGCATTGCTCGAGGGCGAGCAGGACATTGGGCGAGTTGCCAGATGTGGAAATGGCGAGGAAGACGTCACCCGTCTCGCCGAGGGCTTCAATCTGTCGCGCAAAGATGCGGTCAAATCCGTAGTCGTTGGCGACGGCGGTGAGGATGGAAGTGTTCGTGGTGAGAGCGATGGCGCGCATGGCGGGACGGTCGTCGACGAGGCGGCAGACAAACTCCGCGGCAACGTGCTGCGCGTCGGCAGCGCTGCCGCCGTTGCCGGCCACCATGAGCTTGCGGCCTGCGAGCAATGCGTCGGCCGTGGCTTCTGCGGCGGCGACGAGCCTCCCATGCAGCGCGGCGTCGTGGGCCACGGCTTCCATTACGGCGAGGCCCTCGAGGAGTTTCGCGCGGACCAGATGGGGCGTTGAACCGGGCGATAACGGATCGCTCATGGCACTCTCCACACCTGCACGCCGCCGGGCGTGAAGTGGCATGCGTAGGCGGTGCCTTCGGCGTGCTGGCTGCGCAACGCAGCGGTGACTTTATCTTTCTGGATGGGATCGACGAGAAACATCATGAAGCCGCCGCCACCGGCGCCGGAGATTTTGGCGCAGTAGGCGCCGGCCTGGAGCGCACAGGCGTACAGGGCTTCAATGTGTTCGTTGGTGATCTGGCTGGCCATGCGTTTTTTCGATTCCCAACTGCCGCGCAGCACCTGGTGGAGGCTCAAAAAGTCGCCGCGCAGCAGGCACTCTTTCATGCGGAAGGCTTCTTCCTTGATGGCGTGCATGGCGTCGAGGGCGGGCTCGTTGCGGTCACGAACGTTGCGCGATTGCTCCTGAATGATGTCGGCGGAGGTGCGGGATTTTCCGGTGAAATAGAGCAGAAGCGAGGCCTCAAGCTCGGAGACGACCCACGGCTTGATGCGCAACGGGTTGACCAGGACGCGGCCGTTGTTGCCGAACTCCATAAAGTTGAAACCGCCGAAGGCCGCCGCGTATTGATCCTGCTTGCCACCTTCGAGACCGGCTTCGACGCGCTCGATGACGAAGGCGGTATGCGCCAGCTCGTAGTCGTCGAGGGGAAGGTTGAGCCACTCAGCATACGCCGCGAGCATGGCCACCGTGAGTGTGGAGGACGAACCCAGGCCGGAACCGGCGGGCACATCGACGCGCGTGCTGATGCGGAGGCTGAGCGGCTTGCCCTGGTTGAATTCGCGGACGACGTGGTTGTAGACGGCCTTGAAAAGATCGAGGCGGCCGTCGTTGGGAAGCACGGCGGTGGAGGTGTAGGAGGCGCTCTGGGCGAGGTCGGCAGAGACGAACTCGATCGTATTCGTGTCGAGGGGCTCGAGAGCGGCGTAGGCGTAGTAATCGATGGTGGCGTTGAGGATGGCGCCGCCGAATTCGTCGCAGTAGGGCGAGACGTCGGTGCCCCCACCGGCCAAACCCAGCCGCAGCGGCGCTCTGGAGCGGATCAACATATTTGCTGCAGGCAATTGTAAATGGAAGGGACTACGGGGTTGTGGGACTATGGGACTGCAAACGAGCGGCTGGTATGGTGTCCCGGAAGTTCTTTGCGGAACTTGGCATCTCGAAATGCGGGTTCTTCGATTCCGTTTGGCCCAAATGGGCCGAACATCGCTCGGGATGACCGCGGCAGTTTGTGCTCTCCCACCCTTTCGCCCAAAAATCGGGCGAAAGGATGGGCACTGGAGGTTTTCTCTTCGAGCGGTCAGAAACTTAATGAGGCAAGATGAGCAGACTGGACGCGAGCAGCTTCTCTGTAAGGCGGTCGACGGCCATTGGGTATTTGTATGAAATGGTGCGAATGGCCATGCCGAGCAGGACAGCGGTCTCGGCTTGGGTGTACTCCTGCAGCACGATCCGGCCCAGAATTTCGCGGTCGAGACTGCCGAGCTGACTGAGGCATTTTTCAATATCGAGGACAAAAATAACAGCGTCCTCGAAGGTGCGGATGCGACGGCTGGAAGCCCATCCCCGCGCGACCGGATCGCTAAGGAGAGACGGAGCCCTGCCCACCTGCATGGATGCGTACAGGTAGCGTCGCAACAGGCTTTCAGTGTGTCTGCGGTAGAAGGCCAGATTGACCGGCGGCTCGGCCCTGGCCGCGGCCGAGTCTGTCTGGGGCCGCACCGGGGGTTTTCGCTCCCGTCTCCTGCGTTCGATCTGCCAACTTTCCTGGACAGCACTTGTTTCCCAAGCCATGGGCAACTGGAGAGCTGCGCTCATTGCGCACCTCCCGCAGCCTGAGCGACGGCCCAAACCCTGGCCAACTGCTTGCGGCCCGGACGGCCGCGTCGCTTGCGACTTTCCGGGGATGGAAACGTTCTTAACTTGGACTCACACTCTTTGCAATACACACTATCGAGTGTCTGGGCACGGTACCAAAGACAACCGCAACCTTCGCAAACCTTCAACTGAACGCGCACTTCCATGACTGATTCTCCGTGTTTGTCTCATCTCCCGACGGAATTTTGTGAAGCAGGTTTTTCCGCGGGGTGAAGAGAACCAGGCGAGGCAACTCAGATTTCTCCTGTCCTGATGGGGGATTGCCACCTGTGCTCTCTTGTTGTCTGTCATGACCATTGGTGCGCAGATCCTGGAATTTCCCGATTGACGTGTTTACCGGCGCCGTCTTGAAGCGGTGCCGGGATGGGAGGAGAAAAGCCGGGACTGAACAAATTGAACCGGCAAAAGTCTACCCGCTGTTCCTGAAGGCACGATTGGGCCTTCGGCTAAGAAAGAGCGAATACACGTTTTCCTAAAGATTCCCACAAGCCAATGCGTGATTAAGTTAACTCAATGTAGGCATTTGCTTCTTCTGCGTCAACGCCAATCCACAGATTTCCCGCCTGTCACTTTCTAATCGCCTCATGAACGCTGAGAATGAAGGCCAATAAGCCTGATGAGTTTTCCAGCAGAAAGCATTGAAGTTTAATGCTCATTGCGGGCAGCAAATTTTCCACAGATGAACTTTACTCAGATGCACGAGCGTCTCCGCCTGGAACTGCTGCGCAGGATCCAGCGGGGCACTCTCAGCGTCTCGCTATTGGCGCGGCAGACGGGTTTTGGGCAGGCGCATATCTCCAATTTTCTGCGCAGCCGGCGGCAACTTTCGCTGGAGGCGATGGACCGAGTGCTGGCTGCCCAGCGCTTGACGGTCGACGAACTGATGCCAGCGCTGCCCCACGGCGGATTCTGGCCGGTAGATGAGAGTGCCGGGGCGGTCCCGGTGGTTTCACATGCCACGGCGCTTTTCGAGCCGGTCATCCGGCCCGCGGCGGTACAACTTATGCTGCATCTGCCGCCAGGGGCTTTGCATGCAGTGCGCGCAAGGGCTACAAACGTACGCCGCGCCTGGCAGCGCTTTGTCGCCATCCGAGTGTCACTGGCGGACGCGTTGCCCATGGAGCCTTTGGTGCTGCCCGAGGCCATTGCGCTGATTGACCGGCACTACAACTCGCTGCTTCCCTACCGGCCGAGCCGTCCCAACGTTTATGCGGTCCGCCACGGCTCGCACCTAACTCTCCGCTATGCGGAATTCCAGTCAAGCCGCTTGATCCTGCGGCCGCAGAACCTGGCGTTTCCAGTGGAGCTGCTCGTCATGGATCCGGAAGAGTCGCCCAGCGATTTGTTGACGGGCCGGGTTGCACTGATTCTGAATGAGATTTGAGGGAATTCCTGAAGCTGTTTGGCTGCGCCGGGGCACCTGTTAGAGTACTGCCGTGGCACTCCGCGGCGGGCGATTGCGGCGGTGATATTCGATGGGAGCGATCGATGTTCATCAGACAATTCAGCGAAGGAGAGCCGTTTCGGTGCGCGGGCAACGAATTTGTGATGCTGCTGCCGCGCGACGCAACCGGGGCGTGCGAGGCGGTGCTGCAGATGGTGCGGCCGGGCGGCACGACGCCGCCGAACAGCCACCAGACTTTCATGCAGATCTATTTGTTCTGGGCAGGCGAGGCGCGGGTGTATATCGGCGGGGAGATGCAGCAGGTGCGGGCTCCCGCAGTGGCGTTTGTGCCCGCGCGCACTGAGCACTGGGTGGAGAATGCGCTGGCCGACCGGGAACTGCATTATCTCTTCATCAGCGTTTGGCCGGACGGGATTCCGGCGGAGGAGCGAGAGGGCGGATGGAAAAAGGTGTACGAAAAGATTATCGACAGCTACGTGAGCCGCGGGTATCCGGTGGACGCGGAGTGAACCGTGGACCGTGGTACGTGGACCGTGGACCGTCGACAGTGAAAGAGTGAATGGGCATGAAGATTACTGACGTGGCGATCAGCGTGATTGCCAATCCGCATTCCGAGATGGTGACGGCGGGCGTGAAGGGCGGCAGGGCTGCGCATGACATTGTCTTTCTCGAAATCAAAACAGACGAGGGGCTGGAGGGGCACGCGTTTGCGTGGGGCGGGCGCAGCGGACAGGCGACGGCGCATCTGATTGGGTCAATTATTCGGCCACTGTTGATTGGAGAGGATCCGCTGAACCGCGAGCTGTTGTGGCAGCAGGTGCGGCGCATGGACCGCTGGTGGGGATTCTTGCCCATCTACGCGCACGGACCGGTGGACGTGGCGTTGTGGGATTTGGGCGCGAAGGCGGCGGGGCTGCCTCTCTACCGCTTGCTGGGCGCGTATCGCACGCAATTGCCGGCGTATGCCAGTTCCTTGATCCTGCCTACGATTGATGCTTTTGTGCAGCAGGCGCAGGAGTATCGCGCGATGGGATACCGGGCGTACAAAATTCATCCCTGGGGCGATCCGGCGCGGGATGTGGAGGCGTACCGCGCGTTGCGCTCGGAGCTGGGCGACGAGATGGCGCTGATGAGCGATCCCGTGGCCGGGTACACGCAACAGCAGGCCTTGCGGATCGGCCGAGAGTTGGAGCGGCTGAACTACTACTGGTTCGAAGAGCCGCTCTCGGACTACGACATTTACGGCTACCGGGAACTGTGCCGGGCGCTGGAGATTCCCATTGCGGGCGTGGAGTCAACACCGGGAGGATTGTTCTCGACTACGCAGTACCTGACGCAACGCGCCGTGGACATTGTGCGCAGCGATGTGTCGTGGAAGGGCGGCGTGACGGGATTGATGAAGACCGCGGCGCTGTGCGAGGCCTTCGGCGTGAACTGCGAGGTGCATACCACCACGAATGCCCTGCTGGACGCGGCCAACCTGCACGTGAGCTGCGCCATTCGCAACTGCGAGTACTACGAGGTGCTGATCCCGCAAGAGCCATTCTGCTTCGGCGTGAAGAATCCGATCAGAATCGATGCCGAAGGGTTTGTGCGTGTGCCGGAAGGGCCGGGACTGGGCGCGGAGATTGATTTCGATGTGCTGGACAATCATTTGATTTGCAAGGTGTAGAGTTGGCTGCATTAGCAGCTTGGGGTAGTGGAGAAACTTCCCTCAGGGGCTAAAGCCCCTTCTTCTTTGCGAATCGTTTCGGCACGACTGAAGTCGTGCCCTGACACTTCTTGCTGACCTTGAAGAGTTTTTCCGCAGACTACGGAGCATCCTTTTCGTGCTGAGTTGAATGCGTGAAAAACAAATGCAGGTCCTTCGACTTCGGCCGTTCGCGAAGCGAACGGCCGTCGCTCAGGATGACCGAGGCTGAGTTGGGTTCGTGCTCTCCCATGTCCCAAAATCGGGGACATGGGGCACCCCCTTTTCGGGCTGAGTTGAATCCGCGAAAGGCAATCGCAGTCAATCAATCACAGGGGTAGGTTCCATCTGCCACATCGCGTTCGGCGGTGATGAGATCATTGGGGCGGCCGAGATCGCGCCAATAGGCGCCGTCCGCGCAGAAGCCGAGGATGGCTTCACCGCGGTTTGCCAGGCGCACGTAGGCGTTGACGATGGAAAAAGCGCCCCCCTCGTCGAGTTTGGCGAAGATGCGCGGCGATACGACGTGAATGCCGGAGAAGGCGAGGGCTGTTTCGGAATGCGTGGGACCAGCGGTTGCGCTAGCCCCGGTCCCCGAACGCGAGGGACCGGGGGCACCCATGGCTTTGGCGCCTATGGTTTGGGCACCTATGGCTTGGGTGCTTATGGTTTCCGTCTTGTTCGCGGGCGCGCGGCCCAGGAGTTGGGCCTGCGGGCTGAATAGTAATGGGCGGGAAGTGGGGCGCTCGGCGACGGCGAGTGTGGCTAGCGCGTTGTGTTGCGTGTGGAATTGCGCCATGCGGGCGAGATCGATGGTGCTGAGCACGTCGACGTTGTGAATTAGGAACGGCTTGTCTGCACTCGCACCCGACTCAAGAAAGAACCATGCAGCTTTTTTGAGGCCACCGCCGGTGTCGAGTAAGTCTTCCTCGCGCGAGACTTCGATCCTCATGCCGAAGTTCTGGTTGGCTGCAAGATAGGCGACAACCTGATCGGCAAGGTGGTGAACGTTCACGATCACTTCGCGGACGCCGAAGGTGCGCAAGCGGGAGAGCGTGATGTCAAGCAGCGTGCGACCGGCGATTGTGACCAGCGCCTTGGGACGGTCGTCGGTGAGAGGCCGCAGGCGCGTGCCCAAGCCCGCCGCGAACACCATGGCCTTCATTGCGGGGGATTCTCCCAGCCGAGTTTCTCCAGTTGCATGTGGCGCACCTTCACATCCACGCCCTCCGCGCCACGCAGATGCTCCGCCAGATGCTCGGCGAGATAGACAGAACGGTGCTGACCGCCGGTGCATCCAAAGGACACGCTCAAATTGGAGAAGCCCCTCTGGCGATAGTTGGCCACGCTCGAGTCCACAAGTGAAAATGCGTGCTCGAGAAACTCATTTACGCCTGGCTGGCGGTCAAGATATTCGATGACGGCCTCATCCTTGCCGGAAAGTTGGCGGTATTGCTCTTCGCGTCCGGGGTTAGGCAGGCTGCGCCCGTCAAACACGAACCCTCCGCCGTTGCCGGATTCGTCGGCGGGGATGCCGTTATGAAACGAAAAGCTGAAGACGCGGACCGTGAGACCGGGCGCGGGCGCGGACAGGTTGCGCAGCTTTTCCGAAGCCTGCATTGCCTGGAGGGCGTCGAGGAGCGAAGGCAGCGCCACCGGCAGGCGAACATTGTGAGCCAGCCAGCGCAGATTCTTGAGCGCGTAGGGAACGCTTTGCAGAAAGTGCGCCTTGCGCTCGTAGAAACCGCGGAAGCCGTAGGCGCCGAGCGCCTGCAGGATGCGCACGTAAACGTACGCGTAGTAATGCTCCATGAAGGCGTCGCGATCGAGGTCGATGAAACCCGAAAGAGTGTCGAGGTAGTGATCGAGCAGCTCCTGGCGTAGTTGTGGCGGCAGATCGGCCTTGCCGTCGTAGAGCAGCGACGCGATGTCGTAGTGCAGCGCGCCTTTGCGGCCGCCCTGGTAGTCGAGAAACCACGGGCTGCCGTCGCGCAGCATTACGTTGCGCGATTGAAAATCGCGATAGAGAAAATAGTCGTGCGGAGCGGCGAGCAGCAGCTTGGTCAAACGGCTGAAATCGAGCTCAAGCGCCTGTTCGTTGAATGGGATACCAGCAAGGCGCAGGAAGTAGTACTTGAAATAGTTCAGATCCCAGGCGATGGACTGGCGGTCGAAGCTGGAGCGGGGATAGCAAACTTTGTAATTGAGGTCGCGGCCCGCGACGACCTGAAAGCGCGGCAGCTCGGCAACCACTTTGCGGTAAGCTGCAACAACCTCAGGCGAGATGGCATCACCGGAACGATTGGCGCTGAGGAATTCAAAGAGCGTGATGTCGCCCAGGTCTTCTTCAAGGTAAGCGCCGTGGGCCAGATCTTCGGCGTAGATCTCGGGGACGGGCAGGCCGTGGCGGCGAAAATGCCGGGAGAATTCGAGAAAGGCAAGGTTCTCTTCGCGAACGGAATAAAGAATGCCGACGGCGGTGTGGCCTGAGCCGGCCAGCCTGATGATATTGCGCCCCGAGCCGCCGAGCTGGCCCTGCAGGGGCCGCACGTGCTCAGCCGGCGAATGAAAATGCTGCTCGAAAAGGCGTTTAAGAACGTCCATGAAAAACTTCCCTGTTTCCCATCAAGATACTTGGTCAAAGATAGCGATGCAGGGGAAGGGGACGCAAGGCAGGCGTGCGTACGGCGCGATTATTCGCCTTCATGGTGGGACGCCACGCCATCGAAGCGCGTAAAGGCCGAGTTCCAATGCATCTTGATGATGCCCGTGGGGCCGTTGCGCTGCTTGGAAATAATGATCTCCGCCTCGGCCTTTTCTTCGGCTGACAAATCTTCCTTGCGGTTGTAGTAGGCCTCACGGTGAATGAAGGCGACCACGTCGGCGTCCTGCTCAATGGAACCTGACTCGCGGAGATCGCTCAGCATGGGCCTCTTGTCGTCGCGCTTCTCGTTCGAGCGCGAGAGCTGAGAGAGCGCGATGACAGGAACCTGAAGTTCCTTGGCCATGGCCTTGAGGCCACGCGAGATGGCGGAAACTTCCTGCACGCGGTTTTCGAAACCTTTCTTGCTGGCGCCGGGCATGCTTGCCGACATGAGCTGGAGGTAGTCGATCAGGATGAGGTCGAGGCCGCCGGCATTCTGCTTGAGGCGGCGGGCCCTGGCGCGCATTTCAGCGATGGTTGAGCCGGCGGAATCGTCAATAAAGATGCGCGACTCCACCAGAAGGCTCAACGCGTCCTGAAGTTTCTCCTGCTCGGCGCGGCCAAAGAATCCCTTCTGGATTTTTTGCTGGTCGACGCTGGCTTGCGACGCCAGCATGCGGCGAAGGAGGGACTCGCGGCTCATTTCCAGGCTGAAGATGGCCACAATGGAGCCGCGAGTCCCTCCTTCGCCGCATGCTGGCGTCGCAAGCCAGCGTCAACCGCGAGAAAAATCCAGAAGGGATTCTTTGGCCGCGCCGAGCAGAGCGTTGAGCTCTTGTGGTGGAGTCGCGCATCTTTATTGACGATTCCGCCGGCTCAACCATCGCTGAAATGCGCGCCAGGGCCCGCCGCCTGCGGAACATGCCGGCGGCCTCGACCTCATCCTGATCGACTACCTCCAGCTCATGTCGGCAAGCATGCCCGCGCCAAAGGTTTCGAAAACCGCGTAGGAAGTTTCCGCCATCTCGCGTGGCCTCAAGGCCATGGCCAAGGAACTTCAGGTTCCTGTCATCGCGCTCTCTCAGCTCTCGCGCTCGAACGAGAAGCGCGAGACAACAAGGCCCCATGCTGAGCGATCTCCGCGAGTCAGGTTCCCGTGCGGCAGGACGCCGACGTGGTCGCCTTCATTCACCGTGAGGCCTACTACAACCGCAAGGAACTATCACGAAGAAAAGGCCGAGGCGGAGATCATTATTTCCAAGCAGCGCAACGGCCCCACGGGCATCATCAAGATGCATTGGAACTCGGCCTTTACGCGCTTCGATGGCGTGGCGTCCCACCATGAAGGCGAATAATCGCGCCGTACGCGCCTCTTGCGTCCCCTTCCCTGCATCGCTATCTTTGACCAAGTATCTTGATGGGAAACAGGAAAAGGACGTTCTTAAACGCCTTTTCGAGCAGCCGTTTCATTCGCCGGCTGACAGCGGCCCCTGCAGGGCCAGCTCGGCGGCTCGGGGCGCAATATCATCAGGCTGGCCGGCTCAGGCCACACCGCCGTCGCACATTTATTCCGTTCGCGAAGAGAACCTTGCCTTTCTCGACGTCTCCCGGGGCTTTCGCCGCCACGGCCTGCCCGTCCCGAGATCTACGCCGAAGATCTGGCCCACGGCGCTTACCTTGAAGAAGAGCCGCCTGGGCGACATCACGCTCTTTGAATTCCTGGCGGAGCCCGGTGATGCCATCTCACCTGGAAGTTGTGCAGCTTACCGCAAAGTGGTTGCCGAGCTGCCGCGCTTTCAGGTCGTCGCGGGCCGCGACCTCGATTACAAAGTTTGCTATCCCCCACTCCAGCTTCGACCGCCAGTCCATCGCCTAGATCAAACTATTTCAACATACTACTTCCTGCGCCTGTGGTGTCCCATTCAACGAACAGGCGCTTGAGCTCGATTTCAGCCGTTTGACCGACTGTGCTCGCCGCTCCGCACAACTATTTTCTCTATCGCGATTTTCGATGCGCAATGTAATGCTGCGCGACACAGCTCATAACTATCGACTACCAGGGCGGCCGCAAAGGCGCGCTGCACTACGACATCGCGTCGCTGCTCTACGACGGCAAGGCCGTGCTCCACCACAACTACGCCAGGAGCTGCTCAAGGATACCGCTACCTCGACACTCTTTTCGGGTTTCATCGACCTCGATCGCGGCGCCTTCATGGAGCATTACTACGCGTACGTTTACGTGCGCATCCTGCAGGCGCTCGGCGCCTACGGCTTCCGCGGTTTCTACGAGCGCAAGGCGCACTTTCTGCAAAGCGTTCCCTACGCGCTCAAGAATCTGCGCTGGCTGGCTCACAATGTTCGCCTGCCGGTGGCGCTGCCTTCGCTCCTCGATGCCCTCCAGGCAATGCAGGCTTCGGAAAAGCTGCGCAACCTGTCCGCGCCGGCTCCGGCCGCCACCGGCTCCGTTTCTCAGCTTTTCGTTTCATAACGGCATCCCCGCCAGCGAACCGCATGCCAAGGGTTCGTG
Organism: uncultured Acidobacteriota bacterium; assembly: GCA_963830785.1. Classification (GTDB taxonomy): domain Bacteria; phylum Acidobacteriota; class Terriglobia; order Terriglobales; family Acidobacteriaceae; genus Telmatobacter. The sequence continues at coordinate 109,199 of CAWHNV010000061.1, forward strand.
TTGGACGGGCGCAGCCTGCCTAACCCCGGACGCGAAGAGCAATACCGCCAACGTCGGCAAGGATGAGGCCGTCATCGAATATCTTGACCGCCAGCCAGGACAGGGTAAATGAGTTTCTCGAGCACGCATTTTCACTTGTGGACTCGAGCGTGG
>CAWHNV010000062.1:0-52396 GCA_963830785.1 uncultured Acidobacteriota bacterium
CGGACGGCCCTCGACCTACGCTTCCATCATCAACACCATTCAGGACCGCGAATATGTAGTGAAGCACGGCGGTTCGCGCGGGCGCTTCTATCCCACGGAAATTGGCGTGGTGGTTTGCGATCTGCTGGTGAAGAATTTTCCTTACATCTTCGACACGGCGTACACGGCGAAGCTCGAAACCGAGCTCGACGACATTGAAGAAGGCACGGAGAAGTGGACCGATCTTCTGAACGGCTTCTACGACCACTTTGAGGACGAGCTCAAAGACGCCGGCAAGAAGATGGAAAACATCAAGCGGATGGAGGTCAAGACCGCGGAGAAGTGCGAGGTCTGCGGGTCTCCACTGGTTTTGAAGTGGGGCAAGTTCGGCACCTTCTACGCGTGCTCGGCTTACAACAAGAAGGACCCCACGAGCTGTACGTTCACCAAGGAGAACATTGCTTCGAAGCCCGACCTGAACACGCCGGAGGCGCAGGAGGCGGGCGACACCGAGGAGTATTGCGAAAACTGCGGCAAGGTGATGGTGATGCGGCGCGGACTTTTCGGTCCTTTCATGGCTTGCCCGGATTACAACGCCGATCCGCCGTGCAAGACCTTCCGGAAGCTGAGTTCGAAGCAGCAGCAGAAGCCGCCGGAGCCTACCGGCGAAGACTGCCCCCAATGCGGCAAGCCGCTGGTGCTGCGCCAGGGTGCGTACGGCGAGTTCGTTTCCTGTTCGGGATACCCCAAGTGCAAATATGTAAAGCAGAATTTGATCGAGGGGATGAAGTGTCCCAAGTGCGGCGAGGGCGACGTGGCCGAGCGGCGCGCGCGCCGCGGGAATGTCTTCTGGGGCTGCACGAATTATCCCAAGTGCGACTTCACTTCGAATCTGAAACCGGTGGCCAAGAAGTGTCCCCAGTGCGATAGCCCTTATCTTGTCGAAAAGACTCTGCGCTCGGGTGTTTATCTGGAGTGCCCGAACAAAAAGAAATCCGCTGAGGAAGAGGCGGCGGCGCCCAAGAAGCGCGGAAAGAAACCTGCTGCGGCTCCCGCTGAGCCAGGCAAGGTGGTTTGCAGCTACTCCAAGCGCATAGGCGACGCGCCGCCACCGCCGACAGCGGAGACTCACGGGCCGGTCGTCGAAAAGAAGGACGAGAAGCACGAGCTGCAGCCGGCGTAGAAGCAGCGAGCCGGCAAGTTAGGGAGTCAGCGTGGGAGAATTCAGCGACACATCTCCGCCGGTTCCTGTAGTATGACAGCGGAGATGACGCCAAATATGGAACGCATGCTGGCCACACCGGCCGACGCTGAAATCATTCTGAAGCTCTATCAACTGCGCACTGAAGCGGTGATGCGGCAGGCGCGCGCCTGGGTCGGCGGCGAATTCTGGCCAACGACGCTGGAAGAATTTTCGGCCGTGGCGGAAAATCCCGCCGATCCGCACAATGCCTGGTTTCGGCAAGTGATCACGTATTGGGAGATGGCGGCGGCGATGGTGCTGCACGGGGCGGTTTCGGCAGAGCTATTTGTCGATTCCAATGGCGAGGGGTTTTTCCTGCTGGCCAAGTTTGCGCCGATACTGGATGCGATCCGCGAGAAAAATCCTCACTTCATGAGCAAGACCACGGAAATGATCAACCGCTTTTCGGCGGCGGCGCAGCGTTACGAAGTGACTCTCAAGCGCGTGGATGCTTCGCGGAGCGCTCGCAGGTCAAAATAGTCCGTTGACATCGTGCTATGCGACGTTTGGCTCTGGAAAAAGTGCGATGGGATGGGGCAAACACGGACGAATCAATCCGTTCGCCTCTTGGCGGGTTGGCGTCGCTTTGCGACATTGCAAGTTGGCAAGTTCGCACGGTAACTCTTGAGATTTTGGGTTGCTCAGAATCGTGAGAAGATTGCCCCTTGAGAAAATCTGGCGGCGAGAGCATCATAGGAGCCAGCAAAGATTCCCCCTGGAGGTCCCCATGAAACGAAGCATTTCACTGTTGGCTGCCCTTTTTGCCGTGGCCGTCGTTGTGGCGCAAGCTGCCGGGTCAACTACAAGCACGGGATGGATTTCCGACTCTATGTGCGGCGCAAAACACGTCGGTACGGGCGCGGCCTGTGTGAAGAAATGCATTGAAGGCGGAATGAAGCCGGTATTTGTCGACCCGGATAAGCAGGTTTGGGCTATCGACAACCCGGATGCGGTCAAGGACTTTTATGGCGATCACGTGACCGTGACGGCGACTGAAGACGCAACGCACAAGAGCATGCATATCGATTCGATTGTTGCGGCGAAATAGGCCCGCCGGCGGGCAGGTATCTGATTAGAACTCGCCACGCGGCGCGAAGTCTGTTACTGTCGTATCGGTTCCCCTTGCGCGGCCGGTTTTCTGCTCTGGCCGGAGCACGGGTCGAACGATTGAAAGTAACCGGAAAACCCATGGCGCGAGCAATTTGGAACGGTCGAGTCCTTGCGGACAGCGATCAGATCATGGAAGTTGAGGGGACGGTCTATTTCCCCGAATCCAGCCTGAAGCGCGAGTATTTTCGAACCAGCAGCACGACCTCGACCGATCCCGCGACCGGCCAGAAGCGCTACTTGACGGTGGTGATCGACGGGCAGGACAACCAGGACGCAGCCTGGTATTACCCCGACCCAAAGCCAGCGGCGCGCAAGCTGAAAGGGTATGTGGCCTTTTGGCGCGGCGTGGAAGTGATGAAATAGCCGGGAACAGGAAGTCGGCGCGAGCGCGGGACCTGAAGAATCCGGCGAGGCTGTCCGCTCCCCGTGGCTCTTACTTCATTCGCAAGTCAATTGCACCGATTTGGTGACGGATTGCGGAGACAGTTGCGCACTGGGAAAGGTTCCTGTGAGCGTGACAGCACCGTTCGTCGGCGCCACACACACGGCCGTTCCATTTGTGGAGTCATCGGCGCTGCTGATCGTGATGTCTGTAGGATCCGGATTTGACCATGTCCCGTAGGCGATCCATGACAACGCTGGCACGGCGCAATCTTCGCCTGGCGGCGCGGCGTACCCCCCAACCCCAATAAACTGAACCTGGTTTGCCGGCGGCGCGGCGGCGTGGTTGACGGTCGCGGAGGTCGGGCTGACGGTAATCACGGTTTCGAGGGTGCAACCGATTTGTGAGTTGCCCCCGCAGCCGCAAACTATCGCGACAGCAGCAAACAAGACGGGTAGCAGACCGGCTCGAATGAACGATCGCATAAGGGCCCCTGGTGTTAGACGCGGAGAGACGGCGCAGGCCTATTCCGCGCAGTGGGCCGCAAGCGCGAGCTGGAGGCAGCTGTTCAGTACGCCTGGAGCTGATCCAGAGGCAGGAGGACGCGGAAGCAGGTTGAGCCCGGCTCCGACTTCACGCTGAGATGGCCGCGGTGCTTGCGGACGATGCGCATGGCGTTGTCGAGTCCGAGGCCAAGCCCCTTGCCCGGAGCTTTGGTGGTAAAGAAAGGCTCGAAGATGCGCTCCTGCAACTCGGGAGGAATGCCGGGGCCGGAGTTCCAGATCTCCACCAGCAACATTTCGGCCTCAAGCCGGCAGACCACGCGCAGGCGCCCCTGATGTTTGGTCCCCTCGGGCGAAGACTTCTCCCCGCCCCGAGAAGCAGAGGCCGCTTCCTGGGTACCCCGGATGTCCGCGGGGACGTCCTCTGCCAGGGCGTCAAGTGCGTTTTCGATCAGGGCGGTCCACACCTGGTTCAGCTCGCCACCATAGGCGCTGATGCGCGGCAGGTCAGGCTGATAATCGCGTTCGAGTTCGACATTCGTCATGCGCGAGCGGAACATCTGCAGGGTGGCGTCGAGACCGGCCGGCACGTCGACTTCGAGAATTGGCGCGCGGTCCATGTTGGAGTAGTCCTTGACGGCGCCAATGAGGTCGAAGATGTGCGAGGTGGAGTTCACGATGGTCTCGGCAGCGCGCGCGGAGCGCACAAAGCGGGCGAAATATTGTAACGAGACGCAAATGGCGTGCTCCTCTAGAAATCCGCGCAATTCTTCGAGGTCGATGGTGGTTACGCGCTGCTCCGCCAGTTGTGCGGCCATTTCCCAGACATCGGGGCAGCCAATGGCAGTGAGCCACGCGCGCACCGACTCTTCGCGGGAAATAAACCCGAGGGCATCCGTGTCCTCTGCCGCTGCAAGCGATCCGCTGGTGCGGCAGAGCATTTTCTCCTCCCACTCTTCGAGCTTTCGTACTTGTTCTTCGGTCAGTTGAAGCAGAATCAGCTTCAGGCGATTGTTGCGGTTGGCGCGCAGGGCCGTGAGCAAGCTGGCAGCGGCGCGTTGCGCGGCGGAAGCGGGGTTGTTGAGTTCGTGCGCGAGATTTCCGGCTAACTGGCCCAGTGCGGTGAGCTTTTCCGCCTGTTGCTCGATGCGCGTGACTTCGCGCGCGCGGTCCAGCAGCGCCGAAACCACTATCTGCGCCATGGAAGGAATGGCGGCCAGCATCTGGGGAAAGAGCGAGCGGTGAACGAGCAGCGCCCATACGGGCGACACGGCGAATCCCTGTCCGCCGTAGCCTTTCATACGGGAGAAAGGCAGAATGCCGGTCATTTGCCCCATGCGGCCGACGAAAAGCGCCATGGGGCCGCCGTGCTGCCGGCGGACATGAATCTCGCCCTTGAGGATGAGCACCATGTGCTCGGCGGGCGCGCCTTCTTCAAACAGAATATCCCCGGGATTGGCGACGACTTCCTGGCCGTGGCTGGCCAGCCACAGGCGATCTTCGAGTGGCAGGTCGTGCAGGGCGCCGATGTGGACGATGGCGGCGGCGATCTCTTCCACCGGGGAGGGCGTGGGGGGCGGTGCGGCAGTGAGGGAAAGCATCGGCGGGCCTCCGGGAAGTAGTTCTCAGGATAGTGGATGACGAGGAGTTTATACGCCAAGTGAGGAAAACTTTGCCGGCGGGGCGGGGTTGAAGGCCACAGGGGCTCGGTATCCCCGCGCTGAGGAACGGGTTTCGGGATTCGGGCAGTGCGGTAGAATCTGTTCTCCGCTAAACAAAGAATCCGTATCCGTGTAATCCGTTGCGCATTACCATTCGTCCAACTAGAGAGGGACCCCACTAACCCCTTATTTCTGAATGGAAGAATTTTGACCCATCCTCTGCCCGAAGCCGCAAGGCCACCCCAGCCTACGAATCGCCGCGTCCTCGCGCTGATTGTTTTAATTGCGCTTATCCTCAGACTCGGCGTCACGTTTTCGCCCAACTTCGAGGGCCTGATGAACGCCGATCATCGCCATGCCTGGGAGCAGGGCAACGTGGCCGAGGCTCTGATGGCTGGCCGGGGATTTGGCAGCGCCCTGATGTCGAACCAGAGTTCGGCCATCATGCCGCCGGTTTTCCCGCTTATTGTTGCCGCTTCCTACAAGATCTTCGGCGTGCATACGGCGACGTCCATCTTCGCGGTGCACGCATTCGATTGCCTTTTGTCGGCCCTGGCATGCATTCCGGTCTTCCTTATGGCTCGCCGCAGTTTCGGTGAACGCGTTGCGTGGTGGGCCGCTTGGGGATGGGCGTTTTCGCCGTACGGGATTTACTTTGCGGCGGCGTGGGCATGGTCCACGCACCTGCTGCTGCTGTGCCTGTGCTGGCTGCTGGTGCTGGCGCAACACATGGAGGAGTCTCCACGGCTTGCCTTGTGGGCTGGATTTGGTCTTCTCGCCGGCTTTGCGGGACTCACTGAACCCTCCGTGCTGGTGCTGATTCCATTTTTGCTGGTGCTCGCGTGCTGGCGGCTCGCGCGTGACGGCAAAAGCTGGTTGCTGCCGGGTTGCGTGGCAGGTGTTGTGATGGCGGCGGCGCTTTCTCCGTGGATGATCCGCAATGCCCTGGTGTTTCACCGCTTCATTCCCATGCGCGACAGCATGGGCCTGGAACTGTGGATGGGCAACAACGGCTACAATCTGCGGTGGACCAGCGACGATCTGCACCCGCTGCATGACGCGCAGGAACTGAATGCTTACAACTCGATGGGCGAACTGGCCTACATGAATTGGAAATCGCAGCAGGCCAAAGCGTACATCCACGACCATCCGCGCTGGTACGCGTGGATGTGCCTGCGTCGCGCCGTCTACATATGGACTGGCTACTGGAGCTTCGATCGCGATTATCTCGCGCTTGAGCCCATGGACCCGGCCAACGTTCCCTTTGCCACATGCCTTACGCTGCTTGGCCTTCTGGGGCTCCTGCTGGCATGGCGCGACGCACCGTATGAGGCCATCCGTTACGCGGGAGTGCTGTTTCTCTTTCCACTGATTTACTACTTCTCTCACCCCGAGCCGTATCACCTGCGGCCGGTTGGTCCGGTGCTGGTGATTCTGGGCTGCCAGGCGATTCTGGTGGTGAGCGAGCGCGTGAGGAAGCGTAAGAGGGAGCGCAGCGAGCCGAGAGAACTGCTGCCCGTTGCTGAATCGGTTTAGTTTCCGGGGATCGATCAGGCTGCGTTTTCGGCGAAAATTTCGACGGCCCAGGAATGGCCCGTTTTTGCAATGCGCGTGGAATGCGGGGGTCTGGAGACCCCCGCTACAGCCGGTCGGGAGACCGGCGGTACGGGTTTATGGTTTCTCGATTGGCGCATCGAGAACGGGCTTGGTCTTTCCTGCAACGGTTCTTCCGGGCGCGCCCTCGAGGTCGAAAATGATCACTTCGTTCGCACCGGGATGCAGCCACGGGCCGGGCATATAGAGCGTCTTCTGCGGGCCGATGTTCCAGACGCGGCCCAGCGCATGGCCGTTGACCCATACCATTCCTTTGACAAAATTGCTGGTGTCGAGAAAGGTGTCGCCGGGGTGGTCCACCTGCAATGCGCCGCGGTAGAAGCACGCGCCTGTGCAATCGGCCGCGCGGAACGGCAGCTTCTGTGGGTCGCTCATGGGCAGCGAATAAATCTGCCAACCGGTGAGAGACTTGCCGTTGAGCATGACTTGGTTGGTGATGCCTTTGCGCTCGCCGCGAATTTCCAGGCCGTAGTTTACGCGGCCGGAGTTTTCGACAAGGATGTCGAGCCGCGTCTTCGGCTCCTTCAGATCAATTTCCAAATGGCTTTGCTGGAGCCGCCGGTCGAGCGTTCCTAGCAGCTGGCCGTTGGCGTAGATCTTCGCGTAGTCGTGGAGCTCGTCTAAAACCAGATCGCCTGCGACGGGACCGTCGATTGTTGTCCGATAGAGAATGTAGCCGTACGCCTGATTCAGGTCCTCCATCGATACCAATTGCGCCGATGCGAAAGGCTGCGGCAGCGTTTGCCACAACGAGGCCGACTCCTCGAATTCCACGGGAGGCGTTGCGATGGGCGGATCGACTTCTGGAACCGGAGGCGGCGTGACGCCCGTGGCCTTGGCGATGGCGTCGCGGAACGGAAGATATTTGGCGCCCGGCCTGCCGCTCTCGTCGATCGCCGAGTCGTAGTCGTAGCTGGTCACGTCCGGCTGGTATGGCATGTGATCCATATCTGCACCGTTCATCCAGCCGAAGCTGGTGCCACCGTGCACCATGTAAATGCTGATCGAGTAGCCTTGGGCGAGAATCCATTGCAGCTCATCGGCCTGCGCCTTGGCGTCGGTGGTGTGGTGTGCGATGCCCCAGCTATCGAACCATCCATCCCACCACTCGGTGGCCATGAAGGGACCTTCGGGGCGCAGCTTGTGCAGCGTTGCAAAAGCTTTGGGCGCGTTGCCGGGCGCGAAATTGATACCGGCCATGAACCCCGGCAGCGAGCCATTCGGAATTTGCTCAGGTCCATCCGCGGTGTAGATCAGAGATTTGCTGAATCCCGCATCCACGATGTCCTGATGAATCTGTTCCATGTAGTTGTGGTCGCTGCCGAAGGAGCCGTACTCGTTTTCCACTTGCACCATGATGATGGGGCCGCCATTGGCGAGCTGCAGGGGCGCGAGTTCCTTGCCCAGACGCAGCAGCCAGCGGCGCGCCGGCACCATGAATTTGGGATCGGCGCTGCGGACGACAATGCCGTGGTCCTTCAAGAGCCACGCGGGGAATCCGCCCCACTCCCACTCCGCGCAGGAGTATGGGCCGGGGCGCAGATTCACGAGTAATCCCTCGCTCTGCGCTTCGCGCACAAACTCTGCGACGTCGTGCTGGCCGGTGAAGTCGTAGACGCCGGGCTGCGGCTCATGAAAGTTCCAGAACACGTAGGTGGTGATGGTGTTCAGGCCCATGGCCTTCGCCATGCGCAGGCGCGCGCGCCAATACGCGCGGGGAATGCGCGCGTAGTGCATCTCGCCGGCGACGATCTGGAACGGCTTGCCGTCTAGCACGAACTTGCCGCCTTCGACACCAAATGTGCGGTGCATCGGGGCTGCGCTGATCGAGCCGATTGCGCCGGAATTCTGCGTGGCGCAAGCGTCCGACAGCGGAAAAACCATTGAAGCGAGGGTGAGAAAAGCGAGCAGTCTGAATTTGCTGATCATGAACATTTTTCCCTGTGATGCGAGTTAAGAATTGCAATCCGCGCTGTGGAGATGGACGCATTGCGATCCATGTGCCGATGTCTCTTGCGCGCGCCCACCCCATCATATGCCACGCGGGCGTTGGTCTGTGCCTGCCACGCGCCGGCTGTGTCAGAGATATCTCTGTGGCGGCAGCAGCGCTAATCTTTGACCGCGGAGTACCCTGCGGAGGTTTGTAGACCCCCGCTACAGCCGGTCCGGAGACCGGCGCTACGAGTTCTCGCCGCATGTCAGAAATGTGGGCCGGCTCGCTGACTCGCTAACTTGTTGACCTGCCAAATTCGCCGTCTTCCCCGTAGTAGACTGGGCGTTGATTGCGGAACGGGGGACCGCTCGATGCAAATTACGTTTGTAGCCTCAGAGAGCACGCCGCTGGCCAAGACTGGCGGGCTGGCCGACGTGGTGGGCGCATTGCCGCCGGAGCTGGTCAAGCTGGGGCACCAGGTCACGGTCTATCTGCCATTTTATGCACGCATCCGGCGGCTCATTGAAGGCGAGCCGAGCTATGCCGTCCGCTCCATCACCATTCCTTTTCGGCACTACAACCGTTTTGTGGGCGTGGTGGATGGCGGCAAGCGCGACGGGGTGCAGTTTTACTTTATCGATTGCCCGGAGCTCTTTGACCGCAAAGAACTTTACGGACCCGCCGGCGCCGAATATGCCGATAACGCCGAGCGCTTCGGACTTTTTTGCCGGGCCGTCCTCGAGGCATCAAAACTTCTAGGCGTGCCGGACGTTTTTCACGTGCACGACTGGCAGGCCGCGCTGATTCCGGTCTATCTGCGCAGCACTTATCTTGACGATCCCATGTTGCGCAGCGCGGCCACGGTACTCACTATTCACAATGCCGCTTACCAGGGAAAATTTCCGCCCGCTACCACCGAGCAGCTGCTCTTTCCCTGGGAGATCTTCACCATGGACCAAGTGGAGCAGTTCGATCGCTTCAACTTTTTGAAGGGCGGCGTGGTATTTTCCGATTTGCTCACCACGGTCAGCCACAAATATGCCGAGGAAATCCAGACGGCAGAGTTTGGCGAATTGCTGGAAGGCGTTCTGTTGAAGCGCGCGGCCGATCTGCGCGGCATTTTGAACGGCGTGGACTACGCGCAGTGGAACCCCGCCGACGACGGTCACCTTGCAGCGCACTATACGCCTGAGAATCTGGAGGGCAAGCGCATTTGCCGCGCCGATCTGCTTCATGCGTTCGGTCTGGAAATGGTCCCGGACACGACGCCTGTCATCGGCATTGTCTCGCGGCTGGCCACGCAAAAGGGATTCGGCATCGTGGCGAAGATCGTTGAAGAGCTGGCGGATCGCGATCTGGCCGTGGTTGCACTGGGCACCGGCGATCCCTATTACGAAAATCTCTTTCGCGGCTGGGCTTTCCGCCATCCGGCCACCGTGGCCGTACAGATTCGCTACGACAACGCGCTGGCGCACAAGATCGAAGCCGGCGCCGACATGTTTCTGATGCCTTCGCGCTACGAGCCCAGTGGCCTGAACCAGATGTACTCGCTCAAGTACGGCACCGTGCCCATCGTGCGCGCCACTGGCGGCTTGGACGACACCATCGAGGAATGGGACGAGGTGAAGGGAACGGGGACCGGATTTAAATTCGAGGGCTTCGATCCCCAGGCGTTGCTGGTCGAGATCGACCGCGCTCTCGAAGCCTTCCGCGATAAAGAGGGCTGGACGCGCCTGATGCGCAACGGCATGGCGCGCGACTACAGCTGGTCGGGGCCGGCGAAGGAATACGTGCGCGTGTACGAAGAGGCCGTGCAACGCAAGACATAGCCGGCGGCGCTATCTCCCGTGGCCGGCAAGCCAGGCAATCGAGTCCATTGCTACAGCGAACTCCGCGTACACTCCAGCGAGCACGATGGCGATAGCGATGACGGCTTTCAGGAAGGCGGTGATATCGCTCCTCCGCCGCATTTCGCGATAGATGAGGGCCGCCGCGCCGCTGCCGATGAGAACCGAAAGCGCGATCAAAGAAATGGCGTGCGGGTTTTGGCTCGGGCAGTCACAGGGGCAGATGAGGAGCGCGGCAGTGGAGGCCGAGATGAGGCCAAAGATCGACGCGCGGCCGCGCCACAACTGTCGTCGGGGCACTTCTGTCGCCGAATTTTCGGAGAGAAAAAGTTTGCTGTCCTGCATCTAAGCTGTGCCGGCGCTTCTGGCCCCGCCAGGAATGGTCGCCGCTTCCCATTTCTCCTGATGCCCCTAGTCGCGTCCGGTTTTTCCACAAGAAATAGTCGCTTGAGGGTTTGACTGCCATCCGGAGCATTCGGCAGGCATTACATTGAATCTAATTCCAACTTTACAAAAGCAGCGAAAGAGATATTTTTCTCGCTTGTTTGCTCGAAAGGTGAGTAGATGAAACATCTCTCCTGCTCTTTACTCTCTCCAGGGCGGTTCGTCCGGAGGTGGTTTCTCCTCGGTTTGCTGATTTTGGCAGGCGCGGCCCGCATTTATCCGCAATCAACTTTCGGCTCCATCCTGGGCATGGTGCGCGATGCCACTGGCGCCATCATCCCGTGGGCGGTGTGGTCGGCCCGGGCACGGCCAACTTCTCACTGTCTCTCATGAAGGCCGTCACCCTCAACGAGCAGACCAGCTTCCGGTTCAGCGCCGAGGCGGCGAACGTCTTCAACCACCGCAACTACGAGCCGCCCAACATGCAGGTGGACTCCGCCGCGTTCGGATCGATTACGGGATTGCAGACGGCCGAAGGCGCAGGCCTGCGCAGCCTGGAGCTGACGGGGCGATTCAGTTTTTAAAAATCGGCGCAGGCGGGGATGGAATTGTCCGCGCTCTGGACTGTTGCCGGGCGAGGTTCTGCTAATCTGTGGTCTCCTGTTGTGGAGGGCACTTTACGCGGAGGTTTGCGATGTACATGCGTTCGATAGCAGCGTGTTGTTTGTTGGGTATGGGTTCGCTCGTTGCGGCGGCACAGATGGGTGGCCCGGCGAAGGGACCGGAGATCGGAACGATTGCGGCGCCGGCTGTGGCCTTCGATTCGCAGTTGAGCGTGATTGAGGGCGAGATGATGAGCGCGGTCAAAGCCATGCCCGCCGACAAGTTCGATTTCGCTCCCAGCCAGGCGATCTTTGTGCCGGGACAGAAGACCGAGTTCGCCACGGTGCGTACGTTTGCGCAGCAGGCGACCCACGTGGCAGAAGCGAATTACTTCTTCTATAACATCGTCAGCGGACTTGAACCGGACAGAGATCCGCGGGCGATCCTGAAGCTGACCAAAAAGGACGACGTAGTGGCCGCGCTCGCGGGGTCGTTTGCCTTTGCGCACAAGGCCATTGCCACGCTGACGTCGGCCAACGCGTTTGAGGTGATCAAGTCGCCTGAGCCGGGCTTCCAGACGCGCGCTACACTGGCCTCGTTTGGCATTTCGCATTGCTGGGATCACTACGGCCAGATGGTCGAATACCTGCGAATGAACGGGATTGTGCCGCCCGCGAGCGCGAAGTAGCGGAGAGCTCCGGCCGCGGCGCGGCTAGTTGTGCTTGCCCTTCCACTCCATGTAGGGCCCATGGAAATCTTCGATCTCTTTGTCGTGGAAGATCCACATGCGCGTGGCGACTTCATCGATCAGGTCGTGGTCGTGGGTTACCAGCAGCACCGTGCCCTCGTAGCGCTGCAGCGCGATGTTCAGGGCGTTGATGGCTTCGAGGTCGAGATGGTTGGTGGGCTCGTCGAAGATTAAAATGTTGGGCTTGGTCAGGATGAGTTTGCAGAATGCGAGGCGCGCCTGTTCACCGCCGGAGAGCGCCTTGGTGGGCTTTGAGCCCTCTTCACCGCTGAAGAGCATCTGCCCCAGAATTCCGCGAATCTCTTCGACGTGCGCCGCGGGATTCCACTGGTGCAGCCAATCGGAAACCGTCAGGCCGGGCTGAATTGTGGCGCCGATGTCCTGCGGAAAATAACCCACCTGCGCCTCGTGGCCCCAGAACACAGCGCCCGAGTCGAGCGCGAAATCCTTTTCGGCCAAGCCCGGATAATTCGCCAGCAGGCACTTGAGCAGCGTGGTTTTTCCCGCGCCATTGCGGCCCATCAGGCAGATTTTTTCGCCGCGCAGTAGGTTGGCGGTAAAGCCATTAATCACTTCCTGTTCGCCGTAGTACTTCGTCAGGTGCTTGAACTCCAGAACGTGCTTGCCGCTGGGCCGCGTCTGGTCGAAACGGATGTAGGGCCGCTGGATGTTCGAGCGCGCCAGGTCATTGGTTTGCAGCCGCTCCACTTCCTTGCGCCGGCTCGTGACCTGGCTGGAGCGCGTGCCAGCCGCAAACCGGGCGATGAAATCGTTGAGCTGTGCGATCTTCTTTTCGCGTTGCGCGATCTGCGCCTCCAGCGTGGAGCGAATCTGCGTCTTGGCCATCACCATCTCGTCATAGCCGCCGGTATACGTGATGATGGTTTCGTAATCGATGTCGGCAGTGTGCGTGGTGACTGAGTTCAGAAAGTGCCGGTCATGCGAGATCGCGATCAGGGTGCCGTCGTAGTTGTTTAGGGTGTCCTGCAGCCAGTGGATGGAGTCGAGATCGAGGTAGTTGGTAGGCTCATCGAGCAGCAGCGCCTCGGGCTTGCCGAAGAGCGCCTGAGCCAGCAGCACGCGCACTTTTTGCCCGCCCTGCAACTCCCCCATCTTGCGCTCGTGCAGGGCTTCGGGAATGTCGAGACCGTCGAGAAGGACGGCGGCGTCGCTTTCGGCAGTGTAGCCGTCTTCGTCGCCGATGGTGCCTTCGAGCTCGCCCAGCCGCATTCCGTCTTCGTCGGTCATTTCCGGCTTGGCATAGATGCGGTCGCGTTCTTCAAGCGCGGCCCAAAGGGGTTTGTTGCCCATGATCACGGTGTCGATGGCGCGATAGGCGTCGAACGCAAACTGATCCTGGCGCAGTACGCCCAGTTTGCGCGGGCGCACCACCGTGCCCTTCTGCGGCTCCAGTTCGCCGGTCAGAATTTTCATGAAGGTCGACTTGCCGGAGCCGTTGGGCCCGGTCAGTCCGTAGCGCCTTCCCGGTGTGAAAGCGGTGCTCACGTCCTCGAAGAGAATCTTCGAGCCGTAGCGCATGGAAAGATTGCTGACGCTGATCATTCTTCGCGATTTCCTAAGAGTGTTTTGGGTTGCCGTGTGCGGCCCACAACTCGGCATGGGCCGCGCGGACCGGGTAAAAAGTCAAAGTTGAGGCGAGGTTTCGGGATGCGTACGCAAGCAGCGCCCGGAGAACTTCTGCTCTTCTATTTTCTCATGTTCGCGGCGTTTTTTGCCTATAATGCCCCTATGTGGCGTGGTTGGCTGGCTCTTCTCGCAGTTCTGGTGTTGGTGGCGGAAGGGTTTGCGCCTAGCCCTGCGGTGTGCCGTTGCTGCCGGATGGAGAACCCGCACGGGTGTTGCGCGCCCGCGGCCAGTATGCACGCAAATTGCTGCGCCAACCTGCATGATTCCTCTGCGTTTGCCCCTTCGGCGCAGAGAGAAGCCGCCACTCCACCCGGCGCCGCGATTTGGTTAAAGATATCGCCGTCCTCGGCTGGCAGCCGGACCGCTTCCTTCCGCCCCGCCCAGCGTCCGCCCGGCTTCGAATCGCCTCCCATCGTTCTTCGCATCTGATCCCTCCCGAAATGTGCATAGTTCCGCGGCCTGCTCACGGCTGCGTTGCGCTCTTTTATGCCAATCCCCGGGAGGAATCTGTGTTGCGTTGTGTTCCCTTTGTATTTGCCGTGCTTCTATCCTCGCCGGCGTGTGCCCAAATGAGTATGAATATGGGCGGTCCCGTCGCGTCACTGAAGGAAAACGTCGTGCGCCACACCGCATCGGGCACGAGTCTTGAGCCGGCCTCAAGCGCACCGCCAATGCTGATGCGCATGAGCGGCAAGTGGATGGAGATGCTGCACGGCGAGGTGAACGTGGCCGAGCAGCAGCAGACTGGCCCGCGCGGCCGCGACAAGCTCTTCAGCGTGAATTGGGTGATGCCGATGGCGCAGCGGCCCACCGCGCACGGACAATGGACATTCGTCAGCATGCTCAGCCTGGAACCCGCGACCATCACCGGACGCTACTACCCGGAGCTCTTCGAGCAGGGCGAAACTGCTTTTGGCAAAGCCATCACAGACGGCCAGCACCCGCACAATCTTTTCATGGAGCTGGCCGCGATGTACGACTTGAACCTTGGCAAGCAAGGCGTGGTGTCGTTCTACGTAGCCCCCGTGGGCGATCCGGCACTGGGGCCGGTTGCCTTTCCGCATCGCATGAGTGCGGAGAGCGACCCACTGGCGCCGCTGGCACACCATCTGCAGGATTCGACGCACATCGCCTATGACGTCGCAACGGGCGGCCTGACGCTCGGCCCCATGCGCATTGAGGCTTCAGGATTCCACGGACGCGAGCCCGGCGAGAATCGCTGGACGATTGCGGCCGGTGCGGTTGACTCGTGGTCGACGCGGTTGACGGCCGCTCCGGCGCGCGACTGGATCGCACAGTACTCGGTGGGACATTTGCATTCCCCTGAAATGTTGCACCCGCAGGAAGATGTCTTAAGGCAAACCGCGTCGATCGGCATGCACCACACGTGGACTTCCGCCGAACTCGATGCCACGGCAATCTGGGGTCGCAATCACACCATCGGCACGGTCGTGAACGCCAACGGCTACCTGCTGGAGGCCGAAGCGCGCCTGCGGGCGAAGCAATCCCTGTGGACGCGCATCGAGAACGACGACCGGACCACGGACCTGCTGGGCGCGCAGGCGCCGCCCGAGGAAAACGTCGTGGGCCGCGTGCAGGCCTATACCGGCGGCTATGCGCACCGTATTTTGAGCACCAACTGGAGCGCGCTGGAATTGGGCGCGCAACTCACGCTCTACGCCACCCCGCCACGGCTCCTGCCGCTTTATGGCGCCCATCCCGTCGGCGTTGCGGGAGTGTTGCACTGGAGAATCGGCCATTGAAGCTGCTCGGCTCTGCGGCCTTCAAAAAATCTCCCGCAGCTTGGCGAACGCGTCGAGTTCGATCAGGTGCTGGCCCTCCGGCGCGGCGTCGACCTCGGCGTGCTCCAGCACCCACGTGTCTTTGTGGAAAAGAAACACCGCATGCAGGCCGGCGGCCAGCGCGGGGTTGATGTCGCTTTTGGGGCTGTTGCCGATCATCCAACTGGTGTGCGGCTTAGCTCGTGCCGCGCGATCACTTCGCGATAGGTCGGCGGATCCTTCTCCGCCACAATCTCGACGGCGGAAAAGTGCTGCGCCAGACCCGATCGCGCCAGCTTGTCGGCCTGCTCGGCGTGGTTGCCCTTGGTCATCAGGATGAGATGGTGCCGGCTGGCCAGCTCGGCGAGCGTTTCCGCGACTCCGGGCAGCAGCTCGATCTCCTGCTCGGCGATGGAGCGCGCGAAGCCGCGAATGCGCTCGCGCTTTTCTTCGGTCACCGGCGCGGGGCTGAGCCGTTCGAAGCAGTCGACCAGCGAGCGCGTGAAGCTCGAAAGCCCGTAGCCGTGCGCAGAGGATGGTCTCGCGCTCCACGGCGTTCAGCGCCTGCCGCACCTCGCGGGGCGAGTACTCGTTGTGGTCGAGAAAGCTGATGAACGCGGCGATGGCGCGCTCAAAGTAGATGTTGTTTTCCCACAGCGTATCGTCTGCGTCGATCAGCAGGGTTTGTCCGGCAGGGAAGCGGGGCATAGATCGATGGTAAAGGCTGTCCGCACGCGAGTTTTCAACCGTTCGCTGCAGGCTGTTCGTCCTCAGGCGCCGAGTTCAGCGCGGATGGCCGCGGCAATCGCTTCCGCATGCCGGCGCATCGGCCTCTTCGCTTTCGGCTTCGATCATTACGCGCGCCAGGGCCTCGGTGCCGCTGTAGCGAATGACGACGCGGCCCGTGTCTTTCAGTTCTTCTTCCGCGGCGCGGATCGCCGTGACCACCGCTGGAATCGTATCCAGCGGCTTCTTCTCGCGCACTTTCACGTTCACGATTACCTGCGGGAAGACTTTGAGATCGGCGGTCAGTTCGTCGAGAGATTTGCCGGTGCGCGCCACGAGATCGAGCACGACGAGCGCCGTCAGAAGGCCATCGCCCGGTGGTCGCCAGGTGAGGGAAGAGAATGTGGCCGGACTGCTCGCCGCCCAGGGCCGCATTCAGCTTCTGCATCTCTTCGAGTACGTAGCGATCGCCCACGGCGGCGCGCACCATGCGGATGCCGCTGCGCTTCAAGGCCGCTTCCAGGCCCATGTTCGACATGGTGGTTGCGACCACGAGATTTCCGGTCAACATGCCGCGCGCTTTCAGGTCGCGCGCCGCCATCAACAGAATGGCGTCGCCGTTGATCACGTTGCCTTGCGGGCCGGCCAGCATGCAGCGGTCGGCGTCGCCGTCGAAGGTCACACCCAGATCCGCGCCGCGCGCCTTCACTTCGCCGGCCACGTGCTCCGGATGCAGCGCGCCGCAGTCGGCGTTGATGTTGCGGCCGTCGGGCGCGATGTGGAGCAGGGTGATGTTGTTGCGTTCGCCATGATCGAGGCGCTGGAAGAGCTCCGGCGCAATGGCTGCAGCCGCGCCGTTGGCGCAATCGGCCACAATCTTGCAGATGAGAGAGCGAGAGGCCGGGAACGCAATCGATCAGAAACTGGATGTAGTCGGCCTGCAGCGACGGATTGTCCTCGACGGCGGGAAAACGCTGGGCATCGGATATCTTGACTCGCGAGGCGTGGTGAAGAATCTCGTCTTCCATGGCCAGTTCCACCGCGTCGGGAAATTTGAAGCCGTCCGCGCCAAAGAGCTTGATGCCGTTGTCAGCCCAAGGATTGTGCGAGGCAGAGATGACGACGCCAGCTTGGAAGCCATGCGTGCGCGCGAGAAACGCGACGGCCGGAGTAGTGACAATGCCCGCGCTTTCGACCTGTGCGCCTGCTTCGCGGAGACCGGCAGCCAACGTGGCCGCGATCCACGGACCCGACTCGCGGGTGTCGCGGCCGAGAAGCACTTTGGGTTTTGCCTGGCTTTTGTGCAGCGAGTGCGCCAGCGCAAGGCCCACGCTGTAAATCGTTTTGGGATCGAGCGGGGCCTGGCCTGCGATGGCGCGAATGCCGTCGGTGCCGAAAAGTTTACGTGTAGAAGATGCAGTCATGATGTCGATTTTCTGCCTCGATTGCTGGGGTTGGGCGCAGCAGTCGCGCTGTTCGGGGACGTTCGGGGTGCGGCGGCCGCTGTGGACTCAACGCGGCTCGAGAACGATCCGTCGGCGAGGCGCGTGGTCACGCGGTCGCCTGCGGTAATTTGCGCCGTCGAGCGGATGAGGGCGCCCTCAGCCGAAAGCACCAGAGCGTAACCGCGATCGAGCACTGCCAGCGGCGATAGGGAATGCAGGCGCGCGTCGAGAGCGTTTAATGAGGCTGCAGAAGACTGCAACAGGCGCTCCAGGCAGCGGTCGAGGCGGGCACGCATGTCGGCGAGATGCTCACGCGCATGGGCCAGATTCTGCCGTGGATCATGCCGCAGCACCGCGGCGGCAAGCTCCGCAATGCGATTCTGCCGCGAGCGCAGTTGCGCGGTGAGCGCGGCGTCGAGGCGCTGGGTGGCATCGTCCAGGCGCTGACCGAGGCGGTGCAAAAGTGCGGTCACGCGCGACTCGACGCGACTGATCGGCAATCGCGTGAGACGCTGCCGCGCCTGCAACAGTTGGAAGCGCGCGGCGCGTTCCAGGCGATGCGACTGCGCGGCCAGATGCTCGGCGATCTTGTGCTGCGCTTCGGTAATCAACTCGGCTGCGGCAGAGGGCGTGGGTGCGCGCAGGTCGGCGACGAAATCTGCGATCGTGAAATCGGTCTCATGGCCTACTGCTGAGACGACTGGAAGTCTGCTCGATGCAATCGACCGCGCTACGCGCTCGCTGTTGAATGCGGCCAGGTCTTCGAGCGAACCTCCGCCGCGGGCGAGCACGATCAGATCGACAAGGCCTCCTGCGTTGAGTTCGGCCAGCGCGGCTTCGATTTCCACGGGCGCAGAATCGCCCTGCACGGAAACCGGACAAACGAGAACGTTCAATCCGGAGTGACGGCGGCTGACGATGTTCAAGAAATCCCGAATCACTGCGCCGGTGGGCGAAGTGACGATGCCCACGGTATGCGGAAATAGCGGCAGCGGCTTTTTGCGCTCGGTGTCGAAGAGGCCCTCGGCCTTGAGCCGTTGCTTGAGTTGCTCGAAGGCAAGTTGCAGCGAACCCGCGCCCACCGGCTCCATGGTCTCCGCTACTAACTGGAGTTGGCCGCGCTGTTCGTAGACGCTGACGCGGCCGCGCACCAGCACATGCAATCCGTCCTCGGGGCGAAAACGGAGGAGCATGGCTTGACGCCGGAAGAGCACGATGGGCAGTTGGGCGTCGGCGTCTTTGAGCGTGAAATAGACGTGGCCGGAGGGCGCGGGACGGAAGTTCGAAATCTCGCCTTCGACCCAGATGTCGCCGTACTCCTGCTCGACCAGTTCGCGGACCTGCGCCACCAATTCGCGAACGGGCCAGACGCGGCGCGTGGCGTGTGCTGCCTCGAAGTGCAGGCCGAGCTGGTCGTCAATTGGAAATGGCGCAAATGGATCGCGTGTGGTCACTGCAGATGAGTTTAATTGGTCGCAGAGGAGTTAGCGGTGCCGGCGGTGCTAGCGGAGTTAGTACGCTGGCAGGCATCCTATCTCATCCGGCGCAAGGTGCGCTCAATTTGGGGAAAACCATCCCTCGGGGGCTAAAGCCCACGTTCGTTTGCGGCCTTTACGGCACGAGAAAACTCGTGCCCTCTCGAAACGGTTCGAAGCTGACCCACCACTCCGCGCAGAGAGGACTTCCGTTTCCTACGCGAGCATTATCTCCTCTCCAGGCTCGAATCTCCGCGGTCTGCTGCGACGTCATGCCGAGGGCTGGCGGGTTTCTACCATGCTGCGCAATGCGGCGGCGGTCTCGGCGAGTTTCGGGGCGGCATCGGGGCCCGGCGAAGATTCAGGAGCGAATGCCAGCTCCAGTTCGCGGGCGAGGATTGTGCCCTGTGTGAGGCCGAAGGTGCCCAGCACGCCGGCCAGCTTGTGCGCGGCTGTTTGCGCAGCCTCGCGTTGCTTTGGCTTGAGCTTGCCTTCGCGCGCGGACTGGGCGGCCGTTTCAAGAACCGACACGCGTGCCTTGATGTCCGGTAAGAAACGCGCCCACAAGCCGTCCATTGCCCGCGAGAGATCCGCATCGCGGAGGGGGCCGGGTTGGGAGGCGGTTTTCACGGCGGCAAGCGTTCAGCTCCAGCCCAGCGCGGTGGCAATCTGCGTGGAGAGGGTCATGGGATCGAAAGGCTTGAGGAGCACAGCTTCTACGCCGAGGTCCGCGAAGCGTTTCTGGTCGGTACCTTGCACCTTGGCTGTCAAAAGCAGGACAGGAATGCGCGCCGTGGCCTGGTTCTTGCGCAGTTCGAGGAAGGTCGTGGGTCCATCCATCCCCGGCATCATTACGTCCAGCAGGATGGCGTCGGGCTGATACTCGGCTGCGCGCGCCAGTCCCTGGGCTCCGGAGCTGGCCTTGATTACATCCCACCCCGCCACGCTTTCCAGGCTCAGTGCGGCTACTTCGCGGATATCGTCTTCATCGTCGATGATCAGGATTTTGCGGGCCACTCTTGAAAGGCTCCTTGCCGAATACTGTTCTGACTTCGTGAATACTGTTCTGACTTCGTGATCTCGTAACCCTTTTCTGACGGGCGCGGGTCAGGAGACCGGCGCTACAACCCGGCCATTTCGAAAACACGCGGTCTCAGCACTATTGTCGGACGCGCGGGCGGCGTTGTCGATGGATGGAGGAGGAAAACGGCGTTATGAATTCGGTACGGAAGCAGGCGCTGCCACTTCTTCGGTCTGGCGCTGGGAGCGCAGCATGGTGAGTACCAGCGCCTCAAGCTGTTGCGGCTGCACGCGCGTCTTGGCCATGAAATAGGTTGGTCCGAGCGTGAGATGCCGGCGTTCCGCCGGTGACAGCTCGCGGCCCGAGTAGACGACCAAGGGCAGGTGCGCCAGACTTTCGTGCTCGCGCAACCAATCCACCACGTTGAAGCCGTCGCCGTCGGGCAGCCCGATATCGAGCACAAGCAGGTGGGGCGCGAAATCCGAACAGGCGTGGATGGTCTCCTCAAGCGAATGCGCGATCTGGACGGTAATACCTCCGCGAGCAAATACCTCGCTGATCATCTGCGCCAGGTCGCGATCGTCTTCGACAATCAGAATACGCGCCGTGCCGCCCGGCCCGCACAGAACGCGCGCCAATTCGGTCAGCAAGGAATCTTCTTCGAGCGGATTTGTGACCCGCCCTTGCGCGTCCCCGGGCAGCGGCTCGGTGTTCCTCTCATCCTCCATGCTCAGCAGCACGACCGGGGTGTGCGCGGCAGAATCCAGGCGCCTCAGCATGGGAAGAATCGCCCATCCATTCATTCCGTCCAGCGACGTATCCACAAGGATGGCGTGGGCACCCTGCCGCGCTGCGGCGAGGGTCTGCTCGACGGTCGAGGTTTGCACAACGGAGTAGCCATGGCGAGCCAGCTGCGCAGCAATCTTCGGCCGTGACTCCGCGTTGGCATCGGCCAGGACCACGGTGCCGTGGCCGGGTTCCACTTCCGGCGCGCTGCCTTCGACGGGCACGGGCACCGGATTGTAGGGCAGGAAGATGCGGAAGGTCGATCCGCGCACGGGATTGCGCTCAGCCCAAATTCGTCCCGTGTGCTGCAGAACAATGGTGCGGCAGATGGCCAGTCCCAAACCCGTGCCGCCTTTCTGCCGTGAATCCGAAGCGTCCACCTGCTGGAAGCGCCCGAAGATGGCCTCCAACTTGTCCGCGGGAATGCCGCGCCCGTGATCGATGACGGAGAGAATCACGCCGGTTACGCCCGGCCGCAGCATGACGCTTACCGGTGAATTCGGCGGCGAGAACTTGACTGCGTTCGACAGCAAGTTCGTGATCACCTGGAGGAGGCGGTCGGGGTCGCCGGTAATCTCCGCTCGCGTGGTATCGTGCAACAGTTTGACGCCGGCGGCATCGGCGACGGGCTGGATGTCTTCAATGGCCTGGGTCACGATATCGGCTAGCTGCACCGGGTGGAAGGCCAAAGGCTCGCGGCCGCTTTGGATTCGCTCCAGATCGAGAATGTCGTTGATCAAGCGCACCAGGCGGTCGGAGTTAGTGAGGGCGATGCGCAACAGGTTCGAAGCCTTCTCGTTCACCTCGCCGAGCATTCCCGAGGTCAGCAGTCCCAGGGCGCCGCGGATCGACGTCAACGGCGTGCGCAGCTCATGGCTCACCGTGGAGATGAACTCGTCCTTCATGCGGTCGAGAGCATAACGCTGGCTGATGTCGCGAAAACTCAGCACCCAGCCGGAAAAACTGCCTTGGCCATGGATGGGAGTGAGCACATACTCGGCCGATAACGAACTGCCATCGGCGCGGAAGAAGTTTTCCTCGCCGGCCGCGGAGGCGGATCTTGTTGCGGCTTTGCGCAATGGGCAATCCTGGCCGCAGGCGCGGTCGGACGGGGCTGCTCCGTGAAGCAACTCGTGCAATGGTCTACCCGCGAGCGTGTCCGGCGGCGCGCCCAGCAGGCGGGCCGCCGCGGGGTTGCAAAAGCGCACGCGGCCCTCGCGGTCCAAGCCGCAGATGCCGTCGGTCACCGCATCGAGCAGGATCTCCTGCTGGCGCCTGAGGTCGTCGGCGCGGCCGCTTTCCTGGGATCGGGCCAGCATCTGTCCCAGCGATGCGGCCGCAATTTCCACTGCTGCAATGGCCTCACGGTCCTCAAGCAAGCGGAAACGAGAATAGAATTCCAGCACTGCGAGTACCTTGTTGGCGGCGCGCACCGGCACGGCCCAGCCTGAAACCATCTCATGTTCGAGCGCGTCGGCCGCACGCGGGCTGCGTGGCGCCGCGGTAAGATCGGAGAGCCAAACCGCGTGCCCCGCCTTCCACGCGCGCTCCGGCAACTCGGAGCCGTTGGCCAGGGTCAGGTCCATGCTGCGCTGGAGGAATCCTTCCGCGCGTTGCCCGGGAGCTCCCCATGCCGTTCCAAAGACCAGGTGCATCTGCTCGGTGTTCACCAGCCACTGGATGCCCAGCTCCCAGCCCTGGGAGATGCAAAGCGCCTCGAGGATGCGCATGCCGGCCGACTCGCCGGGCGCATTCTCTCCCACAATCTGGCTCACGGCCAGTTGCAGAGCCAATCGGTTCTCGCGATGCTTCTGCTCGGTGACGTCGCGGAGCAGACAGCGAACCGCCAGCGCATGGCCCGCTTTCTGACGCCGGCTCAGAGTCAATTCCAGCTCCAGCGCGCGGCCTTCTGGGGTGTGGTGGCGCAACGGCGCACGCTCCACAAGTTCACCGCTCAGCGCGCGGTTGAAGAGCGCGGCTACCTCGGCCCGCGTGCCGTTTGAAAAAAGATCTTCAAACGAATGCAAAGCCAACATCGCCGTGCGCTCCAGCCTAAAGCACTGTCGCCATGCGGGATTTGCATAAAGAAACTGGCCGGCCGGGCTGAGGGTGGCGATCATCTCGGTGGAGTGCTCGAAAAGATCGCGGTATCTCTCCTGCGACTCGCGCAGCGCTTGCTCGCGTTGCGGAATGGAGCTCTGTTCCACGGCTACGACCACCATGCCTGTGAACTCTGCCATGGGGTCACGCAGTGCCGAAATGTGCAGCGTTACCGGGACCATGGTGCCGTCTTTGTGGAGCACCTGGGCGCTGAAGCTGGGTACCATGCTGGGCGGCAGCATGCGTACGCAGTCCAGGTACGCAGCCATGCGCCCGGCAGGCGTCGGATCCGACGGCCGGATCACGTGACAGAGCTTCTGGATCTCCGCCAACAGCCGTTCGCTCTCTCCGGGCGCCAGGATTTGGGTCTTGCCCCACATTTGCGCCAACTCCGTGGCGCGGTAGCCCAGCAATCGTTCCGCCGAGGGATTCGAGTAGAAAATCTGACCGTCAGGATTGATGGCAGCAACCGAAGGGCCGGCCGAGTCCAGCAGTTCGCGCAAACCTTTGCCGATGGCCCCATGGGCCGGCGACTCAACTGTGGCACGTCCGACCAGGCGGTTGACGACGTACGCACTCACCACCGTGGCCACGGCGGCCGCCAGGATCATAAGGGATTGCCATCGGAAGGCAGGAACCACGCGGGCCAGGCCAGCGCCTGCAGCGAGCGTCAGGATGAAAAGAGGCAGGATCAGCCAAAGCTGCGAAATGGCGGGGCGGTCTCCATCTGCTGGCCCATCGCTGCGAATATTTTCGCGCATCTTCTGGCTCTCCGACAGTTCGCTCATCCGCCCTTCCTGTTCTCCTTTTCGCCGGCGTTAGTTCTCAGCTGCCTTAAGTCCGACGCCAAGCGTATTCCTGGCCAGGCCATTCTTTTGCTTGCGTGGCAATGGTGCTATGCGCCGCGCTTAGATCGTATCGCACTATGGCTCGCTCCCGGGACTTCACTCTCGGAACCCTACTCCCAGGCCGTGCATAGGCGTGCGATTTCGAATTGCACGTAGTATAGGCGTTTGATTCCGCGCTCTCTAAGCAAAACTACACCCGGCCCGTTTCAGGGATACTAGCCAGTTACCGGTTTGGGAAGACTGCGGAAAAGGCCGAGCGAAAGACGAATTCTTCAATAGATGGATTGGCAGGGGCCAAAGCCCGGTCATCTTGCTTATGTTATCGGCCCGGCTGAAGCCGTGCCCTTGTTACAAAGCCTCTTGGATTGAGTGTTGCAAAGCCTCTTTTCCGCTGCCTGTGACGCCTGAATCTGTTTTGCGGTCTTTTCGGCAGGAGCGTGAAACCGACGCCTTTCAAAACGGTTTGAAACCGACCACTACCCGCACCCTTGCACACGGTCTCCCAGCCGTATACTGACTGCATGTTTCGTCAACTCTTGAAAACCATTTCTCTCCGCGTTGTCCTGGCCGCTGCCGTGCTGCTGGGCCTTGCTCTTCCTTCACAACCCGCGCATGCATGGGAGCAGGAAGGCCATCGCATGATCAACAAGCTGGCGGCGAGCAATCTGCCTGCCGACATGCCGGCCTTCCTGAGCACGCAGGCGGCCATCGACGAGATCGAGTACCTGGGTCCGGAACCCGACCGCTGGCGCTCCCGAGCCGAGCCCGAGCTGAGCGCCGCGCAGGCGCCGGAACATTTCATCGATCTGGAGCTGGCCGACGCGCTGGGACCGCTGCCGCACAAGCGCCTCGACTTTGAGGCCAAAGTTTTCGCCGCCGGCCAGCGGCCGGAAACCATCGGCCTGCAGCCGTGGGAGACCGATGAAGTGTGGGAGCGCCTGAAGGCCGCCATGCGCCAGTACCGCTTCCTCGTTGCCGACCATCAGGACACCAAGCCGGTCGAAGCGGCCATCCTGTTCTATGCCGGCTGGCTGGGCCATTACGTGGGCGACGGTTCGCAGCCGCTCCACGTCACCATCAAGTACAACGGATGGGTCGGGCCCAATCCCAACGGCTACACGACCGGCCATCAGATTCACCACCAGTTCGAGGGACCGTTTGTGGCGGCCAACATCCAGGCGCCCGAAGTGCAGGCCAAAATGACGCCGGCGAAGCTGATCGAAGGGGACATGTTCGACGCCTACGTTGCCTACCTGCGCCGAACCGCAACGCATGTCGAAGAGGTCTACCAGTTGGAAAAGGCTGGCGGCTTTATCGGCGCGGGTACGCCTGAATCGCGCGACTTTACCGCGGCGCGCCTGGCCGACGGCGCCGACATGTTGCGCGACATGATTTACACGGCCTGGGTCGATAGCGCGCAGCCGGTTCCGGACACTCGCCCGGGAAATTAGGACGGGCAAGCCATGGGAAGGTTTAATCCCACCGGCTAAAATCGCGACTTGGATCGAGCTGGGCCATCGCACAGGTTCAGTTTGGCTGGAGCAGTTTGGCCAACTGATCGGGTGGAGCGGGCCGAGCGAAAAAGTTCCCTTGAGCTTCGTCACAATCATTTGCCCACAGAAACTCCAGATCTTCAACCGTTTCAACTCCCTGAGCAATGACCCGGAGGTGCAAGCCTCGAGCCACGTCTATGATTGCTTTGACGGCGGCCCTTCCGCCGCAAACGGTGGCGACCTGGCGGAGCAACGACCGGTCGATCTTGAGGGCATGGACGGGGAACTTCTGCATGGTACTCAAGCTGGAGTTGCCGGTGCCGAATTGATCGACCGACACTTGCACGCCTTTGTCCCGGAGGGCCTTGAGGACAAATGCTGAGCGCTCGGGATGGCGCATCAGAACGCTCTCGTTCACGTCCAGCTCTAAATTCGACGGCTCCAGGCCACTCTTATTGAGCGCTGCGAACAACCCCTTCAGAAAGTCATCGCTCTGAAACTGCACGCCTGAGACGTTGACGGCCATTGTCTTTGCGGGCACACCCGCATTCGCCCAGGCCCGGGCTTGCAGGCATGCTTCATCAAAGACCCAGGCGCCGATGGGAAAAATCAGGCCGGACTCCTCGGCGATGGGAATGAACTGCCCCGGAAGAATCGTTCCGAACGCGGGGTGGTTCCAGCGCGACAGGGCTTCAGTCCCGACAATGGCTCCTGTCTTCAGATTGACCTTGGGCTGGTAGTGCAATGTCAATTCGTTCCGTTCGAGCGCGTGCTCAAGATCCTCTCTGGTGAACTGGCGCTCAAATGTGCAGACGTTCAACTCCGAACTGTAGAACTCACAGCTCTGGCAGCCGTTCTTCTTGGCCCGATACATCGCGGTGTCTGCATTGCCAACGAGCGTCTCCGCATCCGAACCGTCGTCGGGGTAGATGCTCATCCCGACACTTGCGGTGATGTGAACCTGATGGCCATCGACCGAATGGACCTCGGCCAGCGCACGGAGCACTCTTCTTGCTGTAGCAGCGGCGTCTTGGTGCCGATGTACATCCTGCAGCAACACTGCGAACTCATCGCCTCCGTACCGGCTGACCGTATCAGGGTCGCGCACACAGGCCAGCAAGCGTTTTGCCACGGATTGAAGAAGCTTGTCGCCGGCGGCATGTCCCAGGGAATCGTTGATCTGTTTGAAGCCGTCTAAATCCAGGAACAGCACGGCGGCCCGCCCGCGGTGTCTCCGCGCAAGTGCGATCGCCTGGCCAACCCGGTCGCAAAAGAGCGTACGATTCGGCAAACCGGTGAGAGAATCATGTTCGGCCAAATGGATCATTTGCTCGGACCGCGCCTGCGCTGCGCTTACGTCGCGAAAAACGATCACCGCGCCAGTGACTGCCCCTGCAAGGTCATGGATGGGGGCAACTGAGTCTTCGATGAAGACTTGATGACCGTCACGGTGAATGAGTACGCAATTCGACGGCAGTTTGCCCGTCAAGTTTTCTGATGCCGCCTTCGCCAACGGATCCAGGATCGGTTCGCGCGTGCTGGCGTCGACGATCCGGAAGATCTCGGTCAGGTGCCGGCCGACCGCATCCTTCAGCGGCCATCCCATCATGCTGCCCGCGATGGGATTGAAGAAGGTGATGTTTCCTGAAATGTCGGTACACATCACGGCATCTGCGATGGAATTGAGCGTGGCCTCAGCGCGTTCCTTTTCATTGATCAAGATCTCGTTGCAGTTGCGCTCAGCGGCATTGCCCAAGGCTTGCATCAACGTGTTCGGCTCGATCTTGCCCTTAATGAGATAGCCTTGCGCGCCATCGCGGATGGCTTTCATGGCCTTCAGGTCGTTCGGGCCGGACAAGAGCAAAATGGAGACGTGGGGCGCGGCTGCACGCACACGTCCGATCGCCGCAAATGCTTCTGGATCGGACAAACTCAAGTCGAACAAAACAATGTCGACGGGATGCCCTACGAGGTGCGTCTCGGCGTCTGCCAGACATTCAACGTGGCTCAGCTTGAAGGAGTGGAAGTTGGGGGTGTCGAACATCGCTCGGATGATGCGAGTTTGTTCGGGGTCATTCTCGATCAGAAGAACTGTCTTGTCTAGCTTGTCCAGGTTTTTTTCCATCGGCTTCACCTCGGCAAGAGCAAGCTGAAGGTACGTTCCCGGAATTCACGAACATGCAAAATCCTTCCCAGACGAATTGACGTTAGAATCTCAAAGTCCGCGCAGAAATTCTGCTCACTTTTGCTCACGCTGAGATGGCGGATTGACAGTCGTGAGCGAGTGGAAGAAATTGTGAACCCGTCGTCCTGATTCTGAGACAGTTAACCTGGCCGGCGAGTATGGGTTCAAATTCTCTGTCCGCGACCGGCATGTGTACTGATTTGGTACCTCTCGTGAACCGAGGCCGCCGGGCGCGCGTGAGCCGTTCAGCAGTTGGCGGCCTCGCGCTGGGGCAAACCGCGATCATTCGACTCGGAACAGGGATGAGCGAAAAGCCGGAACTGGAAGGCGGGAGCAAACAGAGGGAAGCTGTTTTTCAGTCCCCGGCTTCGACGGTGTTGAGCGCGGGGATGCGGCGCAACATGTGAGTCAGGGCAAAGGTCATCAGCGCGACGGCGGGGATGGCTACCAGCAGCCACGCCAACAGAGCCTTGCCGGCCAAGCCTCCGATCGATGTGGCCAGGTGGGTCGCTAGGTGGAGGGCGGGGAGATGCATCAGGGTGCGCGGGTCAAAAGCGAGACCGATGGGAGCGGGACCACCGCGCGGAGGGACAAGCCATCTGCCGAGGCGCACGAACGGGACAATAAGGGCCAGTTGCAGCGGCATGGCGGCATAGTTGGCCATCTGGATGGCAGGCAGATTGAGACGCAACGCCAGGGCGAGAGCGGCGCAGAGGAGCGTGGGGATGCCGACGACGGGAATGCAGCCGACAGCGAATCCCAGCGCCAGCGTCAGGGCCAGGCGGCGCGGCGAAATCCCCTGGCGGAGCCAGAAGATCGCATTGCGTTTCGCCGCTGCCTGAACGTTGCTCATCGCCCTCCGAAGCATTCGCAATATTCCCCTCCAAGTTATCGACACTTGGAATCGCGTTTTGTTTCCCTGAGATGAAACTTTTGTTGGCGAACCCAACTTGTAACGGTTGGATGCGGCGTGGGGTCAATTGGCTTCATGCCGGGATATTTTCGGCAAGGTGCGAAGACTTGCGCTCCCGCTCCGTCCGACCTACGAAAAGCCGAGTTTTCAGCAAGGTGTGAAGTCGTGCCGTTTCACGGCGAGTTCACGCTGAGGCGCTGCGTGCGCTCCTTGCCTCTATGTTATCTGCGGTAAACTTGGACCGCATGAGGGTATTCGGAATCGACTGCGGTACGGAGGTAACGGGCTTCGGCGTGGTGGAGTCGGACAACGGCGAACGGCAGCCGCGGCTCACGTGCCTGGCCATGGGAGGCATTCGATTGGCCAAAGCCCGACCTTTGCCCGAGCGGCTGGACCAGGTGTTTCGCGAACTGAGCGCCGAACTGGAGCGCTGGCGGCCCGATACCGTTGCAATTGAAGAGGTTTTCTATTCGGTGAATGCCAAGTCGGCGCTTAAGCTGGGGCAAGTACGCGGCGTGGCGTTGCTGACGGCAGCGCGGCTGGGACTGCCGGTGGCGGAATACGCGCCCCTCAAGATCAAATCAAGCGTGGTGGGCTACGGGCTGGCCAAGAAAGAGCAGGTTCAGTTCATGGTGGCGCGGTTGCTGAATCTGGCCGAGTTGCCGCAGCCGGCGGATGCCGCCGATGCGCTGGCTATCGCCATCTGCCACATTCATACGGCGCAGACGCTGGCGTTGCAAGGGGCTGCACGATGAAGGCAGGGATACGGGGATTGCGAAGAGGATTGGGAAGAGAATTCGAAATGAGATTGGCGAGGGGATTGGGGCTGGGGGTTGCGCTACTGGCTGTGGCTGCGCCGGCTGCGGCAAATGGTCAAGCCCCCGCCGCAGCGGATGCGACGTTTCAGGTGGATTTCTCCAACCCCGGCCTTTCGCCTTCGCAATGGACGCTTACTCTTCGGCCCGACGGAAGCGGCCATTTTCGTTCCCAGGCGGGCAAAGCGCCCGATGACGCCAGTCCGGGCATCGTGCCCCCTGCCGTGGACCGCGATGTTCAGGTGAGCGCGGCCTACGCCAGCCGCGTCTTTGCTGCAGCTGCGCGCCACAGGTGGTTTAACGAGGCATGCGAAAGCCATCTTAAGGTGGCCTTTCAGGGCTGGAAAACGCTCACCTACACGGGACCGCAAGGAAAGGGCTCCTGCACATTCAACTACTCGAAGGACAAGGAGATTCAGGACCTGGGAGACTCGCTGGAGGCCGTCGTGGAGACTATTCTGGAGGGTTCGCGCATGGAATTGCTGCTGCAACACGACCGGCTGGGTCTGGACGCGGAGATGGAGTTCCTTGTCGAGGCCGTGGACGATGGCCGGGCGCAGCAGGTTTGCGTGATCAGGGAGATTCTGGAACGGTTGGCGCAGGACGACAGTGTGTTGGAGCGAGTGAGAAAGCGGGCGCGGATGCTGCTGATGCAGGGATCGGCCTGAATTTTTGGCGTAAAGCGACTTTTTCTCTCTGAGGGGTGTCAAATCTAGTGTTGGGATGCCGATGAGCGGAGATGGGGTCGCCGCAAGGCACGGGAAGGCGGGGCACCGTGAATCTCTTGGGGAATCGAAGGGCAAGTGCGGGGCTGGCGGCGCTGGCGCTGGGGATGGCTTCTCTGGTTGCCGTGGCATCGGGCCAGGAAGCTCAGCAAAACACGGGTCAGCAGGGTACGGGGCAGCCGGCCCGGGCGGTACGTTTGAGCTTCGTAGACGGCCAGGTGAAGCTGGCACAGGGCAACCAGGTGCTGGCCGCACAGGCTGTGGCCAACACGCCGCTGTTTGAAGGCATGCAGCTGACGACCGCCGACAATGGCAAAGCCGAAATCCAGTTTGAAGACGGCAGTGTGGCGCGGATTGCGCCGGATAGCGTGCTGACCTTGCAGGTATTGCGCGGCGCGGGCACTACGGCCGACGCCGAATTGACCGTTAATTCCGGGCTCTGTTATTTCGAGTTCCAGGGCGGCGGCCAGGCTGGCCAGATGAGCGTGCACTTTGGATCCAGCGTGGCCACCAGCAGCGGATTTACGGTTCTGCGCGTGGCTATGGACACGCCTCCGGGGAGCGTCGCCGTTTTCTCAGGTAACGTACACCTGCAGGTTGGCAATCCATCCGACCCAACCCCAGCCGGCGTTGACCTCCATGGCGGCGAATCCCTCGCGCTCGATCCCGCCGACCTGACGCAATTCAACCTGGCCGAATCGATCGAGCCGAATTCGTGGGACGCGTGGAACTCCGATCGCGACCAGGCACTGACGGCCGAAGCTGCGACGCAGACGGGAGCGCCTTCGAACCTGGGCGAAACCGAGAACCCGGCATGGAACGATCTGGACGCCAGCGGCAGTTGGTATGACGTGCCTGACCAGGGTTACGTGTGGTCTCCGTATGAGGCGGCGAACGCGGACTTCGATCCCTACGGGAATGGCGAGTGGATGTATACGCCTGCTTACGGCTACGTTTGGGCGTCAGGCTACTCGTGGGGCTATATGCCGTACCAGTGCGGGGCATGGAACTTTTACAACGGCTTCGGTTGGGGGTGGGCGCCGGGAATGGGCGGCTGCAGGCCGTGGTGGGGATTGGGTTTCTATGGCGGCCCCAATATCGGCTTTGCGCCGATCGGGTATCGTCCGATTACGAGACCGCTTCCGCCGCACGGGCCTGTCGGACCTATCGGGCACCGGCCGATTCCGGTGATCCCGGTGAACCGGCGCATGGCGCTCGGGAACACGAGCTTGCCCGCGCGAGACAAGAATGCGCAAGTGACAATTGCAGGAAGCACAGTGGAGCCGCTGCGCCCATTGCCTTCACGGCCTGTGTATTCGCGTGAGGCGTTCACTTCTGGGAGCAATCGCACTACGCCTGGCAATACCGGTGCAAGGACGAGGGGCGGTCAGCAGGCCAATCCTGGCTCGAGCTATACCGGCAGCCGTCCTGCGGGTGGGAATGCAGCGCCCGGTTACAACCCGCCGCCGCGGCCTGCGCCGGAGGGCCATAGTGCTCCGCCTTCGTATTCTCCGCCGCGGAGTTCTTCAAGCAGCAATGCGCCGCATCCCAGCGGCGGAGGCGGAGGCGGTGGGGCTTCGCATAGTAGCGGCGGTTCGAGCGGGGGCGGCGGATCGCATAGCGGCGGGCATCGTTGAGCGCTTCGCTGCAGTGACAGCTAGATCGATTCCAAGATGGGTGTAGCCAGCGTTCGCGCTAATCCCCGGTCCCCAAAGGCGAGGGACCGGGGGCACCCCAATTCGTATAGCCGTAAGAGAAAAGCTCTAGGCAAACGTAACGCGATATTGCGAGGCTGCGTGCAAGTCCAGCTGCGCGGTTTGCGCATCGACAGACTGCAGAGGAATATTTTTTTCAAGGCGCGTGACGCGCAGGATGCGTTGGCCTGCTGGCGCTGCGAGCGCGATGCGGCTGTCGGAATTCACGCGCAAAGTCGCGATGGTTGCTCTGCCTTTCGACCACGCGCAATCCACTTCGATATTGCCGCGCGCGCGCAATCCGCGAAAACTGCCTGAGGACCACGCGGAGGGCAGCGCGGGCAGAAAACGCAGAACGCCGCCATGGCTCTGCAGCAGCATCTCAACAATACCTGCGGTTCCACCCAGGTTGCCATCGATCTGAAAAGGCGAGTTGGCCTTCATGCCGCAAATGTCAAAGAGATTGGGACGCGTGCAGTTGCGCAGGAGGGCCAGCAAACTGCTGTGCGCGGCCTCGCCGTCTTCCAAACGCGCCCAGCAATTCACAATCCAGGCGCGGCTCCAGCCGGTACTGCCGCCTCCGTTGGCCAGGCGGCGCTCGAGCACGGCGCGCGCGGCTTTGGCGAGATCGGGGGTTTCGCGCAGCGTGATCTGGTGGTCCGGGTACAGCGCGAAGAGGTGCGAGATGTGGCGATGGCCGGGCTCGGTCTCAGCGTAATCTTCGTTCCACTCCTGCAATGCGCCGGTCTTGCCGATTTTGAAGGGCGGCAGGTGCTTCGACGCGGCATCAACCTGGGCGCGAAGAGCGTCGTCGACGCCAAGAATTCTGCTGCACCGGGAGACGCGATCGAAAATTGCGCGAATGATTTCGGTGTCCATGGCGGGAGACATGCACAGGCTGGCCGTGGAGCCGTCGGGAAGTTTGTATTTGTTCTCCGGCGATTGGCTGGGTCCGCTGAGCAGAGTTCCATCCGGGACCGGGGACGAGATAGTCGAGGAAGAATTCGGCAATTTCTTTTAGTCGTGGATAGGCGCGGTCGCGCAGGAAGGCTGCGTCGAGCGAGTACGCGTAATGCGAGAAGAGATGCAGCGAGATCCACGCCGCGCCTAGAGGCCACACGCCGGCCTGCACGTGATCGACGGGAATGGAATCGCCCCAGATGTCGGTGTTGTGATGCACCACGAATCCGCGGGCGTTGTAATACTTGCGCGCTGTGGCAGAGCCGAAAGCGCGTGTGGAGTCGAGCAGATCGAATAATTGCGCATGTAGCTCGCTGAGATTTGCGGACTCGGCCATCCAGTAATTCATTTCGGCGTTGATGTTCACGGTGTATTTCGATCCCCACGGTGGATCGAGGCTCTCGTTCCAGATGCCCTGCAGATTAGCCGGCAGCGTACCCGGGACGGCTGCTGCTGATGAGCATGTAACGGCCATATTGAAAGTAGGTGGCGATGAGACCGGGATCGTCTCCGCCATTGCGCAGGCGCTCCATGCGCTTGTCAGTGGCGAGGGCGCGAAGCGGATCGGGGCCGTCAACCAAGCGAAGATTGGCACGGCTTGCGTAGCGGCGATAGTCGGCCACGTGCTCTGCGCGCAGTTCTTTGTAGGTGCGGGCGGCAGCGGAACGCAAATTGCGGGCGCAGGCTGCGGCCATGCCGGCTGCGTCGTGTTCGCGAAATTCGGTGGTGGCCGTGAGGAGCAGCGTGACGGAGTGGGCATTTTCGATGCGCAGCGTGTTGCCTGTGGCGTGCACTGTGCCAGCCTCGGCGATGGCCTTCAATTCAGCGCGGAATGCTATTCCGACTTGCCGCTCCTGGGTCGCCGGATCGGTGGTGGGTTTTACGGGCCGTGCGGCGCCGGTCATCACCAGGCGATCGCTGGCGGCCGCGGTGGTTTCGCTGTGTGCGGGGCGATCAAGGCGGACGGTGAGCGCGAAGGGGCGCGTGGATTCAATGCGCGCGACGATCACGTTGCGCGGCGCCGAGCTGAAAACTTCGCGTGTCCACTGTGCGCCCGCGGCGCTGAAGCGCGTCTTCACCACGGCCTCGTCAAGATCGAGTTCAAGCCGGTAGTTGGTTACGGAGGCGGGGACGTTGTCGAAGTCAAGCCAGAGATCGCCGAGCGTCTGGTAACAGGGCAGACGGTCGGGAACGCCCATCATGACCTGTGCGGCGAGGGCTTCAGCCTCGTGGACTTTGCCGGCCATGAGGAGATCGCGCACTTCCGGCGTGCGGACGGCTTGGGGATTATTGCGATCGCGGTACTCGCCCATCCAGACTGTTTCTTCGTTCAGTTGTAAACGCTCATTGGCGGGGTTGCCGAAGACCATGGCGCCGAGGCGGCCGTTGCCGACGGGGAGAGCGTCACGCCATTCCGACGTGGGCTGCTCGAAGAAGAGCACGTGCTCGCTGGCGATGGATTCTGCGGGGATCTCCGCGTGCAGTGCGGGAAGGGAACCGCGCTGCGCCAACGCCGCCCCGGTCAGCGATGCGTCGCGCAGAAAGCGACGGCGGCTCCAGTTCTTTTTCGCTCGTGTCATGATTTTTCCTTATGTCTCGACATCCGTCTGGATCAATTTAACCCGGTAACAACATCCCCACAGGGGCTATTGGTTCCTGCGAAAGAAATGTCCTCGCGCCGTCCCTACGGGACTCCGGAGTTCATCTGGTGAATCCGCTTCCCCACGCTGAAGCGCGGGGCTAACAAACGCTGCGCCTCCGGCGCGATTTTCAGGACGTTACTTGTGCAAGCATCAACAAAGCCGCAACCCGTTTTGTTGACCTTGCCGGCACGGATAAAGCCGAGCCCTTTCAAAACCTGCCCTCATCGCATGCAGCTAAGATTCGAGCAGAATGGCGCTGTACGCCGACACATGCAATGTGCCTTTGGGCAGCGTAATTGCGTTGCTTTCTGTGAGCGTGACGCCTTGTCTCGCATCGATGGCGGGGCCGGTGAGCAGCCATTGCCTATGCGCGCGGCGCAGCGTTGTGCGAAGAACCGTGGGCTGATCGGATTTGTTGATGACGATTACGAGTTGGGATTTGCCATTGCGAGCGGCGTAGGCGCGCACGCGGTCGCTGGCGCAGTCGAGAGTGCTGCGGACGAGTGTCGCGCCTGCGAAGTACTTGACGAGTTCCATGCCGAAATATTCGGGACGGCGCTCGAAGCCCGTCGCGCGGCTTCCGGCAATGGGCGTGTAGAAGCCGTTGCCGCCGCCGTGCAGATTCACGCCGGCGCAGCCGAGCGACGCAAAGTCCAGCATCATATCGGCGACCCACAAGGCGCTGGCCAGCGTATCGCTCACGCCGGGCTGACCACCGTTCCAGCAGGAGTTGCCTTCGCTCATGCGATAGGGCAGGCTGGCACTGTGTGCCGCAGTCATGGCAATCGTGAGATCGCGCTCGAGCTTGGGATCGGGAGAAAGAAGCTTGTCGAGGGTGATGCCGGGCGCGCCTGCCGGGCCCATGGCGTAGTAGTGCGATGTGAGGATGACGACGTCGGGCGCGCTGCGCTTCACGTCTTCGGCAAAGCCGGTAACGTAGGCCATCTTGTTCGACACATCGGGGCCGGCGAATTTGGCTTGCGGCACGCGAGCCACAATTGCGCTGTGGGCTATCGTCCATTCTTTCCAGGAGTCGGCGTAGGACCACGTCGCGGGGCGGTAGCGATTGCGCCATGCGTCCGGCTCGTTGCCCAACTGGAATGCGATGAGGCGCGGGCCCAAAATATTTTGCGCGTGGAAGGCTTCTTCGGCGGCGCGTGCGACCGGGCCGCGCCCGAGATTGAGGCCGTAAAGACAGCGCCAGTTTGTAGCATCGAGGAACGCGCGCAGATTGCGCAGACTTTTGGGCGTGATGGGTGTGTCGGATTTGACGTTTTTGCTGGTGTCGGGGCCGACGGCATCGAAAGGCGTAGCAGCCGGAGGTTCATCGGTGGTGAAGGCGGTAAATTCGCTCGTGCCTCCACCGAGACGCAGCATGCCCTGATCGCTTAGCTCGCGAAAGAGTGCGATGAGCGCGGTGTTCTCGGCAGAAAAGAAGGCGGGATTAGCAAGCTGCGCGGATTCGTAGCTGAGGCCGATGAAATCCGCCGGAATTGTGGCGAGAGTTATGGACTCGTCGATGGTCAGAGCGGCGGAGATGGGCGCGGCGGTGTCCAGCGCGGGGGTTTGGGCTCGAAGCAGACGAGGCGCGAAGCACGAAGCCGCGACTGCGCTCGAAAGAAAGTCGCGGCGGTTCATTCGGTTCCGAGTTCCAGGGTGACGGATGTATGGGTACGGAATTCGTACTCCGATGGATTGGGGGCGGGAATGTATTCGACGTTCATCACTGCGCCAGGCGCAGGGAAATGAAGCACGAAGTCGCGCGCCACGCCGTGCGGGTAGACATCGATGCGCCATCGTTTCGCGCTCACGTGTTCCACGTGCAGGCTGACCGTGCCGCCCGTCGTAACCGGCGCGTCGTCGAGCGTAAGCGTTTTGCCTTCGGGCACCCAGCTTGCGAGCAGGCCCGGCAGCAGATGCAATTTGCCGTCGCGCTCGTTCAGCAGCATGTCGCGCAGCAGGAGTACGAGATTGGCGTTGGCCCAGGCTTCGGGCATGTCGCCGGTGCCCTGCATGTTGGAGCGCTTGCTGTGCGGGGTGTCGCAAGCGCGCGGTGCGTCGACGTCGACGAGGATTTCTTCTTTCCACACGTTCGTGGTGTAACTGTGATTGAGCGCGGCGATGAGCATGTCGGCAGCTTTCTGTTTTTCACCGCGAAGCAAATAAGTTTCCGCCATGTTCATGGACTCACCGGCCCACACGCCTGCAGGTCCGGCCCAGGCGACGTTGGTGGGCAAGCCCTGCTTTTCTTCGCGCTCCATGCGCGTGATGAGGCCGTTGACGAGTGGATCGTCGGGCGCGTAGAGGCCGGTGGGATAGACGGCGAGAAAAGTCTGCGAGTAAGCGCCTTGGGGATAGGTGGGCATGGCGGGCAGATACAGTGGAGCGATGGTTTCAAGCGTTACGGCGCGGCTGACATCTTCGCGAATGGCAGCGGTGAATGCGGCGTACTCGCGATCGAGCCAGGTTGCGTCGTTGGGATGGCCGAGAACGGTCGCGGCCTCGCTGGTGACATGCAGCGCGTAATCCGCAAGAAAGTTGTGCGAGAAGGAGTGGCCCTCGGGCAGGCCTGAGTCGCCATAACTCCACGGCAGCAGGCCGTACCAGTAGGTTTTTTCGCCGGGCTTAAGCGCAGGATCGGGCTCGGGACGACATCTTGAGGGGATCATGCGATGGATGGGCTGCGCGCCGGCGGGAATGCCCTCGACGCCTTCGAGCGTGGACTCTTCGCGGTGATCGCGAATCCACGACGCGGACTGGAGCAGATCGGGATACGCCTTTGCCAGCCAATGCTTGTCGCGTGAGAAGAGATAGTAGTCCCAAACAGCCGCGGCGTTACCGCCGGAGTTGTCCCATGCGGGCCAGCCGCTGGTGGGAGGGAAGTCCCACTCGCCATCGTCGTTGATTTCATGGAAGGCGTGCTCCACGCTCTCGCGCGCGGGCTCCATAAATCCTGCGATCTCCATGGCGCGCGCCTGGAAATATTCGCCGCGGCCCCAGTACTGCCGGTAGACCGCGGGACCGTCGAGGGCCCAGAGATCGCCGCGCGCGTCAAATTCGGTGAGGATGAGCACGTAGGCGATCGACGAGTAGTAAAAGTCGGTCAGTTCTTTTTGTGGGAAGTCGACTTTGGTTGCGTGAGACCAGAGACCGTCCCATTGGGCGACAGCCTTGGCGAGCAGTTCTGCGCCACTCTCACGGGAGAGTTCGCTGTTGCGGGCGATGGGCCACTCGTAAGGGAGCTCGATTGTTATCGACTTTTTGTTCTGCGCGGGAATGGAGAGATGCAGTGCGAGGGTCAGGCCGTTGTCCTCGGCGACGGCGGTTGCACCGGCAGTTTCGGTGACCAGCGCGACGTCTTCACCGGCGCCGTTCTCGAGCATTGTGCCGACGAC
The DNA here is from genome assembly GCA_963830785.1 of uncultured Acidobacteriota bacterium. Lineage (GTDB taxonomy): Bacteria > Acidobacteriota > Terriglobia > Terriglobales > Acidobacteriaceae > Telmatobacter. The sequence continues at coordinate 37,660 of CAWHNV010000062.1, forward strand.
GTGGCCGGGGAGATTGCGCTCACGGCCGCTTAGCTTGAGCGTCACGTCGGCTGCGGATGTGCCGCTGTTGCTGAACGTAAGGCGAACTACGTCGAAGGCTTTTGCGCCGGATTGGGCGGTGGGGATTTCGCCTGGCATTGCATCGGGATCGACGGCGAAGGCGAGCTCTTCGAGCGTGAGGCTGCGCGAGTGCGCCGAGGAGACAATGAACGGATAACGCCCGCGATAGAGTTCCTGATTGCTGATTTTGAGCGGATCGATGTTAGGCCGATCAGGGCCGGCGAATGCCTGGATGGCGAGCTCCCCGTCCATCTGATCGCTGAAGCCGATGGGCGTGTCGAGCGGTTTGCGCTTCAGGCTCCATTGCGACCATTTCAGATCGCCCTGTTTGTCGACGATGGTCTTGTGGCTTCCCATGGGCAGGCCGATCAGGCTTTGCGCGTCGGTATTTGTGTAGCGATGGTCGATGACGACCTGCGCGGGAAGAACGGCCGCGCAACCAAGAGGCAAAAGGCAAAGAGAAATAATGCAAGTTCGCAACACGAAAAACCTCAATGGATACGGGAACCTTCACGAAAGGCAAGTGTACTGCGTGCTATCCCGTGTCTGAAAATCCGGCAGTGGCAAGTTGAAGGAAGCGCCCCTCAGGGGCTGAAGCCCACCGCCATTTTGGGGACTTTTGCGGCACGACTGAAGTCGTGCCCCTTCAAAGTAGCTCAGACTTGGGGCGCGCGAACTCATTCCGCTTTGATGGTGGAGAAAACTACGATCTCTCCGGGCTGAATGATGTTGTCTGTTCTGAATGGCGTGACAGAGTTCTCTTCTTCAAGGCCGGTGTGCTCGATCTCGGTCCAGGCGTGTGATTCACCTTGAATGGCGAGGCGGCGCGAGGTTGTGGAACGGTTGATGATCACAAGGGTCTCGTTCTGGCCATCGGCGAAAGCGGTTGCGAGCAGGTCGGGATCTTCGGTTTCGACGCCGATGCGCTGCATGCCCTTCACGATGTGGCGGCTGAATGCGCCCATCACGCGCAACTGAAAGCTGGTCGCAACGGGAATCCAGCCGCGCGTGCGATCGGGAGCGAGCAGCGAGCGCGAACCGGCGAAGGTGGGCTGCTCGACATCGAGCAGCAGCCAGCAATACATGAGGGCCACGGCGTCCATCTCGGTGAGGTTCTTGTGGTAAAGCTGCGCTACGGCGAAGGCGATGCGGTACGACGGTTCCTGATAGTGCGGATCGTTGATGCAGATTTCGGTGGCAAGGAAGGGCTTGCCGTCCGCGGCCTCGTGCATCTGCTTCATGCGCGCGTCGTAGAGGTCGGGGTTGGCGAGGAACTCCTGAAAGTCGTACTCGTGCACGGCGGCGTAGTCGATGGCCTTCCACGCCTCGGGATTCTTGCGTAGTTCGGTGGCGCGATCGATGCCGAGGAACATGTAACTGGCGTCGGCCATGTGGATTTTGGTCGCGGTGAATCCGGCCTTGTCGAGTTCGCGGCGGAGGGCTAGCGCCATCGAACTGAAGACTTCGGGCGGCTGGTCGACTTCATTCTCTATGCCGACGATGGCCGGCGCAGAGCCCGTGGCCGCCTGCGCTTTTTTGCAGTAGGTGACGATGAGACGCGCGTATTCGTCGGGATTTGCTACCTGCCGGATGGGCTTGGACTCGGCGGGTTTGTTCGGGGTGTCCGTGGTGTGCGGGCCGTTGTAGGGCACAGTGGCCCAGGAGGGCAGCGCCCAAAGCTCGTAGATGACGCTGCCGCCGAGATCGAGCACGTGACGGCTGTAGTCGAAGCTGGACAGCTCGCTGTTCGGGAAGTTGTCGCCGTAGTAGTGCGGTGTGGCGTCGGCGAGATCTTCGAGGTTGCTCAGGTCGGGCTTGAGCTCGGTGCCCATCGGGTACTCGCGGGAGAGCATCAGGTTGTAGCGCTTGAGGATTTGCCAGTAGGCGCGCTTGCCTTCGTCGCTCAGCTCCGCGTAGGCGGGAATGCTGGGGCTGCCGCCGAAGCCGAGCATGGTTTGGTGAATTTCAGAGGGGTTGATGGTGATGGTGGAACTCTTGAGATCGGGCTGGAGCAGCGAACCGGAGACCACCAAGTGCGCGGTGCGCGAGGCGACGAGCATGAGTTGGTGGCGCGTGAGGTCGAAGAGCAGCGGTGCTTCGAGAATTTGTTGGCCGTTGACCAGCACGCGGACGGCTAGATGGGAATCGGCGATGACGGTGAGCGAGCGCGCATCGCCTGTGTACTGGCGCTCGTCGGTGACTGTGGTTTTCTCGGGGAAGTTGCCCTGGCCTTCGTAAAGAGCCATGGAATCGTAATAGCGTTCCGCGATGCGGACTTTGTTCGAAGTGAGCTCGACGGTGAGACCGGCGTGCGGACCGGTAAAGATCCAGCGCAAGGTGGAGCGCTGCGGAAGGCTGGTATCGAGCATGAGCGTGCGCGCAAAGAGCGCTGTCAAATTCTCGTGAAAATATTTTCGGGCAATTTCGTCGGGACGGCTCCAGCCGGGACCGGTGGGACCGTCAGAGACGAAATGAAATGTGTCGGCGGCTGACGTCGCGGCGGGCGGCGGAGGTGGAAGCGGAACCGCTTGTTGCGCGTAGGCGGCCGCGGCGACAGCCAGAGACGCGAAGAGAACAATCCATCGCATGGCCTTGATTATCCGGGGCGGCGGGCTTGGGGTGTCAAGCGGGATGGCTACGATCGGCGAGCCAGTCTCGCACCGGTGGTGATGGTGGTTGAATCGAATCTTTTACCAATTCGCAGGTTGGCGTCGCTTCGCGACATCGCAAGTTCGCGAGTTCGCTGGGCCGCCCGGCTGGGCAGGCATGGCTCCGGTGACTCGCTGCGCGGAGTTGATCAATTCGTTTCCGCACGCACATTTCGTTACGAATCCCGGCGCGCGGATTGGTAGTCTAAAGAACGTGAATGAAGTGCAAGACTCACGGCTGCGCATCGCGGCGATCGATTTCTTGAATCCCGCGCCGTTGATGTGGGATTTCGAGCACCCGCCACTTTGCGATCAACTAGCCAAACGCTACCGCATCGACCGGATGACGCCGGCGGTGTGCGCGGAGAAGCTCGCCACGGGACAAGCGGACATCGGCCTGGTTCCCATTGCTGCGCTGGCCACTTCGCCGGGGCTGCGCATTTTGCCCGGCTGCACCATTGCCTCAAAGGGGCGCGTGCGTTCGCTGCTGCTGGTGCACCGAGCCTGGCAACCGCTCACCGATTTGCAGTCGGTTGCCGCCGACACCGCCAGCCGTACCACGATTGCCTACGCGCGCATCCTCTTCCATAAGTGGGGCAACGCGGGGATTCAGTTTGTGCCGATGGCTGCCGACCTGGATCTGATGCTGGCGCAGGCTGACGCCGCCATCCTGATTGGCGATCCCGCGCTGCTGGCGCTCGAAGAGCGATTCAACCGCATGGAGCGGACCGGCGAGGAGCTTATGTATCGCGATCTGGCCGCGGAGTGGAACGTGCTGACCGGTTTGCCCTTCGTCTCCGCCGTCTGGGGTGCTGCGCACGGCAGCCTTTTGGAGGAGAGTGTTGCTGGGGATTTCATCCGCTCGCGGGACCATGGGCTCGCGAATATCGACGCCCTGGTGGCTGAGTGGTCGAAACGGTTTCCCATTCCCGAGGAGACCATCCGGGCGTACCTGACGACCAACATCCACTACGTGCTCGACGAGGAGTGCGTGGAGGGGATGCGGGGGTTCTTCCGCGCGGCAGCCGAATGCGGAGTTTTGCCGCCGTACGACGTCAAGGTGGAAGAGTTGGCGAGCCGGTAAGACGGCTGGCGATTTTTTCGCCGTTCATTGCCCTCCGGAATTCCCTTTCGAGCGAACTTAATATTTTTCAGGGTCGATCTTGCGCGGGCGGGATTTGCGGTAGACATTGGCCACGGCCAGGGTCCAGAGAGGCACGAGGTCGAAGCCGGGGATAAGTTTGCCGGCAAACGTGGGTAGAAACTCCCAGTGCCAACCTAAAAGCCAGGAGAGGATGCCGGCCATGCATAGGTCGATGATATCGTCGCCTGGAAAGGCTGCTCCTTCGAGAGAGAGTGGGAAGACGACCCACTGGACGATGTCGGCGAGAATCGCGAGCGCGAGGGCGGCCTTCATGCGTGGGCCGGGCGAGATGCGGAGATCGCTCTGGTTTGGCGGAACGGTCTGCGGCGTTTCGGCCATAGAGAGAGTATAGAAGGCAGGGACTCGGGACTACTGGTCTGCGAGGCTTCGGCACTTCAAGATTGAGGACGGCGCGTAGATCGGAGGAAAGAGCTTGAACCTTTTCGCTGGCTTCAGGAATCCAAAGCTGCACAGGAGAGTTTTGACCGATGGCAGAGAAAATTGCATTTATTACTGGCGGGAATCGTGGGTTGGGTTTCCAGACTGCACTGGAGTTGAAGGGCGTGGCGAAGGTCGTGATTGGTTCTCGTGATCTTGCGCAGGGCGAAGAAGCCGTGAAAAAGCTGCGCGCGGCGGGAGTGGATGCCGATGTGCTGCAGTTTGACGTAACCGACGAGGCCAGCCATCAGGCGGCGTACGACTACTTCAATTCGCGCTATGGACGGCTGGACATTCTGGTGAACAACGCCGGAGTTTCGCGGGCGGAAAGTTTCCGGGAACGGGACCGGAGCACCGGGCAGCCGATGTTCCCATGGCGGTGCTGCGCAAGGTGTTTGAGACCAACTTTTTTGCGGTGGTGGCGCTGACGGAGAAGCTGCTGCCGCTGATCCGGAAGAGCGCGGCGGGACGGATTGTGAATCTTTCGAGCATTCTGGGATCGCTGACGCTGCACGCCGATCCCAAGTCGCCGATTTACAACGCCAAGTCCTTTGCCTATGACGCATCGAAGACGGCTCTGAACGCGTTTACGGTGCACCTGGCGTACGATCTGCGCGACACGAAGATCAAAGTGAATTCGGCGCACCCCGGGTGGGTGAAGACGGATATGGGCGGTCCGGAGGCGCCGATGGAGCTGAGCGAAGGCGCGAAGACGAGCGCGGCGCTGGCTACGCTGCCTGAGGACGGGCCGACGGGCGGGTATTTTCATCTGGGACAGACGCTGCCGTGGTAAGGGCAGGGATCCCTCAGGGCCGAAGGCTAGGGATTATGGCGCTCTATGGCACAGCTAAAGCCGTGCCCTTTCAAAGCCGGACTTACACAAGCCCTTTCAAAAGCCGGATTTATTCAGCCGGCTCGCTGGGACCGCAGCGGTTACTTTTCAAGAACCCCGGCGCTTGCCAGCGAATGGCGAAGCATGACAACCTTTATAGAGGTGCGCAAGTTCCGCACATGAAGGAGTTCCTCAACCCCCATGCCCATCCAAACCACTGAGAAGATCTGGCACAACGGCAACCTGATTCCGTGGGAGCAGGCCACGATCCACGTGATGAGCCACGTGATTCACTACGGCTCCAGCGTGTTCGAGGGGATTCGCTGCTACGGGCAACCGCACGGATCGGCGGTGTTCCGCCTGCCGGAGCACATGCAGCGGCTGCTGGACTCGGCCAAGATCTACCGCATGGAGGTTCCGTTCACGCTCGAGGAGCTGTTGCGCGGGCGTGGTGGATGTGATTGAGGCCAACGGCGTGGCGCCGTGCTACATCCGGCCGATTGTGCTGCGCGGCTACGGCGAGATTGGCGTGAGCCCGAAAGGCTCGCCGATCGAGGTGTACATCGCCAATTTTCCGTGGGGCAAGTACATTGCCGGACACGGAGGCGCGGATGTGTGCATCTCGAGCTGGAACCGGCTGGCGCCGAACACCATGCCGGCGCTGGCCAAGGCGGGCGCGAACTACATGAACTCGCAGCTGATCCACATGGAAGCCGAGATCAACGGCTACCAGGAGGGGATTGCGCTGGATGTGAATGGGCTGGTGAGCGAGGGATCGGGCGAGAACATTTTTATCGTGCGCAACGGCGTGCTGTTTACGCCGCCGCTGTCGAACTCGGCGCTGTCGGGGATTACGCGCGACAGCGTGCTGACCATTGCGCGCCACCTGGGATTGACGGTGACCGAGCAGGCGATTCCGCGCGAGCTGCTGTACATTGCCGACGAGGTGTTCTTTACCGGGACGGCGGCGGAGGTTTCGCCGATTCGTTCCATCGACCGCGTGGCGATTGGCGACGGCAAGCCGGGCGAGATTACGAAGAAGATCGCCGACGAGTTCTTTGGCATTGCCAACGGGCTGAAGCCGGACCGGTTTGGCTGGCTGACGCCGGTGAAGGTGGACGCGAGCGAGACGGTGACGGCGTAAAGGCAGCTTCCAGCTCTGAGACATTGGCCCTCCGGTTTGAGCCGGAGGGCCTTTCTGTGTCCGGGAGAAGTGAATGGAGCGCACAGCGGCGGATTGCTTGGGCGGGTATCATGGACGAGAGCCCGCGGAAGTCTGCCAAGTTTTGAGCACGGCAGGAAGGTTGTTGCTCCGGCCCATAAAGAGAGGTTGGTTTTCCCACCCTTTTCCGCAAAAGACGCGGCAAAGGATGGGGCAACGGTGGCCTTATTTGGGGCAGGATCATTAGCGAGAGACAAAGGAAGACAGGCGCCAAGTGAAACCGGACATGAGAGTGACGTTTGCTGGACTGGAGTTGGTGAATCCAGTGATCGCCGCCAGCGGCACCTTTGGGTACGGCATCGAATTCGAAGAGATTGTTTCGCTGGAGCGGCTGGGCGCGATCGTCACCAAGGGCATTTCGCTGGAGCCGATGGCGGGCCATGCGTCGCCACGACTGGTGCAGACGGCAGCGGGCATGCTGAATGCGATTGGGCTGCAGAATGTGGGCGTGGAGGAGTTCATGGAGCACAAGCTGCCGCCGATGAAACGCTACTCCAGGTGCAAGGTCATCGTGAATGTTTTCGGGTATACGGTGAGCGAGTACGTGGGGGTGATCGAACGGCTGAACGACGCGGAGGGGATTGCGGCGTACGAATTGAACGTGTCGTGCCCGAACGTGCACGCCGGCGGCATGGCGTTTGGGGCGGATGCGGGATCGCTGGAGTATCTTGTGAGCCGGGCGAAGACGGCGGCGAGCCGGCCGCTGATTGTGAAGCTGACGCCGAATGTGACTTCGATTGCGCACATGGCGCGCGTGGCCGCGGATAGCGGAGCCGATGCGGTGAGCGTGGCGAATACGTTCTTGGCCATGGCGATCGATGCCGAAGAGCGCAAGCCGCGGCTGAGCAATGTGACGGGAGGGCTGTCGGGGCCGGCGATTAAACCGATCGCACTGCGCCTGGTTTGGGAAGCGGCGCGGGCAGTGAAGATTCCCGTGCTGGGGATGGGCGGAATTGTGACGCCGGAGGATGCGGTGGAATTTCTGCTGGCGGGCGCTACGGCAATTCAGGTGGGGACCGCGAGCTACGCAGATCCGCGCGCCACGGAGCGGCTGGCGAAGGGGCTGGAATCGTGGTGCAGGAGCCACGATGTGGCGAAGGTGAGCAGCCTGACGGGTGCGTTGGAAGTGGCTGGACCGAGGGAACACGGGACTGAGGGAACGAGAAACCACGAGGCTGAGGGACTAAGGGACTGAGACTCCGGCTTGTGGGGATTTAGGCCTTGTTTGATGTGGCTGACCTAAGTTCCGTGACGACTTGCTCCAGGTCGTTCACGATGCGATTCGGCGGATGGGCGCGAAATACTTTGAGCAACTCGTCGAAATACCATAGCTGTTCTTTCGCGCCGCGCTTGAAACGTTCGAAGACATTCGGGCCGATTTCATTGAAATCATCGAGAATGGCTTTGGCGTTGTAGAGTTTGTCGGCGGCGGAGATGAGCAGAACGTCGTCGGGCTCATCGCGCAGGCGGACAAGATAATTGTTCTTGCGATCCTCCCAACCTTCCTTCTTGTCGTGATCCTCGGCGAAGGTGTCTGACAGCGCTGCGACCATGCGCGAGACTTCGGGACCGAAGCGACCTTCGATTTCGCGCAGGCGCGGCATGCCGCCGTGGTCTTCGACAGCGTCGTGCAGTAGGGCGGCGATCACCATGTCTTCAGTTACCGGGACCGGGCCGCCAGCCTCGCCCATGACCAGCGCGGCTACTCCAAGCAAGTGTGCCATGTAGGGAATGTCGGTGCCTTTGCGGTACTCGGTGTGCAGTTGGCGCGCGTATTCGACGGCGTCGGTGAATCGCTGGGTCAGGACGAGGCGGGGATTCTGGGTCATTTCGGTAAACCTCGAGGGGGAAGTGATAAGAGGGTAGGATAGCGCAATTGAGGGCCTGGAGACCCTCAGCACAGCCGGTCCGGAGACCGGCGCTACACCTTTCGACGGCTTAAGAGAAGTGGCCGGCTCAGAACGAGAAGGTGGATTGCAGGAAGACGGTGCGGTTGCCGGCGACGGGGGAGCCAAACGGGCCATTGGCGAGGGATTGGGTATTGTCGAAGAGAGGCGAGAGCAGGACGCCATTGGGCGTGCCCAAGTTGACATGGTTAAAGACATTGTTGGCGCCAGCGGCGAGGGTGAGATTGAAACGGCGGGGCGCGGCAGCATCGAGGCGAATCGCTGGCCCACCGCTGCCGATGCCGCGGCCACCTACACCGCCGTTCTGCCCCGGCGTGAAGGTTTGCCCCTCGCCCTCGGTTTTGATCTTGGGGCCGATGCCGATGACTTTGCTGAGGCGCACGTGGTAGACCCAGTTCGCCGGGCCGGTGCCGATGCCGATGGGGGCGATTTGCTCGTTCTTGCCGACGGGATCTGTGTCGAGGCAGCCGTATTGTGTGGAGACGACGCCCGTATCGCCGCATGTGCCGTAGCCGGGACGTGCATTGAATTGATTGCTTCCCGTGAGGTCCTCGCCGATGGTGATGTTGTAGGGCGTGCCGGATTGCGCTGCGAGAAGAGAGGCGAGGACGATTCCGTGCGGCGCGGTGAAGCTCTCGATGAGCATGACGCGATGGCGAATGCTGAAGCCGGCGCGGCCGTAATCATAGCCGGGATCCTGGGCGACAGAAGGGAATGAGCCGACGCCCTGGGTGTCGCTTTTGGCCTGGTTGAGTGTGTAGTTGCCGCTCAGCGTGAGCTTCTTGAGCTGCAAGCCTGAGGAAAGAATGAGCTGGTTCTGGCGGTAAAAGCCGCCGGACTGGAATTGGTAGTTGTAAGCGGCGGGCGTGGGTCCGGTGATGGTGTAGTCGGCTTCGTCGAATGCGGGCGCGGTGACGTTGTTGGTGAGGTATTGGTGGACTCCCTGCGTGTAGAGGTAAGTGATGTTCGACGTCACGTGCTTGCCGAATTGATGATCGACTCCGATGCCGGCCTGCATGTCGAGCGAGGCGTGGAAGTGCGGATCGACGGAGTGGTAGGTGGGGATGGAGGAGGCTGTCGAGGTTAAAACGGAGGCTGGTTCGGCGGCGTTGGGATTGTAGAAACTGGGATTGGTGACGGTGTAACTTTTCTGATTGATGAGATTGTCGTGGATGGCCTGAATGATGTAGGGCGTACCTGCGGCGTTAAAGGCGGAAGGCACGATAAAACGATTGAAGAACCAGCCGTAACCGGCTCTCATCACAGTCTTTGGAGGATTCTTTCCGGGATGGCCTGGAGTCCACGCAAGGGCCAGACGCGGCGCCCAGTCGGCGTGGTCGTGAATGAAGTTCTGGCCCTCGTAGCGGAGGCCGAGGCCGAGCAGCAAGCTCTTATTGACGCGCCAGTCGTCTTGGGCAAAGACGGAGCCATCGAAGAAAATAGCTCGGGCCGTGGGATTGGCAATGACGGTGGCGGAATATTGCGAGGGCGCGTTGGCCTGGTAATCGGCGACGCTGGAAAAAAAGTAGCTGCCGTTGGCGCCGGTGGTGGAGTAGTTGGCGTCGCGATAGGAGCGGGCGCGCACGCCGAAGCGCAGGGTGTGGGATCCAGCGGTCGCGGTGCCGTAGGTTTGCAACATGAAAATGTCTTCGTGATCCTGCACGTTTCCGGCGCTGCTGCCGCCGTTGGTGAAAGCTCCCTGGACAGTTACCGCGGGAGTGAGGAGATTCGGCATCTGATTGTTGTTGATGCGACGCCAGAGGAAGCGCGGCTCAAGGAGCAAGTGAGGATTGATGATCCAGGTGTCGCCGATCTGGAGTTCGTTGGTGTAGTTGATAGAGCTGGTGGCTTGATCGGGAAGACTGAGGGTGCCCACATTGTTTCCGTGGCCGGAGTAGCGTTGAAACGAATCGCGGATGCTGATGAAGTTGCTCTTGGTGAGCTGGAAGTCGACACGCGGCATTAGATTGAAAAAGTTCATCGGGGCGGGGTAGGCTTCGTTGATGTTACTGGTGAGGGTTGCAGGATTGAGCGCGTCAACGATGTCGGAGTTCTGGCGGGTGATGGTGAACGCGTTGAAGAAATAGGACGAAGTCTTGGTGATGGGGCCGCTGATGTTCCCGGAGTAGCTATAGAGGTAGTAGCTGGGCTGCACGGTGACGAGGGGATTGCCGGAGTTGAAGGCTGAGTCGTTGCCGAAGCTGTTGATGCTGCCCTGAAGCTTTTGCGTGCCGGGCTTGGTGATGATTTCGATGCGACCGTAGCCGATGCGATCGTATTCGGCGGAAAAGGGATTTTGGTTGACGCGGATTTCGAGGATGGCGGATTTGGGTGGGATCTGGCCGCCTTCAAAACCGTCAATGTAAATTTGCCCGCCGTTGGGGCCGGCGGCGGGGCCGGCCAGCGCCTGCAATTCATTTTGCAGTTCATCGGGATCGTCGGAGAGCGCGTCGAGATCGCTACCCTTGATGACCATGGCGTTTGCATTGTGATCGGACTCGATGCTGACGCCCTGAGCCTGGCCGCTGACCGTGACTTCCTGCTGCTCGACGGCGATGGCCAGCGGCAGATTGAGTTGCCTGGCCTGGCCTGCAGAGAGGCTGACGCTCGGGATGGTGAGGGGCGCAAATCCCTTGGCAGTAACAGACACAGTGTAGGTGCCCGGTCCGATGGCGCGGAAAGAATATTGGCCATCGGCGCCCGATTTGGTCTGCAAGGGTTGCGCACCGCCTCCAGATAATGAGACGGCAGTGATATTTGCATTTGGCACGACCGCGCCGCTGGGGTCAGTGACCTGGCCGTGCAGCGTGCCGGTTTGCCCGACGGCTGCGGCCGGCCACGCCAAGGCAGTTAAAAACAAGCAAAGAGCGGCAGGGCAACAAAAGAGCTTCATGTTCACCTTTTTTGTGGAGCAAACGGCCCCTATCTCAGCCGAATCGCGTGTTACGGGCCGTAGTGTTACCCAGTGTAACACTAATTTAGGTAAGGGTCAACGATGTTCTTTGAGAAGAATCGTCTGTCGATGTGTGGGCTCACTTGTTCTTGTTAGACCGGTAACTGTTGTTGAAAGGAAGCAGGCAAAATGTCTCCGATGGGGAAACGAAAGACTACGCAATCGGTTAACAGGGTAGTACGCACGCGAGACGCGAGAAGTTCCCGGGTGCGGGAATCGAATCCGGGTTTGTGTCTTTGGATTCTCAATTGTAAAATCGCGGCCACGTTCGAATTGGCAAATTCGCCTATTCTTGTTTCCGCGCAGATGCCGGATTTAAGATGCAGAAGTTTTGGGAAATGGAAGAGCGCCCTTTTCATGCTGAATGGATTGTGGAAAAGCAAATGCAAAAGCAACCGCAGGTCCTTCGGCTGCGTGGGCCGCCCGAAGAGCGGCCCACTTCGCTCAGGATGACATTCTGTTGCTTGTCGCTCGCGACGACCGAGACGCTTATATCGCGAATTGCAGAATTCAGGAAAGCCGCTTGATGAAGGCGAGGGCTTCAGCGAGCTGAGGGAAGCGGGCTTCTTCGGCTTTAAATTCGCGGGAGTGGATGCAGCGACGGAGGCCGCGCGTGCGGACGGGGTGCTTCAGGTGCAGCATCTCGTGGTAGAGCAAATACTCGATTGCGTACCGCGGGCTGGAGGGGCGGTCGAAGACGCGGCTCACGACGATGGTATTGTGCGCGGCATCGTAGTGGCCGAGCGAGCGCTTGGCGTGGTGCTCGCTCCAGGTGAGATCGGGACGGCCGAGCAGGCCGCCGAAGAAGCGCGTGTTGAGTGCGTCGAAAACTTCTTCGAGATGATAATAGCGGCCCTCGGGTCCGAAGTAGCGTTTGCTGCCGCGCGCGGTGCGGATGAGGTCGGTTTGGCGCGTGACGGCGGCACTGGTAGAGAAGCGCTTGTAGCGGAGATTATGCGTCCGATCGATGGGTTTGCGGTAGAGCTTGGCGAGAAGGATGTGCGCGATGGCGTGAAGGACGGATTCCGGTGCGCCTTCAAGCAGGTCGGAGAGGCTGGCGAAGATTTCGCCCTCGCGGAGACGGATGGTGGTGTTGAGCGAGGTGAAGCGGCGAAAGCGCACATGGATGGGCGGCATGGGCGCGCGCGGGCGGAGGGCGCGGTACTCTTGCTGAAAGATGGGAGCGACGTCGGGGGCCACGAAGAGCAGGATAACAGTGCGAGTGTGAGTGTGAGTGCGAAGCCAATCACTGATCACTCGCACTCACATTCACAGTGGCTTCACTTCGGTTCGGCGCGGTCCTGGCCTTTTTCGTCGGGATGCGCTTTGAAATAGGCTTCCTGGTCGGCGGTGATTTCTCTGGCCTGGTCGGCAAGATCGTTGCTGCTATCGATCGCTTGCTTCAACGACAGCTCAAAGCCGGGCTCGCTGGGCAGATCGCGCAGCAGCGACTGCCAGCGCTGAATGGACTCATTGAGGCCCTTGAGCGACTTGCGCAGATCCGCCTTGCGCTGGGAGAAGACATCGAGGTTATCGCCAAGCTCGTCCATCAGGGCGGAAAAATCCTGGAGCTCGTCGTCGATGCGGCGAACGCGGGCAGAGGACTTGGCGCGTGGGATCAATCCCTTTATGGTGTCGCCGTAATCATTGAGAAACTTGACGTACAAATCGACGCGAGCCACGGGGTCGATGCCGGCTTCCTCGATCTGGTCCTGTTGTTTTTCGGTGAGAGGTTCGCGCTTTTGCTGTTGCGCGGCGAGGGGCACGGCAAGCAGAAGACAGAAGAGACTGATCAGGAATGGACGCATGGCGGGACGTCTCCGGCGCTTCTATTTCAGCACAAACAGTCTATAAGTGAAAGGAGTGAAGGGAGTGATAGGAGTGAAAAGAGTGAAGAGCGTGAACGAGGAGGCGCGGGGCAAGAAGTCGATGCGTGCTCACTTCTTCGCTCTTTTCAATTCATTCACTTTTTCACTTGGCGGGCCGTTCCTGCGCCACTGACGGCTACTTCTGGAAGACGCGCATTAAGGTGGCGTTTTGCGCCTGTGTCACCTGCGTCAGGGTTTGTTCTACCAGTGGACGGTCTTCGACGCTACTGGCGTGCAGCATTTCGTTAAGGCGGAAGGCGGTGTGGCTGAGCAGCATTTCGGCGTTCTTGAGGCGCTTGTCGTTGTCAGACAGGGAAAGATGGATTTTCTGCGCGATCTGCTGGATGCGTTTGAGCAGGTTGGTAGCTTTTTCGGCGTCACCAGCGGCATACTGCCGAATGCTGAGCTCTGTCATCTGCTGGACGAGCTCGGCATAGAGGAAGGTTTGCTCGCGCGGTTGCGCTTGGTTGGCGCGTGCCTCGAGCGCGGCGATGGCATCCGGATCAGGCGGCTTGTTGTCGCCCGAAGAAGCGCACAAGGGAATAGCCGTCAGGCTGAGGGTGATGAGTGCGGCGAATCGAACTGCGCTCCGCATGGGGACCTCCTCGTGCGCGGTGATGCCCCCTAAAATTGTGACCATGGTAGTCGCAATCTACGACGCCGCGCAACACCTAAGATGCAGAATTTTGATGGGGTGGACAATAAAATGCCCCAAAACGGCGGCGCGCCGACTGAAAGTGGACCTGTGGGAGCCTATTTGGGCGCGGCCAGGCGTTATTTTTCGAGGATTTGAAGGCGCTGGCGGGCTTGCCATTCCTGATCGGGCATTTTGCCGGCTGCGGTCTGGAGAAAGCGGCGATAGTAAGCGGCGGCCTGTTGCTTTTGATGGAGGGTATCGTAAGCCTGGGCCCAGAGGAATAGGGTCGCGGCGTTTTCGGGCAAAGTTCGGGAGCGCATGGTGAGTGCGTGCAGGGTGACGTCGGGGCGGCTGGTGCGGAAGGCTGTGAAGGCCAGGCCGCTCCATGCGTCGCCGTTAGCAGGGTCAATCTGCGCGGCTTTGTCAAAGACGGTGAAGGCTTCAGAAAAGCGGGCCTGGCGGACGAGATTCTGGCCGTGAGCGACGAGGAGGCTGACGTCCTGGGGGTTGGCGGCGAGCAGATGGAGGTAAAGCTGATCGGAGCCGGCATAATCTCCCGCGACGGCCAGCACCTGGGCGAGCATGCGTGCGATGGCGGCGTCGGCAGGGTGCTCGTTGTGGAGTTTCTGCAGGAGCGGCAGAGCGTCCGCATCGTCTTCGGCGGTGAGAACCGCGGCCAGTTGCGCGTTGAGCGTGGGATCGTCGGGGGCGCTCTTGAGCGCGGCGCGAAGCAGGGTTTCGGCATCGGGATATTGCTTGCGCAGAATTAGGAGGTGAGCGAGGCCGGCGTTCGCGGGGATAGAGTTGGGATTCTCCTTGAGCACGCGGCGATAGGCGGTTTCGGCGGCGTCGTTCTGGCCGGTTTGTTCGGCCAACTCAGCGGCAAGAAGCGTGTCCTGGGGCGTTTCCGGCGAGAGCTTGAGGGCTTCAAGGAGGTCATTTGAGGCGGCGGCGGGGTCGGAGGCGCGATCGATGCGCGCCAGCGCACGCCAAGCCCGGGCCTTGAGTTCCGGGCCCGCTTCGCCGGG
>CAWHNV010000063.1:0-69952 GCA_963830785.1 uncultured Acidobacteriota bacterium
GCGTCCGGCCAAGTACACGGTTGACTGTGGCGCGATGGGGATGAGAGCAGTTTTCTAAGGATTGGCTTTTGCCGCCCAGGCATGGGCGTTAGTTCGGCGAGGCGCTGAATGGGCGTATCAGTGAGTCCGGGCAGGATGTCGGCAAGGTAATCACGGATGGGGAGTTTGAGCCGGCGGCAGCTTTCAACCACGGAGAAGATTGCTGCGATGCGTGGGCCGGCGTGTTGGCTGCCGATATGGATCCAGTTGGATCGGCCCAGGGCGACTGGACGCATCGAATTTTCGGCAAGATTGTTGCTCAGTTCCAGTTCTGGATGGTCGAGGAAGCGTGTCAGCTGCGTCCAGAGTCGCCAGCGTGTAACTGCAAGCCTGGCCGGCCTTGCTGCTGGGCAGCACCGTTTGCTCATCGCCAGGATGTGCTCGCGGATTTGGTCGAGCAAAGGCGGAGCTTGCTGCTGTCGCGAGAGCATGGCGGCGGGCGTGATCCATGTTGTCATCGCGCGCCTGGGCATCGATGGCGAACAACTCGTCCATAAGTTCCACCGCCCGGATCGAGGCGACATCCTGCCTGTTAAGCTTCACCGCGTCGACAAAGTGCCTTCGCGCATGGCCCCAGCAGCAGGCGTGCACGATGTTGGCTCCGCCGACCCCGCGATCATAGGCGGCGTAGTCGTCGGTCTGGAGTATCCCTTCGAACTTATCCAGGAAGTGCGTCGGGCCTTCGCGCCCGCGGCTCATGCGAAAATCGAAGACCTCGCTCCGCCCGGCGTTCCGTACTGCCACAGATAGGCCTGATGATTGGTTCCGCGGCTCATCCTGGGTCTGCACATCGACCGGTGTTTCGTCGGCCTGAATGTAGGTTCGCCGCCAATAACTCCTTACGCATCGCGCCGGCAACCGAGGTATTAACAGCTCTCCCACACGCATGATCCAGCCGCACATGGTGGCACGGCTGATCTCGATGCCCGTGTCGCGCTTCAGAATCGAACTCTGCCGATACAACGGGCAGTGGTCGGCATATTTTTTGACCAGCGTGTCGATGATGACGCGGTCAGACACCAGGCTCTTGTCGATGATGCGCGCGGCCAGCGGCGCCGCAACCACGCCCTGCTCCTCGCACTTCTTACAGGCACGCTTCTCGCGCTTGGTGAGCTCGACGAAGTACTCGGCGGGCTTGACATCGAGCACCTCGCTGGTCTCATAGCCGATCACCGTTCGTCTCTGCTCCGCAGCAGGCGCAAACACACTGTGAGGGCGCACAGGCAACGATCTTTTCCATCCGCGGCAAGTGCGCCGGCAAGTCTCTGGCGGCCAGGATGCGGTGCACGTGGCTTTCTTCCCGATGTCGCAGGGGGCGGCTGCCCGCTCTCGCTCTCCGCCTGAACCTCCTCCTGGCTCACCCCCGGTTCTTCGTCCAGCAACTCCAATTGCAGGTCGCTCAACTTTTCGCTGCCCGGACCATATTGGGCAATGCGCTGCTGGCGAAGCTTCTCTTCCAGCACCTGAATCTTCAGCCGTGCGTATGCCAGCTCTTTCTTCCCCGACTCAAGTTGCTTTTCCAGTTGTGCGACGACCTCGGCCATGAAAGGGATCCGAGTTCGGAGGAACGGTGGGCTAGAGAGGCGTGCTCACGATGCTCTTTTAAATAACAAACTACGAGGAACAGAATGAGCGAAATCGTCAGTGTTCATGCGGTTTTCAGTGACTCTGCTGGTTCTTCTGCAGCAATGCCCTGCGATGCCACTTACGTGACCGCGTCTGAGTCAGATCAATGCCCCCCAACAGCAACGCCAGCTCTTCGTGACTCAACACGATTTTCTTCGCCATCGCTGTCTCTCTCGGGCCAACGAAATCTCCCACCGTCTAATTTTTTCGCCACACACCCAAAGCCCGCTCCCGTCATATACCAGCAGCTTCAGCCGGTTGCGCCGCGCATTGGCGAACAGAAATACATGGCCGCTCTCCGGATCGCAGCCCAGTTGATCGCGCACCAGACCATACAGACCGTTAAAGTTCTTGCGCATGTCTGTCGCCCCGGTCGCTACGTAAATCCGTGTCGCCGGTCCGAACCCAAACACCGCCTTAACCTTGTCCAATATCGTGAGCAGGCGCTCCAGCGTTTGCCCGTCGAATCCGCGTCCCACCTCAATGCGGCGCCCGTTCGCCAACTCCACGCACAGAGCACTGCTGAGCTTGCTCGCCGAGACCTCCGGTATCACTTCCACCGCCACCAACCGACCTTCGTTCCCAGTTGTCCCCTGCCCATACTGCCGCCGGTACTTGTCCAACGCCGCTACGCTCAACCCGCGCTCGGCGCAGAACACCTGCCGCTTCAGTCCGCTCGCTTCAAACTCACGCACCAATTCCACTGCCTCGGCCCGACTCCGCCGGCGGCGCACAAACCCCATCGCTCCCGTTTCGCTCATGTCCCCAGCAAATCACCAATCCACTCCACAAGAACAGGTGTGTTGCTCTGACGGATACCGTCAAGCAGCAAAATGGTGGTCGCGACACATGGACGTTGTCCACGGTGGACAACACCGGCTTGATGCTGTGCTTCAGGCGATGCTGCATTCCAATGACCTTGTCGGTTGTGGAAGAGACATATTGGACAAACGCTACGGTCATGTGCAGCGTTGGCTGATGAAGGATGGCTCAGGGCTGTCGCTACCTATGCTTGGTCACCCGGTTGAGCAGTTGCTGTCCCAAAGCATTGGCGACGTGAAAAAGCCAGCGTTCAGGCTGCTGTCTGAGGATGAAGCCGAAATCCTCAAGGCTGAAATCGTTGCGAGGAATGAACTGGCTGGAGGGGTCATCCGCCACGTTTGCGCTGAGACGACTATCGGGGAACCGAATGTGTCCCATGATTTGGAACTCAACAACGACGACAAGGAATGGTTGCACCGGATAGGCGTAGCCTTGGAGGTCTCCGACATCGCAACGAGAATTGGCTCCGACGCAATCAATGGAAGCTGAGGGATGAGGTATTCGAGGGTAGAGTCGCAGGAGCGGCAAACGACGCAGAATTGGCTAAAACGAAATCCCACCCCGCCGTATCCCGCCTCAACTTCCGGTTTTCTCGTGGTGCTTTCGGCTGGGGTGAGGGACAAGGTTCAAACGCAGTTGCCTTCACATCTGTTCTACGGTACACGTCCGAGATACTTGTCCAGCCAGTCGAGCGATTCGCGAACAGCCGCCGGGCGGGGGAATGCGCCGTGTCCACCGTCGTAAATCACTAGCTTCTTGTCCTTGGGAGGAGTTCCCATGAACTGAAACAACGGCCGCTGGGATGTCTCTACCGGGAAGTCGGCGTCGTAACGGCCGTTCAAGATCAGTGTCGGCGTGGTCATGTGCGGATCGAAATTAATCCCATCGACCTCTGCTAAATCTTGTCGCAGTTGAAAGCCTGCCGACAAGAGAATTGCCGCCTTGAACCGCTTCTCAATGGCCAGGAGAACCGGCGCCTCTTTTCCCCCGAGACTGTACCCCAAATAGGCTACCTCGGCGGTATCAAGATCGCGGCGGGTTTCCAAATAGTCCAGCGTGCGGCCCAAGTCCTTCGACCAGGCAATAACATGATCGCGGAAAAAGGCAGGTTTGTTACGCCCCGGGATGAACCCGTCGCGCCGCTGGTACATCCCCTTGTAGATGGGAACCACGATCGCCCGTCCGCTCTCGAGGATGAAGTCATAGGCATCTTCGACGCTGGTTAGATCGAGCTTGTCGTTCATCGTTGCCATCGCGCCCGGGAAGAACACTACCGTTTGCCAGGGCGGCGAGGTGTTTCGTGGCAGGAACAGATAAGCCGTGACGCGCTCATGACCGTACGCGGCATCAAACGAAACTCGCTCGAGCTTCGCGTGCTCCGTCATATCGGCCTGCTCCACCTGGGCATTCAGGGCGTCTTTGTCGTAGGCATAGAGTTCCTTGTAAGCGTTGAATACCTCGTCCGGCACCGGCTTCTCCTTCCAGAAATCGCGTGTGCTGGACTCAATGCGCTGCTGCGCAGCAAGATTGGGCGGCGATAGGAGCTTCATACAGCGGAAGCCGTAATTGGGCCGGCGGTCCCATGGCGACTGCGCGTCCGTGAAATTGAACATGTAATCCGGCTCGCCAAAGCCGCCGCCGAGGATCAGCCTTTTCGCGTCCCTCGCCTCGTTCAGGCACCACTCCTTAACGTTGCCTGCCATATCGGTAGTTCCCCATCCGCTCAAGGTGCCGTCTCGTCCCACTGGCTGGGTCCCCTCCATCCCAAAGTTGCTGCCCGAGGCGATCAGCGGCGTATTAGCGCCAGCCTGCGATGCCCGCATCCAGTGATACGCCGTGGGCAGGCTCTTGCCCACAAATTCGGCGTACGCCGCAGCCTCGTACCAACTGACGCCAGAAACCGGATGGTTTCCCCGTCCTGTTGGGAAGTGCCCTGCCTCCCACGTGGCGGGGCCCGCTCGCCCTGTTGAATCGTGAAATAGCGCCATGGCCTGGTCCCATGCGATGGGCCGACCATCCTTGACGAAAGGTTGCTTCCAGAACTGCGGTTTGCTGTAGCCGCCTGCATCGACGAACTTCTGGTATTCCTCGTTGGTGACCTCGTGGCGATCGATCAAAAAGTCGTCAAGTTTCACATCAGGGCTGCCCAGCAGGGGATAGGTCATGCCGGACCAACCGCCTCCCACTGGCACCATTTCGGGTGGTACCTCGTATCGGGTACGAAGCTTCACTGTGATGTCGAAATTATAGACATCGCCCACCAAGAGGATGCCCGGCGCCTTGGCGATGAATGTTTCGTCCGCGAAGCCCTGCTTGGTCAAACGCCACACGTACGAGTCCTGTGGCACCCGCACCTTTGAGACGGGTGTTTGCCCAAGCCGGGTCCAGACTGCTGGATCGCCGCGATAGGGGCGATACCAGACCTCGGCGCCTTCAGGGTCACTCTTGATTGAGACCTCGCCCGTCACCCGCACCCAGAGATTCCGGATCGTCATGTCATTGGGCAGAATCGCATGCGCCTGTAATGCCAGAGCCGCGGCCTTGGGATACTCGCCGGCCTCCATAAAGCGGGTGATTTCCGGCGTAGCCGTCTCCCGCTCCCACTTCTCGCGGGAATGTGTGCGCCAGAACCAGCCTCCAACGAAAACCAGCAGAAGAATGGCGATTGCGGCTAAGCCCATCCACACTGTCGGACGCGTGAGCGGGAGCCGTTCGGCGCCGCCTGGAGTGATTGGATTCCTGCCTTGCCCCGTCGCGGTGCCAACCCCTCGATGGTTGACAGTGGCAGCGTTGGAACGATGCGACGTGTCTGTTTGTTCTCGCCGATCGGGCGCTGGCTCGACCGGAAGTATGAAGCGGGACCCGACCTTCGAGGCCGCGGACATCTCCGGCGTCTTTGTCGTGGCGGACTGCTCCTCTCGCACCTCGACATCACAAAGAAACCGATAGCCAACCTTTGCCACGGTTTCGACACACCGCGGCTCACGCGCATCGTCGTCAAGGATCCGCCGAAGCATCGCCATGCTACGGGTAAGTGAACCCTCCGATACGGCCGCATCGCCCCACACTGAGTCGAGCAATTCCTGCTTTGTGACCAGGCGTTTCGGATTGTGAAGCAGGAAGAGCAGGAGTTGAAAGACCCTCGGCTCCGCTTGTACGACAACTCCCGCCTTCCGGACATAGAATTCCCGCTCGTGGACCTCGATGTCCAAGAACCTGAAAACACGCTGCTTAGACTCGATCATAACTTCATCACAAGAAAATAGGCATTGCGTAAGGACAGGCCCCGAACTCGTGATGCATATTCGCACTTGCCTGGAATATAGGTTCCGTCACGTCGCCCATGGGCGGTCTTTTTCATGGGTCGGGATTCTGCACAGAACCGGGGAAATCATTATAACCGCACTTCTGATTTTCGACTTCACACCCAAATCAACATAAGGAGATCGACACCGTGACGAGCACAAAGAAATGGATCAACGCCGCCGCCATCACCATAGTTTCCTTTCTAACAACGATTTCCGCCCACGCTCAGGACGCAACTCCCTGCTTTGACCTCGCCAGTCTGCAAGGGAACTACACAGTCATCGGTACGTACGGCGCCAACGTTGCCATCGCACTTGCCAAGCGCTACATGGACGGAAAGGGTAATCTTACCGGAACATTCATCGTGAATGAGCCCCTTGCCGGATCGACTACTGGCCAACGAAATATCGTCTCTGGAACGCAGATCGGGACCTACACGGTAAACTGCGACGGCACCGGGGTGATCACCCGCATTATTACCGTTGGCACAACCCAGACCGAGCAATTCGATGATTTCGTGATCACGCACGCCATCATCGAGGACGGACATCTGATCGCCACATCAGTCGCCGATGCGCAACGAACACCGTCCACCATCGTCGCGGGCGGGATCTTTCTGACCAGAGTCTGGACTCGCTTGCCGTCGCACCGAAGCCACGAGGATTAGTCGAAACGTATTCGCCAATGGGCAACCCAGGGGTGGACAGTGAACTGTTGCCCACCCCTTTCCGCCAAGGCGACGGCTTTTGACAGATCTGCGATCGGTGCCGGCCTCCTCGGATCAACGCTTAGCTTCTCACCTCAGTTTGTCAGGAGTTTCCCATGTTCAGAGGATTGAGCCTCACTTTCTTGACCCTAGCCTTAACAGTCGCTCCAGCCTTCGCTGACCAACTGACCTTGGGCGGATGCAGCGCGGCCACATCTGTAACTGTAACCTCCGGGCCAGCGACCGTGAATTGCAACATCAACTTGGGCGATACGGTGGCGAGTATTGATACGGAGTCGCTTTCGGAGAGTGGCAATCTCGCTCTGGGAACATTTGGGATCACATTTAACGTGACGAATACGCCCGTTGAGACCGCCGGGGGAATCAGCGACTCCTCCTATCTTGACGCGAACTACGTGTTTAGTTCTAGCCTCAGCAGCGGTACCGCTCAGTTCGCGTTGGATGTCAATGGCAGCTTTTCTTCATCTGGGGGTAACGGCCAGATGGAGTTCGAGTACAGTGGAGGGCCTTGGACAGTGAATGGAGTATCGGTATCCAGTTTCGATAACTATGCCTTTTGGGAAGTGGCCCTTCGGTCATACTGCTTGACGCTCCGATCGTGAACGGCACGACTGACCTAGGATTCACACTGGTAGCTTATGCGAGCTGCCCATCGTTAGGTTATCCACTAACACCATGCACAAGCACGACTGATTTTGGAGAGCCTTTTACCATCACAGGGGCTAGCGCATTTGATGCCGATGGCAACCCTGTTGCTGCAAGCTTCGTCTCCGAAAGCGGGTTTAATCCAACCGCCGCAGCGGTTGTGCCAACACCAGAACCCTCTAGTTTGGTCTTGCTTGGCACCGGCCTTCTCGGTGTCGCCTATGTGGTCCGGCGTCGTCTGATGGGTTACCCGATCGCGATAGGGCTGACCCGGAACCGGTCACGACTGACAACCTCGACGACGATTTAGCGCCCGACCCTGTTGAGAATCATTCTTGCTAGGTGCACGCTGTCTCCGATCACACTTGTCATACGCGGCGGCGGTTTGCTGATATCGTCACGAGCCAGCCGAACGGCAGCGATGATGGACGCCGCGATCACGATTGTAGAGGTGAAGCGATCCTGCGATTGCCGCTTGCAGATTCGCCCAAATTTTAACGCCGGCATGAGCCGCGTCCCCGGCAGCATGAAAGAATCGGCGGGCGCAAAGCGTGCAACCGCGCACTGTCGCCGCCGCGGACCATCAGGGAAGGTGAGGGGCCAAGGTGATGGTGTTGGATGCGGGGGCGGGAAATCGGAAGTTGGGTATGGTCAGTTCGGTCTGAGTGCGGCGCACAAGCGTGTAGTGGGTGAAGTGTAAGGGGCGGTCCGGGCAGCGGGAAACTTTGGTGTCGGCAGATTGGTTCGCGAGATAAATGGGGTGATTCCAGACGGAGGTGAGGCCGAATTCGGCCGGATCGTTATTGAGTGAGCCTTCCCAGGCGCCGAGGGGGACATCGTCTTGGGAAGCCAGGGCGTCGCAGCCAGTGGTTGAGCCAGTGGTGCCGATGAAGGTGAGGTCAGGGTCATGGAGAGCCGAGCGGCAGAAAATGGACCGTTCGTCGTCGAAGTATCGGCTCATGACGGAGGGAACGCAGATGCCGAAGGATGAGATGGAGAAGTTCTGATTCGGATGGTCAATGGTGGTGACGTGTCCAGCCTGAACTTCGGTAAGGGCGAAATGAAGTTTCAAAGTGTGGGGCGAGGTGCGGAGACGTTCGTAGTCTTTGCTTTTGAGGTGCACGACAAGTTCGAAGTGATAGCTGCCGGGCAGAACGTTGTCGTTGTAGACGGCCTGCCAATCCGAGGTCCAGGAAGCATCTTCGATGGTGGCGAGAACGTTGTCGATGAGGACGGCGTGGTTGGAAGATACACCTTCCGCGTTCATCGGGAAGACGAGTTCGAAGCGGCCGTCGTCGGAGCCTTGGCGCACGAATGTGCCGGACGTCGGCGTGAGAAGAACAGGATCAGCGGCGAGATGGTCGGGGCGGGGATAGGCAGACTCCACCATGGACCCATTGGGCATGAAGATGGCGATTAGAGCTATGACAAGGGGAATGGGAAGAAGAATGGCGCGAGCGAGCCAGGTCATTCGCCGTGCATATTGAAAGCCGATGGCGAATCCGGCGAAGACGAGCAGGATAGGAATGGAGAAGCGATCGGAATAAGGAGTGGAAACGTTATTGGGGTCGAGCTCGTTGGCCACGTATGCAAGGGCTGCGACGGCGAGCAGAAGGCCGAGCAGTGTGAGGAGCGAGCGGGTGAAGTTTCTGGTGAGAACAGCCAACGTAAACAGAGGGACGACGAGGATACCGGTGACGAGGATGAGGAGAAAGAGCAGGCCGGGCAGGGCAGGGAGAAGGGGGAAGCCGGCGCGGCTGAGTTCGATGCATTGCGCGATGGCGAACGGAAGGTAGAGAAAAACAAGAAGGAAGAGGAGCTTGGCGGAGAGATGCGCTGCGCCCGCGTCCTATCTAGTTTCCCAGTCTGCGACGACTTTTCAGCATCACAGGTTTCGAGAGCGCCGGGTTCGACCGTTTTCGCCATCTCATTGTTCGCCAGCAAACCTGGCGGGTAATCATTACTCAGCTAGCAGCCGCCGCTGGTCTGCGATGGTGGGAATCGCGAATGCGATTTCCAAGCCTGGCGTCTTTTGCCAGGCGTCAAATGCAGGCCAGTTCATACTTGGCCGACCGGCTCAACGGCCAGCAATGGAGGTCGATAAGCTTCCCCTTTTGCCAGCACTGCCCATGCCATACGAGCGAGTTTGTCGGCTAAGGCAACTGCCGCGACATTGCTGTGAACCCGGGACGTGAGCTGAATCAGCCACGCGCTGAGACCCGATGATTGCTTATCCTTGCCGAGATCGATACCGATTACGTGCATTTCCATGGGACACCTCCTTAATACCGCCCTATACCCCCAAGTTGACGGGTGTCAAAAGCGGCGGACCATCCCATTAGTTTCCAGTGAGCCGGATCACGACCCGCTACCGGCACGCACCCGGCAAAGCGAAAGTCCGCCAAAGGTCCGAAATGGCGGTCATTCGACGTGCGCCGGGATAAACCGACATGTTGTAGGGGTGCAAGTCCCTGCAGGAAAGGAAATAGCGAATCCATCCTGACCTCTAGTCTTGCGTTGCACATCGTGAGGTGTGTAGCGAAGCGTAGATCGAGGCATCGGTGGGCCGGGTGATTGAGCTTCGGCATGTCCAGTGAAGAAAGAAAGGCTGATGTGTTCAGTGGGAGGTAATCGGGCTTAACGCAATGCCCTTTTACAGCGTTCATACAGTTCCAAACCTAGACGCGAAGGTGTGATAACCCCGCTGTCGTCTTCATCGCTTGTATCTTCCGCTCGCCCCAGGCTCGGTCTATTTCGCTTCCATCTCCGCCTTATGGCGTTCGTTAATTGGGGCTTCGCCGACCTACGTCCTTTGTGGAATTTCAAATCCCAGCCGGACGTGCCACGCTCAGGCCGTGGTGCTGAGTAAAAAAACGCAACGGAGGAGGAATAGCGATGTCAGGGTTTGAAAAAGATCAGTTAGAAAAACTGCGGGATCGGGTGGAAGAGGATTTCTGCAAGGCGAAAGAGAATTACCGCCTCGATGTCGCAGCCATTGAACATCTTCAGCGCCGATTCTTCGGCGCCGTCAGCGGCATTCCCAACAGCAGTTATTCCGAGACCACCAACGGGTCGAACGATGAGTCGCCCACCCCGATACTGCCTCCACGGTCCGCCCTGGCAGGTACACAGAATGACGGCCTAGACGGCTCGATCCGGGAGATTTTCCATGCGAGTTTCAAATAGTACGGTTACGTGCACGTGGGGTCCTCCTGTGCAATTCCTCTAACCGCTTCGGTCTCTCTGCAATGTTCTGCTTGCGCAAAGCAATGGCCTCAGCCTCTCTCTTGGAATTGCTTTCATCTCCTTTCCCGAAACTCGTTACGAACACTTCTTTATTGCAAAGCCGAGGGAGCCAGTAGGTCCTCAAGTTCGACAGGTCTTTGGCCATCCGCTCTTGCGGAATGCCGCAGAAGCATGCGGAGATGACTCGGTTGTAGACGGGTTCCACTTCGTACCATTTAGGGATCGGCTCGACCTGCTCAGCTGCCCACCGGAGATACTTCACATACGCCTGCATCGCAGCGGCGCGGCAGGCTTTGCCGAGCGTCAAATCGTAAGCATGGTCTGCGGAGACGAAAATCTCAGATGACTCCTTGATCTTGCACGGCAAGAACGGGCCAAGGCTCAATTCGCCGAGACTAAGTCTCGCACCCGCGCTAGGAAAGCGCATTGCCCGCCTGTCTTCGGTAGTCATGGTGTTTTGCCAATGGTCGCACTCAAAGTCGAATTCTTTAGTCATGGTTGCCTCGGACGGCGCAGAGGAGATGTGCTGATTGAGTGCTTGCTTCTTGATGGCAATTCTCCGGGCGGGAGTTGCGGGAGCCGCGCGATTCCCGGTTACGCCAGCGAAGAACTGACATTCGTGAAGACATTCATCACTGCTGTCGCAACATTGTTAACACCCGTGATCACGGCGAGGGCAATTAGGCAGCAAAGCAACGCATACTCGACCAGATCCTGACCCTCTTTGCTGCTCGCCAGAGTTTGGAGCTTCACGTACACGGTAAAAAGCCCGTTGTGCATTTGCTCTTCCTCCTTTATTTCGTCTTGAACCCAGAGTCTAGGGCAGAGAATCTGAATGTGCAATGCGGCTTTTGCTGCACGCGCTCCTGCCCGATGAGTACTCTTTCCCGGCGCGCCGGTAACCGATGTATGGTGACTGTCCATGGCTCAACTTCCTCCAGAATCTTTGCCGGGGAGAAGGAAACCTTCGGGATGGTGCTCATGCGCCGCAGAGTAGCCCTTGCTAAGAATCCAGCATTGGCGGAAAGTCCGGGCGTTAGAATGGCTCCTAATTATCAGTAGCTGTTTGACAACAGGCTCACCCGCCCATGCACGGCCTGCAAGTCCGCCGTCACAAGATTTGCATATCGCCGGGTCATCTCAAGCATGGAATGCACCGCAGTCACGACCAAATGCCCTTGAGCGAGCCGGTAAAAATCGCGGGTGCTACGCTAGCGACGATTTTGAGAATGGACGTTTGACGGCGAGAGTTTTGCGCGCCCCCTAAGGAGTCTGCCGTGAGCATCGCATCTAGCTCGCTTTGCAGGAAGCGGTAGACAAAGCGCCGTGTGCCTGAGAGACGATGCCCCGGCACTTTCCCTGTACGCACCCATTCCACGAGCGTGCGTGGTTTGATCTTCAAGTATGCAGCCGCCTCATTTGAAGTGAGCCATTCCACGGAAATACTCCACGCGACATCGACAACCGCCCGGAACCTCGCCTAGCGTTATCCGATCTCGCCCTTGTCCCTGAAACTATCGCAGGCGAGGCTCTTGCGAGGTACGAATGTGCACTCGGTTCTGGTAGATAATGACCGCATGAATAGGCTTCCATTTCTTAGCTTCTTCGTGAGCGTGTCCGCACTCGCCTACGTTGGATGTTCACTACTGTTCTCCCGCGATGAGGTCGCTCGCGTCTCTTCACCTGATGGCCGAGTTGACGCTTTTCTTTTCGAGACGAACGGCGGAGCAACCACGTCTTTCGGCTATGAAGTGGAACTGGGCTCCAAGCACAGTTGGAGACGGAAGAATGCAGCACGTTTGTATGGCGCGGTGAGAAATGCGCAAGCATACGGCGTCGACCTCAGATGGGAGAACGATCACACGCTAGTCATCGAGTGCCTGAAAACCGAGACGCCACCTGAGATCAAGAAGTCAGTCGATGTCGATGGTCGAGATGTGCAGATTCTTCTGCACATTGGAGTCGAAGACAAGAGTGCTCCTGCGGGAGGCATGCTCTTTAACCTCCACAGGAAATGACTTTCCCCACAAACAGCGTTCTGGGTAGTGTGGAATCCGGCTGCGATTTTCATCGATACGTAACTGTGCTGGGACGTTAGTGAGATGCTGGAGTTACCGAATGCACGGCCCACACTCACTCCTGTCGGGTGGATTTGCGGGTACTGGTTGGATGGTCGCCGATTCGGAAGTTTCGCGTGAGTCCGTTCGCCGGGCCCAGCCGAACCGACCGGAGGTTTCCGGCTGGAGGTTGACCGCCGCTGATCGGCCCCGGGTATTTTGAACCACGGTAAATGTTAGTCTTCGGCCATAACCGTGCCCTCTAGGGGGAAGGATTTGGCCATGAAGAAGAGACGGTTTTCAGTGGAGCAGATCGTCGGGGTGCTCAAGCAAGCTGAGGTGGGTGTACCTGTGACGGAGCTGATCCGGAAGGTAGGGATCAGTGAACAGACCTTCTATCGCTGGAAGAAGCATTACGTGGGCCTGGAGTCGGACCAGGTCCGTGAGATGAAGCAACTGCAGGACGAGAACGGCCGCTTGAAGCAGCTGGTGGCGGAGTTGAGCCTGGACCAGACGATGCTTCAGGATGTGCTGCGAAAAAAGTGGTGAAGCCCTCGCGGCGCCGACCACTGGTGGATTATCTGCGCGACCAGTATCGGGCCAGCGAGCGGCATGCCTGCCGGGTTCTGCGTTTGGTGCGGGGCACCTATTGCTACAAGAGCCACCAGAAGGAACGGACGGAGTTGCGAGCGCGTATCCGGGAGATTGCGCAGAGTCGGGTGCGCTACGGATACCGGAAGATTCTGGTTCTTCTGAGGCGTGAAGGCTGGCAAGTGGGCAAACATCTTGTCTATCGGCTGTACAAGGAAGAGGGTTTGGCCTTGAGGAAACGGCCGCAGAAGCGGAGGAAGGCTGTGAAGCACCGAGAAGAACGATTTCTGGCTAAGGGGCCGAACGAGGGCTGGAGCATCGATTTCGTCGCAGATCAGTTGCAGGATGGGCGGCGCTTCCGCGCGCTGACGATCGTCGACGTGTTCACCCGGGAGAGCGTAGCTATCGAAGTGGGACAGAGCCTGCGAGGAGAAGATGTAGTGCGAACACTGAACAGACTGAAGCACGACGGGCGAACGCCGAAACTGCTGTTCTGCGACAATGGAAGCGAATTCTCTGGCCACGCCATGGATCTATGGGCCTATCAGAACGGGATGAAAATCGATTTCTCACGCCCAGGCAAGCCGACCGACAACGCGTTCATCGAAACCTTTAACGGAACCTTCCGGGACGAATGCGTCAATGTGCGCTGGTTCGAAACTCTGGCCGAAGCAAAACAGCTCATCGAAGCTTGGCGCCAGGAATACAATGAGAGTCGCCCTCACAGGGCTCTCGGAGACCTGGCGCCGAGCGAATTCGCCAGTCAGTTCGCGGCTAGCCGCGAACTGACTGCAACCTAAAACCAGTCGAAGACTAACATTGCGATTGGTTCAAAAAGACTGGGCCCTTCAAAGTTCGCGCTACACTAACACTCACGCAGGTACAAAATATCGGGCAGGCCACTGGGGAAAGAGTTAAAGCGCTGTTTTACTTTTCTTGCGAGGAGAAGCTATTTATATCATGGCGGTTTGCGCACAAACACCGGGCGTCGTAGCCCTCGGCGATCAGTTTTAGTAAGGCAAGCTTCAATGAGAGCATGCTTCGTGCCATGTGATGGCGCGCCTTAATGTATGTGTATCAAGTGCTCTCCTGATTGCAAAGATGTGTCCTATTAACGAAGAACTAAATAGGCCTGGTTACTTAAACATATTCTTGAGATCAAAAACGATTTTGCTTGACATCAATCTCGAAACGGGCGAGAGTGTCGCGTAAGAAGTCTGGGCTTCCTCAAAACCTCAAATTCTTGCCCGGTTGAATTAGGAAGAAACCGCGTGTCCTGTGTGCGCCCAGCCTGCCGCTCGAACCAGGGTCGTGAGCGATAAGGGACGTCTATCCGGTTTTCGGTCAGGCCCGCTCGATTGGGCGGTCCATGGCAGTTCATCGGGGGCAATTTCGTTTCTTGCCCGCCGGGCAGGCTGCAGAAACTGCAGACGAGTCATGCAGCGTTTGGCTTAGGACGCTGCCGGGAGTATGCCCGTCAGAATTCAAAATTGCAGTTTCTCAAATTCCAATTATGGAGTTTGCCGACTATGGCCATCGTCGGAATTGTTCTTTTTGCTGGTTGTCTTGGTTTCATCGCCCCACTTGTCGGGGCGCAGGCGGCACCTGCTACGGGGACTCCGGCAGCGACGACGGCGCCTGGAGCAACGCCCACTCCTGCGGCACTCAAGGCCTGTCCAGCCTCGTATGGTTTTCTTGGACCGATCAGCTCTTCGGCGGCCGCACCTCCAAGCGGCGGCATCTTTTCGTCCGCGCAACCCGTGGGCGTATCGGTGCAGCAGACAAATAATGCTGCCGCCGCGGGAGCTGGTCCGAAGGCGCCCATTCCGCCAACCGGGGTTGCGGACATCGCACACCTGAAAGCGGACCTTAACGCGACAGATGTGGCGACTTCCTCAGGAATGGTACAAAACACGGATTCTAGGTCGAAGCAGGAGTTTCGAGTTTAGGAGAAAAACCATGAGAGGTATTCGCGGCAGCTTTTTGTTCGTCTGGCTACTGGCGTTGTCGGCTTCCACTGCGCTCGGACAGGGCGGCAAGAAAGCAGCGTCTACATCGACCGCATCTCCGGCTGCGTCCGCCCAGCCGGCCGCTTCGCAATCGTCGAGCTCAGCTACATCAAGCGCGACGATCGAGTCGCAAATGCTGGCAGCCGGGGGGCTCAATCAACTTGCAAACACGATAGCGGCTAATGTCTGCTCCAGTTTGCCAGACAAGACGGGCGCCGGCGCGGGGCCCACGAGCACGGTAGTAATTTTCGATCAAGCCAGCTTCGCCAGTATCCAAGCGTACGAATCATTTATCGCGAATGCCAGTGCGGTCGTTTCTCTTTACGAAAGCCTGCTCCCCGACGATTCGAAGGATCCAAACATTCCCGACAAGAAGAAGCTCAACGCGCTTTTGCAGCAGCAATTTGGCGCCAAACACTCTTCGCTCGCGCCGCGCGACATTGGAATTTCTGGCACAATTGATCCGTTCTCGGATGCCACCGCAGTTCTTTCTGCGATCGCCATTGCCGCCAACACGGAAACTCCTGGCTCCATCGTGTTCCCTGACAGCGCCATGGCGGTCGCGTTGACCGGAACCCTGACTAGTAGTGAAGCCTGTCGGAGTAAGAACCTTGCGGTCGCTTATCCGCCTCTGTTCGGGAGTGGCTCGGCGAGCGACTACTCCTCGGCAGACGTTCAATCGGACTTGGACATCGTGAACGAAGTGCGGGGCTACGTGACCAGCGCGGTGCAATCTGCGAACAACGATTGGATTACGAAGCATATTCCTCAAACCGGTGGCAATCCTGGAACGTCACCGACAAGTGGAGATCCCACTTTAACTGCTGCATTCAACGACGTCATCACCCAGTACGACGACTACATCGGACCTTACTTCCAAATGGGCACGAATGGAACGTCTACCGGGATCGGACCGGTTGTTCAGGGATATCAGTTGGCAAATCTGATCGCGGGAAAGGCCGCCGCAAATGGAGAACATACACACCCCGCATACATCCTTTTGGCGACGATTGTTTCAGCAGGGGGCACAATGCGCGATCACAAGAGTTTTTGGACCGCTTTGGGTAACGGCGACAAAATCACATTCAGCGGCGGTTTGCTTGTGAGCGTGGCAATGTGGCAATCGGGCGGGCACACACCTGTGCTTAGCAAGGTTTTCCCGTATTATGCGCCATTCCAGGATGTGAAGTGAGGACGGTTCGTTTTCGACTCGAGGCGTAAGGAGAAGAGAATGCCTGGAAAAAAGCAGGCAGTTAGGAAGGGTGGAAAGAGCAGGCGCAGAGTTAGCGCGGCAGGAAGCGCGAGCCCGGCAGCCTCGGCTCGACGCGCAAAGTATAGGCCCTACATCGTAGCTCCGGAAGGGAGTTCCGTCTCCACCCCCTGGAATGTTCCCGATTTGTGTGCAGCTTATAGCTGGCCGTCGGGGCTGGCAGGCGGTGGCGTGATTGCGCTGGTAGAGTTCGGCGGTGGTTGGGACCAGTCGGATTTGGATCAATACTTCGCCAGCATCGGGCAGGCGTCGCCAATCGTGAATGACGTTTCGGTGGACGGGACGAGTAATTTCCACGGCTCAGACGCATTTGGATACGACGAAGAAGTGGCGCTAAGCATCGAGGTTGCCGGTGCTTCCTATTATGTGGCTGCGGGCAAGCCGGCAAACATTCAGGTCTATTGGTCGGCCGATCTCGCGCAGGCAGTAGAGAAGGCGGGAGCGGATGGATGTGATGTCTGCTCGGTCACTTGGGGCCGGCCGGAGGATAAATGGACCCAGGACGACGCGTTTGCTCTGGAAGCTGCGGCAGCGAAGGCGACTGGCGCCGGGATGGTGCTGTTTGCCGGCTCCGGAGACAACAATTCGAGCGATGGAGAATCAACGCCGGCCAACGTAGATCTTCCGGCATCGTGCCCACATTTCGTCGGATGCGGTGGTACGACGAAGACAAAATCCTCTGAAACCGTATGGAACAGCGACCCCGAGGACGCTAAAGATGGGGGCGGTAATGGGACGGGCGGCGGATTTTCTACTTTTTTCAAGCCCATGCCCACTTGGCAGATTGGCGCACCGAATGGACCTGGGAGGATGGTGCCCGATGTGGCAGGCAACGCAGACCCGAACACAGGCTATAACATCCTGGTGCATGGCAATACGATCGTCCGCGGAGGGACCAGTGCGGTCGCGCCGCTCTACGCGGGCCTGTTTGCGGCTTTTGGGAGGAAACTCCACTTCATTACGCCGACGCTTTGGAAGAATCCTCTGTGCTTTAACGACATTCAGGTTGGGAACAACGGGCAGTTTCCGGCGGATCGCGGCCCCGATGCATGCACGGGCCTCGGCTCGCCCATAGGGTCCAAACTCGCCAAATTGTTCTCCTAGACTGGTCCCTTTGGCTGGGGGGCAAGTCTCCAAACGAGACGAAGGCATGGGAGCAATCTCTCGCGACCCGATGGAAACTCGTATGTGGAATGACGTCAACTCGCCAAGGCACCCAAGAGACCGGGGTTCGGGGTCCCTGTGGGGAGGATCTGTTGCGGGTATGCGAGATGAGCAGGCCTCGCTAAAAAGGTTTGTCCGGAGGAGTGAAGTATGAACTGGTATGAAGCCACTCTTGCCGTCGGCGCGCTGGGAACAGCGGCCACTGGCCTCGTAGATTCCACTAAAGTGCTTTTCTACGGCGGAATGAGCCACGTCGGCTTCGGTTATATCAAGCAGCTCATCGCGCGCACCGTGGGACCTGTAAGTAATTCACAACCCGGCGCGGGTTTGGCAACGGACGACATTCTGGGTACATTGCTCGCCAACTGGATCAACGGCATGGATACCGGCGCTCAGAAGGCCATCGCCAAATCGTTTGTCAAACTCCACTTCAATCCCGGCACCGCGGCAGCATTGGCTGCCCAAACCAATGTCGCTGCGGATGTGCTGACAAGTGTCGCGCAGAAACTCGCTTCGGTGCAGGCGCTCACTCCCGCTGAGTCGGATGCGTTCGGCAGATTCGACCTCGCCCTTTCGGCCATGATCGATCGCGCCTACGAAAGAGGAGATCAGTTGTACCGCAATTCCTGCAAAGCGCTTGCCTGCGCCTTTGCGGTCGCGCTGGCATTCCTGGGAGACGCGCAATTGAATTGGACAATTCCCGGGTGGGAGGCACTGATCGTCGGCCTGATTGCCACTCCGCTTGCGCCTGTTGCCAAGGACATCGCCAACGCGATCCAAACGGCGTCCGATGCTGTCAAGTCGGTGAAAGGCTAACCTGCCATGTACTTCCTAAGTACGCGATCGTTACCTGTTGGCGGCGGCGTGGGGCCTCTCACGGTGCTCGACGAAACCAACGCGGTCCATCCCACCTCGGACGTCGTAACTGCGGTGCGGGGTCACGACCTGCTGCTGGTTACGCACGGCTTCAACGTGAACCAGATGGACGGCCTGCAGAAGCTCAGCGACTGGGCGAAGCTGCTGAACCTGGGCAGCACGGTGTGCGTCGGCATGCTGTGGCCGGGCGACGCGCGATGGATTCATGTGGTCGATTACCCCGTAGAGGGCAACGACGCGATGACTGCCGGCAACGAACTGGCCAGCTTCATTAACAATAACTTTACCGGGGCGCTCTCGCTCTCCTTTGCATCCCACTCCCTGGGTGCGCGGACCGTGATGCAGACGATCGCAGGTCTCAGCCGTTCGGTGCGCCGCCTGCTTTTGATGGCGGGCGCAATCGACAACACATGCTTGTCCAGCGAATACGCGGCGGCGGCCGCTAAGGTACAGTCGATCTCGGTGCTCGCGTCGCGTTCTGACGACGTGCTTGAGTGGGCGTTCCCGACCGGCAACTTTGTCAGCGGGCTGTTTTCGCGCGGCGTGCCCTATATTCATGAGGCCATCGGCCGCGAGGGCCCCGCCGAGCCGTATCCGTCTCCCGACAATATTCACGCCGACTGGCAGATCCCGGACTGCTGGGATTATGGCCACGGCAGCTATCTTCCGCCCAGCCCGCTCGGCCCAGACCCGGTCAGGTATTCGGCCATACCGTTGTTTCCACCCCCGGATATGTGCCCGGAGCCGTCATTCGCGCCCCCCGCGCTGGCGGGCAATGCCTCGCTTTGGCAGCCAGGATTCAGCGCCGCAGTTCAGACATCGCGCTGGCCCTGATCTGCGTATAGCGGGATTCTGATCCGATCGATTGAAACGCTCTGCTCGTTGCAGAAGCAGATTTGTTCGAGAGATGAGACTGAATGGGCGTGAGCACGATCGTGCCCCGGTTCGATATGTGCACGATACTCAGAAGCGAAGTTCCATACATGGTCGGGTTTTCTGCGGTCCAACCCGAGGTCAACCCATTTTCTACCTTTCTCCCGATTCCTCTCTATTTCCTAAATGCAAGTCCGGCAGCTCACAGGGTCTACTAACTCTATTAAATACCTAGATTTAAGAACTCATAACCCAAAGGTCGCTGGTTCAAATCCAGCCCCCGCAACCAATTGAATTAAATGAGTTACAGGATGACAGCCCACTGGGCGCTGCCCTTCCGCCGGTGGAATTTTAGAGGACATTCACTGCCGCTGCTCCCAACGCCAGTTGCGAGAAGATCTGCGACCACTCCACGAAATAGCGCAGGGCCGAGGGTCGAAGCGTCTTGTCCGGGACTACGATGGTATCGCCCGGGTAAAGCCGCAAGCTCTCAAACGAGGTCTTCCAGAAACCTGGATCGCGCATGTGTTTTCGGCTGATCACCGAGCCGTCGGCGCGGATGAGAAAGGCGTGACGCCAATCCGCATTACGATTGACGCCGCCGGCCTGCCGCAGATAGTAACCGAGCGTTCTGCCTTTTTCGTATAAATAGGAGTTCTGGTCGTACACTGCGCCGACAATATTGATATTCGCGGGCACGAAGGGAATGACGAGCCGGTCTCCATTTTCAAGACTGATGGCGGGCACGTCGTCGATGCTCGTGCTGTTAGGACGAAACTGCAGCACAATCCGCCCTGTAGCCTTTACTTTACTCAGACGATTGATGGTTTCCAGGCCCATGGCGTGCGATGCGGAGGCATCTCCGGCACCCGCAAATCCGGCCAAAGCGAAAGCCTGCGCACTGCGCTCGGTGTCGAGCGTCATGGCCTGTAAATAATCGTCGAGCCGCTCCTGTTGAAGCGCGCGCGCCGACTCGCGAGTGAACTCCGAGCCGTACAAATACGCATTGGACGTTAGACCGCCAGCGCGGCGCAACACGTCGCGCAAAGTTTCGCCTGGCCGCGCGCTGTAGTAGCCGGGATGGACAGCTTCGCCCTCGAATTCAACATATTTGACTTGTTGCGCCAGCGGAACACGAATGTCGGATTGAGAGAAGATGGTGACCGTGTCGCCGGGCTCGAGCGTGAGGTTCTGACTGGGGTCGCGGTCGAGGACCAGTTTTCCAAGATCGAAGGGAATCAAGGAGGGCCGCAGCGATTTGGGATCGACGCGCTCAATGACGGCGTAGTTCCAGTTGATCTGGCCCGGAAGCAGGCGAACTTCATTGCACGGCGCCGCGGCGAAGGCGTTTTGGTTTTGCGGTTGCGTCGTCGTGCCTGAATTTGACTGGGATAATCCTGCGGCGACGGCTCCATTGCTGCCACGAGTGTTTGCCGCAGGGTTGTCGGATGGATAGTTGGAGGCGCCCTCAGACGCCTGCGCGGTTTGCTTGAGCGCGTTGGTGAGCGTTGATTGTGTGACCGAAGTTGTGAGGCCGCGAGAACTGATCTCGGGCGGCTGCTGATTCTCTCCAATTGTGGTAACGGCCGGTTCGAACTCGGGCGAGGGTAAACCGAGGTGACTACGTTTCCACCAGTAGTCGCGGCTAATGAGCGAATCGAGATCCGGTATCAGGTCGCTGAGTTGCATTCCGGCATGCCAGCCGAAGCGTCCGGGGTTGGCAACGTTGCCGCGCAGTGTGACGGTGTCTTTATAGGCCGGCACAATGGGCTGGACGCGCAGAATATCGCCGTCGGCAAGAGGCGTGGCGAGCCCGGCAGCATCCAAGGAGAATTCGGTGGCAGTTTGGACCTCATTCTGCACAACCCGTTGCAGTGAGAGGCGCGCGCTCGAAGCAATGGTTGTGGTTCGGCCTGACATCTCGATCAGGTCGCCGATCGTCTCTCTGCTCCGCAACTCGTAGATGCTCGGGTTGCGCACGCTTCCCGTTATTGCCACTTCCGGCCCAGCCGCCGGAATGTAGAGAACATCTTCGGGGAGCAGGCGCGCGTCACCCGATTTGTCTCCGTGAATCAGCAAGGCGTATAGGTCGAAATCGGCAACGATCGGCCCCTCGCGCTTAAGCACGATATGACGCAGAGAACCCTGGGGGGAGGGCCCACCGGTTGCAAAGAGCGCATCGACAAGAGAGCTGAGAGAGCTGATCGTGTAGGCTCCGGGGCGGCGCGCTTGTCCGGAGATATAAATCTGAATTGACCGGATGTGGCCCATCTGAACCGAAAGATCGAAATTGCGATAAAGCTTCGCAACCGCTGAGCGCAGGCGCTGATCGAGCGCGGAAAATCGCGGCCCGGCTACCGGAATCGCTCCTACCTGCGGAAGAAAAATGTTAGCCAGGTTAGCCGAACTTCCGCAGCATGAGCCGAAGCCAAGAAGAATTTGACGACTTTGATTCGCTTTTTCTGCGGGCGTGGGAGGGGAAGGTCTTTGTTTTCGAGGCCGCGTCATGGGAAGTGGTTCTTGGAGGCGGTAGAAGTGGCGTGTAGTGAAGACCTACCCTCTTGTAAGCGGGGAATAAATCGGTAGGATGAGCGCCATGTACGTGCGGCGCTGCTACCGAGCGAAGAACGGGAAGCGACACGCCTATTGGGCGCTGGTGGAGTCGTATCGCACGGCACGGGGTCCGCGGCAGCGTGTGGTGGCCTACCTTGGGGAACTGGATGAGTGCGGCCGCATGGGCGTCGAACAAGCCGTCCAGCCCGCCTCCACATTGCAGGCGCATCTTTTCCAGAAGCCGCGCAGCCCGGAGTGGGTAGAAGTCGACATCCACGGTGTGCGGGTGGAACGGAGTCGTCAGTTTGGTGGCTGCTGGTTGGGCTTAACGCTTCTTCGTCAACTGGGCCTTCCGCAACTGCTCGATGCGCTGTTGCCGTCAGGTCGGGAAGGGATTAGCTGGAGCGTGATGGCCCAGGTTCTGGTGCTGGGGCGCATGGTGGATGCCTCCAGTGAGTTACGGCTGGCGGAACACACCTATGAAGCCAGTGCGTTGGCGGAGTTATTGGGAGTACCGGCGGAGAAGGTAAACGAGGATCGTCTCTATGGGACGCTGGATCGTATATTGCCGCACAAGACGGTCTTGGAGAAGCATCTTCAGCAGCGTTTGGGCGAGCTGTTCCATCTCGACTACGACTTGCTGCTCTACGACGTCACCAGCACGTACTTTGAGGGTGAAGCCGCGGCCAACCCGCAAGCCCAGCGTGGCTACTCGCGCGACCACCGCCCCGATTGCAAACAGGTCAACATCGCCATGGTAGTCAGCCGCAGCGGACTGCCCCTGGGATACGAAGTGTTCGCCGGCAACCGCAGCGATGTCACCACGGTGGAAGAGATGGTCGCGGCGATGGAGCAGAAGTACGGTCGGGCCAACCGCATCTGGGTGATGGACCGCGGCATGGTCTCGGCCGAGAACGTCGAGTTTCTCCAGCGCGGCGGGCGGCGCTACATCCTGGGCACGGCCAAGAGCATGCTGCGCAAATTCGAGCAGCAGCTACTGGATGAGAGCTGGAAGGAAGTCCACGCCGGCCTGGAAGTGAAACTGTGCCCTGGCCCGGAAGGGCAGGAGGTCTTCATCCTTTGCCGCAGTGCCCGGCGACGCTTGAAGGAGCGTGCCATGCACGATCGCTTCGAGCAGCGCATAGAACAGAAGCTGGTCGCGATGGCCGCCGCTTGTCGGCAACGCAAGCAGGACCCGCTGCTGATCGCCCAGAGATTGGGCAAGTTGCTGGGTCGCAATAGCCGCGCTGCAGGCCTGTTTCGCGTGCACATCAAAACCGACGCGCGCGGCGGCGCCCATCTGGAATGGAGCCAGCGAGAGGATTGGCGCGATTGGGCCCGGCTGAGCGAAGGCTGTTATCTGCTGCGCAGCAACGTCACCGATTGGAGCGGCGAAGAGCTTTGGCGTGCCTACATGCAACTGACCGAGGCGGAGGCGGCCTTTCGCATCCACAAAAGCGATCTGGCTCTGCGCCCGGTCTGGCACCATCTTGAACGCCGCGTGCAGGCGCATATTCTGGTTTGCTTTCTCACCTATGTGCTCTGGAAAACCTTCGCCCGCTGGTGTCAGGATGTCGGGCTCGGAGACGAACCAAGAAAGATCTTCGCTGAACGGGGCAGATCGCCTTGGTCGACGTGGTCTTGCCCACGCGCACCGGCATCTCGATCCGCAAACGCTGCGTGAGCCGACCCACTGAACACCAGGCCATCTTGCTTCAGCGCCTCGGCCTGGAACTCTCCGACCTGCATCGAATGCGCGGATTTGCAGTGAAGACTTCACTACCCTTGCGCTACAAACAAAAGACTTACCTCCGCAACTGCGGAAGTTCGGTTAGGCTCGCCATGTCGAAATGAATAGAGTTGGTTGCATTCAATAGAGTTGGCTGCATTCTCAAGCGACGAGCGCTACGGATCGTGCCGGCGGCCAGCCTGTCTTCCAGCCTGGAGCGCCGCGGCCAACAAACCTGTTATCCCATCCGCGCATCTTTACGTACTGTAGCCATTTGGCAAATTCTTTAAAACCGCTGTATGCGGTGTGGTTCTTCTGGATTTGTCAAACACTGCGATAGAGACTTCAGCGGTTAAGGATAACCTTGAAATCCCAGCATGGTCGCAGGCGTGTTGTCATCGAAGATGTGCGCCCTCAAGTTGATGGAGGGCGCCGCGCGATTCACCGCATCGGCGGCGATGAGGTTCTGGTCACGGCGGCTATCTACGCCGACGGCAAAGATGAACTGGCTGCGCGATTGCTATATCGCCATTCGAGCGATGCACAATGGCGGTTTGTGCCAATGCGGGCCACAGGAAACGATCTTTGGATTGGAACGTTTCGTGTGGACAAGCTGGGCGCGTGGCGTTTTACTCTTCTGGGATGGGTGGACCATTTTGCAAGTTGGGCCGGGGACTTGAAGAAGCGCATTGCCGCGCAGAACGATCCATCGCAGGCTGATCGAATTTTGAGCGATGCGACCGGCGATGCAACTTCGAATTCCGCCGGGGCTGCGAATTCTGGAGCGGGACTGGACACTGTCTCCAATCCTGCAGCGCAGGATATTGCTCTGGCACTTAGCTCCGGCGCCGCGCTGGTACGCGGGGCCTCGCGGCGCGCGCGCGGCAGCGATGCAAAGAGACTTCAGCAGTGGGCAGAGAAGCTGGAAAAGCTGGCGCAGGAAAAACGTATGACCTACGAAGATCCCTGCGATGCGTCGCTGAACGAATTGATGGCGCGAAATCCCGATTTGGCGAATGCGACCCCATTCGACAGTGAATTACCGGTCTTCGTGGCTCGTGAACGGGCGCAGTTTTCTTCATGGTACGAACTTTTTCCGCGATCGGCGTCGCCGACTCCCGGCAAGCATGGAACATTTCGCGACGTAGAGCGGCAGTTGCCCGAGATCGCGGAGATGGGGTTCGACATTGTGTACCTGCCTCCTATTCATCCCATAGGGCGCGCATATCGCAAGGGCCCGAACAATTCCGTTTCCGCACCGCCCGGAGCGCCCGGGTCCCCGTGGGCTATCGGCGACAGGTTGGTGCAGACGGGGGCTGCGCTTGGCGCGGACGCGGCCGGCGATCATGG
This sequence comes from uncultured Acidobacteriota bacterium, assembly GCA_963830785.1. GTDB lineage: Bacteria > Acidobacteriota > Terriglobia > Terriglobales > Acidobacteriaceae > Telmatobacter. The sequence goes on from CAWHNV010000063.1 coordinate 24,884, forward strand.
CGGGCATAAATCGATTCATCCGGAGCTGGGCACGTTTGCCGACTTCAATAGCCTGATTGCCGCCGCCCGGTCGCAGGGAATGGAGATTGCCCTGGACATTGCGATCCAATGCTCACCGGATCACCCCTGGGTCGCGGAACATCCTGATTGGTTTGTTCACCGGCCGGATGGCTCGATTCAATATGCCGAAAATCCGCCCAAGAAATATCAGGATATTTATCCGCTGGATTTTGAATCGGCGGACTGGCGCGGTTTATGGGGTGAACTTTACTCGGTTTTTGAATTCTGGATCGAGCGTGGCGTGCGAACATTTCGCGTCGACAATCCTCACACCAAGGCTTTGCCTTTCTGGGAGTGGTGCCTGGGCAAGCTCGAAAGCCGCTATCCCGACACGATCTTCCTGGCCGAAGCATTCACTCGGCCGCATGTGATGTACGGATTGGCAAAGCGGGGTTTTACGCAATCGTATACGTACTTCACCTGGCGCAATTCGAAAGACGAATTGCAGAGCTACCTGGAGGAAATTACGCGGCCGCCGATAAGTGATTTCTTCCGACCGAACTTCTGGCCGAACACTCCCGACATTCTGCACAAGACGTTGCAGGAAGGCGGGCGTGCCGCGTTTATGCATCGCGTAATTCTGGCGGCAACGCTGAGCGCGAGTTATGGCATCTACGGCCCGGCCTATGAGCTGGCGGAGAATGCCGCGGCCCGGCCGGCGGAGGGCAAGAGCGAATCAGAAGAGTATCGCGACAGCGAAAAGTACGAGATCCGGCAGCGCGACCGCAACCAGCCGGGCTCGCTGGTTCCGCTCATCAGCCAGCTCAATCGGATTCGCCATGAGAATCGAGCGCTGCAAGCGAACGCTTCGCTGCATTTCCACTCTGTCGATAACCCGCAACTGATCTGCTACTCGAAGGCAACGCCCGATTTCAGTAACACGATCCTGGTGGTGGTGAACCTGGATTCATTTAACGAGCAGACCGGCTGGACCCAACTCGACCTCGGCAAGATCGGATGCTCCGCGCACGAGAGTTTTCTGGTCGAAGATCTGCTGAGCGGCGCGGAGTACGTCTGGCGCGATCGAAACTATGTTGCATTACGGCCGGGAGTTCAGCCGGCACACATCTTGCACGTGAGCCGCATGCAGTGACAAATTATCGATTAAGGCTTTGCGGAGTGTGAATGCGTGAAGAAGATCGCCAGCGCAACCGATCCCCTCTGGTTCAAAGATGCGATTATCTACGAACTTCACGTTCGTGCATTTGCCGATTCGAATAACGATGGCATCGGTGATTTTCCTGGACTGCTGACGAAGCTTGATTACCTGAATGACCTAGGTGTTACGTGCATCTGGCTCTTGCCGTTCTTCACTTCTCCGCTGCGCGACGACGGCTATGACATCTCGAACTACAACGATGTCAACCCTTCCTATGGAACATTGAACGACTTCAAAGCGTTCCTCGATGCGGCTCATCTGCGCGGCATGCAGGTGATGATCGAGTTGGTGATCAATCACACCAGCGATCAGCATCCCTGGTTCAAGGCTGCGCGGGCGGCACCGCCCGGATCTCCTGAGCGCGACATGTACGTTTGGTCGGATACCGGAGAGAAGTATAAAGACGCGCGCATTATTTTTGCCGATACGGAAACATCCAACTGGACCTGGGATGAAACTGCCAAGGCCTATTACTGGCATCGTTTTTTTTCGCATCAGCCTGACTTGAACTACGACAACCCGGTGGTGATGGAAGAGGTGCTGAAGGCAATGCGTTTCTGGCTCGACATGGGCGTGGACGGGCTGCGCATGGACGCGATTCCGTATCTGTGCGAGCGGGACGGAACCTCGTGCGAAAACCTGCCGGAAACGCACACTGTGATCAAGAAATTGCGCGCGGCCATCGACGCGGACTATGCGAATCGCATGATCCTGGCCGAAGCCAACCAGTGGCCGGCAGACGTGCGGCCGTACTTTGGCGATGGCGATGAATGCCACATGGCCTTCCATTTTCCGCTCATGCCGCGAATTTACATGGCGCTTCGCCAGGAAGATCGCCAGCCCATCACCGATATCATGGCGCAAACGCCGCCGATTCCGGATAACTGCCAGTGGGGGCTGTTCCTGCGCAACCACGACGAGCTGACGCTGGAGATGGTGACCCACGACGAACGCGATTACATGTACTTTGCGTATTCGGCGGATCCGCGCATGCGCATCAATGTTGGCATTCGCCGCAGACTGGCTCCGCTGGTCGACAATAATCGGCGGCGCATCGAGCTGTTGAACTCGCTGCTGCTGAGTTTTCCCGGCACACCCATTCTTTATTACGGCGACGAAATCGGCATGGGCGACAACATCTATCTCGGCGATCGCAATGGCGTGCGCACTCCGATGCAATGGACGTCTGACCGCAACGCCGGCTTTTCCAAGTGCGATCCTGCGCGGCTCTACTTTCCGGTCGTGATGGATCCCATCTACGGCTACCAGGTGGTGAATGTCGAGGCGCAGCTTAGCGATCAGTCCAGCCTGCTGCAATGGACCCGCAACATGATCGCATTGAGAAAGCTGTTTCAGGTTTTCGGCCGTGGCACGCTGACGTTTCTGAATCCCACCAACCGCAAGATCCTGGCTTATCTGCGCGAGTTCGATCTGGGCGACGGTTCCTCAGAGACCGTGCTTTGCGTGGCGAATCTCAGCCGCTTCGCGCAACCGGTCACGCTCGATCTTGCAAACTACGCGGGCTATCTTCCGGTGGAGATGCTGGGGTACGTTTCGTTTCCGGAGATTACACGGGAGCCTTATCCGCTGACGGTTGCACCCTACTCGTTTCTTTGGCTTGAACTGCAGGCAGCCGCGCCGGCTGAAGAATTGCTTCACGAGCCGGGGGCTCAAGTTCCAGAGATGGCCTTGGCCGAAGAGTCAGTTGCGGCGCTGGTGCCGACAAATAGTTGGAAAGAGTTTCTCTCGAGCGCGGAGGCTTCGATTCTGGAACCTGCTCTACGTGACTGGCTGCCTCGGAAGCGGTGGTTTGGCGCCAAGACACGCACTATCGAATCGATTCGGATGCGCAGCTGGGTCGAACTTCCTGCAATTGCCGAAGGCTTCGCGCCTGCAAGCGAGGCGGAAACTGATGCAATTCAACCGGCGCTATTCTTCTTCGATGTTCACTACTTCGAAGGGGCGCCCGATGTCTACCAGATTCCGCTGGCGATCAGCGCCGGCGCAGCCGTTGAAGAAATCGCCACGAATCGGCCAGACAGTATTGTGGCGAGACTCACCGCCTCAACAGGGCCGGCCGTTCTTCACGACGCTGTTGTGCGCGATGATTTTGATCAAGGGCTGCTGCGGTTGATTGCAACCAACGCGACGCTTGCTGTTTCGCGCGACGGCATTGCGGCCACAGGATCCGGTGCAGCGCTTGAAACGTCTCTCGACAACAACGGAGAATCGCCGGCCGATACGACGGTTGCGGTTGCGCCCGTGCCACTCAGTGCTCAGCCGGGCGAAGCGGCAGCGCTACCACGCACAGAGGCGCCACCGACTCAAACAGGCGACTATCGCCGCCTGCAGCCTCATGAGTCTCCTTCTGCCGGCGACACGGCGCCGGAGGGGGAGAGGCTGGATGCGCGCGCTTCGTCGCAGTTCACGCCTGCGCTGGCGACGCAGCATCTTCCCTCGCAGGTCGGATCAGCGGAACAGTCGAATACGGCGATCCTATTCGGAAGACAACTTTTCCTCAAGCTCTACCGGCGATTGCAGCCGGAGGAAAACCCCGATGTCGAGGTCAGCCGCTTTCTCACCGAAGTCGCGCACTTTTCCAAAATTCCACCATTCCTCGGCGAGATTTCGATCAGTACAGGCAACGCGGAAAAGACCACGGTGGCCATGCTGCAGGGCCTGGTGGCCAATGACGGAGATGGCTGGAGATGGTTTCTTGACCGGCTCACGAGTTGGCTTTCGAGCGCCCAAGGGCTTGCGGCGCCGGAGCATTCGTCCGCGGCTGGCTGGCTCGGCGACCGAGTGCAGGTTTCAGACTCGCTTAAGCCGATCCAGGTTACGCTCGACGCCGCGGGACTGCTGGGCAAACGCACTGCGGAGATGCATCTCGCGCTCGCAAGCAACCGGAGCCTTCCGGCCTTTGCTCCGGTTCCGCTAACGGGAGAGGATCTGGCGCGTGATGCGCAGCGTATCGAAACGCAGATCAAGACTGCAATTGAAGCGCTCAAACGGAAGCTGCCCAAACTCGATGATGGAACTTCAGAGGGCGCGGGGTTGTTGCTTTCTCGCAGGACAGTGCTTCTAGAGCGCGCACGCTCCATCACCAGCATCACTTCCGCAGGACAAGGCATTCGCATCCACGGTGATTACCATTTGGGCCAGACATTGCACGTTCCCGAGTCAGAAGACAGACCTGAGAGGTCTGGGCCAGGCCTAGGCGATTTTGTGATTCTCGACTTCGAGGGCGAGCCAGCCCGACCTATTGAAGAGCGGCGCAGGAAACAGTCGCCGCTGAAGGATGTTGCAGGCATGCTGCGCTCATTCTCGTACGCGGCATTTTCGGCGATCGAGCGCGTGATCGCGGCGGACGGCAACAATGAGGCTTCCGCCGGCGCCGCGGCTTTGGCTCAGTGGGCGCAGGTGTGGCAGAATGCCGCTGCCGCAGCGTTCCTTTCATCGTACAGGGAGTGCACGGCGGCTCATGAATCGTTGCTGCCGGCGGCCCGAGACGCGCAGATTCTGCTGGACGCGTATCTGCTTGAAAAGGCGCTCTATGAATTGCAATACGAATTGGATAACCGCCCGGCGTGGATCGGGATTCCCATCAACGGCATCCTAGCTTTGTAGGAATCGTTGCGGGCAAAACGGTGTTTCGGCCAAGGGCCGATTGAGTGGGATATTTCGGAGAGAGATGGCGACAGCGAACCCGATCCCGGACGAGACAGTGGTTGCCGAGCGCGCGACAGCGGATCTCGTCGTCTTTGTTACGGCCATGCCTGCTGAGCAATTCAAGGGTGTTCTGGAGAACCTCGAGGCCACTTTCCCCGCTAACAACATGATCGTAGCAACGCAGAACGAGTTACCCGCGGATGCTTCGCGGAACCTGCGCATCGATCTCATGCCGCAGTCGAATGCTTTTTGGATGTTGCAGCCGCCTGACTTTACCAACGCGGCGCAGTGCGGGCTCGAACATGAGGCAAAAGCGATCTTGATCCTTGGGCCGGGCGCCGACTCTCTGAGTACGCTCGCTCTGCGCAGCCTTGCCGATGCGGTATTGACCGCGCCAATCGACCTGGTAGTGCCGCACTATTCCCTGGCGCCGCACGCGGGGTTGATTAACTCCGCCATTCTCTACCCACTCACGCGGGCGGTGTTCGCATCGAGCATTCGATTCCCTCTGCCGATCGATCTTGGTATGACGCCTCGCATGGCGGAGCGGCTTGCGGCGACGGCGCAACGGATTTCCGCAAGCAACCAGGGCGAAGCGATTTTGTGGCCGGTGAATGAAGCCATCGCTGCCGGGTTCAGAATGGATGAAGTCGATGCGGGGTCACGCACCGTGCCCCAGCCATCGGATGCGGATATCAATTCGGTTTTCGCTTTGATCACCGGCTCACTTTTTGCCGATATCGAAGCCAAGGCCGCGTTGTGGCAGCGGCCCAGGCGCGCGCCTCTGATGCACCGCACGGCGCCGGCGGTGGCGCTTTCCGACGGGACGGCCGATGTGGCTCGGATGGTGGCGGCTTTTCGGCTGGCCACGGCCAACTTGCAGGAGATTTGGTCGCTTGTTCTGCCGCCCAATTCGTTGCTGATGCTCAAGCGATGTTCCGTTCTTGAGCCAGCCGAATTCAGCCTGCCCGATAATCTTTGGGCGCGCATTGTGTACGACTTCCTGATTGCCTACCGGCTGCGCACCATCAATCGCGGACATCTGATGGGAGCGCTCATCCCACTCTATCTGGCGTGGGTTGCCAGGCCACATCAATGTCGACCGCATCCGGAACCACCCCGGAGCGCCACATTGAAGCCGTTGCCGCGGCTTTCGAGGCGGATAAACCCTACCTGGTCGCGCGCTGGCGCTGGCCTGACCGGTTCAACTCATGATTGCAATTGGCGCCGGTGGCACGAGCTCGATGCCGCGCAATAGCGAGAGGAGAGAATGCGATGCAAAACCTGGTTGCAAATTCGCTGCAGCAGGCAAGTCAAAATCCACCGGGATCCCCCGTCTACGCAAACAACGTTTCCATCTGGCAGCACATGTCGGATGCGTTGCACCAGTCGCTTTACCGCGTGCTGACGCTGCTGATCGCGGTGCTGCCGGGAATTCTGGCGTTCTTTGTCGCGCTGCTGGTGTTCACAGTGACCGGCGTGGCCATTTCCTGGATGCTGCGGCGCTGCCTGACGTGGCTCAAGTTCGATCTGCGCGTGGCACGCAAGAGCGGCACCGATTGGACTCCGTCCAGGTCGCCCACGGAGATCGTCGCGCGCGTTTCGTTCTGGGCCTGCGTGCTGCTCGGCCTGATCATCGGCGTTTCGGCCTTCGACACGTCGTACGCGACCGGCACTACGCTTCCCATTGCTCTGCTTCCCTATCTCACGCATGCGGTGGGCGCGGCACTGCTGCTGGTTGCAGGTATTTTGATTGCGCGCTTCCTGGCGCGGTCGGTCCTTATCAGCGCCGTGAATGCGCAATTGCAGTATGCCAGGTTTCTTTCCCTTGGGCGTGAAGTGGCTGGTGCTCGTGCTGACTGCGGCGATGGTGCTGGACCATCTGGAGGTGGGCGGAAATATCGTCGAGCTGGCCTTCGGCATTCTCTTCGGCGGCATTGTTCTTACGCTCTCTCTCGCCGTCGGGCTGGGCTCACGCGAACTGGTCAGCCGCTCTCTTGAAAGCCACGTGAAGCACACTGGCGACCGCGCGCACGTTCCGGAAGAAACAGCAGGTACGGTCAGATCAATTAGACATTTTTAGGTAACTGCGGATTTTTTGGAAATCCAAAGGCAGGAAGCAACGGCCCAGGCCTGAAGGCCCCGATTGTGTGTGCCTTTTTCAGGGGGCTGAAGCCCCCTGCTCCCTCCGAGTTCTCAATACGGCGATCGAATCGCGAGGCAGACTGATCGTGCTTTCCGCAATGCGGATAGTTTTGTGCGACGCCAACTCGAGGAAACTTGATTGCGGAACAGAAAGGGTTCTCTCTGCCGCGCCCAGGTTTGCGAGCACAACAATGTTTCCGCGTTCCATGCGAAGCCAACCCTCCTCTTCGCTAAACGTGACGCGCACGTTGCCTGGGGTGCCGTTGTTGAGGCAAGGCGTGGTTCGTCGCAAGCGAATCAACGCCCGATACCACTCCAGCATGTGTGCGTGCTCGGGCCGCTTCACTTCGTCCCACTTGAGCTTCGACGCATCGTAAGTTGCCTCGCTCTCCGGATCGGGAATCATCTCCGGAGCCCATCCAAACGCCGAGAACTCCCGCTTTCTGCCTTCGGAGACCAACCGGGCAAGTTCCCGATCCTGGTGGTCGGCAAAATATTGGAACGGAGAGGAAGCTGCCCACTCTTCACCCTGAAACAGCATGGGCACAAACGGACTCAAGAGAACGATCGCGGCGGCAATTTTTGCGCGCTCCAATCCGGCAATATGACTGATCCGGTCGCCGAGGGCGCGATTGCCCACCTGGTCGTGAGTCTGAATGTAGCCGAGAAAACGATGCTGCGACAGCTCGCCTGTTAGCCTGCCATGGATGCGGCTGGCGATAGGTGGAATAAATGCCGTCATATACAAAGGTTTTTTCGAGCGCCTTCGCCAACTGCGCCAGCGACCCAAAATCGGCGTAGTAGCCGCCTCTCTCTTTGGGACACAGGACCGCAAATAATGCGTGATGGAAATCGTCACTCCACTGCGCGTCGATTCCAAACCCGCCGGCTTCACGCGGCGTCACTATACGCGGATCGTTCAGGTCGCTTTCCGCAATCAAAACCAGCCGGCGGCCCATCTGCGCCTGGAGCGTTTCTACTTCGCGCGAAAGCTGCTCAAGAAAATGAATGGCCGAGCGATCGACGAATGCATGGACTGCATCGAGCCGAAGGCCGTCGACGTGGTAATCGCGCAGCCACATGAGGGCGTTGTCCAGAAGAACCGCCGCACCTCGTTCGATCCGGCATCTTCAAGATTTACGGCGCCGCCCCAGGGCGTGTGATGGGAATCGGTGACGTAGGGGCCAAACTTTCCGGTGTAATTCCCTGAGGGGCCGAAGTGGTTGTACACCACATCCAGCAGAACGGCCAGCCCCTTGGCATGCGCTGCGTTCACGAACCGCTTGAGGCCATCAGGGCCACCATAGGGCTCGTGCACTGCGAAGAGCGAAACCCCGTCGTAGCCCCAGCCATGGCGGCCTTCAAAGGCGGCCACAGGCATCAGCTCAATGTGCGTGACGCCGAGTGCGACAAGGTAGTCCAGCTTTTGAGTTGCCGCATCGAATGTGCCTTGCGGAGTGAACGTGCCTATATGAAGTTCGTAAATGATGCTGCTGGACAATGGGGGCGCCTGAAACTTCGCGTCGCTCCAGACAAAACGGCTGTGGTCGTAAGTCTGCGAAAGCCCATGCACCCCATTCGGCTGCCAGGGAGAGCGCGGATCGGGATGGGCATTCGTATCATCGTCCACGAGGAAACCGTAGTCGATTCCACGGCCGGCATCGCGCGCGTCGGGATCGCTTACATCGAGCTGCCACCAGCCGCGGTCATCGGGGCCCTGCATGGCGCGAACGTCGTCAGCGACGCGGGCGGACAAGCGTGCCGCCTGAGGAGCCCAGACTGCAAATCGATGCATCTCCTACTCTCCATTTCTTGTGAGAAGCGCCACAGGAAATCGCGCGAAAAGATTCTGCGCGCGCAACCGGCCGCCGGCGAAACTCTCGCCAGTCAAAAGATTATTCCAGGTGCCCTCGGGAATCTGTACAGTCGTTGGACCGAGATTTCCGCCGAGCTTGAGATGCCATCGCGGGGCGATCACAGCAACGTTTTCCCCGCGCATATAGGCAACCAGGTGATCCTGCTTGGGGCCTTCAACGGGCAACGGCAGATGGGCGGAATTCGCGCCGAACCAATCCGGATGCTGGCGCCGCAGGTGCAGTGCTACGAAGATGACCCAGAGCTTGGGCAGGCCGTCGTCCATTCTCTTGAGAATTTCTTCCGCCGGCATTCCGGCTTCGAGTTCTGCGAGCATGGAGCGCCGGGTTGCATAGTCGATGGGACCGCGATTATCGGGATCGACAAGGTGAAGGTCCCAAATCTCGCTGCCCTGGTAGTGATCGGGCACTCCGGGCGCAGTGCATTTGATCAGCGTCTGCACAAGGCTGTTGAACCTGCCGGGAAGCAGAATCCGCGAGACGAATTCTTCTAAATCCGCGAGAAACTCGGATGAATCATAGAGGCGGTCAATGAACTGGCGCAACGCATCTTCAAACTCCTTGTTTTGCTGTGTCCAGCTGGTCTGCTCCTTGGCTTCGCGCACGGCTTTTTCCATGTAGGCCATCAACCGATCTTTCGTTATCGGCCACGCGCCGATGAGTGTTTGATAGAGAAAATATTCTGTGTTGCGATCGGGGAACTGGCCGGTTTTGAAGAGGCGGTTCATGCGTGACCACCGGCGCAGCGCTGCGCGCCACGGGCCGGGAATCTCCGTCATGACCGCGAGGCGCGCGCGCACATCGTCGGAGCGCTTGGTGTCGTGCGTGGAAAGGGTATTCATGGTGCGCGGATACAGCATTTGTACCCGGTCGCAGAAAGCGTGGAATTCGCCGAGAGTGATGCCATTGCGTTCCGGGGACGCTCCCACTTCGTTCAACCCGATCATGCGGTTGTAGCAATAGAAGACGGTGTCTTCAACGACCCTTTGCCATCACCGGCGATGTGAACTGCTGAAAGCGAAGCAGAAATTCGTCTTCGAGAGGGCCGCGCGCGCGCAGCGTGAGCACGTCGCCAATAAAGTCGAACAAACCCGGATCGATGTCGGTGCGGCGCGTTTTGGCAATCGCTATCGCGCTGCTGGATCGCGGCTTGGTCTTCCTCGATCATCTCGCTTCGCTGCGGAATGACATAGGTCCGGTAAATCGAAAAGCCCGCAGCGACATCGCGAATGGCGCGCCGAATCTCGGCTCGCGTGTAATCCCTGCGGTCGCGGTTGTTCTCGCAGATCTCCACGAACATCTGGGCCAGCCGATTCACGTCGCTGCCCAGAGCTTCGTGCGCCACGGCCAGCTTTCTTGGAGTAGACAAGCGAGTCGTAATCCTCAGCAATTCCCGTAAATTCGCGGTAGATCTTGTCGATTTCTTCGAGGCCCTCGCCATTGACAAGGAGCCCGTTGCATACATTGAGGAAGTCGTATCCCGTGGTGCCATCAATCGGCCAGTTGGCGCGCAAAACCTCGGAAGGTTGCAGGATTTTTTCGGCCACGATCCATGCGTCCGGTGCAGCGGCGCGCAGGCGCGCGAAATATTGTTGCGGATCGCGCAAGCCGTCGGGGTGATCCACACGAACACCATCGAGGACGCCGGTGCGAAGCCACTCCAGAATGCGGGCATGCGTGGCCATGAAAACATGGGGGCGCTCCACGCGCACGCCGATCAAGCTGTTGATGTCGAAGAAGCGCCGGTAGCCAAGTTCCTGGTCGGCAGTGCGCCAGTAGGCCAACCGGTAATGCTGAAGATTCAGAATTGCATCGAGAGTATCGTGGTCGCTGTTGAGTTCATTGACTGCCCGGGTGATGGCTTCAGAGGCGCCGGGCGTCTCGCTGCAAAAGCGGTGCAGCAGATCATAGAGCACGGTTTTGTCGCGATGACGCGCTGCCACCGACTTCGTGCTCGGTCGCTTCCGGCTGCGGAAGCCTCGCCAGGCTGTCGGCGATGAAACTGAGAGTTGGCGCATCGACGTATTTCGCGGCGAGCGAGAGAGGAATCGCCAGAGACCGAGGCGAAAGCGGAAACACGTGATCCATGTAATGCACTTGAAACGAAGCGCCGTCGTAATCAATGGAGAGTTGGCCCGCGCTGAGAACCTGCCCGTACTGTCCGCCCAATACCGGGATCAGAACTTTGTTTTGCAGTTTCACCTCTGGCGAGTTCCAGTCAATGTCAAACCAGGTGGCGAACTGGCTCGACGGCCCGTTTTCGAGAACGTCCCACCAGTATCGATTTTCCGGGGCCGTGGACATATGATTAGGCACGACGTCGAGCACCTGGCCCAAGGCGAGGTCTTTCAACTTTGCGCGCAGGCGCGTGTACCCCTCTTCGCCGCCGATTTCAGCGTTCACTTTCTGCGGATCGACGACGTCGTATCCGTGCTTGCTGCCCTTCGCGGCTTGCAGATAGGGCGAGCAATACAGGTGGGAGATTCCGAGAGCTTTCAGATAGTCGGCTACGGCGGCGGCATCATCAAAGGTGAACTCGGAATGAAGCTGCAGCCGGTAACACGACGAGGGCGTACGCGTCATATTACTCTTTGATGCTTACTTAAGTGGCGGCTCAGGGGAGGGGCGATTTTTGGTGTTCACGGGCGGGAGCGGTTTGGCGGGGCGCGTTGGCTAGATAGAGGTAATACACACAAACAAATGCACTTACGATTAATGGACGCCATCCCTCCTTAGCCAATTGGCGAAGGACGCGAATTGCCGAAGGTGGGGCACCCGCTTGTCGCGCTGGGTTGAGAAAGTGGGTTGAGGTTCGTGCTATCCCACCTTAGCGACAAAAACAGAGACGTCGCGAAGGTGGGGCGCCCCGGGTTTGTGCTGGGTTAAAGCTTGGGGCCCGGGGTTGGCCGCGACCTGCGGGCTGGGTCGGATGGGCGCAAAAAAAGCCGCCGATCCCGAGGGAACGGCGGCGCAGGTTTCGGCGGGAGTGCCGAAAAACTTAGGTCGCCTCGCAGGGCTACCAGCGAATTGAACCCGCTGCACTGGAGAAAGTTGCGGCAGCCGAGCGGGTTTTGTCGCAGAGTTGTGCGTTTGATGGTAATTGCAACGTTCTCTGCCTGCTTGGATGGGGGTTTTGCCGGGCGCGAGGGGCCGCAAGTGGGGAATCGACCGGCGGTCGCCGGTCGAGCGGCGTGCGGCGGCTTACAATGGTCTTTCTTCTGGGAGGGATCGATGCAGCGACGCCAGTTCCTTGCCGCTACGCTCGCCGCTTCTGCCGTGACCGCTGCCGGGCGGACATCTGCCCAGGCTCCGGGGGGTGGGGCGCGCGAGTTTTACCTGTTGCGACGCTATCAACTCAGGAGCGGGCCCGAGTTGAAGCTGACGGAGAATTATCTTGCCGGGGCTTTGATTCCGGCGCTGGGGCGGATGGGGTTGGGCCCGGCGGGTGCGTTCAAGCTCGACATTGGCCCGGAGACTCCGGCGTATTATCTGCTGATTCCCGGCGCTGGGGTGGAGATGCTAGCCGAGCTGGACCTGCGGCTAGCGGGCGATGCGGAGTTTCTGGCGACGGCTGCGCCCTTTTGGAATGCGACGGCCGGAGCGCCGGCGTTCGAGCGCGTGGAGTCGTGGCTGCTGGCTGCCTTTGAGGGCTGGCCGCGGACAACGCCGCCGGCTACGAAATCAAAACGCATGTTTCAGCTGCGAACCTACGAGAGCCCGTCGAACGGCGAGCATGTGCGCAAGGTGGAGATGTTTCACTCCGGCGAGTTCGAGATCTTCAAGGCCGCGGGCTTCCATCCGGTGTTCTTCGGCGACACGCTGGTGGGCTCACGCATGCCCAGCCTGACCTACATGCTGAGTTTTGGCGATACGGCGGAGCTCGAAGCGAAGTGGGACGTTTTCAGCAACGATCCGGCGTGGAAGAAACTGTCGGCCGATCCGCGGTTCGCCTTCGATCCGATCGTGATGAACATCAGCAACCTGATGCTGAGCCCGCTGGACTGCTCGCAAATCTGAAGAGGCTGCCACCGGCGGGGGGCCTGCGCGGGAAAGATTTCTGTTGACAATTATCTAATAGGCATATATCTAATAGATCTATGGCACGCCGCTCCAGTTCGAGCCAGGAAGTGCTCCTGGGACTTTTGACCGTGGAACCCATGTCGGGCTACGACCTGGGACAGTCCATCCGCGCATCGATCGGCTTCTTCTGGAATGAGAGTTACGGGCAGATTTATCCCAACCTGAAGAAGCTGGCGGCCGCCGGATTGGTGACCGCGAAGACGGAGAAGCAAAAGGGCAAACCGGATCGCCAGGTCTACTCCATTACGCCGAGCGGAAGAGCGCGCCTGGAAAAGTGGCTTGCCGTGGAGCCGCAGCCCGAGGTGCCGCGGAATGAATTGCTCCTGAAGCTGTTTTTCGGCACGCAGGCGGGCCCGGAGACGGTGATCGGTTACGTGGAGCGCATGGCGACAAAGCAACAAGGCGTTTCTCGAAAAGTTCAGGCAGATAGAGCGCGAACTGCTGCCGCAGATGGGGCGCTATCCCGACGTGCCGTACTGGCGGATGGCGGCGCGATTCGGACAACTCGAACTAGAAGCACATTTGCGCTGGGCGGAAGAGACGCTGACGGCCTTGCGCAAAATGGAAGGTAGCCGGCGGCGCCGGGCAAGCGGAAAGGAAAAACGCCATGCAGAAACAAGGCACGTTGACGGCTGAAAGCGCAAGGCCCTCGCAGATCGCATCCTGGAAGCACCTTGTGGGCTTTCTCGCGATTATGGCAGTGCTGCTGGTTTTGGGGCTTTACGCACAGTACGCGGGCGGCGGGAGCGGCGCAGGGGCCGGACAGCTCGCCAGCCACGGCCACGCCATTCAGATCTATCTCCCGACTATCGTGATGGAGTGGGCGCTGCTGTATTTCTGCTGGGCCGGCGTGTATCACCGTGGCGGCAACTTGTGGGACCTCGCGGGCGGACGCTGGAAGAGGTGGCGCGATGTGTTTACCGATCTCGCCATCGTGTTGCCCTTCTGGGCCGTCTGGGAAGGCGTCGCATATGGTGTCCATTGGATACTGGGCCCGGGCAACGCGAAAACCGTGGACAGCCTACTGCCGAAAAGTCTTGTCGAAGTTCTCCTCTGGGTCGCCACATCCGTGACCGCGGGCATCTGCGAGGAGATGGCATTTCGCGGTTACCTGCAGCGGCAATTCCACGCGCTCACGGGCAATATCGCATGGGCCATCCCCCTGCAGGCTCTGGTTTTCGGGATCGCGCACGGGTATCAGGGTTGGCGAAGCGTCGTGGTCATCAGCGTTTTCGGCGTTCTCTATGGCGTTCTCGCCGCATGGCGCAAGAACCTGCGCGCCAACATGATTGCCCACGCCTGGTCGGATGTCTGGGGAGGCTGGCTGAAGTTCGTCGTCTTCAGGTAGTGTTTTTGGCTGGTATTTTCGCAATGATTCTAGTGGCTGCGCGGGTCTGGAGGCCCGCACTACAGCCGGTCCGGAGACAGGCGGTGCCTGTTCGTCGCCGCTGCTCCGCACTATAATCGCCGCATGCCGATTCTCGGGGATCCACGGCGGCGTTCAATGTTCCTGCTCCTGGGCGGGGTGCTTCTGTTGTTCGCTTTTTTGGGCGCGTTGCAGGCGTTCAACGTGTCGGAATTCAGGTTTCTCAATCCTGAAACTTCCGGTGAGACGCTGATCTTTGTCGGCCTCGTCGTGTTGGTATTTCTGCTGCTGATGCTGCTGTTGACGCTGCTTTTCAGGAACATTCTGAAGCTTTATGCGGATCAAAGCGGCAGCGCCCTGGGAGCGCGGCTGCGGACGCGCATGGTGGTGGGAGCGGCGCTGATCGCACTGATTCCCGCGGTGTGCATGTTTCTGTTCAGCTTCCTGCTGCTGAACCGGTCGATCGACAGATGGTTTTCGCAGCCGACATCGGAACTGCGCGAAGACTCGACGCGCGTGATTCTGGAGCTGGCGCAATACGCCACGGGCAATGCGCGGGTTGAAGCGGAATCTATTGCGGCTTCAGGCGCCGCAGACAAGCCCACCGCCGATCTGGATGCGGAGCTTGATTCGCATCGCATCACGCTGGATGGCGGATTTGCGGTGGTGTTTAGCAAGGACCGGGGGATGCTGGCGAGTTTTCAGGATCCGCCGGAATCGAGCGGCGCGAGCCTGGAGACGTGGCTGGACGATGTGGAGCCCGGCGGCGGCATCCTGCTGCAGGGGCCGCTCTCGCAAATCCTGCTGACCTCGGCGCAGCGTGGGGATGAGACGCTGCTGCGCGTGGCGGGCCGGGAATTCGCACTGGGGATGGCGGTGACTGCTTCGGGCAAGTCGGTGGTTGTGGCGCTGCCGTTGCCGCAAGGCTTGAGCCAGACCGCGGCGCAAATCCGTTCGGGTGCGGCTGAATCCCGGAACTTGTCGCGATCGCGCGGCCGCATTCGCAACACGTTCAGCTTGATGCTGCTGCTGATCACGGTGTTTGTGTTTTTCTCGAGCGTGTGGCTGGCCTTGTTTCTCTCGAAGCAAATTACGCGTCCCGTGGAAGCGCTGGCCGATGCCATGGACGAGATTGCGGCGGGCAAGTACGAGCAACGCGTGCCGGCGCTGGCCACGGGCGAAATGGCCGACCTGGTGCGGTCCTTCAATCATATGGCTGCCGATCTTGAAACCAGCCGGCAACTGGCGGAGAGCGCACAAGCGCAACTGACCGCGGCCAATTTGGCTGTCGAGGAGCGACGGCGCGAGCTGGAGACGATTGTCGAAACCATTCCTTCGGGGGTGGTGACGTTGGACGGCGCAGGGGTGGTGCTGCAAGCCAACCGCGCCTTTGCCGCTCTGATTGGACTGAAGGAAAATGCCGCGCTGGCAGGAGAGAAGATTGAAGATCTGCTGCCCGCCGAGTGCGCTGAGGAGTTGGCCGGTGTGATCCGGCGCGGCCATCGCATGGGCGCAGCATCGAGGGAGATGGAATTTCATGCCGGAGGGCGCATCGTGCATTTGGCCGTTACCAGCGCCAGGCTCGAACTCGCGCCTGGGCACATCGGATCGGTGCTGGTGATGGAAGACACGACGGAGCTGCTGCGCGCGCAACGGCAACTGGCGTGGAAGGAAGTGGCGCAGCAGGTGGCGCACGAGATCAAAAACCCACTGACACCGATCGCGCTGAGCGCGGAGCGCATCGGCAGGCATCTGGAGCGCGGGCAGCCGGAATCGCCCAACATTATTCGCAAGTGCAGCGAGGTGATTCTGGGTTGCGTGGGCACGTTGCGCACGCTGGTGGATCAGTTCTCTTTGCTGGCGCAGTTTCCCGCGCCGCAACCGCGCGCCAGCAGCATGAATCAAATCGTTGAAGAAGCGCTGGCACTGTTCGGCGGCCGTCTCGAGGGCATTACCGTGCAGCGCGATCTCGAGGCCGATCTGCCTGCGGTGATGGCCGATCCCGAGGCCATCCGCCGGGCGCTGGCGAATCTGATCGACAACGCGGCGGAAGCCATGCGGGGCAGTTTGCTGCGCGTGCTTGGGCTTCGCACCGCGCTGGTTGAAGATGGCTCGGCCGTCGAGGTTATCGTCTCCGACACCGGCCCTGGCTTAACGGAAGAGATTCGCGAGCGCCTCTTCCTGCCGTTCTACTCCACCAAGCACCGCGGTACGGGGCTCGGACTTTCGATTGCGGCCAAGATCGTACAGGAGCACGGCGGCACCATCAGCGCCGAATCGAATTCCCCCAAGGGCGCGCGCTTTATGCTGCGCTTGCCGGTGGCGGAGCCCAACGCCGAGCCTGCGGCCGTAGCCAATGGCGGGCAAAGGGCAAAAAGGCTCGTTTCATGAATCACGTTCTGGTGGTCGACGACGAATCGCAGATTCGCGGGTCGCTCGAAGAGATTTTGCGCGAGGAAGGCTACAGCGTGGCTGGCGCGGCCGATGCCGAAGAAGCGTTGACGCTACTGCGCGACGTGCCCTACGACGTGGTTCTGCTGGACATCTGGCTGCCCGGCCGCGATGGACTCGAGGTACTGGGCGAGATCCGCACATGGCCTGCGGAGACGCGGCCGGAAGTGGTGATGATCAGCGGCCACGGCACCATTGAGACCGCGGTAAAAGCCACCAAGCTGGGCGCGTACGATTTTCTCGAAAAGCCGCTTTCGCTGGAGCGAACGCTCATCGTGTTGAAAAACGCGGTGGAGGCGCGGCGGCTGCGCGCGGAGAATGTCGAATTCAAGCGCCAGTTCAGCGCCGCATCCGTGCTGACGGGCGAAAGCGTGCCGGTGAAGGCACTGCGCCAGCAAATCCGGCTGATGGCGCCGACCAACGGACGGGTGCTGATTTACGGCGAGTCGGGGACGGGGAAAGAATTGATTGCGCGCTCCATTCACGCGGAAAGTTTGCGCCGCGATGGAATTTTCGTGGAGCTGAATTGCGCGGCAATTCCCGAGGCACACATTGAAGCCGAACTTTTTGGGATTCGACGTGGCGCGCAGCCGGGAGCTCCGCCTGAACAGCGCAATCTGGAGCAACGCGGAACGCTGGAGCGCGCCGATGGCGGCACGCTGTTCCTGGACGAAGTGGGCGACATGAGCCTGAAGACACAGGCCAAAGTGCTGAGCGCTCTCGATGACCAGTTGTTTACGCCGGTGGGCGGTACGCAGCCATTGCGCGTGGACGTGCGGCTGATCGCGTCGACGAACAAAGACCTTGAAGAGGAAATTGCCAAAGGCAACTTCCGCGAGGATCTTTTCTACCGGCTGAACGTGGTGCCGTTTTTCGTTCCACCGTTGCGCGAGCGCAAGCAGGACATTCCGCTGCTGGCGCGCGAGTTTTTGACGGAGTTCGGACGGCAATATGGGCGGCCACGTATGGATATTGGTGAAGACGCGCTGGAGGTGCTGGGCCGGTACCACTGGCCCGGCAACGTGCGCGAGCTGAAGAACGTGATGGAACGCGTGCTCATCCTCAATCCCCGCGTGTTGCGCATCGAGCGCAAGCATCTGCCGCCGCTCACGCACAAGACCGGCGCGCGGGCTACGGAGGAATTCTCGAGCCTGCAGCAGGCGCGCGACGCTTACGAGCGCGAGTACATTCAGAAGAAGATCGAGGAGGCGCGTAACAACATCAGCCATGCGGCTGAGCTGCTGGGCCTGGAGCGCAGCCATCTCTACCGGAAGATGAAGGCCCTGGGAATCGCGGTTCGGGAGTAGGAGCGCGGCGGATGTGCCAGAGCTGGCTGCATCCATCGTTGGAGCCGGTTGAAGAACATCCCCCAGGGGCTAAAGCCCCAGGTTTTATGCGGCTCTTGCGGCACGGCTAAAGCCGTGCCCTTTCAAAACAGCATCTATGAGACCGCTTCTAGGCTTTGGACTCCTCGCGCCGATCCTGGTGGCGAATGCGACGATCCACCTTCTTGTCGCGCAGATCGGGGCTGCCGGCGCGACGCTCTGGTCCGCCCAGGCGCCGCCACTCGGCGTCGCTCATCGATGACGGCAGCACTATCGGGCCGGGAGCACGGAATGGTTGTACTTTCGCGGGCGGCCTTGGGGTGGTTGGGGCGGCTGCGGGCTCGGGTTCGGCTGCGGGCGCATCCCTGTATTGTGTTCGCTCAGTGTCCTCGACCGAGGATCGCGTGCCACTGGTAAGCAGTTTTTGGAGGGTGGGAATATTCGCGCGCTGTGTCTCCACAAAGTCCACGCCATCGACGGATAGTGTGTACTGCGCACTGTCTGTCTTGGTAACGTAACCCTTCTTTTGCAGATACCAGAGGGTAAAGTCCAGGTAGTCGCGTGGGAAACCCATCCGCTCTTCAATCTCGGCGAGGGGAATTTGAGGAGAGCTTTGGTTTGTGCGCCGCTTGTAATAAAGCACGGCCAGCACGGCCAGCCGGCGGTTCAACTCGCCATCCATCACGTCCATGAAATCGACAGTCGCGGCCATCGGCTCCGGCAGCGTCTTGTTTTTTGCACGGACCGCATCGTATTCTGCGCGGCGGTGCGGATCGGACAGCACGTCATAGGCAGCCTTCAGCAGGCGAAAATTCTCTTCGTGGCCGGTTTGATTATTGTCCGGATGCATCCGCGCGGCCAGGAATCGATAGACACGGTGGATGGTGTCCGCATCGGCATTGGGGCTGATTTGGAGGAACTCGTAGTAATCGTGAGCCGGCGTGTCCATATTCTCCCGCATTGACCGTCTTGAGTTTAGTCCACGCTTGAAGCGTCCCGATATACCGAATTGGTGGGAGCACGCGGCGTGGCTCCGGCCGCGACTGCCTTTTGATTCTCAATCGCTCCTAAGGTCTTTTTGACGTATGACTTGGATCGAAATGTGGGATGCCGGGAATCGGCTCTCGATTACCGCGGACTGGGCGGGTGCAGCGGTTCATCGCCGGTCGCTTTTCGGGCCGAGATCCCGGCTGGATGAGCTGGGGGCGAGCCGCGCAGCATGCTACGCTAACCCTCATGCCACCAGCGGTACGGCCGGAGGTCGAGACCGAGTCCCCGGCGACGCCCCACGAGCGCCCCTGGCTCTTTGCCTTTCTTATCGCGCCCGATGCGGTGATTTCTCTGGGCCTTGCGAGCGGAGCGCTGACCTTTCTGCTGCGCAACCAGGGTGTGGCGCCGGAGCGCGCGGCGAGTATCGCGGCGTTAATTGCGCTGCCCCATGCTATTTATTTTTTCTGGGGTCCGATTACGGACTTCTGGATGCGGCGCCGGACCTGGCTGATGCTTGCGGCCGCTGCCGCAGGCGCGGCGGTGCTGGCTGCCTTTTACCAGTCCACGCTGGCCACGGCGTGGGCGGTGCGATTGCTGTTTCTCGGCGCGTGCTTCGGCGTGGTTGTGGCGGCTGCATGCGGCGGCATGATGGGAACGCTGACGAGCGAGACCAACAAGCGCCGCGCCAGCAGCTTTTACCAGGCTGGATCGCTGGCCGTGGGGGCGGTCGCGGTGTTCCTGTTGCTGTCGAACGCGGAGCGCTTCAGCTTGGGCGCGCTGGGCTGGATTACCGCGGGCCTCGTCGCGTTGCCTGCGCTGTTCGCAATTGCCGCACCTCCGCAATCAATGGTGCGCGAACACGGCGCGTGGGAAACCATAGTGCGCGTCGGCCGCGAATTCAAATCCACATTTCTGCGCTGGGAGGCGATTCCTTATGGGCTTTTGATCATTGCGCCATGCGCCAGCGGAGCCATGATCGGCCTGCTGCCGGAGCTGGCGCGCGACTATGGAGTGAGTGGGGCGCAGGTGGCGTGGATCAACGGTGTGGGCGGCGCGTTTCTGACTACGGCCGGCGCACTCTCGGCGTCGCTGATTCCGGTTCGCGTGCGCACTCCGATTGCGTATTTGCTGGTGGGGCTCGCGAATGCGGCCACGCTGGCGCTCCTCAGTGTGGGACCGCGGCGGCCTGCGATTTATTTTGCGAGCACCGTGCTTTTTCTCTTCACTGTCGGCGCCGGCTACGCGTTGTTTACGGCGGTCTCTCTCGAGTTCCTCGGCGGCTCGGGCAAAAGCGGCAGCTCGCGGTATGCGATTATCAACTCGCTCGGGAACGTTCCCGTGGTGTACATGACGTGGCTCGATGGGCGCGGGTATGCGCTATGGGGACCGCGTGGAATGCCGGGGATCGACGCGCTGGCGAGCACTGTGACCATATTGATCCTGCTGGGGCATTTCGTGTTCAGCCGGCGGAGGAAGACAGGGATCAGGGAATAGGGAATAGGGAATAGGGAATAGGGATCAGACTTTGTGCGAGGTGTAGAAAGCAGCGGATGCGTTTAGATCTCGGATCGCGCGGATTCGCGCCAATGGAGTTCGTGCAATCCCACCCTTTCGCCCAAGAGGCGGGCGAAAGGATGGGGCACGGGAAGTTTTCTCTGCATACGGTTGGAGAACTATTCGCGCGGCTGCGGGAGGATGGGCCCGATGGACTTGGGATTGTCGCCCTGGCGCGGATCGACGCGGAAATCCCACACTGACTCGTTGATGTCGGACGAGGAGATGATTTCGACCAGGGCGTATTCGCCGATGGTGAGTTTCTCTTGCGGAGTGACGCGCAGCCAGCGCTTGCCGGGCATCTCTTCTACTTTTGTCGGGATGGTGTCTTCGTCTTGCGAGACCGTCCCGTCGGTCCCGACTTTGATGGCGCCGACGATGCGTACGGCCTGGCGCTCGTCGACACGCACAATCACGAAGCCCGATTGCGGGGAATGCGCGCCGTGCTTGCCGTTCACTTCTTTCGAGCCGCTGGTGTCCACGGTGATGGGGTGGGTGAGCACGGGTTCGGTCGCGTCCTCGACGCCGAGAGAAAGATAGATGACCGGATCGTTGACATGGAGGTGGACTTTGGCGTGCGCACCTTGCAGTTCGAGGCTGGCTTTTTGCGTGGCCAGCGGATTGAGCACTTCGATGCCCTTGCGGTTCTTGGCGTTCATGGAGAGATCGCTGGAGATCAGTTCGACCAGCTCCGGCGTGCCTTGGAAGGTGTCGAGGATGAACGACGCCATCTTCATCGGGGAGCTCGAGACCTTCGGCCACCAGGGGCATGCGCGCACTTTGCTCGTTGCGCTCCTGGGATTCCTCTTTGTCGAGTGCCTCGGCCTCTTTCATGGCGGGCGAAGCATCCTCTTCGACGAGGTCGGCGTGCTCCTTTTCCCACTTGTGCGTGGCATCCCAATCAACGAGATTCGCGGGCAGTTCCTCCCATTCGCCGCGCTCCTGCGAGAGGTAACGCACGCGGTCGCCAACGATCTGGTAATCGCGGACCATCTGGTAGGAGCCGTCTTTCAGGATCAGGCGATGATTTCTTCCCATGCCGGGAACGCTCGGCTTCAAGGGCAGCGTCTGCGAGTTCTGGCTTTGCGACTTCTGCCCCGAGGAACTCTGACTGGACGAACTCTGACTCGACGATGTCTGACTCGACGGGCTTTGGGCCGGCGGCGTGGCCTGGCTGGCGCCGTTTTGTGCGAGCGCGGCCGTCCCCGCCAGCAGAAGCGGCGCGAGGCTGAGCGCTCCCAAGCGGCGCATTTCCTGCAAGATCACCATGGCAACACAGTTTAGACGCATGGAGCTCCGGTTGGCGGCGCGATCGGCGAAATTCGGTTCCAAATACAACCCTTCCACCCCTGTGGCGTCCAATTTTGTGTACTCTTCTGTAAAATGGTAAGGGAAGGGCAACGGTTTGCGGCGATTTAGGTCACAATGGTTGGGGAAACGCGGCGCCTGGCCCGGCTTTATGCCGGCGGTGGCGGTGGTTTGCCTGGTTCTGCTGGCGATGCTAGCGGTTGCCCAGGTTGCGCACCTGCACGCCGACCAGAGCGACGCCGACCACTGCCAGTTGTGCATTGTGATGCACACGGTGATTCCCGTCGCTGCGGCTGCGGCCGTTGTCGTGATCGTGCAATTGGGCGCTTCTGCTCCACTGCCCGAGCCGATCCTCATTGCCCACCAGCGGCAAATCCGCCTCTTCATTCGCCCTCCTCCCGTCTCCTGGTAGGGCATTTTTCCGCTTTCAATCGGTTTTTCGCATTGCCCGCTCCCTTTCCTCATCGGGCGATGCCTCGACGCATCTTCACTTTTTGAATTGAAGCGGATCGATGCTCCTCAAATGCACCGAGGACGCCGTTGCGCTCCGTCGCGCGGCTTGTTTTCCCGCATTTATAGCCATTTTTCAGGAGACTATTCCATGCTGTTTCACAGTAGCGCAAAGCTACATATTCTTCCCCTAATCGCTCTCGCCTTGGTGGCGGGTTTGGCGCAGGCGCAAAGCGGTAGCGCGGGCACCGTTCGCGGCACTGTAACCGATCCGTCGGGTGCCGTGATTCCCGGCGCAACCGTGCATCTGGCCAATAGTGTTTCCGGATTTGATCGCATGACAACCACTGACGCCACGGGCCAGTTCAGCTTCTCCAACGTGCCCTTCAATCCGTACAAGGTTGACGTCACAGCCGATGGCTTTTCCAAGATGAGCCAGAGCGTGCTGATCCGTTCATCAGTGGGGACCAGTCTGAAGCTGGTGCTTCAAATTGAGGGTTCGAGCCAGACCGTGACTGTGGAATCGGGCAGCGACATGGTCGAGGATGATCCCACGTTCCACACTGACGTCGACCGCGATATGTTCACCAAGGTACCGCTCGAGAGCGCGTCATCGGGCTTGAGCGCGCTCGTTACGCAAACCACTCCGGGTGTTTCGGCCGACTCCAATGGCTTGTTTCATGGTCTGGGCGATCACGCGTCCAACTCATTCTCCGTGGACGGGCAATCCATTACAGACCAGCAGAGCAAGGTTTTCTCGAACCAACTGCCGTCGAATTCGATTCAATCCATTGAGGTGATCAGCGGCGCGCCGCCGGCGGAATACGGCGACAAAACCAGCCTGGTGATTGTGGCCACTACACGCAGCGGGCAGGGAGTCACCACGCCTACCGGCAGCGTCTACGCGTCGTATGGCAGCTTTGGCTCGGCTACCGGCGGCTTCGACCTCTCCTATGGCGGTAAGAGCTGGGGCAACTTCGCAGAGATCGACGGGCTCAATACCGGCCGCTTTCTTGATGCGCCGGAGTTCGCCGTCTTTCACGACAAGGGGAACGAGGAAAACATTTTTGACCGCGTGGATTACAGCTTCACGTCAGCCGATTCCATACACCTCGACCTGAATTACAGCCGTTCGTGGTTCCAGACGCCGAATGCGTACGACAACCTGAACGTGCACAATGTGATTGCCGGAGGAACAACTGCCGCTCCAACGTTCGGCGACGTGGGCAACGCAGATCAGCACTCGAAGATCAACACCTACAATGTCTCGCCCACCTATACGCGAATCATCAGCAACGACTCGGTCTTCAACCTGGGCGTTTTTGCGCGCAGAGACGGGTATGACTACGATCCCAGCGCCAATCCGCTGGCCGACCTGGGGCCGTCGAACTTGCAGACTTCGTCCATCGGGCAGTACCGCACGTTGACCAACACCGGAATTCACGCCGATTACTCTTACGTGAAGGGCGTCAACAATCTCAAAATCGGCGCGCAATATGAGCAAACTTTCCTGCGTGAGAACGACGACCTGGGCATTGTCGAGGACACGTATAACTCGCCCTGCGTGAACGCGATTACCGGTGTTTCGTTGCCGGGTTACGCGAATCCTTCGCAGTGCAACGGCGTCTCGAACGTTGCGAACGCCAACTATCTTTCCGTGCTCGCGCCCTACGATCTGACGCGAGGCGGAACGGAATACAACTACTTTGGCCACGCGGATGTGAAAGAGCTTGCTCTCTACATTGAAGACGACATCAAGGCGGGCAACTGGGACTTCAACCTGGGCATTCGCGAGGACAAGTACAACGGCCTGACCGACGCCAACCAGACCGAGCCGCGACTGGGCGTGGCGTACAACATCAAGCCTACCGGCACGGTGACGAGCATTTCCTACGCGCGCACCCTGGAGACGCCATTCAACGAGAACCTCGTGCTCTCAAGCGAAGGTTGCGGGAACGCGGTGCTTGCGCCGCTGCTCAATTGCGCCTCCGGCGTTTCCAGCACCATGGCGCCCGGTTTTCGCAATGAGTTCCACGCCAGCCTGCAGCAGGCACTGGGCAAGAATGTGGTCTTCAGCGGCGAGTACATTTGGAAGTACACGCACAACGCCTTCGACTTCAGCGTGCTGGGCAATACGCCCATCACCTTCCCCATCGACTGGCATAATTCCAAAATCCCCGGGTACGCCGTGCACCTGGAAGTTCCGAATTACCACAACTTCAGCGCTTATATCGTCGGGTCTTCAGTGGCGGCGCGCTTCCTTCCGCCGCAGGTCGCCGGCGCCGGAGCTACAGGCGGCGTGGCGCAGGGAGCTACCGAGTATCCCTTCCGCATTGACCACGACGAAAAGCTGAATGAGACCACGCACGTGCAATACACGCTTCCGGGCGGCAAGTTCATCAACGGCATTTGGGGTGGATTTAATTGGCGATTTGACTCGGGTCTCGTGGCTGGATCGACACCCTGCTATAGTCCCACGGATCCCAACAGCGCTTGCCCGAATACGTCCATCACTCTTCCGGGCGGCGTGCCGGGGATCGCGATGGTCGACAACAACATTCCACCTACCACCAACCCGGTGACAAACGCCAATGTTTACTTGCCCCTGACATTGGACGAAGAATTTCAGGCGGGATTTGCCTGCAACGGGGTGTCGGCCAACGTGAACAATCCTGCGACCTACTTCACAACTTGCCCGGCTAACGAACTCAGTTCCAAACTCATCGATATTCCCGCGCCGGGCAAAGGCGATAACGACCACGATCCGCCGCGCATCCAGCACCGCGATCTGTTCGACGTCACCCTCGGCAAGAACAATATCTTCCACAAGGAGCATTACAAGACGGATTTCGACCTGACGGCGATCAACGTGACGAACAAGTACGCGTTTTATAACTTCCTGTCGACCTTCAGCGGAACGCACTATGTGACGCCACGGGCGTTGACAGCGAAGATTACGCTTAACTTCTAGAGACAGGGACCGAGCCACCCCAGCGAGCACAAATCGCTCGCCGGGGACCTCGGCAGAGACCAAGCCACCCCAGCGAGCACAAATCGCTCGCCGGGGACCCCGGCAGGGACCAAGGGACCAAGGCACGCAGGCAGGCCGTTTCGGCCTGCCTGCTTTGTTTCTGTCGGATTTCTCTTACGAGTGTTTGTCGACCTCGCGGCGGTAGGCGTCGTAGATCTCATCGCCGAAGCAGGCGAAGATTACTTTCTGCACGGCATCGCTCGAGACCAGTTCCGCGACGGTCTCGGCTATGGCGATCTTGACTGCGCGATCGATCGGGAAGCGATAGACTCCGCAGCTGATGGCGGGAAAGGCCAGCGAGCGGATGCCTTTTTCGCGGGCAAGGCTGAAGACCGAGCGATAGCAGCTCGCCAGCAGCTCCGGTTCGCCGCGCTCACCGCCGGTCCAGACTGGGCCGACAGTGTGGATCACGAATTTTGCCGGCAGGCGATGGCCTTTCGTGAGCCGGGCTTCGCCGGTGGGGCAGCCGCCGATCTGGTAGCACTCATCGAAGAGTTCCGGTCCGGCTGCGCGATGAATGGCTCCGTCCACCCCGCCGCCGCCCAGCAAGCTAGTGTTGGCCGCGTTCACGATGGCGTCTACGGCCAGGGTGGTTATGTCGACTTTGACGACTTCCATCTTGCTTGTCATGGTGGCGCCGCTCCCGAAGCCATCCTAGCGCTGGCGCCGCCGCGCCGTCACCGCCGCGTGCAAGGGGCTCATTTCAGTATCGTTATATGGATCGACGGCCAGCCTGCAACATGGCATAGCAATTTTTCCCTTTCGCCGCAGCCACATCTCTGCCATACTTGAATGTGCCCACCAGGTACGTCCAATCACAACAAACGAATAATGAGGTTGCATCGATGTCGGCAAAGTACGTCTTTGTGACGGGCGGAGTTGTGTCCAGTCTCGGTAAGGGTCTCGCGGCGGCTTCGATCGGCTGCCTGCTCGAAAGCCGCGGTTTGCGAGTGAACCTGATGAAGTTCGATCCCTACCTTAATGTCGACCCCGGTACCATGTCGCCCTTCCAGCATGGCGAGGTGTTTGTGACCGACGACGGCGCGGAAACCGACCTCGACCTGGGGCACTACGAGCGCTTCACCCATGCGCCGCTTTCGCGCGACAACAACTACACCACCGGGCGCATCTACGAGCAGATTATTTTGAAAGAAAGGCGCGGCGACTACCTGGGCAAGACCGTGCAGGTGATTCCGCACGTGACGAACGAGATTAAGAACGCCATGCGTAAGGTGGCCGCAAATGGCGCCGATGTAACGATTGTGGAGATTGGCGGCACGGTGGGCGATATCGAGTCGCTGCCGTTTCTCGAGGCCATTCGCCAGATGCGCCAGGAGCTGGGGCGCGAGAGCACGGTCTTCGTCCACGTGACGCTGGTGCCGTGGATTGCAGCCGCCCAGGAACTGAAGACCAAGCCGACGCAGCATTCTGTCAAGGAGTTGCTTTCGATCGGGATCCAGGCCGATGTGCTGCTGTGCCGCTCGGAGCGGCCGTTGAGCCGGGAGATCAAGCAGAAGATTGCCGCCTTCTGCAACGTGGAAGAGAAGGCTGTGATCGGCGCGAAAACTGTGCCTTCGATCTACGAGGTGCCGCTGAATTTTGCGCAAGAAGGGGTCGACGAGCTCATCCTCAAATATCTGCACAAAGACGCGCCAGAGGCGGACTTGGTGAAATGGAAGGAGCTGGTCGACCGCTGCTACCACCCCAAAGATGAAGTCTCGATCGCCATTGTGGGAAAGTATGTGGAGTACGAGGACAGCTACAAGTCGCTCAAAGAGGCGCTGACGCACGGCGCGGTGGCGCAGAATCTGAAGCTGAATGTTACGTGGATCGAAGCGGGAGGGTTGGAGTCGTCGGGCCCCGATGATCGCGGGTACGAGGCGCAGCTGGAAGAATTCGACGGCATCCTGGTTCCGGGCGGATTCGGAAAGCGCGGCATCGAGGGCATGCTGAATGCGATCCGTTACGCGCGCGAGAAAGGTGTGCCCTATTTTGGAATTTGTCTGGGCATGCAGACTGCGTGCATCGAATTTGCGCGCAACGTGTGCGGCCTGAAGGATGCGAACTCGAGCGAGTTCGACCCAGCAACCGAGCATCGCGTCATTTACAAGCTGCGCGAACTGCTGGGCGTGGAAGAGATGGGCGGGACAATGCGATTGGGCGCGTGGGCTTGCGTGCTGCAGGAGGATTCATTGGCCAGTCGCGCCTACGGCGGCCAAAGAGAGATCAGCGAGCGCCATCGTCACCGGTACGAATTCAACCGCGAGTACGAGGCGCTGCTCTCGGGCGCGGGGCTGCGTATCAGCGGCACCACCCCCGACCAGACGTATGTTGAGATCGTGGAGATTCCCGGCCATCCGTATTTTCTCGGCTGCCAGTTCCATCCCGAGTTCAAATCGAAGCCGCTCGAGCCGCACCCGTTGTTCCACGCGTTTATTGAGGCGAGCTATAAGAACCGCGTGAAGCGCGTCGGCGCCGGCGTGAGCGCGACGCCAACCCTCACCAACGCGCTGTCATCCTGAGCGTAGCCGTTCGCGCCATGGGCGCGGCCGGCCCAGTCGAAGGACCTGCGGTTGCTTTTCTCTCGTCGTGCCATATGGGTTGAGCGTCGCGACGGCAGACTTCGTTTAACGCGCGGCCCTCCCAGTTACATTGCGGTGCGGAAGAGGAGGTTAGAAAAGTGCGCCCTCTCTCAGTCAGGTCCAAACGGCGGTTTGTAAGCTTTGCCGTTTTCATCGCATTCACCGCCCTCTATCTCTCATTCGTAGATGCGTCATGGTCGCTCTACGCGGCGCTTTGTGTCAGCTACACGATTCTTGTATTCGGATTGCTGTGGAGCGATGGGAAATGGCGTAAGTACATCGAGCTCCATCAACACAAGGCTCGCGATCTGGCACAAGGTCACGCGCTTTTTCTTCTCGTAATGATCCTCTGGATTTGGGTTTGCAGGTTTTCCGGGCCCTGGCTGCCCAATTGGATATTCGACGAGATTTACGGCATACCCAGTTACTACCTTATTTTTAGCGGGGTCGGTATAGTTGCAATCTGGTGGGTTGAACAGGGCTGGCTGTCAAGGCCGCCTAAGAAGGACGAGCGGATGGGCATTTCATCCCAGTAGCACCGCCCCTCTCGCCTTTGCCGCAAGCGCGCGGTCCATCGTAACCAGCGTAAGGTTGCCGGCCTCGGCAAAGGCGGCGAGGTACCCATCAGCCCATTGCTTTGTCGCGGCCATCTTGCTGTCAGTCTGTTGGCGAAATGCAGGATCGATCCCGGCAGGTTCGCCGATCATCCGGTTGCGCGGGTCGGCGACGAGCAAGTCGAATGCCTCCCATGCCTGCCGCCGGGTGAGTACATCCTCTCGCATTGCGCTTTCGTTGGTGAGAAGTCGCAACAGTCCGAGCTGTGTGAATCGGCAAAAATAGGCCACCGCATCGCTGTCCAGCGACTTGCTCCATTCAGTGGCTGTCTTGTGGCGGGGGTGAATCTCGTGGACCAGGGCCAGCCAGACGTTCACATCAGGGAAAAGGAATGTACTCGTAAACACCTTCCTCGCCAAGTTTCAGCGAACCGGGATTTCTGGAGCGGATGACCGGAAATCGTGGCCCATCGCCTCGTGGCGCCATTGTGCTTTCGCCGCGGAGCCTCATTGTGACGGCTTCCAGGATGAGTTCCCGGATGGTTATGCCCTCGTTTGCGGCACGGATTTTCATCTCGCGGTAGATGGGATCGGGGAGTTCGATGCTCGTGCGCATATTTGTATATTAGCACATTTATGGATGAAAATTATAAGTCTTTTAGTCTCAGCAAAACAGGCCCACGACATCCAACACCGCACCTCGAATTCGGATTTTTATCGAAGATTCTTCTCCGCGCTGCGTCCCGTTAAAGCTAACTCGCCCGCGGTTGCGTCTACTTGCTGTGGGAAGAGGTTTTCCCCATGCCGGAATAGGTGGCACGAGACTTATTTGCATCTATTTGCTTTGAAGAGGTTTCACGGAGCCGGAACTGGCCAAAAAGGTCGTCGCGACCGCCCCAAAAACGCTGGTTTTCTCTCTTCAGATCCGTCTTTTGGACGGGTCCGGTTCATCCCCGTCAAATTCCCGGTCTGGGTTATTGACAATGAATTCGTGGCGGGCCTATTGTGACTAAGTTTTGGGGTACTAAAAGCAGGAAAGGACTTGGAAGCATGGTTGCCTATTTTCAGCTTCAGCCCGCGGAAGCGGAGCTGCAGCAGTTGGCAGAACAGTACTGGCAGACGACCGGCGAAAAGGAGCACGAACTTGAGAAAGCCGCCTTCGAAGCCGGCGAAGCAATCCGCAATGGCGAAACCACCTTGGCGAATCTGGAAGCGATCGTGCGCTGGAAGTCGGAGCGTGCGGTGCAATACCTGATCGGGAACAGCAACGAGAAGATCCGACGCGTGTTGGCCACGGCCGCAGCGCCCGATGCGACGACGGAAACGGCCGTGAAGGCCCTCCTCGAACTGCATGGCGTGGATCTTCCCGTGGCGTCAGCGATTCTGGCAGCGATCTATCCGGAGCGTTACACGGTGCTCGATTACCGCAACCTGGAAGCGCTGGGACATGCTCGCCACGACGTGCGCTTTTACGAGGAGTATTTGGCCTTTTGCAAGCGCTTGGCGGAAAGCAACATCGTGAGCCCGCAGAGTGAACTGCCCGCCCCCACGCCGTTGCGCGCGCTGGATCGTGCGCTGTGGGAGTGGACGCGCAGTCATACGGGGTGATTGCGGGGTTGCGCGAATCTGGCTGCCGCGCGCTCTTCTTGAGATCGCAGTTGAGGGGAGCACGCGTGCAAGCAGGCTGGCGGGCGGTTCCTGGCTCCGATCACGACCTACGATCGATCTACGGTCGGGGCCCACGCCTAACGGCCGGTGGTTCACGGTAGAATCACCTGCGTGAGTGCTTCGTTCGAAATCGGGCCGGTTGCAGTGGGCACGGGCCGGCTCTTTCTGATTGCCGGTCCATGCGTTATTGAGTCCGAGCACCATGCGTTCTCAATGGCCGAAGCCATTCAGCGCATCACGACCGATCTCGACGTTCCCTATATCTTCAAGGCCAGTTACGACAAGGCCAATCGCACCAGCGTGAAGAGCTTTCGCGGACCCGGGCTTCGGGAGGGGACGCGGATCCTCCGTAGGATTGCAAAGGACACGGGGCTGCCGGTGCTGACCGACGTGCATGAGCCGGCGCATTGCGAAGTGGCCGCCGAAGCCGTGGACGTGCTGCAGATTCCCGCTTTTCTATGCAGGCAGACCGATCTGCTGGTGGCGGCGGGCCGCACCGGGCGCGCGGTCAACATCAAAAAAGGCCAGTTCGTGGCGCCGTGGGACATGAGCCACGGCCTGGAAAAGGTGCGCTCCACAGGCAACGAGCGCGTCTTTCTTACGGAGCGCGGTTCGAGCTTTGGCTACAACAATCTCGTCGTCGATTTTCGCTCGCTGGCCATCATGCGCAATCTCGCGCCGGTGGTTTTTGACGGCACGCATTCGGTGCAGCAGCCCTCGGTGGCCAACGGCGTGAGCGGCGGGCAGCCGGAGTTCATTCCTCTGCTGTCGCGCGCGGCGGTGGCTGCGGGTGTTGATGGAATTTTTCTTGAAGTGCACGACGATCCGGCGAATGCGAAATCGGACGGAGCCAACGCACTCGATCTCAAGCTGCTGAAGCCGCTGCTGGAGACCCTGCTGGCCATCCACGCCGTGGCTGCGCGATAGCGCTTCACCGATTTATGCACCCAACATCGGACGCGACAGATTTTCCGTCGAGGCGGAAGCAGGTAATGCCGTTGGTGTCGGTCTGGTAGGTGCGGACGTGTGCGTCTTGCAGCGCCTGCAACACTTCCTCGCGCGGGTGGCCGTAGCGATTGTGGAGGCCACACGAAATCACTGCCCATTGCGGCGCTACACGCGCAAGAAACTCCGGCCGCGTGGAAGTGATGCTGCCGTGATGGCCGACTTTAAGCAGTGTGCTCTGGAGGTCAGGCTCGGAAAGCATGGCTTGCTCGATGGGCGCTTCGGCGTCGCCCTCGAGCATGACGGAGGTTGCGCCGTAGGCCACGCGCATCACAAGCGAATCGTTGTTGGTGGGCGCCGCTTCCGGTTGATAATCGCGAAACGGCGCCAGCACGTTGATCTGCGTGTCGCCAAAAGTGAAAGCGTCGCCAGCGCGAAAACTGCGCACGCGCACGTGGAGCGCGGCGGCTTCGTCCAGAAGCGCGACGTACGCGGCGATGCGCGGATTGTTGCCCACCCAAAACTCATCGGGATGGAAGTTTCTGAGGATGGCGGGCAGTCCGCCCATGTGGTCGGAGTGCGCGTGGGTGAGCGCGACGGCATCGAGATGCCGGATGCCGCGCGCCCACAGAGCCGGCGAGACCACCTCTTCGCCAATGTCGAAATCCTGCGGAGCCTGGCGCGGGCCGCCGCCAAATCCGCCGCCGTCGATGAGCAGCGTTTTTCCATCGGGCGTGATCAGGAGCAGTGAGTCGCCCTGGCCCACGTCGATGGCCTCCATGAGCATTGCGTTATGGGGACGGTCGATGGGACGCGGCAGCACCGCGACCAGCGCCGCTAGGGCCAGGGCGATGCAGGCGCCGGCCCGCAACCTCCGATCTGGTGATTTCAGGCTCTTGCGCGCCAAGACAATTGCCGCACCCAACAGCGCACAGAACCCGGCCGATTGCCACAGAAGTGGGCCGGGAATGCGGAAATCGCCGAGGGCCAGCGAGCCGAAGACGCGGACGACTGTAACTCCAATGTGCATCACCAGCGCCACTGCCATGGCCGGGACCATGGCGGCCGCTGGCCAAATGACCAGCAGGAGCAATGTAAGCAGCGCGGCCGGCATGAGCACAATCAGCATTGGAATTATGAGCAGATTCACGGGCAAAGCAAAGATGGTGATGCGATGGAAGTAGAGAGCCATGGGCAAGGTCATGGCTAGCTCGACGACGCACGAGATGACCACCAGCTCCACTAACCGAACGGCGAAACGCAGGCACCAGGGAAAGACGCGCCATGCGATGGCGCTGCTGAATGCGCGCTGCAGGCGCTCGGCGACCATGCGCATCAACACGCGGAACTGCGCGAGCGGAGGCGCGAGCTTGATGTCGACGGCGACCAATCTCAGATCGTGCGTGGCGGCCGCGTAGGGGTGAATGGTGCCCTGCAGTAGCGGCGCAGCCACCCCGGCAATGGCGACGACTGCCAGCAGCGTCATCTGCAGGCTGGAATCGAATATGCTGCGCGGGCTTACCGCCATCAGGCACAGCGCGGCAAAGCCGATGGTGTTCAGGGGGCTGCGCTCGCGGTAGAGCAGCCGTCCGAGCAGATAGAGCGTCACCATCCAGAGCGAGCGCTGCACCGGCGTGGCGAAACCGGTGAAGAGCGCGTAGGCAAACGAGGCGGCGATGGTGAGGAGCGTGGCGGGAACGCGCGGCAAGCCGAGCCGCTTGAAGATCCAGAATAGACAGCCGGCCACGATGGCGAGATGGAGGCCTGAAACCACCAGCATGTGGAAGGAGCCGGTGCGCTCAAAGCCTACGCGCAGTGCATGGGTGAGGTAAGTGCGGTCGCCGGCCACCATGGCGGAGAGCATTGCGGCGTCGTCTTCAGAGAGGCGCAGGGGTGCGGGCAGGTTCCGCATCGCGGCGGGCAAGGCCAGCAGGTGCTCGGTGGATGCGTGTTGCCATCCGCTGACGCGGCACGACAGGAAAGCACCGGGCGAACGCCCCATCCGCTCGACACGATCGGCAACCAGTGTCGCGGACGAGGTGATGCCCTCGTCGAGCAGGAAGTCCGCGCGGCTCCAGACTCCGGGATCGTGATAGGTCTCCGGCGGCAGCAGGCGAACCACGGCGCGTACGCGGTCTCCACACGCAAACGGCTGCACGGCTTGACCGGCGGACCAGCGCACGGTGAGGCGCACGCCGCCGCCCACCAGCGCCTGCGCATCGCTCTCGTCGCTGACGACTTCGACGCTTTCCACGCGTAGGTCGACGCGCTCGGTGGGAGATGTAGGCGAAGGCTCGTCGACATTCTGATCGAGGTCCGTCTCCTGGGGTTCGCTGCGCAGGGGGCCGGTGGCGACGACGGTGCCATCGACGGTGCGCAGCAAGCCGTCAGAAAGCACGGCCAGAGCGGGTGCGGGCGCCGGGTGGGGCTCCATCTCTCCGCACCATGCGCCGAGCAGCAACCACAACGCGGCCAGCGGCAGCCAGACTACGCGTTGCCCGCGCAGCGCGGCCCACCCACATACGGCAGCGGTGAGCGCCAACGCGATGAGCACTACGCTGGGCTGGAACCAGAGGCGGCCGGCCAGAGTTATGCCTGCCCCAAACAGCCACGCCGCATGGAAAAGCGGGACGGCGGTCAGGCCGGCCGCGGGCTGCGCGGGGTTGGGGGGAGCGATGGACATGGGGCCCGAATTAGCGATTTGAATTTGGCTTCAAGCGTATCAGGAAGTGAGATTTTGTGCAGTGAATCGGGCGCACGGGCAGTCTCTGGCTGGATGGATTCGCTTCTGTGGACCTTGTGCTGTCCCACCCTTTTCCGCCGCGGCGGACGAAAGGATGGGGCACGACGGTCCATCTTCAATCGATCAGAGGCTAGCGGCGCAGGCGCACCACGGTTTCAAGATGGAAGGTCTGCGGGAAAAGATCGGCGAGGGTGATTTGGTCAATCACGTAGCCGGGTCCGTTGCGAGAATCGGCGAGCGCGCGCAAGTCGCGTGCCAGAGTTGCGGGATCGCAGGAGACGTAGACGATTTCGGGCGCGGCAATTTCCGCGAGCAGGGCAGTCGTTTCGGGACCAAGGCCGGTACGGGGCGGGTCGACAACAATGAGATCAGGCCGCTGACCCGCTCGCTCTCTGCGCAAAAACTCGAGCGTGGCCGCTTTCACGGCGGATGCGCTGGTGCCACGCAGATTGTGCGCCAAGGCGGCAATCGATGCTGAAGCAGACTCGACCGCAATCACGCGCGTGAAATTGACAGCGAGTTGGCGCGCGAATAAACCTACGCCGGCAAAAAGATCCCATGCCAACGCGCCACGCGCATCGGCCGTGACCCGGTTGACCAGGGCATCGACAAGCCAGCGATTTACTTGAAAAAACGCGCCTTGGTCTACGCGATAATCCACGCCCGAGGCTCGATACTGCAGCGAATTCGTGCCCCACTGGGCGATGTTGTGTGGGGCTTGAGCCTTCGCGCCTTCGGCAAGAAATTTGACGCCCTTCAGCTCGGGGACTTTTCGGGCGAGGGATTGCGCGAAATCGTCGAGGCCGCGTTTCGCGGTGCCCCCAAGGGTCAGATTCGCGAGCAGTGCGGTCTCCGTGGGATCGCAGAAGAGGGAAATTTCCTGGGCACGCAAACGGGCGGGTGAATCCCGCAAGATCGCGCTGGCCGCGAGTGCGGCGCGCACCAGGAACGGCGCTGCGATGGGGCACTCGGTGATGGGAATGACCGCATGCGAACGCCGACCGCGGTAGCCTGCGTTTCCATGGGCGTCAAAGGCGAGGCGAATGCGATTGCGATATGCCCAGGGCTCTCCGGCCAGCACCGCGATGTCTTCGGGCGGGTAAACGCCGCCGCGCTCCAGCGTCTCGCGCAGGATTTCGTGTTTATATGCGAGTTGCGCAGCGTAGGTTGCGTGCTGATACTGGCAGCCGCCGCATGCGCCAAAGTGCGGGCATGGGGGCGCGACCCGCTGCGGAGATGCTGTGACGATCTCTTCCACTTCGGCGGTGGCGTAGCCGCGCTTGCCATCGACGATGCGTATGCGCGCCTGCTCGGCCGGCAGGGCCAGCGGAACAAAGGTCGCTTTGCCTGCGACGCGTGCCAGGAACGCGCCACCGTAGATGGGCTTTTCGATCTGGACGATCTGCTCCGTCGCAGTGTCCGTGCTCTCGTCGCGTTTGGTCGCACGAACTTGATTGTCTGCCCGCTTTGCATCGGGGTACCGCTTCAGCCGCGAAGGGTTGGCGGCTGAATGGTCGTGGGCTTTATAGGCTGCTGAAGAATTGGGAACAGAGGGCGAATCCCGCATAGACCTTCCCTCGGGGCCTAAAGGCGGGATCGATTTTGCTTCACTTACGGCACGACTAAAGTCGTGCCCTTTCAAGGCGCCGAGTTTTTCCGCAGCCTGTTTAGCCCCAGCTGGGCTCTTCTTCCCGATGGGCGTGCCGCGCTTCTTCATTGCTGACTCATATAGAACAGGCTCAACCGCGGTAAATTGTAGTGAACCAGCAGTTGCTTCTGCACGAATTGGCGTTCCACCTGGCGCATTTGCACGGCGCCCATGCGGCTGCGGTAGGGCGCGAGTTCGCGGGCGGCGTGCACCTTGAGGCCCACAAGCAGATCCTCGGGAGCGGCCGCGGTAAGCGCGGCAAACAGCTTCTCTTCGAGTACGGTGAGCGAGCGCTCCATCGCTTCCAGGTCGACGGCGGCACTTTTTTCTTCACTTGCCGCGGCGACTTCGGCTGCGATCTCGCGCAACCGCGCGGCTGTTGTGTGGCACGCTTCGGAAGCGACTTCGGCGGCGTCGAGAGCCTGGGCGGCGGCGGTCAAATGGGCCGCGACGCGCTGGTGCTCGAAGCCGGATTGGGCCGATGGTACGGAAGACGAAGCCGACCCGGCCGATCCTGATCCGACGGATGCCTCGCTCATTTCGATTGCGGCCTGCATCACTGCTTGTGCGCACCACGCAAGACCATTGATGCGCTGCATGCGGGCGCGCTTTTGCCGTGCCTCATACTTGTCGAAAGCCGCATCGATGCCGCGCAACGCTGCCTCCAGCGGAATGCCGGCGTCGCGCCAGGTCTCAATCAGCGCCCAATCGAGTGTGGAAAGCAGCAAAATCGCTCCGCGCCGCTGCTGGAAGCGCTCCTCGATCTCGGTAAAATAATTGAAGTAGTTGCGCACTGTTTAATCTTAGAGCTTGTTCTGCACGTTGGCGCCTACGCGTGCGAAAGTGAATAGGAGACTCTCAATTCGGCACAGGGAGATGAACGATGGCAACGATTGGATTTGTCGGGCTCGGCATCATGGGCCGTCCCATGCTGAGGAATTTGTTGAAAGCCGGCCACACGGTGGTGGCATACGGCCGGACCGGGGCAAAGGTCGACGCTGCCGTGGCCGACGGCGCTCAGCGCGGGGCTTCGAACGCCGATGTCGGCGCACGCGCTCCGATCGTCGTCACCATGCTGCCCGACGGGCCGGAGGTCGAAGAAGTGGTGCTCGGCGCCGATGGAATCCTTTCTGGCGCGAAAGCGGGCTCGCTGATTATCGATATGAGCTCGATCAGCCCATTGGTTTCGCAGAAGATTGCCGCGGCGTGCGCCGAGAAAGGCGTGGATTTCGTTGACGCGCCGGTGAGCGGCGGCGAGCCGAAGGCCGTCGACGGCACGCTTGCCATCATGGTGGGCGCGAGCGAGGCGGCGTTCGCAAAGGCTGAGCCGATTTTGAAATGCATGGGGTCAAGTGTGACCCTCACGGGACCGGTCGGCGCGGGCAACACAACCAAGCTCGCCAATCAGATTATGGTGGCGTGCAACATTGCTGCCATGGGCGAGGCGCTCGCACTGGCCACGCGGTGCGGGCTCAATCCTGAGGTTGTGGTGAACGCCGTCAAAGGCGGACTCGCCGGCAGCGCTGTGCTCAATGCCAAGGGGCCGATGCTGATCGCGCGCAATTTCAAGCCCGGATTCAGGGTCAGTCTCCATCAAAAAGATTTGCGCAATGCGCTGAAGACGGCTGAGGCCAGCAGCGTTTGCCTGCCTTTAACCGCGCAAGTTCAGCAGATGATTTCGTCGCTGATGGCGCACGGAATGGGAGACCTGGATCACTCCGCGATTGCGACGTTTGTGGAAGAGGCGTCGAAGGTGGAAGTGAAAGGACCTTAGCTGAGGAACTCGGCAATCGCCGCGACCACGGTCTGCTGCTCGTCCTCGCGCAACTCGGGGAAGATGGGCAGCGCCAGGACTTCGCGGGCGGCGCGCTCGGCTTCGGGGAAATCGCCTTCCTTGTGGCCGAGGGATTTCAGGGCCTCTTGTTGGTGGAGCGGCACAGGATAGTAGATTTCCGATCCGATGGCCCGCGCGGCGAGAAACTCGCGCAAGGCATCGCGGCGCGGTGCGCGAATTACATACTGATGCCAGACGTGCTTTGCGCCCGGCATCTCGCGCGGTAGAACGACACCGTGCACCGGATAGGTTCCAGCCTCTGCCAATCCTGCCTGGGCAAACAGCGCGTGATAGCGTTCGGCCAGAGCGCGGCGCGCTTCGGACCATGCGCCAATGTATTTGAGCTTTACGGCGAGGACCGCGCCCTGGAAGCCATCCATGCGCGCGTTCCAGCCTAGCTCATCGTGGTGGTAGCGGCGGCGCATGCCGTGCTGGCGCAGCATCTTCACCCGCTCGGCCAGAGCCTCGGAATTGGTAGTGACCATGCCGGCGTCGCCAGCGGCGCTCAGGTTCTTGGTGGGATAAAAGCTGAACGCGGCGATATCGCCCAGGCCGCCCGCCTTTACGCCGTTCCATTCCGCGCCCCAGGCCTGGGCGGCATCTTCAACGACGGTCAACCCGCGTTCGTGCGCGATTTGCGCGAAAGAGGGCCAATCGACGCACTGTCCGTACAAATGCACGGGAAGAATGGCGCGAACTGCCGCGCCGCGAGGGCCATTGAGCACTGCGCTAACCGCTACGGGCGACAGGTTGAGGCTGACGGGGCCGATATCGGCCAGGACCGGCGTTGCGCCGGTGCGGAGGATGGAACTCACAGAAGCAAAGAAGCTGAACGGGGTGGTGATCACGGCCTGATTGGGGCCCCGGGCGAGCCCGTTCTTGGCTCGTTGGGGTGGTTGACCGGGGCCTATTCCGGCCGCGGCAAGAGCCAGCCACAAGGCGTCGGTGCCAGATGAGCATCCCAAGGCATGGGACACGCCCAGCTGCTCCGCAGCGGCTTTTTCAAACGCGGTCACCTCGGCGCCAAGAATGAATTGCTGGGTTGAGAGAACGCGGCTGAGCGCATCCAATAACTCATTATGGATGGGGGCGTATTGGCGCTTCAGGTCAAGCATGGGAACTGGCATAGGGACGGGCGCGCGCTCAGGTGTCTGAGTGGATGGGTCTGCTGGAGTCGAAGCGCGAGCCGAAATGACGCTGTCTTGCACACCTAGATGCTATCAGCCGTGCAAGTTAGGCGTCTCGCGGCTTGGCCGGCCGGCGCCCAATGGAACCGCTTTACGGGGAGACCAGCGCCCACGGTGTTGAAAAGGGGGCAAAACCACTATAATCTTGTCACATTGCGGGGTTACCCGGCTCCCGGGGTTTCCGGAGCCGTCCCGTGCATCTGAAGTATGCAGTAAGAGAAGTTGCATCTACAACCTTCACCAAGAAAGCAGGAGATCGGCACATGGAGAACAAGCCGGCACAAAATATTCAGGACACCTTTCTGAACACGGTTCGAAAGGACAAATCCCCCATTACGATCTATCTGGTCAGCGGCGTAAAGCTGACAGGGAAAATTCGGTCCTTCGATAAGTATTCCGTGCTCCTGGAGAACAACAGCCAGGAACAATTGATTTTCAAACACGCGATTTCAACTGTGGTGAGCAACCGGAGCGTGATTCATAGCGAACACCGTCCGGCTGCTGTGTCGTCGGGCATCGGTCCGTCAGCCGTGCCGGCACCGTTGGCGCCTCAGGCGACTGCGGAACAGAGATAGCGCCGGAGCGTCCTTTATTGGCAAGCGGGGCGTACAGGAACGGCAGCGCCGCAACCCACAGAAGCAGCGGGGTTGAGCGCGCCGTCCTCGTCGGAGTGGATCTCGGGGCCCGTTCGCGTGACAACCGCGCAGCCATCATGGCGGCGCGTACGCAGAGCGTGTGTCTGGACTCTGCCGCGGGGGAACCGGACCTTCAATCCTCGACTGCTCGAACCTCCACGCACGCGCGACGTTCCGTTGACGCCGCGCGCGAGGGGCAGGGTCTGGACGCGGAAGCGTCTCTCGCTGAATTTCGCGAGCTGCTGCTGAGCGCCGGCGGCCAGGTTGCCGCCGAGGTGCTGCAGCGCCGTCCGCACCCCGATCCCGCAACGCTCATCGGTTCCGGCAAGGTGGAGGAGATTGCAGCGATCGCTGCATCCACCAACGCGGACCTGGTTCTCTTCGACCACGACCTTACAGCCACGCAGCTGCGCAATCTTGAGGCCGCGTTGCCATGCCGCGTGCTCGACCGGACGCAGTTGATCCTGGACATTTTTGCGCGCCACGCGCGTACGCGCGAAGGCCAGTTGCAGGTGGAGCTGGCGCAGCTGGAATACATGCTGCCGCGGCTGACCGGGCGAGGCAAAGCCATGTCGCAACTGGG
Source organism: uncultured Acidobacteriota bacterium (assembly GCA_963830785.1). Lineage (GTDB taxonomy): Bacteria > Acidobacteriota > Terriglobia > Terriglobales > Acidobacteriaceae > Telmatobacter. The sequence goes on from CAWHNV010000063.1 coordinate 64,725, forward strand.
CGGCGGCATCGGTACCCGCGGACCCGGCGAGACGCAGCTCGAAACCGACCGCCGTCGCATCCAGCGGCGCATCGATCAGCTCAAACACGATCTGGATGCCGTGCGCCGTGTGCGCCGCCAGCAGCGCCAGCGCCGCGAGACCGTTCCCGTGCCGACGGTCGCGCTGGTCGGCTACACCAACGCGGGCAAAAGCACGCTCTTCAATACCGTCACCGGTGCGCAGGTGCTCGAGTCGGCGCGCATGTTTGCCACGCTCGATCCCAAGCTGCGCGCCATTGAATTGCCCAGCCGCCGGCGCGTTCTTTTGTCGGACACGGTCGGATTCATCCGCAACCTGCCACATACGCTGGTCACCAGCTTCCGCGCTACGCTCGAAGAAGTTGCCCAGGCTGAAGTGTTGATTCACGTGCGCGACGCGGCTTCGACTTACGGCGAGGAACAGAAGACGCAGGTCGAGAAGGTGCTCGGCGAGCTCGAGAGCTTATCGAAACCGCGCATTGAAGTGCTGAACAAGATCGATCTGTTACCTGAGGCGGAGCGCGCGGCGCTTCTTTCCCGAACGAGATCGAGTCCAAAAGCTGAAAGGGCGGCAGTCCCGGTAGCGCTTTCTGCGATGACCGGTGAAGGTATGGATGATTTACTCGCGGCCATCGATGCGGCGCTGCACTCCGATCCCATCGTGGAAGCAGAGCTGCGCGTTCCGCAGCATGAGGGCGCGATTCTGGCGGCGGTTGAAGCGGGCATGGTTGTGCACACGCGGGAGTACGAAGGCAATGTTGTTCGACTCGGTGTGAGCGGGCCGGCATCGCTGGTGGGCCGCATGAGGCGCTTCCGTGTGCGCGAGGAGAAATCTGCGGCGCCGAATGAATAACGCTCTTGTGTAGCGCGCCAAAGAAACTTCGCCGTACGTTTGCCTGCGGTTCGCTTGCTGGTCTTACGCCTCGCGGTGCCCGTGCGATGCCGAAGAGTTGATGAACTTCGCCTAGGAGTGGGTCAGAGATCACATTTCTTCGACGGACAAGGAGTACGCGGAACACCTGCGCAGCTTCGATCTCTCTCCCGACGATCTTCGGTCCAGATTATCCAGCGCCCGATAGCGCTCTGCCGGTGATTCGGCGCTTCAGCCGCGCTTCCGTCCACCGCGGGGTGCGCCTGGCCGCGACGCTCCGCGCTTCGGGCCGCCACGCGTGTTGCCGCGGTATTTGCCAAACCCGCCTGGCTTGCCGCGGAAGGCTGGCTTGCCTCCGAAGCTCGGCTTCGGTCTGCCGCCGCCAACCTCGGGGCCCTTTTGAAAGTCCGCGACACGTTCGATGTCAAGGCGTGGCTTGGCTGCGCTGTTCGACTGTGGCCGCTCGGCACGCGGCTTGAAAGGTGGGCGTGGTGCGCTGCCGAAACGATTCTCGCTGCGATCTTGTCGCGGAGCGGAGCGAAAGTCGGGACGGTCGCCGCGGGGCTTGAAAGGTGGGCGTGGCGCGCTGCCGAAACGATTCTCGCTGCGATCCTGTCGCGGAGCGGGACGGAAATCCGGGCGGTCGCTGCGGGGTTTGAATGGTGGGCGTGGCGCGCTGCTGAAACGATTCTCGCTGCGATCCTGTCGCGGAGCGGGACGGAAATCTGGACGGTCGCTGCGGGGTTTAAAGGATGGGCGTGGTGCGCCGCTGAAGGGCCTCTCGCCGCGATCCTGCTTCGGAGCGGGGCGGAAATCTGAACGATCGCTGCGGGGTTTGAATGGTGGGCGTGCCGCGCTGCCGAAACGACTCTCGCTGCGATCCTGTCGCGGAGCGGGACGGAAATCTGGACGATCGCTGCGGGGTTTGAATGGTGGACGTGGCGCGCTGCTGAAACGATTCTCGCTGCGATCCTGTCGCGGAGCGGGACGGAAATCCGGGCGGTCGCCGCGGGGCTTGAAAGGTGGGCGTGGTGCGCCGCCGTAGGGCCGATCGTCGCGATCCTGCCGCGGAGCGGAGCGAAACTCCGGCCGTTCGCTGCGGGCCGACCGGTCGAAGCTCCGGCCTTTGCGCTGTTCCCGTTTCTCCACCGACACGCCGGCTTCTTTCGGGAGCATCTTCGTGACTTTGATGCGGCGCGGTTTCATCTTGCCCTGGGCGGTCAGGCGCAGCGCGTTCACTTCATCTTCGGTGAGCTCGCGCATGTTTCCCGGTTCGACATCGAGTACCAGGGGTCCGTAGCCGACGCGGCGAATTTTCTCGGCAAAGTGTCCGATGGCGGCGAACATTTTTCTCAATTCGCGGTTGCGGCCTTCGGTCAGCACCACTTCAAACCAGGGATTGTCGCCCTCGCGGAACTCGCGGACGCGCGCCGGGGCAGTACGCACTCGCGCCGAACCGGGCTCGCCTTTTTCAATCGTCACGCCGCCGCGCAAGCGCTCGAGTTCTTCCGCGCTCGGCTGCCCGGCGACCTTGACGAGGTACGTCTTCTCCACGCCCGAACCGGCTTTGCTCAGCAGGTTGGCCAGTTCGCCGTCGTTGGTCATTAGCAGCAGGCCTTCGCTCAAGTAATCGAGCCTGCCGACCGGATACACGCGCTCTTGCGCCTTGGCGAAAAACTCCATCACCGTGGGGCGGTGCTCAGGATCGCTCACCGTGGTGACGTAGCCGCGCGGCTTGTTGAGCATAAAGTAGCGATGCCGTTCGGCGCCCTGCAGCAACTTGCGGTCGACACGAATGTGATCGCGCCCGAGATCGGCCTTGCTGCCGAGTTGCGTCACGACCTGGCCATTCACCATCACGCGCCCGGCGACGATCATCTCCTCAGCGTGACGACGGCTGGCAATGCCCGCCGCAGAGAGAATTTTTTGCAGCCGCTCGAGTTTCGCCGGCGGCCGCTTGACCGGCTTGCCGGCGGGTTCTGCTTCTACGTCCGCTTCTAATTCCGTTCCGGCTTGAGTTTTTTCCTCGGCGTCGTGGCGCGCGCGCTCTTCCGTTGCCGCCTGCGCCGCTTCCATTCCGGGCCCGGCTTCGAGAACTGCGTCCGAGGCCTCGTAGTTGGTTTCTTCTTTGAACGCGTCGACTTCGGCCTGTGCCAATTCCTGCCGCGCCTGCGGGTTCGCGCTGCCCAGGTATTGACGGGCCTCGCCACTGGTGACGTCGCCAATGGGATCGAGCACCGGCTCGTTAAGGCGTATCGCGGATTCCTCTTCGACTTTTGCGGTGAGCCTTTTGCTTTTCGCCGCGGGTGCTTTGGTCTTTGCGGGAGCCTTCTTCGCCGGCGTTGCGCGCTTCTTTGCGGGCGCAGGAGATTTCGCTGCGGCTTTCGTGGTTTTCGGGGCGGTTGCTTTGCTTTTGGCCGCAGGCTTCTTGCTTGCGGCATCCGCTTTTTTGGTTTTGGGCGCGGGCTTGGCTGCGGGCGCGGCGGAATTCGTTTTCTTTTTGACTGTCATGGGGAAACCTGTGACCTTCTGCTTACTCCGCGTCGCTGGCTGACGCATCGGAAGCGGCTTGTGGGGACTGCGCCGCGGTTTCTGCCTCGTGGTTAGCGCCGGTTCCGTTGGTTTCTGTGCTCAGATCGGGATTGAAATCGGCAGCGGCTTCGGCGGCTGCTTCGCCGCTCGACGGCTCGGGCTCGGCAGTTCCCGTTTCGGCAATACTCGATTCTTCTAGTTCGCTCGCCGCCATCTTCTCGAACTCTTCCATCGAGGGCAGCTCAGAGACGTCTTTCAGTCCAAAGCGCAGCAGGAACTCGCGCGTGGTTTTGTAGAGAATCGGGCGGCCGATGACGGGCTTGCGTCCCGCGGTGACGATGAGCTTGCGCGCCAGAAGTGATCCGAAGACGCCAGAAGAATCCACGCCGCGAATCTCGTTGACCTCCGGCGCGGTGACCGGCTGCTTGTAGGCGATGACCGCCAGGGTTTCGAGTGCGGGCAGTGAAAGCTTGAGCGGCGGCTTCTGTCCTTTGATGAATGAATCGGACCGCGTCGTGACACTCCGGCTTAGTTGCCATGCGGTAACCGCCGGCGATCTCGCGGATCTCGACGCCGCGGCCATCGACGGCATAGTCGGCGATCAACTCGTCGAGCAGTTGTTTAATGACGCCGCGGGCCTCGCGATCGCGGATTCGTGCCGCGCGCTTTTGCTCGGCCTCCGCCTGGTCGGCGTCCGGCGCGGCGGGTTCTTCGCTGACGGTTTCCGCAGCGGGCTCGGAATTTGTAGCGCCGGTCTCCTGGCCGGCCGTTGCGGGGACGGCCTCGCCCGCGCTCTCTTTCAACGCTTCCGCAGCTTCGGCTTCCTCGATCGCGTCCGGCGCAACTGCCAGATCGGGAAGGGAATCGCTCTGAAACGGTAAAGGCGCATTCTCGGGTGCGGACGGCTCTTCAGCTTGCGCTCGCGCAGCCGCTTCCTGCTCCGCCTTCCACTCCAGGGCTTCATCGGCAAACAGGCCGGCCAGTTGCGCCAGCGTTACCGGCTCTTCAGAGGCGTAAATTACGGCTTCAAGTTTGGCTTTCAGACTCATTCTTTGTTCAGCACCATTCTGTATGGTACCGGATGTGGCTCTCGTCGCGCTCATTGAAACGGTGGGTTCGATGTTCCGTTTTCCCACCCTAACGCAAAGGCGCGTTTAGGATGGGACACTCAACGGTTTTTTGTGAGCACACAAAAAAGGCGCCCGGCTGCAGCCGGACGCCCTGGCCAAGTTGGCCGACTTCGTTTTAGCTCATCAACTGCCGGAAAAGGAAGTACAACGCGCCGGAAAGCAGGGCCGCGGCGGGCAATGTGAAGACCCACGCCATGGCAATGTTGCGAATGGTGGAAACCTGCAATCCGCTCTTATTTGCCGCCATGGTTCCCGCAATCCCCGAGCTCAATACGTGGGTTGTGGAGACGGGCAATCCGAAGTTGTCGGCAGCGGAGATCGTCGCCATCGCCACCAATTCTGCGCACGCGCCCTGGGCGTAGGTGAGGTGCTCTTTGCCGATCTTCTCGCCTACCGTGACGACGATGCGCTTCCAGCCCACCATGGTGCCCAGGCCGAGCGCCAGCGCCACGGCCACCTTGACCCACCCGGGAATGAACTTGGTGGCCTTGTCGATGTGGGTCTTGTAGTTGTTCAAGATTGTGACTTCGGCGGGCGTGAAATCGCCGATGTGGTTCTTGAGCATGAGCCGGATGGCTTCGCTGACCACGTACATGTCGTTGCGCACGTTGGTTTGCTGATTGGCCGGGACTGCCTTGTATTCCTTGTAGAGCGAGATCTCGCTGCTCAAGTCATTC
>CAWHNV010000064.1:0-23522 GCA_963830785.1 uncultured Acidobacteriota bacterium
CCACGTATTGTGTAGTTTCGTCATTTTCTTCGGCCGAATGCTGCCAGGCGCTTCTAGAGTATTCTCGAAAGCATGTAGCGCTCCGCCGACACGAAAGCCATGCTCGATATGGCTGCAATGTTCTCAAAATCATTCGCAAGTTCAGACGACCGGCTGCGATTCAAAAGCGGCCGCCGGTCACCAACTATGAACTGCTTCAGTTCTGCCCGGTGCCGCTCATGCAGCATCCGCGCCCTTGTCCATCTCCTCAATGGCGCAGCGGACTCCCTCGCGTCCCAGGGCCGGAACTCTTCACGCCGCCGAAGGGCATCGAATGGAGCCGCCAGCTCGGCATGTCGCCTGCAATCAGCGCGCCCACTTCGAGCTTGCGGCTAGCGGCGAGACGCGCCCGGAGTCGCGCGTGAGCAGCCCGGCCTGCAAGCCGTACTTCGAGCGATGCCCAGCGCATCTTCAAAATCGTCGTAAGGCTCAATCGCAAGCACCGGCCCGAAGATCTCCTCGTCGTGCAGCTTCATGCCTGGCGCGGTTGCAGTCAGGATCGCGGGCGTGATCGCGGCACCCTCGCGCTCGCCGCCGGTCACCAGCTTCGCGCTCAACGGCTTCCTTCAGCCACGCTTCCACCGGCGTCCGCTTCGCTCACCCGGATAGCAGCGGACCAACCTCCGTCGCCTCATTCGAGGGATCGCCAACCACAAGCTTGGCGGCAACTTCCACCACCTTCCACAGAAACGTCTGAAAGATACTGCGCTCCACGAACACGCGCTGCGTGCTGATGCACGCACTGCCCTGCGTGTAGAGGCCGAGTGCGCGGTGCGCAATGCCGCGTCGTCCAAATCTTTCCAATCGTTGTGCACGATGAGCGTGGCGTTGCCGCCCAACTCGAACAGCACGCGCTTGCGTCCGGAGTGCGCCTTCAGCTCCCATCCCACCTTGGCCGAGCCGGTAGAGCTGACCGGCTGATGCGGTCCTCTTTTCCGGAGCCAAGCCGTGCGGATTGTCGTTGCGGCGTGCACGGCCAGGCGCCTCCTCAGGCCAGCCGGCCTTCAGGACCTCGCCCAGCGCCAGCGCGGTAAACGGGGCCTGTGGGGCGGGCTTCAGAATCACCGGGCAGCCGGCGGCCAAGGCGCGGCGCACCTTATGCGCCGCCAGGTTCAGAGGAAAGTTGAACGGCGTAATCGCCAGCACCGGGCCCCATCGGGAAAGCGCTGCACCAGTCCCCAGCGGCCTTCGTTGCCTTCGGTCAGATCCAGCGGAATGCTTTCGCCGCCCAGCCGCGCGGTCTCCTCGGCGGCGGTCTTGAAGGTGAGCACGGCGCGATCCACCTCATCCCGCGCCAGCCGAACGGGCTTGCCCGCCTCGGCCACGATCAACTGCGCAAAGCGCTCCTTCTGCTCGATGAGCGCGGCGGCCACGTCCTCCAGAATCTCGCGGCGCTTCCATCGCGGCAGGGCGCGCGTGCGGCGCAGGCTGGCCACGGCGTGGTGCACGGCCTGGCGCGCGTCGGCGCGAGTGGCCATGGTCACGCGGCCCACCAGCCCCTGATCCCACGGCGAGCGCACCTCCAGCGGTTCGCCGTCGATCCACTCCTTGCCGCACAGCAGAAATCCGGTTTGCGTTCCCGGCCGCATCTTCATGGTGGAGCTCCTCAAACAAAGTATCTACGCCCAAAGCATCTAGTTCTTGATGGTAAAGCGCGCAGCCAGTGGATGTCCGTTTCTACGCGCCCTCGACGGCCGGCTGCGACCCGATTCGGAACCAGACACCATGTAGAACCAGGCCGCGGCGGCGGGAATGCGCGTCCTGCCGATGCCAGGCCGCGACGGATAGGGTATAGTGGCTGCAAATTCAGATCGCAACCCTCCGCAACACCCGCCGAAAAATCCACGCGCAAGGAGGTCATTGTGACCGACATTCCCGGCAACCAACCTCCCCTGGGATATCCTCCGCAACCTTACCCGCCACAGCAATCTCCGCCGCCCTACCCACCGGGCTATCTCTCCGCCGAAAAGGGACCGAGCGCACGCAACAGTAATTCGTTCTCATCGTTATTGGCGTGTTCGTCGGTCTTGTGCTCATCGGAGACCGTCAGAAGGTTGCCAAGTCTTCTAACATGACGACCAGTTCGCAACCGGTGGCGGCAAGCGACCTGGGCGTCGCGCTTTCTGGCGCGGAGCAGAAAACCAACGTGCGCATGACCATCTTCGGCAAAAACATGCGGCGGCGACCTTTCTAACGTCCGATGCGAAGGATCAGGTGGTGACTTTTTACCAAAACGCACGGGCCGCAGGCGCGAGTCCAGACGATCTCTGAACGAGACTCAGTTCACGCTCAATACCGGCGCGGGCGCGTTGGTGACGTCAAGTTTCGTCGGGGACTTCTCAAAAGCGGAAAGACGCGAATTGCCATCACGCAGGCATGCGGTTGCTACGCCATCGCAGTGAAGCATGAGCAGCGGGTGTCCACCCCGCGCGACACTCTTGTACTTGTCGTCAGGGTGGGGTAACGCTACGTCCTCACGCGCGAATCACATAGCGCGCGCGCAAATCCTCGTCGTACCACATGATGTAGTTCGTGCCCCGTAGCAGTTATCGAAGAGGGACGAGTGCAGCCCCTTCGTCAGATCCGGGTGATCGTTCGAGAAGAGCAAGGGGTCGCGCTCGCCGAGCGCCACGACGGCGGCATCGACCGTGTCGACAGCGAAAGCAAGGCCGCCGGCGCTGTACGCGAATTCCTATTGCACGTAGTGCACGTGGCGATTGCCTGATGCTACCACGTCGAACGGCGCAATCCACTCTCCGGATTTTTCGAGCTTCCATCCCTTCACATCCTCAACCATGGGATTGAAGGTGAGCCAAAGCGCCTCCGGCATGCGCGTGGCCGGTTTGCCTGACACGAGAGTTGCAATTGAATCACTGGCTCGGCATTGGGCAGCACCAATTCGACAAAAGCCTGTCGCGGAAATGCCGCTTGGCCGAGGTGAAAGCCTCGTCGTCTTTGAACTTCATGCTCACGAGGATTCGATGCGCGTCGTCGCGCTCTTCCACGGAGCACGCTCCGCGCTCGCCGGATGCCACTCCTCGCGTTGCTCCAAAGCGTTCGATATTCGGCTTGCCGAAGTCTTTTTCGCGCCCAATCCGCGTTACTGATCACATAACTCGCCCTATAGCGACTGTAATCATCCTGCGGAAAGCGTCTGATAAGTTAGCAGCTGAACGGGATTCTGAGCGCTCGCCCACTCGCGCCCCGTCGCTTTGTTGCGTAGCCGCGTGATCGCTCCGGTTTTCGCGTCGATTTGCACGACGAAATGCTCGGCTCTCAAGCGATTTTCCTGACTCGACGGCAATGGCTCTTCGGGGAAATTACCGGCCATATCGCGGATACGCTCCCAATATCCCGCTTCCATGCCGAGCGGCTCGGAGCGTGTTCACGTCATCCAGCAAGGTCTCCGCTTCTCTAGCCAACTGAACTCCACTACTCGTAATTTCGTGTTTCTTGAAACTTTGCGGCTAAGTCAGACGGAATGAGGTTATCGTAATCCAGCCAGGTCTTTGTATCTGTGCCCCAAGTATGCTCGGGCTCGAGCAATACGTGGCGCAGCATCGCCGACGCACCTTTCGCAATCCACGTTCGCGCAGCCGCTGAAAGTTCGCGAAACCGCGCCACTTTGAGCGGATCGCTCGCGCATCCGTAGATCCACGTATCGCCGATTTCTTCAGTCACCACCGGCAGCTTGTCGCGGAGGAATGCGTTCGCCATCTCGCTTAGATTGGTAGCGGCGCCGCCAGCTCCGCATGAATGCGGTCGATCTCTTCGGGCGTATGTGGGCCGCGGTGTACCGCGCGTCACCAGCGCAAGATCGAAACACCGCGATGCTGCTGTATTCGTGGTGATACATCATCGCCAGGCTCGCGCCGAGCCCTTCGACAAGAAAATCGGAGGCAGCACAGCAGGCGTCGATCCGCCATTCACGCCATTTTGAGAAACGTAACGCCGCGTCGTGAACGGCGCAATGATGCTGCGCGTGCGGCCAGGACGTCCGTCATTATCTTGGCGCCAGTGGTCACCGTGCCAAAGCGCTTGTCGGAGCGACGGCCGCGCCAGCGCCACCGCCCTCAATCAGCGACGGGCTCAGCATCTCCGTCTGCCACGTACAATGCATGCCAGGGCAATGTCGCCGCGCGCAATCGCGCTTCCATCGTCTTGCGCTCGGCCGCCTGCGCCTGTTCCAGATACTCAAACAGCAGCCACGATCCTGTCGTCCACATAGCGCCGCTTGCCATTGAGGCTGCGCGCGCCGCGAACGCCCAAGGCAAGCGGCGCTATGTGTGGACGACAGGATCGTGGCTGCTGTTTGAGTATCTGGAACAGGCGCAGGCGGCCGAGCGCAAGACGATGGAAGACGCGATTGCGCGCGGCGACATTGCCTGGCATGCATTGCCGTTCACGTGGCAGACGGAGATGCTGAGCCCGTCGCTGATTGAGGGCAGCCTGGCGCTGGCGCAGTCGCTCGACAAGCGCTTTGGCACGGTGACCACTGGCGCCAAGATGACGGACGTGCCTGGCCACACGCGCGGCATCATTGCGCCGTTGGCGAAGCACGGCGTTACGTTTCTCGAAATCGGCGTGAATGGCGGATCGACGCCTGCTGTGCTGCCTCCGATTTTCTTGTGGAAGGATCCCTCCGGCGCGAGCCTGGCGATGATGTATCACCACGAATACGGCGGCATCGCGGTGGTTCCGGGCTCCGATCTTGCGCTGGTGACGCGCGTGCGCGGCGATAACAGCGGCCCACATACGCCCGAAGAGATCGACCGCATTCATGCGGAGCTGGCGGCGCGGTTTCCGAATGCGGAGATTGTCGCTACCAATCTAAGCGAGATGGCGAACGCACTTGCGCCCTTCCGCGACAAGCTGCCGGTGGTGACTGAAGAAATCGGCGATACGTGGATCTACGGATGCGCGAGCGATCCGCTCAAAGTGGCGCGGTTTCGCGAACTTTCACGGCTGCGCGAAGCGTGGATTGCGAAAGGTGCATTGCAAGTCGGCGATGCGACGGATTTGGAGTTGCTGCGCCACGTATTGCTCGAGCCCGAGCATACTTGGGGCACAGATACCAAGACCTGGCTGGATTTCGATAACTCATTCCGTCTGACTTAGCCGCAAAGTTAGAAACACGAAAATTACAGAGTGGTGGAGTTCAGTTGGCTAGAGAAGCGGGACGATTTGCTGGATGGCGTGAACACGCTGCCGGAGCCGCTGCGCATGGAAGCGGATGTGGCAATTGGGAGCGTATCCGCGATATGGCCGGTAATTTCCCCGAAGGCCGTTGCCGTCGAGTCAGGAAAATCGCTTGAGACCGAGCATTTCGTCGTGCAAATCGACGCGAAAACCGGAGCGATCACGCGGCTACGCAACAAAGCGACGGGGCGCGAGTGGGCGAGCGCTCAGAATCCCGTTGCACTGCTGACTTATCAGACGCTTTCGCAGGATGATTACAGTCGCTATCGGGCGAGTTATGTGATCAGTAACGCGGATTGGGCGCAAAAAGACTTCGGCAAGCCGAATATCGAACGCTTTGGAGCGAGACGCGAGGAGTGGCATCCGGCGAGCGCAGAGGTCTCCGTGGAAGAGCGCGACGACGCGCATCGAATCCTCGTGAGCATGAAGTTCAAAGACGACGAGGCTTTCACCTCGGGCCGAGCGGCATTTCCGCGACAGGCTTTTGTCGAATTGGTGCTGCCCAATGCCGAGCCAGTGATTCAATTGCAACTCTCGTGGTTCGGCAAACCGGCCACGCGCATGCCGGAGGCGCTTTGGCTCACCTTCAATCCCATGGTTGAGGATGTGAAGGGATGGAAGCTCGAAAAATCCGGAGAGTGGATTGCGCCGTTCGACGTGGTGGCGTCAGGCAATCGCCACATGCACTGCGTGCAATCGGGATTCGCGTACAGCGCCGGCGGCCTTGCTTTCGCTGTCGACACGGTCGATGCGCCCATCGTGGCGCTCGGCGAGCGCGACCCCTTGCTCTTCTCGAACGATCACCCGGATCTGACGAAGGGGCTGCACTCGTGCCTCTTCAATAACTGCTGGGGCACGAACTACATCATGTGGTACGACGAGGATTTGCGCGCGCGCTATGTGATTCGCGCGTGAGGACGTAGCGTTACCCCACCCTGACGACAAGTACAAGAGTGTCGCGCGGGGTGGACACCCGCTGCTCATGCTTCACTGCGATGGCGTAGCAACCGGGGTGGCATGCGTGATGGCAATTCGCGTCTTTCCGCTTTCGAGGCCCATCCCCGACGAAATCTTGACAGTCACCAACGCGCCCGCGCCGGTATTGAGCGTGAACTGAGTCTCGTTCAAGATGGTCTGGACTCGCGCCTGCGGGCCCAGTGCGTTTTGGTAAAAAGTCACCACCTGATCCTTCGCATCGGACGTTAGAAAGGTCGCCGCCAGCATGTTTTTGCCGAAGATGGTCATGCGCACGTTGGTTTTCTGCTCCGCGCCCGGATAAAGCGCGACGCCCAGGTCGCTTGCCGCCACCGGTTGCGAACTGGTCGTCATGTTAGAAGACTTGGCAACCTTGTAGAATTCGTAGCCCAGAAGCCCGACTCCGATGAGCACGAGACCGACGAACACGCCAATAACGATGAGAACGATCTTCAGTGCGCTCGGTCCCTTTTTCGGCGGAGGATAGATTCCCGGTGGGTAGGGCGGCGGATACTGCTGTGGCGGGTAAGGTTGCGGAGGATATCCCAGGGGAGGTTGGTTGCCGGGAATGTCGGTCACGATGACCTCCTTGCGCGTGGATTTTTCGTGGGTGTTGCGGGTTGCGATCTGAAGTTGCAGCCACTATACCCTATCCGTCGCGGCCTGGCATCGGCAGGACGCGCGAAATTTCCGCCGCCGCGCCTGGTTCTACATGGTGTCTGGTTCCGAATCGGGTCGCAGCCGGCCGTCGAGGGCGCGTAGAAACGGACATCCACTGGCTGCGCGCTTTACCATCAAGAACTAGATGCTTTGGGCGTAGATACTTTGTTTGAGGAGTTCCACCATGAAGATGCGGCCGGGATCGCAGACAGGGTTTCTGCTGTGCGGCAAGGAGTGGACCGACGGAGACGCGATGGAAGTGCGCTCGCCGTGGGACCAGGGACTGGTGGGGCGCGTGACCAAGGCCACGCGTGCCGATGCGCGCCAGGCCGTGCATCACGCCGTGGCCAGCCTGCGCCGGACACGCGCACTGCCGCGATGGAAACGGCGCGAGATTCTGGAAGACGTGGCCGCGGCGCTGATCGAGCAGAAGGAGCGCTTTGCGCAACTGATTGTGGCCGAGGCGGGCAAGCCCGGTGCGGTTGGCGCGGATTGAAGTGGATCGCGCCGTGCTGACCTTCAAGACCGCGGCCGAAGAGGCGGCGCGGCTGGGCGGCGAGAGCATTCCGCTGGATCTGACGGAGGGCAACGAGGGCCGATGGGGGCTGGTGCAGCGCTTTCCCGTTGGGCCGGTGCTGGCGATTACGCCCTTCAACTTTCCGCTGAATCTGGTGGCGCACAAAGCAGCGCCGGCCATGGCGGCTGGGTGCCCGTTGATTCTGAAACCTGCCCCACAGGCCACGTTTACCGCATTGGCGCTGGGCGAGGTGATTCTGAAGGCGGGTTGGCCCGAGGAGGCGCTGGCTGTGCTGCCGCTCGACAATGCAGACACGGCTTGGCTCGCGGAGAAGGAAGATCGCATCAAGCTGGTGAGCTTTACCGGCTCGGCCAAAGTGGGATGGGAGCTGAAAGCGCACTCGGGACGCAAGCGCGTGCTGCTGGAGTTGGGCGGAAACGCCACGCTCATCGTGCACAACGATTGGAAAGATCTGGACGACGCGGCATTGCGCACCGCGCACTCGGCCTTCAATTACGCAGGGCAGTCGTGCATCAGCACGCAGCGCGTGTTCGTGGAGCGCAGTATCTTTCAGACGTTTCTGTGGAAGGTGGTGGAAGTCGCCGCCAAGCTTGTGGTTGGCGATCCCTCGAATGAGGCGACGGAGGTTGGTCCGCTGATCCGGGTGAGCGAAGCGGAGCGCGTGGAAGCGTGGCTGAAGGAAGCCGTTGCAAGCGGCGCGAAGCTGGTGACCGGCGGCGAGCGCAAGGGGTCCGCGATCACGCCCGCGATCCTGACTGCAACCGCGCCAGGCATGAAGCTGCACGACGAGGAGATCTTCGGGCCGGTGCTTGCGATTGAGCCTTACGACGATTTTGAAGATGCGCTGGCGCGGGTGAATCACTCGAAGTACGGCTTGCAGGCCGGGCTGCTCACGCGCGACTCCGGGCGCATTCTCACCGCTTACCGCGAGCTCGAAGTGGGCGCGCTGATTGCAGGCGACATGCCGAGCTGGCGGCTGGATTCGATGCCCTTCGGCGGCGTGAAGGATTCCGGCCTGGGACGCGAGGGAGTCCGCTGCGCCATTGAGGAGATGACGGAGCCGCGGATGCTGGTGATGAGCGGCATCGGGCAGAACTGAAGCAGTTCATAGTTCGTAGTTCACAGTTGCGGCTTTTGAATCGCAGCCGTCGTCTGTGAACTACGAACTGTGAACTTGGGACGGTTTTACTTTGCAGCCATATCGAGCATGGCTTTCGTGTCGGCGGCGTGGGAGCCGTCGGGGGCAAGCTCGAGATACTTCTGGAGCGCCTGGCGGCATTCGGCCGAGATGACGAACTTACCCTGCGCATCGGGCTTGCCATCCACAAAGAGAACCGACCCGAGGATGAACCAGGTGTCTGCGTGCGTTGGATCAACCGCCGCGGCCTTACGGCAGTCCGTGACCGCGCCGTTCACGTCGCCCGTGTTGTAGAGCACCGCACAAATGTTGAAGTACGCCTTCCCGGGAGTTGAGGACAACTCGGCGGCTCGGTTATAGTTGTCGATCGCATCCGCAGTGCGCTTCAACTTGAGCAGCGCATTGCCCCTCCCGACATAGATCTTCGACACGCCGTCTTTCCACGCTTGCTCTGCCTGGGCCTGATCCGGTTGGCCAGTCGCGGGCTTCTCCTGCTCGGCCGCGGCGAGGGCGCGGTCATAAGTGGCAAGAGACGCTTCCATCGGACCCGTGTCGCTTTGCCCGGTCGTAGCGTAGAGTTGCGCGTTTCCGAGCAGGAGCAGATTGGCCGATGTTGCGTTCGCGCCGACTAATTGCTGCGCGGCTGCCAGTGCGGCAGGCCAATCTCTCGCCATCATGGCCTGGTCGTAAGTGGCCTTCAGCGCCTGCGGCGTGTTTTGTGCGCCAGTTGGCGCGGCTTGCGCGTTCGCCGGAACGGCCAGAAGAAAGGCCACAAGGGTTGCTGCGGCCATCAAGAGAGTACGGTGCATCGCCCACCTCCACGCATTCGGGACAATTGGATGAATAGCATCACATTAGTCCAGCCCTATCATGTATGCAAGGTATCTTGCCGCAACCGGCTTCAGCCGCTGGAGGCCCGTGGCTGAAGATGCGCAGATACAGCCCTCTTGTGCGGCTGTGTAGGCCGCTGCGTGGGGAGAGATCGAAGGGACTTGCTTTTAGGCCGGGTTCCGGATGACGGCATCCGCGCCGGCGGAACGTGCGACGCAGATCGTCTTCAGCCATCATGAGGCAGGATCCCGCGGCCGGACTACTTTATCCAACTCGAAATGAAGAGCGGGTTTGAACGCCTCTTCATGCTCGGGCCCTTTACTTCGCCTTGGCTTTCAGCTTGGCCCAGCGCCTGTGCTGCGCGTCGGCTATCTTCTTGCGCGCTTCGGCGCTCAAGACTCGCTTCTTTCTGGTCTTGGCTTTGGCGGGCGCTTTCTTCGCTGTGGACACGGCTTTGGTGGCTGCGGTTCCGAGCGTGGCCAGCAGGGCGCGTGCCTGCTTCAACCTGGCTATCTCGGCGTCAATTTCGACAAGAATGTTTTCTATCGCCATAGGTCAAGGATAATGCAGAAACTTCGCCATTTCATCGTTTGTTGCAAGTTATTTTGTAACCAGGGAAACTTACGCGAAGATACCTTTGAGTTACTTCCGGTCCGCGCGCTGCGCAACGATACGCGCAATGCGCGAAAAAATGCGGCGGGAACGGTGATTTTCCCGTCCCGCCGCAACTTTTTTCACATGATGCGCACTATTAAAGATGCAAAACCACTTACATGCCGAGATACATCACGTGGACATACGTTCCCAGGCGCACGTTGTAAGCGAGATACCAGCCGATGTGGTCCGGATCGTCGTAGATGATGATTTCATCGGAGTCCCAGAGCCAACCGTCGCAGAAAGCGATGTCGGCGGCCGCAACGGACCAGTACCAACCATTGAACCAGAATCGATTGGGACCTCCGCCGCCAAGGTGCCACACGTGCCCGGGACCGAAGCCACCGGTAAAGTGGCCGTGCGCCCAGGGCTGGTCAAGGTGATAACGCGGATCATTGGGGCCAGTGTCATGACCGACCCATGTTTTGCCGTTGTCGACATGCGGTGCATTGGGGTGACCGGGTTGATCGGAATAGTTGCGGTGCGGATTGGGCGCCTGCGGTGTGCCATGGTAAGGCGCGGGTCCGCTCTTGGGCGGCTGCGGATGGTCGTTGCCTTCATGTTGCGCGAAGGCCGGCACAGAGAATACCAGCAAAGCTGCGAATGCAATGTAAATGGACTTCATCGATTCCTCCTGATCTCTTAACGGGGAGCTGCCCTGCGCGGAGGGCAGCTCCAGATTGGTGATCAAAGACGACTGTTTGCCCACCGGAATTCTTGCACAGGCGGGCACAGTCCGGCACATAAAGATTCTGTGCCGGCCACTTCGTAGGTTCTCGTTTTTGGATGAGGTCCCGTTACGCGCTGACCGTAGCAGCGGCCCGGCGCCACGCGTAGAGCGGGAACTGGTTGGCAAGCTCGGCCACTTCGCCGCGGATACGCGCGAGTGCGGCATCGTCGTTGCGCTGCTCCAGCGCTTTCACAATCCACGCGGCAATGGTGCGCATTTCGGGTTCCTTCATGCCGCGCGTGGTGAGGGCGGGCGTGCCCACGCGAATCCCCGATGGCTTGAGCGGCGGGTTGGTGTCCCACGGGATGGAGTTCTTGTTCACGGTGATGCCGGCCTTGCCCAAAGCCAGCTCCGCTTCAGAGCCGAGGATGCCTTTCTCGAACACATCGACGAGCAGGAGGTGATTGTCCGTCCCCCCGGATACCAACCGAAATCCTGCTGCATGCAACGCTTCGCCTAGCACCTTGGCGTTGGCGACGATTTGCGCGGCGTAGGTGCTGAACTCGGGACGCAGCGCCTCAGCAAACGCGACGGCCTTTGCGGCCACGATGTGCACCAGCGGCCCGCCTTGCTGGCCGGGAAAGACGGATTTGTCGACGGCCGCGGCAAGATCCTGATTGCAAATGATGAGGCCGGCACGCGGTCCGCGCAGGGTTTTGTGCGTTGTCGTTGTCGTGATCTGCGCGTGCGGAACGGGCGAAGGATGCACGCCGCCCGCGACCAGGCCGGCAATGTGTGCCATGTCGAAAATATAGATTGCGCCCACCTTGTCGGCGATCGCACGCATACGTGCGAAGTCCCACAGGCGCGGGTAAGCGCTGGCGCCGCCGATGATGACCTTGGGCTTTTCCGCGATGGCGACTGATTCCATTTCGTCATAGTCGATGGTCTCGGTATCGCGGCGCACATGGTAAAACGTTGTCCGGTAGAGTTTGCCGCTAAAGCTGAGGCGATGACCGTGCGTCAGGTGACCGCCGTGCGAAAGATCGAGGCCGAGAATGGTGTCGCCGGGCACGAGAACCGCTGCGTATGCCGAAGCGTTGGCCTGCGAGCCGGAGTGCGGCTGCACGTTGATGTGCTCGCCGCCGAAGAGCTGGCGAGCGCGATCGCGGGCAAGGTTCTCCACGACGTCGGCATATTCGCAGCCGCCGTAGTAACGGCGCCCCGGATAGCCCTCGGCATACTTATTGGTGAAGATCGAGCCGGCCGCTTCTAATACGGCTTCAGACACGAAGTTTTCGCTCGCTATCATCTCCAGCCCCTCGTGCTGGCGGAGGGTTTCGTGATCAATGGCGGCGGCTACATCTGGATCGGCCTGGGCGAGGGGCAAAGACATGCGGTCAGTCATAGATAAATTTTAGCTGGTTCCCCGGCGGGTTGAAACCGCCGTCGATCAGGGCCGCCTTTGCGTACACTGGAAGCAGTAGCCCGTCGGCCAACCCGCCGATGTTAATCTACGAGGCGCGTGTGACGAACCGAAGCAAAGTTCTGATCCCAGCGGTGGTTTTTTGGGGCATGCTGCTTGCAGCCGCAGCACAGACGGGGGGCCCGACTACGGCAATCGACCCGTCCCTGCAGGCCAAGGCCAATGCCGGCGACGCGGCGGCCCAGGTAGCGCTGGGCGAACATTATGCGCAAGCGGCCGCGGCTGACCACGACAAAGTGCAGATGGCCGGCGACTATCAACAGGAGCTCGCGTGGTATCGAAAGGCTGCCGACCAGAATGACATTTCCGGAGAGATGCATCTGGCCGCGCTTTATCGCGACGGCGGGGGCAAAACCATTCCGCGCGATATGGAGCAGGCGGCAACGTGGTATCGCCGGGCCGCGGACCAGGGCGACCCGACCGCGCAGGGAACGATGGGCGTGCTCTACTCCATGGGCCAGGGCGTGCCCCACAACGATGTTGAAGCGTATTTCTGGCTGGACCTTGCCGCCAGCGTGAAAGGTCCGAACCAGGAAAAGTTTGCGGCCAGTCGCCAGATGGTCGGCGAGCACATCACTGCCGACGAACTGTCGGATGTGCAGGATCGTGTGGCCGCGTGGAAGGCCGCACATCCGCGTCCGGACAGCACGAAGTAAGAGCCTCGCTGCGAAATCATGGCGGAACGCGCGGGGTCACGGATTCAAGGTCTGTTCCGCGGCTCCTATAACGTGCGAATGGCTGACGAGAAAGACGACGAGCCGAAGCGGCTGGCCGTCTTTTTCTGCGCGCGCAACGTTGCCGCCAGAGAGTTCAAGCGTGCGGCCATCGGTGGCACTGGAGCCAAACTCTTTGATCGTGCGCACCACGGCAACGTGATGCAGCGTGCGGCCTGCGTTCTCACCGTGGGAGACCTCTGAATGGGTCGCGTTCTCCGCGATGACGGCGAACAACGTGGCTTTCGCCGCGGTTGCGGTGTGTACGGTGAATGCGACCGAGCCGTTGGCGGTGCGGTGCGCATTACCGATTTCGATTTGAATCTTGGGTGTGGCTGCGGCGCGCGTGATGAAGCCGGCGAGCACGGGGGGATTGGTGCCGGCTACCTGCATGGCTCCGTCCACAACGAACTGCGGCGTGGCTGGAGAATCGAGCCCGAACTGGCGCACATAAGCCTGCTGGCGCTGGTCGATGTCGTCGAAGGAAAAGGGATCCATCCACCCCAGATGGTTCCAGTAGGTGACGTGCTCGCTCAGGACGATGACCTGCGTGCCGGGGAAGACCTGCGTGTCGAGTTGGGCAAGCAAGGCATCGGCCGGCGGACAATCGGAACAGCCTTCCGAAGTGAAAAGTTCGACGAGAACGGGATTAGGCGGTGCGGAAGCTTGCGTCGGAGCCGCGCTTGGCTGGCCAGCTGCCGGCAAACACAACAGCAATGCTGTCGCGGCGAGGGCCACGGCAGCGCTTGCTGCGCGAAAGCGATCGGGAGACGGGGAAGTCATCGAGATCCTGGTCAAGCCTGTTTTCGCCTAAGCCTGATCTGGCCCAAGCATAACGCGAAACCGTGGTTGGGTCGAGGCTGGAGGTCTCCGCTATTCTAGCGACGATGAGAAATCTTCGGTTCTGTTTGCGGTTCCAATGCGCCGCACTCTTGGTTACTGCGAGCTTTGCGACGGGGATTGCGGGGCGCGCGCAATTGCCCAGCGTTACGCTCGCGCCGGTCATGGTCGAAGCGGGTTCGCCGGAGCTGATTCGCGTGGCCGCGCCCGCAAACGCAAGGCTCGATGGCGAGTGGCTGGGACAGAAGCTCGCGTTCTTTTGGTCGCAGGATCGGCAGGCGTGGTATGCGCTCGCCGGTGTGGATGTAGAAGCGCCCGTGGGGCCGTCGGCGCTTCATATCAGCGCACGGCTCTCGAGCGGGACGGCCGATCTAAGCCGCAGCATTGAAATTCATGAGGCGCATTACCGCACCGGCGCGTTGACCGTATCACCGAAGTTTGTTGCGCCGCCGGCAGAGGAGTTGGCCCGCATCAAGGCTGAGATTGCGCTCAAGGCGAAGGTATTTGCGGAGAGCGCGCCGCAACCGCTCTGGTCCGGCGATTTTCGCGCCCCGGTTCACGCCCCGCCCACCGATAGTTTCGGCACGCGGCGCACTTTCAACGGCCAGCTCGCAAGCGTGCACAAAGGGATGGATTTTCGCGCAGCGACGGGCACCGTGGTGCGCGCGGGCAATAGCGGCGTGGTGGTGCTGGCGCGCCCTCTCTACTACGAGGGCAACTGCGTGGTCATCGACCATGGATTGGGGCTGTACACAATTTCCATGCACCTGAGCCGCATCGATGTGAAGGAAAGCCAGCATGTGAGCCTGGGCGAACCGATCGGGTTGAGCGGCGCGACCGGGCGCGTGACCGGGCCGCACCTGCACTGGGCCGTGCGCTGGCAGAATGCGTATCTCGATCCCGCGAAGTTGTTGCAGATGGATTTAAGCAAGGTGAGGTAAATCAACTAGCTACAAGGCGGTGTATGGCATCAGCATCATAAGACGGAGAGGGACCTCCTGAATTGGGGGACAGGTTGCCTCTCCCTCTTGCCATTGAAGGGGCCTTTCAGGATCGAAGTACTGCAGGTAGACAGCGAACCGAAGTGGGCCGGTTCCCCGTATGCAATCCATGTCGCGATCAATGAGTGTTTCACCGTCCGATGACAGCAGCGCTTCGTCGTACCCAACCAGCATCCGGGACGGATCGTCAGGGAATTCGAGACTCGGCTGTCCAAACTTACTCATTTCGAACGGGACACTCAAGACTTCCACAATTGCTTCGATCAGGACGAGTTTATCGAAATACTCCTTCGTATACTCGTCGTCCGCAGTTACTTCCCACTGTCTTTGCCAGGCCTCTTTGCTGATGATCGGGCGATATACGCCGAGCACTGTCAATCGCGGCTTCATCATAGCGGAAAGTATACTTGGCCCAACGGATACTCAGGTGCGCCTTATTGCCTTAGGGCTGGCGCTTCTTCCTCAACATCGCTCGGCTGCGCCACGTCGGCGCCCGCTCCCGACGCTTTCTCTTCCCGCAGCGCCTTGAACGCGCGATAGACAAATGAGCCCATGTACCAGCCGTCGATGAATTTGTAGGGTGTTTCGCCGGTCGTGTAGTGGCCGCAGGGCAGCACGCGAATTTCGTGGCGCACGCCCGAACGGCGGAATGCATCGACCACCTTCAGCGAGTACTCCTTGGGAAAGGTGAGATCGTAGTTGGCGTAGACGATGAGCACGTTTTTGCCCGGGCCGTTGGCCTCGGCGCCTGCGAACTGTTCGTAGTAACTCACCGGGCTTACGGCGGCCCACAGAGCGCGCACGCGCTCCTGCGTGAGGCCTGCCTCCTGCACCGCCTGGCGGATGTGGCGCGTGCTTTGCCCGGCCCACACCACGTCTCCAAATGCAGTCGACGCGTGATTGAAGGCGTTCACGCGCAGCCGCGCGTCGTGCGCGCTGGCCAGGAATGCCGTAGCAGGAGCCGAGGCTGGTGCCCAGCACGCCGAAGTGCTCGTAGCCCTGCTCTTCGAGCCAGTCGAGGCAGCAGCGGATATCGACCACGGCCTGTCGGCAGGCGGAGATGGTGCGGCCGATGTTGGCGCTCACGGCGTAGTCGGAGCGCTCCAGCTCCGCGGGCCGGCGAATGTCGTGGTACGGCTTGGAGAGGCGCAGCGCCGAAACGCCCATGCGGTTGAAGAGCGTGCACAGCGAGTTGTGGCTGAAGCCGTCGGCGTTCCATTGCGGCATCACGACAATGGCCTGTTTGGGCCGCGCGGGATCTTTGTGCGCGGGCGCGGGATACCAGCGCGCGTTGACCAGATCGTTTTCTGGATACGGCGTGCGCTCCGGCGACGTGAAGCGGAGATATTGCGCGGACGCGAGTTTGCCCTCGGCGGCCTGACGCTTGATGTCTGCATCTTTGGCGAGCGTTTCCGGACGCACGTTGGTAGGGAAGAGTTGCGGAAAACGCTCCTCCAGCCGAAAGTCCGTAGGCCGCGTGTAGCCGAAGAATTCCTTGCTGTGGCGGATGAGGAACTGGTTGATGCGCACCATGGCGGCTTCCGCGGCGGCATCGTCGCGCTCTACCTCGGGCCCGGGCACGACTACGTCAAAGCCGTGTGCTTCGAGAAAGGGCACGATCCACTCGAATCCCCACTCCAGCGGCCGCACCACGCGATTTTCGTCGCGCGTCGTCAGCCGCGTCTCCCACGCGTACATCCAGCGCCCGTACCAGTCTGTGAACATGTCGATACTTTAAGTTTAACAATCGAGCGCACGAGGCAGCGAGAGTTTCGCAGTTCCAATCGCGCGGAAGGTGAGGGCGCGGACCGCTTCTTTGTGAGCTAAGAGTTGATTTTGGGCGCGGCACGCTTGAGTGCGAAATATTCGGCCGTGAACCAGGCCACGCTGAGCAACAGGATCAGGGCGATGATGGCTTGCGATATGGCGCAATAAAGGCACCAGACGCCGAGGCCGTATTGCTCGATCATAGAAAGCCGGAACGCGAAGAGAAATCCCAAACACGCGACCAGGAATGTGGCGAAACGCTGGCGTGCGAAGCCGAGGCAGCCGAGCAGCAGATATCCGGCGATGCCGATGACAGCGACAGGTAAGTGGGCGATCGTTGAAAAGCTGCTGCGGTTCACGATGCCGCAATCCCAGTGTTCGTTGATGTCGCAGGGCGCAGTGGTGGTGGAATAGTGAAGGGGCAATGCCAGCGCAGAAATGACAATGCCGGCAACGGCGAGAACCATGATCAGATATCGCATAGCGGGTGGGAAGAATGATGTCGTGCGCGGACTTCCTGTTGTTGATTTTACGCGACGGCGTGGGCGATAGAGCTTGATGCGCGGCGCAGTCGAACCAAGCTGCGAACGCTGTAGGATGAAGCTATGAAGTTGTCCCGGCACGCTTCCGGCTTGGGTCTGTCCGAAACGGCTAACCGGAGGCGATGCGCGTGACCCTCATTGGCGGAAGTCGCGTAGCCTTCTTTGGCGGAAGTTTTGACCCGCCGCACCTGGGCCACCTGGCTGTGGCGCGCGCCGCGCGGGCCGCCTTCGCGCTGGATACGGTGCTGTTTGCACCGGTGGGCATGCAGCCGCTCAAGCCGGACGGTCCCGCCGCGAGCTTCGAGGACCGGGTGGCGATGACTCGACTAGCGATTGTGGGCGAGCAGGGCTTTCAGGTCTCGCTTGTCGACGCGCCAAAATCCGACAACGATCGCACATCCGCACCCAATTACACATTCGACACGCTCGAGCGGCTACGCGCTTCTCTCGCCCCAGATTGTGCGCTCTTTTGCCTGATGGGTGCGGATTCGTTCTTCGCGCTGCGCCACTGGCATCGCGCCGCGGAACTCCCATTTGTGGCGCCGTTGATTGTGGCCTCACGGCCGGCCCAGCCGCTCCAGGATTTGACGGTCGATTTGAAGACCGCTGTGCCGGCGGGCCTTGCGCTCGAGGCCGGGCAGGAGGAGATCCAGAGCGAATCCGGGATTGAAGTGCGCGCGTTTGTTCTCGTGAATCAGGCAGGAGAACGCACGCCGTTTTATGTGCTGCCCGGCCTGCATGTGGAGATCAGTGCGTCAGAAATTCGGGCGCAGATTCACGCGGCTCCCGGCAGTCCGGCGGCAGGGCGCGACCTGGTGCCGCCGGCCGTGTGCGAGTACATCGCGCAACACGGGCTGTACCGTCTGTAGGCCAATGGGCCGCGTCGCCCCCTCCAAAACGCGCCTTTCTACTCCCTATTGGCTCCTCCCTATTCCCTATTCCCTGCTCCCTGCTCTACCATGAGGACTGGAGAAACGTTCTAACGCATGAGACTATCGCCAGCGCAGAAGCAAACGCGCGCCCTCGTACAGGCCGCTGCCGCGGTTTGTGAAGATAAAAAAGGCCTGAACACCCGCATCCTAGCCCTCGATCCCGCCGACTCGGGGCTGAGCGACTTCTTCCTGGTCACTTCGGCCTTGAACGAGCGGCAGGCCGTCGCCATTGCCGACGAAATCGAGTTGCGCCTCAAGCGCGACTTCGGCGTCTACCCGAACTCCGTCGAGGGCCGCCGTCACGGCGAATGGATTCTGCTCGACTACGTGGACTTCGTGGTGCACGTGTTTCAGTCCGAGCGCCGCGCCTTCTACGACATCGAACGACTGCGCAAGTCGGCGCGCCCGCTGACGCCAGCCGAGTTCGATGCCGAGTTGAAGACCGAGCTGAAGGAGAAGACCCGCGCTGCGCGGACCAAAGCTCCGATCAAGGCGCGAGCTGCAGCGGCCAAGCCCACGACAAAGTCCGCGGCGAAATCCGCAGTCAGGACCAAGAAGTCGGCAAAGCGCGCGAAGACAGTGACGAAGCCCACGAAGAAGGCCGCGCCGCGCGGGAAGCCCGCATCGGCGAAGAAGAAAGCCGCGCGGCCCGCCACGAGACAGACCCGCCGCTCACGCTGAACGGTCGGGCGCAAAGGAAACCAAGTCGGCTAGAGCGAACCAGCGTTGATGTGACCCTTCGAGTATGGCGCCGGGTCACAGCCACCCGTGGGGACCGCCCCCAACGACGAAGACCTGTCGTTGGCGAGCCCGCCCCAAATCCATTCACAGTTTCACAGTTTCTGTGGAGTTGCGCGATTTTGTCTTTAACCTGCTGATTCTTAGCCGGTTCCGCGCTTCACAGTTTCACAGCCCGTTTTTCGACTTTTATTGTTAATTATTTGGTTAATAGGGGGGGAGGGGGGAGGGGTACGGGGGGTATAAACCCGGGCGCATGCCTGACATTTTGGACCTGGACCGGAGACAGTTCTGGCTATACATGACTAGATTGTGCGCCAAAGCCGCGCAATTATATGCAAGGGGCCGGAAGAGATTTTCGGATCTGGGATCGTGGGTTGGGCCGCGTGTGCAGTGGGTGTTTCGCTGGAGTGGTGTAAGCGAGGCGAAAAAGAATGGGGACCCGATTTCGGGTCCCCATTGTGTTTCTTGAAACCTGATTGAGCTTAGAACGTGTAGTGCACGCCAAGACGGATGCTGCGCGCGAGCTGGTGCAGGTACGGCTGTCCGTACCAGGAGCTCGGAATCACACTCGGCACCTCGCCGTTGTTTCCATTGATCCAAGTTTGCGGGTTATAGCCTGTCTCGAGTTCCTGGTAAAGCAAAGCCCCGTTTGCAAGACTGACCGGCACATAAGGGTTAGTTGTCGGATTCGTGCCGGTGCCCGGAACCACGCCCGGATACAGTGGCGTGGCCGAGTACACAGAGTTCATGCCTTGCCAGTACGCCGTAACTGCGCGCTGGTTGAGAAGGTTCAGAGCCGTGCCTTCAAACGAGATGCTCTCGTGATCGCCCGTCCTGATGGTGTGCGACGCATTCAGGTCGGACTGCGTGAACCATGGCGTGCGCCGCGCATAAGGCGTCCCTATTGTAATCGCACCGGTTGTCGGGTTCTGAGTCATGTTGGCCCAGTTCCCGCGGCCATAAACATAGGTCGCTTCGTAGGGTTCTTCGCCATAGGATTCGAGCAAGTCGATGTATGAACTAACCGGGCTGCCCTGCAGCAACTGCTGGAGGAGGCCGAGGGTTGTGGTTTGGCCCTTCCACCAGTGGAACGTGTAAGTCGCGAAGCCTTTGAATACGTTCGGACGGTCCGTAGGCATCGGCCCGTCGGTGGACTTGCCATTGGCGCCGAAGTAGTAGAACGGCTCGTCGAACGAGCGCGTGGTGTCCGGGCTATTGCGGCCCGTAATGCCACCATCGGTCTGGTCGGTAGTGGTCAGGCCTGCGTAGTTGCCCCACATGCTGCTGTAAGTGTAGCTGATCATGCTCGCCCATCCATGAACCGGGCTCATGGTGAACCGAAATTCGGCGCCGTCGTAGTTGCGGATCGCCTTGGGATTGGCGGGGCAGCTTGGGCAGGTGCCAAAAGCAGCGCCCGCGCCGTAGTCCTTTGTGTCGCTGAAAGCCCACCCGGGCACGCCAAACGCCTGACCGAGTGAAGCCAGATAAGTGGCATAGTCATCAATGTTGTCGTTGACGCCCTCGCCGGGGTTGACAACTGTGTAGGTTTCGCCCCATACCTTGTCGGAAAGCGATGCATCTTCGAGGATATGGTCGAGACGGCGGCGGTCGTAGCGGGCTTCGAACGCCCAGTCACGCGAGATCTGGTAGTCGAAACCGACGACGTACTCATGCTGGCGATACGGCTTCACGTTGGGCGCAACCGGCTCCCACGGGCGTTCGTTGACGTTCTCAATCTAGCTAGACGCCTGTTCCTAGTCGGTAAGCGATGTCGGCACTTTGCCGTTGGCGAAGTTGGCGCCACGTGGTCGGCGACCGTTCGGGCAGGCGCGGCCGCTTGAAGGCTAGATCGAGATCGGCAGTGCTGAATGTCCCGGTGAGCTGTCCCGTCAGGACCCAGAGGATAGCTGCATTTCTCGAAGGCCTGCGCGCCCCAGGAGGTCTGGGCCAACAAGCAGCTTCATCACGTCGTTGACCACGCCATAGCTGCCGAAGATCTTCATCCTTGCCCTTGCGGCTTGGATCCCATGCGGCGCCCAGGCGAGGCTCGATCTTGTCGCTCCACGGGAAGTTGATGGAGGGGACTTGCACTCCGCCGGCGCGGGGAGGGTTTCATGTCTCGATGCGGATACCCACATCGAGGGTCAGGCCCTTGCCCAGGTTCCAGGAATCCTGCGCGTAGAGCGCGTGGTTCCAGTCGCTGGCCGGCGTGGGCGCACCCCTTGAGTTCGCAGAATGGTCGAAAAGTCCTGGACCGTCAGGTAGCCGTACTGGCCGGCGCAGTTGCTCCACTCTGCCATGAGCTTGTGTGCAGTTGGACATGCCGGTTGACGTGAAGGTCAAGGTAGCGCCGTGCCCATCGCCGACCCAGGAAGGCACAGGGGACGTTTCCGTTCTGGTCGATCACGTTCACCAGGTGGTTGAGCTGATAGCCGAACTTGAAGTTGTGGGTGCCCCACCAGCCGCCCTTGTAGAAAGCGAAGTCCTGGTTGAACTGGTAGTGCTTGTCGGCGTTCACCGTGCGTGTAGGTGCCGTCGTAGGGCGTGGTGGTGCCGCCAGCCGGCAGCGCTGAAGCGCACGGGCAGGGGATTGCCATTGCATGTACCACTGCAGCGCCCATCGCACTCGAGTCGCCAAATCAAGATCTCGCGAGCCGCGGTAGGCCAGCCAAAGTCGTGATAGTTGTCAAAGAAGTAGCCGTAGCGGGTGGTCGCAACAAGTCGCTGGGTGAGGGTAGATATCCGCACCGACATTGTAGGTGGCATTCGGGGCCGCCCACCCGAGGCCATGAGAAGAAGCTGGTCAGAGGGCTTAAAGTCGAGGTGTTCAGGACGCTGGACTCGACTGCGGTCGGATCGGCCATGGGAAAGGCGTCGCCCGTCTCGCGCGCGTACTGCGTGAGCCATTGGCCGAAGACACGAATCTTCTGAGACAGGGCGGCGTCGATGCGGCCGTAGCCAAAATACTGCTGGCGGTCCTGCGTGAAGTATTGATTGCCGGCATTGTTGTCGTTGGCGCCGAAGTTTACGTCTCCGGCTCGGCCGAGATCAGTGGCTCAAAGCCGGCGACGAACCAAAGGTGTTCCTTCACGATCGGGCCACCCACCAGAATGCTGGGCTCAGCGGTGCGGAAATGAACCTTCTGCGGTGAGTAACTCTGGGCAGCTGGATCGAATCTACCGTACAGTCGTTTGAAGTCGGATCGTACCGCAGGAAAGTGTTCACGGGGTTGGCGTCGGTTCCCGACGACTCATAGGTTGACGAGATCTGGCCGTGGAAGGCATCGCTGCCCTTCTTCAGAATGACGTTGATTACACCACCCAAAGCGCCGCCGTACTCGGCTTCGACACCAGAGGTCTTGATGTCCACATCCTGGATGAACTCCATCGGGACGTTGGCTTTGGAGTAACCACCGGAGATATTCTCGGTGTCCTGGCCTTCAACCAGGTAGCTCGATTCGGAGTCGGCTGCGCCGCCGATGGAGTAGCCGAGGCTGAGGCCGTTGCCGCTGGAGCCTGGCATCGAACCGCCGCTGCCGCCGGTGCCGCGGCCGTTCGTCTGCATGCCGGCAAGAGGCTCATCGCGCGCCATCGGGGCAAACTGGATCACTGACTGGAAGGTGGTGCCGGTGGGCAAGTTCTGGAGTTGCTGGCTGCTGACGTTTGTGAGGTTCTGCGTAGTCGTCGTGTCGATAACCGGGCCGGAGCTGGTTACTTCGACCGTCGTCGCTGCTGCGCCTACCTTGAGAACCATATCGATGGTAGGCAGTCGACCGGTCTCAACCGCGATGCCAGACTGCTTGGTGGTCTCAAAGCCTTCGGCCTTCACCACGAGGGTGTAGGAACCGGTAGGAAGGTTGGCAAAGCGGTAGTAGCCGCTCGCATCCGTCACAAGCTCCTTGCTGCCGATCAGTGCGGCGCCCGTAAGCGTGACATGGGCTTTGGGCACGACGGCGCCGGACGGATCTTTTACCGTGCCCTGTAGGCCACCGGTAGTTTCCTGGCAATAGGCGGACGGTTGCTGCGTTGTCACCACAAATCCCAGTGCAAACGCAACCGCAAACACGAGAGCAATGCCTTGTAAACGGAAAAAACGCATTAGAACTCCTCCAGAAATATCTGTTCTGCACCGGAAGGCCTCGAGGAGGACCCTCCACGATCCAGGTTGTGCGCTTTCGGAGGCTCGATGGGGAGGGCAAGTCCGATCCCGCAAGTTGTTTCAAAATCAACAGCCGTACTCAAATTTACAAACCAGAAAGGCCATCCAAGCGAGTGCAGGCGCACTTGAGTGTGACCCCATGTCCCGGTGCGAGTGTAACTTGTTGGCAATCTTGAAACGACGGTCTGCCAAAACAGTACACCTCTCACCGATGCCTCTGCCCATTCAATGCACGATTCATGCCATTCTCGGAGATACCGAGTAAATGGTCATTTTCACAGAAAATAAAAGAGTTATTCACATATCATTTGCGGGGTTGAATAGGTGAAATATGGAATTCCATACAACATAGACGCGATATTCCCAAAATTGGACATAACCTGCAGATTTTGGGACAGTTGACATTTCGACAGCCCCCGGCCCAAACCGCGGTTTTGCGGTATTCTCCTCTCCATGCAGGTGACACTGGCCCATATCGGCTCCCGGGCGGGGGCAAAGGACGGCTACGAGGTGCTCATCAACGGCTATCTCAAACGATGCACTGGAGTTATGCGGTGCGGAGTCGAAGCCTTCCGCAGCGAAGACGCCCTCCTGGAGTGGCTGGGCAAACAGAGCGGCAGGACAGAGGCGGTAGTGCA
>CAWHNV010000065.1:0-27494 GCA_963830785.1 uncultured Acidobacteriota bacterium
TGTGGCAGAAGGAGTACCCAACAGAACGAGACCAAATTGCAGCCAGCGAATCCAGCAGTAGACCGGGAAGGAAAGCGATGCGACTCAATCTGGTTAATCCCGACAATCCGGTCGTCAGCCTGAACAAAGTTCACTTTAACCGTCTGAACAAGTATCGCGTCTGGAAACCGCTCGGGCTTCTCGTGGTGGCAGGACTGACGCCTCCGGAATGGGAGGTGACGTTGATCGACGAGAACCTGGGCCGTCCCGATTACGGTCGTCTGCCCAAACCTGATCTCGTCGGCGTAACGGCCTTCACTTCGCAAGCGCCGCGGGCCTACGAAGTCGCAGCACTGTACCGCGCCATGGGAGTGCCCGTGGTGATGGGAGGCATTCATGCCACATTCTGTCGCCATGAGGCGCTGGAGCATGTGGATGCGGTGGTCACGGGAGAGGCGGAATCGGTATGGGCGCAGGTTTTGGCGGATGCGCGCAACCATGCCCTGCGCAGGGTGTACGACGGTGGCATCAGCGCCATGGATGCAATCCCGCCCGCTCGCCACGACCTGCTCCACGGACGGTACTACCTCGGCTCGGTACAAACCACGCGTGGTTGTCCGTTGAATTGCATCTTCTGCAGCGTTACCGCCTTCAATGGAGGCACGTACCGCCACCGGCCCGTCGATGATGTCATTCGAGAGCTGCGACTGATCCGGGAAAAAGTCATCCTGTTTGTAGACGACAACCTCGTTGGTACTCGCGAGGACCATCTCGTATACTCCAAGGATCTTTTCCGGGCGATGATTCAAGAGGGGCTGACCCGGCCCTGGATCTGCCAGGCGACCATGAACTTCGCCGACGATGAGGAACTGCTGGAGCTCGCCGCGCGTTCGGGATGCCAAGGCGTGTTCATCGGGTTCGAATCCCCCACCGTGGAAGGTTTGATGGCCTTAGGCAAGAAGTTCAACCTCCAGAAGGGGAAAGATTTCCGTGAGTCCGTCCAGCGGATTCAACGGCACGGCATATGCGTTGTGGGCTCATTCATCATAGGCATCGACACGGACCAGCGAGGGATTGGCGAGACCATCGCTCGCGCCGCCAGGGAATACGGCATCGACGCCGCTAATGTTCTGATCCTTACTCCGCTTCCCGGAACCAAGCTCTACGCTCAAATGGAGCGCGAAGGCAGGATCCGGTCGAACGATTACCCACAGGATTGGAAGTACTACACTCTGACTTATCCGGTGGCCAGCTATGCGCACCTTACCTGGGCGGAACTAGTGGAGGAGGTAAACCAGTTCAACGGTCGGTTTTACTCGTATGCGCAGATTCTTTGGCGCACGCTGCACCTCGCCAGGAAGACCCACAGTCCCAGAACGTTATCGGTCGTCCTGGTCGCCAACCTGAGCTACCGATCCAACCACTTCCTTGACAGGCAAGTTTATGCCAGTAGGGCTTAGTCTCCCAATTTGGGGGATGCGCCATTTTCGTCTGCCGGCGGCAGAACGACGAATTCTCTGTGGTGAGCAGCCGATTCGCCCACAATCCTTACGGCCAATGCCGCGAATGCGGCCGTTAGTGTCGCAAGCTCGCACCAGCGCCACTCGCGGACGAGAATCGCTGCGCAGACAATAGGGGTCAACAACATGGCCGTGGCCCCGTGCTCGCGCGGCAGGAACCAGCCAAACTCATAGGTTTCCCGGGCTTCCTCTCGCACCACGGCTCTCCGCATTAGCCCCGCGTTAGGAAAATCGGCAGGCCCTGCTTAAGATCGTATGTTGGCCGGTAGCGCTCTCGGTTGTACATGGTGGCAACGTCAACTTTGCGCGGCCCAAGTTTGGGATCGGGGATCGGCGCCATCGTGAAGCAGCCACTGCTAATCGCCGTCATCAAGCCGGTCTTTCCTTCTTTTACGGCGTCCATCGCCATTCCCGCGAAGGTGATGGCCACCATGCGGTCGATGAAATCCGGACTACCGGAGCGCAAATCGTATGTCAGGTCACTCACCACGGTTTCTTCCCCAGTGGCAGTCTTGATCTCGTTACTCAGGTCCTCCGCCACGCTCATCTTCTTGCGGTGGCCAAAGGCATCGGCTGGGCCGTATTCCTTTACCGTGTATCCTTCCCACTCCGCACCCTCGGAAAGAATCACCAGCGAGTAGTTGCTGGGATTGTTGTGCTTGTCAGCGACCAGGATTTCGATCAGGCGTTGCAAATTCACCTTAAACTCGGGGATGCAGCAGCGCAAGGATGTCACGTACGCGGTGTAGAGAGCGGTGTAGCCGGCGTCGCGTCCGAACACCCGGAAGATGCCGATGCGCTCGTGCGAGCCGACCGTCGTCCGCTGCCGCTCGATGGCGTCCATGGCACGCGTGATGGCGGTTGAAAACCCTATGCAATACTCGGTGTTGCGAACGTCGTTATCCATGGTCTTCGGCACTGCGATCACCCGCATGCCCTGTCGGTCAAGTTCGGCAGCATAGCTAAGGGTGTCATCGCCGCCGATTGCCACCACGTAATCAAGCCCCAGCGTCTCGATATTCCTCAGCACCGCCGGCGTCACATCGAATAGCGTGCTGGTCACGCCATTCTTAATGGATTGTTTACTTGAAAACTGTTGCCCGTTGAGCGCCGGCGGCAGCTCTTGCATCTTGGTGGGATTGGTGCGCGAACTGTGCAGATAGGTGCCGCCTGTGCGATCGATCGTGCGTGTGTTCTCGCGGTTAAGGGGCTGGATGTACAGCGACCGGCTGGCCGGATCCTTCAGATCGATGTGCGTCAGTCCTTCCCAGCCGCGGCGGATGCCAATGACCTCATATCCAATTTCGGTTCCCCGGTAAACGACCGACTTGATGACCGAATTCAGGCCCGGGACATCGCCGCCTCCCGTGAGAATGCCAATTCGCTTTGCGGACATGGAAAGTACCCTTTCTTTGCAGGAACTCCCTGTTCCAACTCTGGGCGCCCAAGATTAGGCTGCTTTTGAGCTATATCGCAAGACCCAACCTCCTTTGCAGCCGAAGAGACAAACAGTTTTGGGAGTTCTGGCGAAGGCTCCAGGCAGAAGCCAAACCCGGATGCGGCGCGCGGCCGGGGCCCACTGCTAGTCACCGTGGCTACGCGACCACTCCCAAAACGCACGATCAAGTGTGCGCAGCGGCGTGGCACCGGGGAGCTCGCTCTGCGGCTTGACGATGTTGCTGTCGGTCAGGCGCTTGCAAAAGGCCAGATACTCCTCATAGAAATGCACGTCGTGCCGGGCGTACCCCACCGCTTCCAGAACATGGTAGTCCAGCACCGTGTACCGCTCAGGGTAGATCGCGGCCAGGATCGCCGACGCCACGGAGATATCTATGCCGTGCAGTTCGAGCAAAGCCTTCATGGCCGATTCGGTAGACGACGCGGGCGCGGCTGCGACGGCCAGGACGTGCCGGATCTGCTCGTTGCTGTTACCGATCAAATATTGCACCGCGCGCTCCGATTTCCAGCGCACGATAGCTTCCAAATTGGCCAGCGAATAGTCCCCATTGCGAATCGCTTCTCCGGCTTCGAACGCGGCCACTTCAAGCTCATGCTCTTTCTCGCCAGATTTCTGCCAATACTGCTCTGCCAATTGCTGGAGTTCCGACTCCGCGGGCTGAAGCTGAAAATAGGCAACCATTTTGACTTCCTTTCATGAAAACGCAATCACAATAGGCCCGGCGTGAAGTCTTTGTCAACAACGCAGAGGGGCCCCCGGGCGAAGGCGTACCGGCCCGGTTGATTCGTCGTCATAAGCGAACTAGAGCGCGTAGGCCGCGGTCTTGCTGTTCGCCGTACCCACCTCGATCAGCCGCAGCAAACCAATAGACCGCAGGTGAAGCAGATGACGCCCAAGGAGACGCGCTGGTTGGCGGTGCGCAATGTTGTCGACCCTTTCAATGCCGTCACCATCCTAGGCAGCTCGGCTGTCTCGGCGGGTTGGCAATGATGTGCTGACCTGGACCGACGACAGAAGAAGACCTTTACGAAACTACGCCGCCAGTTGTATCAAACTCGTAGACACGTCCCGATCCGGCAACAATGCAAGCACTCTGATGGCGGAGGCGCACACAAGCCGGTGATCTTCCAGGTCGCTCTTGGCGCGCTCCATCTCGACATTCTTGAAGGCCGCAAACTTCTTGCTGACCTGATAGCAAGCTGAGGAACGAGCATCGATGTACTCGCTGAGCCCAGCCTGATAAGCTCGTTCCCGGTCCCTGCAGATTGAGCATTCCATACCTACGCCTCTCCGGCGTTCTGCCGGACCAACCGTAGCTTAGATGCGGTCGTGGTTCAAAAACTGCCTGAAATCTCGATCGAAGTGATGTGCAAGCCAGGGAGAGAATGTTCCCGTGTGAAGTCTTCGACAAAAGTCAGTCTGCTCGCCCGTGGTCCGTCCGGCTTGATCTCTGAAGGATTGGCTCTATCGGCTTGTCCGACCGGCATGAACGAATGTCGGCTCTTGTTACGACTCGCAGATAGACGATTCTTTGCATCGCATTTCTTGAGGAGGCTCATCGCAGCTCCAGTCGTTCGGTTGCGCTCTTGCACGTCGCTCGTCTGGGGCAAAGCCTTGGATGCGGAAGGCGAGAAGGAGAAATTGCTTTCCATTTCAGAGCAAACACCCACCCCAGCCAACGTGCCGATGATGGGAGGCGGTGATAGGCCTCCTCCCATGTCTCTCGCTGACCATTCGCCACTGACGATCGGGCGCAGTTTCTATGCGGCCATGCTGTTAACTTTGGCTTCGAGGGCCTTGTCGCTGCCAACATTCACCTTGATCTGCTTCGGCGTGGCTTCGGCCTTCTTGGCAAGGTTGATCTTCAGCACGCCCTTGTCGTAGTTTGCGCTCACCTGATTGAGATCCACGGAACTGGGCAGCGTGAACGACCGGGTGAACTCTCCGTACTGCCGCTCGACGCGACGGAAGTTCTCCTCTTTCTCTTCCTTCTCGATCTTGCGCTCGCCATGGACGGTGAGGGTGGTGTTCTCGATACGGACATCAATGTCTTTTTCGTCGATGCCCGGAACTTCAAGCTTCAACGTGATGTTGTGCTCGTCTTCGTAGATGTCCACCGGCGGTGCGTAGCTGGTGGTAGTTAATGCGTCTTCCGGGACTTCAGGGCTATACGGCTCACGGAAAAGACGGTTCATGCGGTTGATGCGGTCTTGCATGGCGGAAAACTCACGCAAAGGCTCCCAACGCGTCAATAGAGTCATAACTCAACTCCTCATTTGGGAAATCTAAGGGGGCAACTTCAGATGGGCTGACTTAGTTCAGGGAACCTGAACGAGCAAAAAGAGAAAGCTTGCTCAATTACGACGCTAGGCTTATGTGCTACTGTTGTCAACCTGGGGGTCGCCAAAATGGCGATCTGCTGTCGAATCAGGCGGACGAATTGATCTATCCAGTTTGATCAGACCGGTGCTCTCGGTTTTAAGCCAAATCGCCGAGGCATCTACCGATACGCCCGACTGATTAAAGGCGACCGAGGCAGTGTGTATATCGAAGGCATGCAAGCGGGGAGGAGGCTGCTCGTATGCGAAAGAAAAGCAAGAAACCCCTTCGTCGGAAGATCGTGCTCCGCCTACCTGATCTGGACCATGCGAAAACAGCGGTCTTCAGCAGCCTGAGTTTTCCAAGTTCTCGGCGAAACTATAAGTTTGCGATGTCGAACACAGTGCATGAGCTGATCGCCGAAGGAAGGATGCGAGTGAAAGTGCTTCCCGGCGCAGACTCCTGGTTTGGGATAACCTATCGCGAGGATCATTCGCGCGCGATTCAGACCATTCACCACATGATCGAGGCCGGGTATTATCCACGACGGCTTTGACTTGCGCGGCGAGCAAGGCCCTCTCAGAATTCGTCAGCGATTCGCGGAGGACAATGTGACTCTTCTTCTCCCTTGGAGCCGTGCTTGCAATGTTGGCGTGCAGGCCATGGACGATCAACACGCCATCCTGATGGATGAGATGAACGAACTTCGTCGGGCGTTGGTGCGCGGCGCGCACCGAGGGCAGGTGGACGAACTTCTGAGGAAGCTGATCGAGTTCACGCGTCTGCATTTCAGGAGCGAGGAGCAACTATTGGCGCAGCATGGCTTCCCCGGCCTGGCCGGCCACCGCGACGAGCACCAGCGTCTGCTGCGGCAACTCCAGGAGACCGTCTCCGGGCTGCAGCGCGGCAAGACCGCGGATATACGCGAATTGCTCTTCTTCCTGCACAGCTGGTTCATTGACCACGTTGAGGGCCTGGACCAGCAGTACGGCCCGTGGCTGAATAAGCGAGGCGTGTACTAGAGCGGTTCCACAATTCACGTGCCCTTTCTGGCGCCGTGCAATGTAGGTGTTTCTTGAGGAAGAACCCACTCAGCTGCTGTGGTTTCGGGGTACAGTAATTGGGAAACCGCTGTAGAAATGGAAACGGATAGGTAAGGGCAAACGGGGAATGTCGCCTGGAGTGCTTCTGGATTCACGCCAAATCGCCGAGGCGAGAAATGAGCGCGGATAGGTTCCAAAATGTCGGCCGCTTTTCGCTGACCACAACAACTGCCGTTGCCCGTTAGTGTTGTTCTGTACGCGAAGGTATACCTTTTGACACGGCCGGATTGGTGAGATCCGGCCGCTGATTCGGTGAGGTTTAGGAGGCTGCTTTTTCGAAACCTTTTGTCACATCTATATATGGTTGCGATTCGACTGGCTTTGGCGGCGACTCCTGGCGGCGGAGGACACGCTGCACGGTGGCGGTAGAGATGCGATGACAGCGCGCAATCTGCCTTAGGCTTTGGCCCTGGCAGCGATCGCGATAGATGGCTTCGCGATCTACGGCCAGCGGGTTTCGTCCGATGTGCGTGCCTTCGAGCCGGGCGCGCCGCATGCCGGCGCGCGCCCTTTCGATGATCAGGTCGCGTTCGAGTTCGGCGACGGCGCCGATAATGACGACGATGGCCCGGCCCAGCGGGCCGCCCGTGTCGATCTGTTCGCGGAAGCTGACGTACTCGATGTTGAGCCGGTTCAGCTCGTCGAGCACTTCGAGGAAGTGCTTCACCGACCGGGCGATCCGGTCCGAGGCCCAGACCAGGACGATGTCGAAGCGTCCGCGGCGGGCATCGGCCATCATCCGATCGAGCCCCGGCCGCTTTGCTTTGATGCCGGAGATTCTGTCCGTATATTGCTGTACGATTTCCAGGCCGCGCTGGGCGGCCATCTGGCGCAGGTCGTGGAGCTGCGTCTCGGGATGCTGATCGACGGAACTGACCCTCATATATAGAGCGGCGCGTTTCACTTGCGTCGCCTAGTTGGTTTCGATGAGTGCTTATCGATGTAGCTGCGGATGAACTTCAGCAGCTCGTCGGTCATGTTTTCGCCCTGGGCGGCCGTCGCCGCCTTGAAGGCGTTGTGCAGCTTGACAGGAACGTTCAGATTCATGCGTTTGACTTCCTCGTTGTTGACGGTGATGATCGGACTCACCTCCTCTCTCAGAAGTGAGTCTATCTATTTATAAGTACGGCGCGCCAGGGGCGCGCCCCGATTAGAGCTCCCAGGCCGCCCGGCAGACCATGACCAGCGTGCCGATCTGGTCGAAACTGATCTCCATCGCGTCGGCCATAGCCCGCAACTGGTTGATGTCCTGGGGCACGCAGCCCTCCTCGACGGCCATCCACTCAGAAGTCTTCATGCCGGACAAGCGGGCGGCTTTCTCGAGGGACAGACCGGCCGTCTTGCGGGACTCGTGGATGCAGGAGCCGAACAACCGGCCCATGCTCTGGCTGAGGAGATAGGAAGAAGGAAGGGAGGCGAACATTTTCAACTCTGTGCTCATATACTTATGCTCCTGTTGGCCCTCGATGTCAAGTGACCGGGGCCACAACTACGTAAATTTGACTCCATTATGAGTATGTAAGTACGCAGCTTCCTTTCAAAGCTCCAGGCCATCAACTATTCGGTCACCCGTGAAAAGGCGCCCGTGTACACGATGGGCGGCCCCGACGCGCGCGCCTATTCCCGCAACAAGCGCGGCATTGCCGGCAGCCTGATCTGGATCAACTTCGACCGGGTGGAAGCCAGCTGATGAGCTCGAAGCGCGATGCGAACAGCAAGGTCGTCAGCATGGCGCTTCATAGAGAGCGCAGGCAAGACCAGGCGGCGTGAAGTAATTCCAGAGACAAGAAAAGGCTGCTCACGGCAGCCTTTTCTCAGCATCTGACGGGGTGGAATTCTTAATGGACCCTTACTGGACCCCACTCCGGAACTCTCAAGCTCTGTAACTGATTGATTAAATTGGTTGCGGGGGCTGGATTTGAACCAGCGACCTTTGGGTTATGAGCCCAACGAGCTACCGGGCTGCTCCACCCCGCACTCCTATCTTAACAAGCCATGTAAACGTGGTCAATTACCTGATGCGGTGCGCGGGGCGCGGCACCATCGCCATCAGCAGTTTCTCTTGGGTTTCTTTCAGAATAGCTGCCATTGCCGGCAATCGCGGCCCGGCAGCGAGTTCACTCCGGCTCATCTGCGGCGCTTACTTCACGTCGGTTCCGGCCTCGTCCTTTTCGCCTTCAACGGAAATGCGCAGCGAGCGCAGGAAATGCAAATCGTTCGGGGTAAATGTTCCCCCTTGGCTGCCGGCTTCGGCATTGGCATCGCGCGCCTCGGCGTTCTTCGCCATCGCCACCACCTCGTTCAGCCCGATCGTTGCCTCCAGCATCAGCAGCACGTCAAAGCCGTGCTTGCGGATGTCCTGCACCACGCCCGCAATCTGCTCGCTCTCAATGACCGACTCATGGATGGCCTCGCCAAGTTGCTGAATCAGCTCGCGCAGACGGGATGTCACGGGTACCTCCAAGTGCGGCTGCCCACACCAGATTAGATGCAGGTTGCGGCGTGGAATCTCTCTACCTTACTGCCAATCCCTTTCGAGAGCAACCG
Source organism: uncultured Acidobacteriota bacterium (assembly GCA_963830785.1). Classification (GTDB taxonomy): domain Bacteria; phylum Acidobacteriota; class Terriglobia; order Terriglobales; family Acidobacteriaceae; genus Telmatobacter. The sequence continues at coordinate 8,928 of CAWHNV010000065.1, forward strand.
GGAACCGCTGCCGTGGCACTACCGCGGTTCTAGAGTTGCCGTATTCAGGAACCGGGATGCCAAGTGACGTTTTTCTCAAGAAAAACGCCGCCCTTCCGCTGAAGCCCACAGGGCACCTGAACTCTGGAATCGCTCGAAGGCGTCACAGCCCGCTGCTACCATCATAAACGGAATGAGACCTCGCATGATTGGCCGCGTCCTGGGCGTCGGAGTGCGCATCGTCGGGCGCATGGCTGGGCAGCTTTTGGAGGGCCACGCGCAACCCGCGGCTGCCGCTCCTCAACCGCATCAAGCGGCTCCCGTTGCCGGCTCCCACGCCCAGAGTTCCAACCACCAGAATCGCGCCGCCGTTTCGGCCGCAGCCCGCACCTCGACTCATACTGGGCGATCGCTCGGGCAGGCCAGCCAGTCTGTAAGCCGCGGCGTCGGCGGCTTTTTGCGTCCCTTCCGACGCGTGGGCAGCATTCTCTGGCTCGAGGTGACCGGCGTTTTTTTTCTCCTGCCCGTCGTAGTCTTCGCCCCTTCGCTGTGGCGCGAAATCCAAGCCTACCCGCATACCACCGACCACAGAACGCTCTGGGTCACGGCGGGTGTAGTGGCAGTATTTCTCTATCTTGGCGTCAGCTCATTCTGGCGTGCAAACCGCCGCTCCAAGCGGAGTTAATCGTCTCTCCGCTCGCCCCACTCCAGAACACAGGTGCCCCACCTTCGCGGATTCGCGTATTTTGCGAATCGGTTAAGGGGGATAGCACAGACCCGAACCCAGCTCTTCCAACCCAGTGCGAATCTCAGGCGCCTCGCTTCGGCGCGTCTTTGTTCTTGCGCCTAACCTGAGATTCCGAAAACTCTCTCAAAGCGCAAATTCAACGGTCACAGACTGGATCCTTCGCTGTCTCTTTGCGCTCCGTTCGCGTCGCCGCCCACAGCGCGACCCCAATCCCCGCCAGCCCGATCAGCAGAAAGCCCAATCCGCCGCGCGCCCCGCTTTGCATCGCCCGGAACGCCCCCCACCGCATCGTTGCCAACGCATTCAACCCCGCCGTTCCCATCGTTTCCTACTGCGCAGGCCGGGTGCCCCACATCTCGCCTTTGAGATGTTGGGAAACCACAAATCTCAATTCACTTTCGCCCGGCCGTACAGGAGGAAACCCGGAACCGTCAGCGGAGTTGTTCTTGAAGATTCGGTTCGAGAGCCCTCAATGTTGTTTCCGTCCCCACAGCCGCGGCGCCACTGCGTAATTCAACTGCACCAGCACAATGGCCGCGATGCTCAGCCATGTATGGATGAAGCAGAGCGCCGCGCCCGCCGCGTAAAGCGACTGCGCAATCACGATGCGCCTGCAAATGCTGCCCCGCACCTCGTCTGGCGTGTCAGCTTTCACCAGATCGGCACGCGTGGCATACGACCAGCTCCAGAAAAGCATCGCCCCCAGCACAAAAATGTTGAGCCAATAAATTCCCAACGCCGCGCGATAGTCAAAAAACTCTGCCAGCAGCCGCGTGGAAAGCGGCAGCAGCGTAACTGCGAAGAGAAACCCGAGATGGATCCAAGTCAAATCGCGCGTGCCTTCGGCAAAATGATTCAGTTGCGTCTGTTGTCCGGCCCAGAAAATCCCGAGCGTCAGAAAGCTCATGCCGTACGTGATCCACTGCGGCCCCAGCGCCGCCAATGCGGCCAGCAGTTCACGCTCGCCGTGCACTTGTGCCCCGGACGGCAGATGCATATCCAGCACCAGCAGCGTCATGGCCACGGCAAAGATTCCGTCGCTCAACGCCGCCAGCCGGTCCAGGTTGCGCCCCTGAATGCGGTTGTAAAGAGTAGGCATGAATTCTCCCCTTGAGAATAACCAATACGATCGGAAGCTCCATCTTTCGTTGGTCCTGCGGCTCAAATCAGCCCTTCGGCCGCGCCGCCGGCTCCTTGCGCGTCAAGTGCCACACGCCCACAGCCAGCGCCATCACGCCCAGACCATACGCCAGCACCGCCATCTCCCCGCAATGAATTTGCCATCCCTTCCAAATCGCCAGAACTGCAGCGATCAACATCACAATCCCTCGAATTCTGTTCACGTGCATCCTCTCTCGCGTGAATGATCCCCGCCGCGTGGAACGCATCCATTCTAGAACTCTTATCGCGTCATCCCGCAGCCGCCAAAATGTAGCGCTAGTCTCCGGACCGGCTGTAGCGCGGGTCTCCCGACCCGCACTAATCAGACTGCGATGAAGGAGCCATTCGGTCAGAAACCCAGTTGCACGTCTTCCATCCTCAGCCGACCCCGATTGACCCCCACCCCCCGCAGTGCCTATGTTGAAAGAGGCGAAGTTCCCCACTCCGCCGAGGATCTTTCATGTCCGATCTAGTTTCCTCCGTCGCCACGCCCCTCAAAAAGACCGCACTCAACAACACCCACCGCGCCCTCAAAGCCAAAATGGTCGACTTCGGCGGCTGGGACATGCCAGTCGAATATCCCTGCCCCGGCGGCGGCCTCATTGCCGAACACATGGCCGTGCGCACCGGCGTCGGTCTCTTCGACGTCAGCCACATGGGCCAGATCCAGTTCCGCGGCCCCGGCTCGCTCGCCGCCGTCCAGCAAATCACCATGAACGATGCCGCGAAACTCCAGAATGGCCAGGCGCATTACTCCGCCCTGCTCACGCCCGCCGGTACCTTCGTCGACGACATCCTCGTGCATCGCCTCGGCCCCAACGACTATCTCCTCGTCGTCAACGCCGCCACCAAGGATAAGGATTTCGCTTGGATCTACCGGCAGGTTGGCCGCTGGCCCGGAACTCATTTGGGCGATTACTCCAGCTACTATTCGCAACTCGCTCTGCAGGGCCCGCGCTCGCTTGAGACCCTCGCCAAACTCACCAAAATCGATCTCGCCGCCATCAAGAATTACTGGTTCACCTGGAGCATGGTCGCCGGCATTCCCAACGTGGTTATCGCCCGCACCGGCTACTCCGGCGAAGACGGCTTCGAGCTTTACATTCCCGCTGACGAGCCCACCACCGTGAAGATGTGGGACGCGCTGCTCGACGCGGGCGCGGAATTCGGTATCCGCCCCTGCGGCCTCGGCGCGCGCAACACCCTCCGCCTCGAGGCCGGCATGAGCCTCTATGGCCACGAAATCTCTGAAGAAATCAACGTCTTCGAAGCCGGCCTCACCCGCTGGCTCAAGCTCGACAAAGGCGACTTCATCGGCCGCGACGCCCTGCTCGCGATTCAAGCCGAAGGCGGACCCAAACGCAAAATCATCGGCCTCGAAATGATCGAGCGCGGCATCGCCCGCGACTCATATCCGGTCCTCTCGCTCTCGGGCGAACCCATCGGCGTCATCACCTCCGGCTCGCCCGCGCCGTTATTAAAAACCAACATCGCCATCGCCCTTGTGCCCACAGCAGTCGCCGACTCCGGCACAGACATTCTCGTCGATGTCCGCGGCAACCGCGTCCGCGCCAAACAAGTCCCGCTCCCCTTCTACAAACGCCCGAAAAAACCTGAAAATGCTTCCGCACCATGACCACCACGCCAGCAACCCCATCGCAAACCGCCCTCACCGGCTCGGTCCTCGTCCTCATTCAATTTGACGTCTGCGAAGAACTGCGCCTCGATCAGCTACAGCAGGCCGTCGACGCGCGCACCGTGCAGCAGCCCAACATCAAGCACTCCGTGCCGTCCTACGTGCGTTACCAACGCCCCCCGGTTGTCGGCCCGCTCGACCCTCTTATCTTGAGCGGCGGCGAGCGTCTCGAAGGCGAAATCAAGTACTACGATTACGGCGTCGTCAGCGTCATCTACCAGCTCGCCTTTTCCGGCGACTGGCAAAGCCTCGTCCATCTCGCCAGCCGCTGGGTGTGGGACGTCGATTTTGCCGCGCGCGTCGAGCCCATCGTGCGCCAGCGTCTCGAGCGCAACGCGGCCGCGCTGATCAAGCCCTACGCGCGCTGGCTCAGCGAAGACTACTTCATCTTCCACCTGCGCAATGAAGACGCCGCGCAACCGGCAGCCGACCTCGAGCGCGATCACGGCCTTGAGATCGCGCAAATCGTGCGCGGCGACCGCATGCAGCTTTCTCCGGGCGAGTGCGCCGAGGTGCTGCAATCCCGCATCTCCTACTACTCCACCGACCTCGCCGTCATCGGCTGGAACGCCGCGTTTCTTTATGACAGCGCGGCCGGCGCTGAAACCGCCATTCAACTCCTCGAGTACGCCAACTCCCAGCTCCTCGAGTTCCGCCATTACGACGAGCTGCTCACCGGCATTCTTTCCAACGTCTACCAGTCACTCGAGAGCAATCGCGGATTTCCCGCGCGCTGGCGCATGGCGCGCAGGGCCACGCGTCTCCACACCGTCCTTCTCGACATCGCCGAGCTCACAGAGCGCGCCGACAATTCCATCAAGTTCTTGAGCGACATGTTTGCCGCGCGTCTCTATCGCCTTGCCGCCACCAAAGTCGGCGTGCCCGATTACAAAGACCTCGTCGCCCAAAAACTCAAAACCGCCGAAGACCTTTACCACGACATGATCGAGCAATTCAACCAAGCCCGCGGCTTCTTCCTCGAAATCGTAGTCATCCTTATCCTCCTCATAGAACTCGTCTACCTCTTCCTCGGCAAAGTCGCGTAGAGCGTAGCCGTCCCGCGGGTCTCCAGACCCGCGCTTCTTCAACGACCGATACAAAATCACGCAGCCAAACCATGAGCCCGCCATCCAGAGCAAAAATTCTGGAACCGCGCCGCTCACTCTCTCGTATCATTCCCACAAGGAGTCCTACCTCCATGTTCCCCATCGCCCAGCGACATCTCGGTTTATTCGCGGCCCTTCTCGTCTTCCCCTGCGGCCTGCACCTTCACGCGCAAGCTCCCATCATGGAAGAACCCAACTACACGCCCACGCTGACTTTCGACGTCGTCTCTATCCGCCCTGCGCAGCCCCCCGATGCCAATTTCCACGTAACCGTCTCCAGCCCGCCGCACTCCAGCCGTTTCGATGCCACGAACCTTCCCATCAAGGCCCTTCTCCAGATTGCTTACGGCTTCGATGCCCCGATCGTCGGCGCGCCGGACTGGGTTGCGAACACCTTCTACACCATCCAGGCCCGCTCCGACGAAGCCGCCGATGCCAGGCTAGCGCGGCTCACCAATAACGAGGTCCGGCTTGAAAAGCGCAACGCGATTCGCGTGCTACTGGCCGAACGTTTCGGCCTCAAGACCCACCTTGAAACGCGCAATAGCTCCATTTACAACCTTGTCGTGGCTAAAGGCGGCGTCAAGATGCAACTTGTGCCTCCACCCCCTCCACCCGCTGATGGAGATCCTCCGCCCCCACCTCCACCCTCCGACGTCCAGGCGCATGGATCGCACAATGGCATCGAGTTCGACGGATCAAATGCCTCAATGCGCGCTATCGCCGGCGTCCTCAGTTCCATGGTAGAAGCGCCCGTCGTTGACCAGACCGGTCTCACCGGCACCTACAACTACACGCTTCAGTTTGGCCGCGATTGGTCCGAGCGCGATCCGGAAAGCTGGCCCTCGATTTTCACCGCCGTGCAGGAGCAGCTTGGGCTCAAGCTCGAAGCCGTGCACGAGTCCGTGCCCAACCTCGTAGTCGACCAAATCACCAAGCCAACAGAAAACTGAATCACGGTTTGCAGGCTGCGCTGCGCCGCACCCGTCGCTTGCATGGTGCGCGAGTCCACTCGCGCCGCAACAGCCGCCCCAAAACGCGAGGGCATCAGTGTCTGCTGGAGAACGCAGTTGTAGCGCCGGCCTCCCGGCCGGGTGCCCCACCTTCGCGACGCTTTTGCTTTTGTCGCTAAGGTGGGATACCTCAGTCCTCACCCACCTTTTTCCGTCCAACCCGAACCCAACCTGAACTTTGTCATCCAGCGCGACAAAAATCAGATGTCATCCAGGGCATAAAAATCAGATGTCATCCTGAGCGAGTCCCGCCGTGCCGGGACGAGTCGAAGGACCCGCATTTCCCTTTCTTCGATGCGAAATGGTTCTCCGATCGACCCAGCACTCCGAACAACGATGTCGAAGAATGTTCTGTATCAGTCACCCACCGGCGTATCCGATCTCGATGGAAGAAACATGCTGATGCGGTTTGTATTCGCGGAGGGAGCAGGGGCCTTCAGGCCCCTGAAAGATGAAGTTGGAGATCCCGGCCTTTAGGCTCGGGCCTTTTCGCCGATCGCTTGTTTTACTGCACTTACGCTCTTGTTTCTTTCTAGGGCGCGAATCCACTTGCGCCGAAAACAAGTTTTGTAACAAGGGCACGGCTTCAGCCGGGCCAAAAAAGAGCCGCAAAAAAGCGAGGCTTCAGCCCCTGAAGGATGCCTTCCGTCTGCTCAAAGAATCGACCCAACCAGCAGTGAGGCGCAAGAGACCCCAGTCACCACTAGCCGACATTGCCGGACCGATCCAAATTGGTAGCCGCTTCCTGATGCAGCGCATTCGATGCCTTACCGAACGTGCCGTCGAAACTCCGCAGATTCGTACCAATAGACGCCTTTGTAGTAAGCGACGATCCGTAGGCGACGGCGCCCCATTCCAAGGGGCAGCGGGATCAACAGGGATTGATCGCAGCTCCGTCGCGCGCCGAGACAGCAAACACACCCCACCCCTCAGCCCGCAAGTGAGCCGCATCTCTTCATCACCTTTGAGGATTCAAGTGGGGGAAGCTTGAAATCATGCGAGTCGTTGCCCCATCCTTTCGCCCAATTTTGGGGCGAAAGGGTGGGAGTACCGCCCTACTTCCACTCCCAGATCTTAGACACGGTCCCGCCTTTGGCATCCACTTCGTATTCGAAGGCTCCGCAGGCGTTGTTCAGACGCGCCAGCTTTTTTGACGTCGTCCTGAAAAACAGCATGCCCCGGTAACTCACCGAGCCGCCCGGTCCGAAATGGCCTACTCCCGTCCCCGTCCAGGTCACCGCCTCGCCTTCTTCCGTCACGTTGATTCCCTGGCCGCTGCCATAAAGCGAGCCGTCCGCGCGTATCACCGATGTGTAGGTGCCCATGCCGTTCACGGCAACGCCGAACATCTTGCCGCTGTCTTCAAAGGTCACTTCCGCCGTTGGGGGATCAACGGAAGTCACCCGCCGCACCAGTCTCTTGCCTTTCACTTCTCCAATCTTGTCTCCGATCATTGGTTCGACCTCTCTCTCTGCCCAGGCCTGAGTTACGGTTCCCCGGGTGCGCCATTCTATACCCGTAAGCGCGGCGCGCACCATCGATAAATCATCCTCCCATGCATACTGCCGGGTGCCCCACTACCGGGGTCCCCGCGGACAGGTCTTCGTCCGTGGGGTGGAGTTTCGCCGATTCGCGTTCTTTGCGAATCGGTTAAGGTGGGATAGCACGAACCTCAAGTCACTTTTCCAGCTCAGCACAAACCCGCGCTCCCACGCCTTCCAAGAAAAACCCTTGCCATTCCCTCGCCGCGTCCATCAAAATCCCAAGTACCGGGCGTCGGGGCGGGGGTTTCCCCGGCACGGCCGAACCTTCAAACCAATCGACAACAGGCGGGCTTCGACGTGCACGCCATCGGGCAGGCGCGCAAGCCTCTCGAATGATCGAGCCGCCGGACGATTAAATGGTGAAGGGTGAAGGGAGCTTGGCATGGGGACATTTTCATGGCAGACCTGGAACAGTGGTCCATTCAGCATCGAACGCAAGTCGGGCAGCAAGCCGGGCACGGTCATTCTCTGTTTCCACGGGCCCTTCACCATGCGCGACGCATACAGCAGCCTGCCCACCATGTCTCTGAAACAAGTGCTTGAGTTGGAACCGGCCCCCGGCGAGGCCGCGCCAGTCAAAAACATTCTCGACCTCACCGGCTGCCCCTTCATGGATTCGAGCGGCCTCGGCATCATCGTGTCCCACATGGTTCACTGCAACAAGAAGGGCATGAAGATGATCGCCGCCGGCATGACACCGCGCGTGCGCGAGGTCTTCAAGCTCACCAAGGTCGACAGCGTCGTTCCCATCGCCGCCTCCGTCGAAGAAGCCGAAGCCCGCTAGTCGGGCGACGGGGTTGGGGAGCGGACCCCCTCAACCGCCGCTCTCGATCCGCGCCCCCAATTGCCGAATCACGCGATGCGCCGAGAGCGCCGCCCCCTCCTGCCAGCCCACGAGGTGGCTGGTGTGGTCGCCGGCAAAGTAGATGCGCCGGTCGGGCGACTGCAACGTGGCCAGCATAGTCTGGTCGTTCAAATTGAAGCTGATCCACGAACCAAGGTTCCAGGGGATCCGCCCCCAGCTGATGTAAATCGGCTTTGCAAGCTCCTTGCCATGACCCGGATGCAGCAGCTCAACCGATCGCCGCGACGCCTCCAGCTTGGCCTGCATGTTAGGTAGATGCCCGAATTTGTAACCGTTCGCCGTGGTGGCCCGGTAGACGGGCGGCATGTTGGCCAGCATATCGGCCAGCGGTGGCGACCCCGGCCCGTATTCCATCGAATAGCCACCAATGAGGATGCCCTTTTCCGAGAACAGCCGCGCGCTGGGATACCAGACCAGGTCGACGGGCTGCTGCAGATACGAGATGCCTCCATAAATATTCGCCTCCGTCTCCCAGAAGCGCGGCGCCTCCCACGCAATTTTGTAGGCGCAGTCGTACTCCACCTTGTCGAGAATTGCGCGAATCTGCGGCCCGAAGTCCGCGTCCAGAGTGCGCGCTAGGGTAAGTGGCATCGCGCAGATGCAATAGTCCGCGGCAATTGTTTCTTCCACGCCGGAACTTGACCGATAGTTGACCGTCACACCCTTATCCGACTGCCGGATGCGCGTCACCGCCGCATCGTAGCGAATCACCGAGTCGAGCCGTTGCGCAAACGCCATGGGAATCCGATCCATCCCCCCGACGGGCTGGAACATCGTCGGCTGCCAGTCGATCGTCTCCTCCACCAGCATGCCAAACAACAAATCGGCATCAAGCAGCTCGTCCATCGCAAGCGGATCGTTCACCACAGGCTGCGGAAGCTCCGCACTTGGAGCCGCCTTGAATCCCGAGCGGTCAGTCCCGCGAAACAAAAGATCGCGATTGAGATCGCCGTACTGGCGCAAAAATTCGATCATGCGCTCGCGGTCGTCGGCGCTGAACTCTTCGTCGAGCGCGCCCTTGCGCATGCACTTGGCCAGCAACTCCGAAACGTGCCCACGCGTGTCGTTGAAAACCCGCCGCTCGGGCACCGCCGCGCCGCCGTTCAGCTTGTCTGATTGCATCAGTGCGCTGCGCGAAGAATTCACCTCGACTTCGAGCGCCACGCCCAGCTCGTGGCAATAGCCCAGCATGGTGTGGTGTGTAGAGGGCAGCCGTGCTGGCCCGGCGTTGAAGTAGTGGCCCTCCTCAAACGTGCAGCTCTGGCGCGTGCCGTCGACAAAGTCAACCTCGGTCCCGTTGCGAATGCTCCAGTTGCGCCCGCCCGGCCGCCGCCGCGCTTCGAGAATGGTGCACGACCACCCGGCGTTGCCCAATTCGTATGCTGCCACCAGGCCGGCAATCCCTCCGCCCAAAATCACCACCCGTGTGCCTTTGCCGTCCACCGGGCGCAGAGGCTCGCTTTGCGCAACGGCTTCCGGCAACGGCAGCAAGCCGAGTGATTGCATCAGGACAAAGGCGGTGCCGTATCCTCCCGCCTGGCCGGCACGCATCAGAAACTGACGTCGAGTGACGCTCATAGTCGTAGGCTTTCTTGTGCAGTTCGGGGAATGTATTGCGGAGCAGGGAACCAGCTTACAGATTTATATCAGCTATCTGCGGAAGTATGGCTGGGAATTTCCGGGATTGGTAATATGCGGACGATTTTCGACGCAGCGAACAAAATAGGCTGTCATCCTGAGCGAGTCCCGGCGCGCCGGGACGAAGTCGAAGGATCTGCGGTTGTCTTTCGATGGATTTCAGACTCGCCCTTCGAGTCCGCGCCAGCCTGCAAACGCGCGGCGTGTCCTCCTGCCCGCGCCCGCCGCCCTCACACCTGCATCACTTCCACTTCCTTCTTCTGCGACAGCTCCTCCATGCGCCGAATCTCGCCGTCGGTCATCTTCTGCACTTCTTCGAGGGCGCGCTTCTCATCGTCCTCGCTGATCTTCTTCTCCTTGGCGAGTTTCTTCAGCGCGTCGTTGCCGTCGCGCCGCACGTTGCGCACCGCGGTACGGTGCTCTTCCAGCACCTTGTTCAAGTGCTTGCACACGTCACGGCGGCGCTCCTCGGTCATCGGCGGCACCGGGATGCGGATGATCTTGCCGTCCGACTGGGGATTGAAGCCGAGATCCGCCGCCTGAATCGCCTTTTCAATCTCCTTGAGGATGCTCGGATCCCAAGGCGAAATGGTAATCAGTTGCGGCTCGGGCGCCGACACCTGCGCCATCTGGTTGATCGGCGTAAGCGTACCGTAGTAATCCACCTTCACCTGGTCGAGCATGTGCACGCTCGCCCGGCCGGTGCGCGTGGCCGCCAGGTTAGCCTGGAAATCCGCCACTGCATGGTCCATACGCCGCTTCAGATCGCTGTAAAGTTCTTTGAGCGCCGGAATCCCGGCCATGAAAACTGTCATCGCAGATAGCCCTCGCTCGAGCGAATTCGCCAACGCATATTCTACAACCACAACGGCAGGATGCCCGTGTTGACATGGCGTTATGCCACGGCGGACATCCCCGTCGCCGCCGCCTGCTCATGCGCGTGGTAGCTCGAACGCACCAGCGGCCCCGATTCGACATGGCGAAATCCCATCTTCAGCGCCTCAGTCTTCAGCTCCGCAAACTCGCGCGGCGTATAGAGCCGCTTCATCGGCAAATGATCGCGCGAAGGCCGCAGATACTGCCCGACAGTCAGGATGTCGCAGCCCACTTTTGCCAGATCGCGGAACACTTCAAGCAGTTCGTGGGTCTCTTCGCCCAGCCCCACCATCACGCCTGATTTCGTCACCCCGTCGGGCCGCAATTCTTTCGCGTAGCGCAGCAGTTCCAGCGATTTTTCGTAGCGTGCACCGGACCGCACCACCCGATAAAGCCGCGGCACGCTTTCGGTGTTATGGTTCAGCACCTCGGGCCGCGCATCCACCACCGTGCGAATGGCTTCGCGATCCCCCTGAAAGTCGGGAATCAGAACTTCCACGCGGCAACCCGGAGCCTGGCGGCGAATCTCGTCGATCACCATCGCGAAAACCCGAGCCCCGCCCATCAGATCGTCGTCGCGATTCACACTCGTAATCACCGCGTGGAGCAGCCCCAACTGAGCCACTGCCTCCGCGACCCTCCGTGGCTCGTCGAAATCGATCGCCACAGGCCGCCCCTTCGGCACCGCGCAAAATCCGCAGCGCCGCGTGCACAGGTTGCCCAGCATCATGAAGGTCGCGGTCTTGTGGTGCCAGCACTCGCCGATGTTGGGACACTGCGCGCTTTCGCACACCGTGTGCAGCCCCAGCGAGCGCGCCAGCCGCTTCAGCGAGTGATAATTCTCGCCCACCGGCGCGCGTGCCTTCAGCCACTCCGGCTTCGGTGCAGGCGTACGCCGCATGGGCTCAATCTGGACCAGTTCCATCACGTTTCCATTGTAGCGGGAGCGAGATCGAAAGCAGTGCGCCACTGCCGCCAGATACTAGCGCAGATTCCTCCGCACGTCGGTCCGCACCAGGTAGAGGAAGAAGACCAGATTCAGCAGACCCTGCAACAGGGCAGCGGAATTATGCTGCGTCGTAAACGACCACAGAAACGACCCTGCAGAAAGCGCCACTGCGGCCAGCGTCAGAGCCCAGGCCCAGCGCAGCAGCAGCAGCATGCCCAATGCCCCGGCAATAAACAAGGTGGGAAAAATCAGCATAAACGGCGGCATTACGCCGGTGGCGACACGCACGATCATGATCCCGGCCAGCAGCATCATGTAAAAGCTGATGGCAATCAGGCCGGGAAGCTTTGACAGCTTCACAGGCTCCGAGTCCAACTTGACGCGCGGTCCGGGCAGTTCGTCCGCAGGCAGATTCGAATTGGTGTCGATATTCATAATGTGTGCAGGTAGGCCAGCAAATCGTCCAGTTGGTCGTCAGTGAGTGGTGTGGCGGGCATGTCGCCCCGCCCATGCAGGATCACCGCCGTCAGGCGCTCATCTGTGGGCGGCGCACCGCTGGGCATGGCCTTCAGTTTCGTCAGCGCCTGTAATCCCGGCCCATGCAGGGAATGCGTCGACGTGGGATAGTGACAGCGCGCGCACTTCGCCTGGTACACCGCCGCGCCGCGTGCTTCCTGCGGCGTCCACTCCGACGCTGGCTTCGACGGCGGCAACTCGCGGCAGCCGGCCAAGCCGAAGGCGATTGTGGAAAGGGCAGAAACCATAAAAAAATTGCGCACGAACATTTGCCTCCCATGATACCGCGCATCCAGAGGTTTAGTATGTGCTTTTGGCGAGCGTTCCTAATTTTTGAACGTCACCCGGGCAAGTTTGCACCGCGCTCGCTCATGCTGCTCCGCACGAACTTTGTACCGCCGGTCTCCCGACCGGCTATAGCGTGGGTCTCCAGACCCGCGCCAGGCCGCCCGCCGTCACTCCGCCGCCGCAATGGCCTCGGCAATGCGGTCAACCGCCTGCTGCTCGTCGTTGCTCCCGGGCAGATGGTTGTTCACCAGAATCGAGAAGGCCACCACGCGCCCGCTCGCCGTCGTCACGTAGCCGGAAAGCGCGTTTGCCTCGTCTAATGTGCCGGTCTTCGCCCACATCCTGCCTTTGAGCGGCGTGTTCACAAACCGATGATCGAGCGTCCCGTCCACGCCGGCCGTGGGCAGCGTATCGCGCCACGCCGCGCCCCACGTCTGGTGCGACGCGTAAGCCAGCAGGCGCGTGAACGCCCGCGGAGAAATCTTGTCCTTCGGGCTCAAGCCCGAGCCGTCGTAGAGAAAGAAATCGTTGTCGTCGATGCCGGCGTCCACCAGGAACTGCCGCACCACGCGCGTACCCTCCTCAAAACTGCCGTCGCTGCCGTAGGTTTTGCCCAGCAGGCGAAGCAACATCTCCGCGTGCAGGTTCTGGCTGGTTTTGTTGATCACCGTGATGTCTTCCGCCACCGGCACCGAGATGCGCGCGGCCAGCACGCGTCGGCCTTCTGGAGCGCCGGCAATCGTGGTGAGTGCAACGGGCGCCAGCTTCACCGGTGTCTCGCGCTCTTCGGCAAAATCGCCCGTTCCCACTGAATACTTGTGACGCGATTCAGGATCGCCGCTCACCTTGATGCCGCGTCGCAGCAGCGCCAGCTTGAATGCGTCGGCCGTGAACTCCGCAGGGTCGTCGACGGCCATCGAAACATGCAGGCCGCCGGCGGGCACCGTGCCCCACGTGCGAACCATCGTCAAGCCGGGACGCCGTTCCAGGCCGGGCCGCGCCTCTTCGCCGGGTGCCGCGGGCTTCATGCTGTTGTCCACCGTAAAGTAGTCCACGTCCGGCACCCACTCCGCCAGCGTATGGCCGCTTCCCGCAGGATGCTCCATGACGTTCAGCTCGTCGGTATTTTCATTGAAGGTGAGCGCGGAAACCGGCGCGCCGTAGCTCCATTGCAAATCGTCCCAACCCCACCCCTCACCCCATGGCTCGTCGAGAAAGTAGGTGTCGTCGCCCACCACGGTGCCTTCCACCGCGCGCACGCCCGATTGCTCCACCTGCTCCGCAAGCAAATCGAGCGGCGCCATCACCTTCAACGCCCGCTCCGTCTCCGCAGCCTCTTCTGCTGACACCTCGCTGCCCGCAGTGCCGGTCGCAGAACTAGTCGCCGGAGCTGTCCCCGCCGGAGCGCTACTCGCCGGAGTCGTCTCCGCTTGCCCCGTGCTCGCAGAAGTATCTGGCTGTGCCGCCGGAGCCGTTCCCGGCTCCACATAAGGATAGGTCCGTGCGCTGATCGTAGGATCGCCCACGCCCAGCACAACGATGTCGCCGTGCAGTGTGCCTCCCGCGTCCACATCGCCATCGGCCACCACAAACGTCGTCCAGGTGAGGGTTTCCACCGGCAGCAGAGCGAAAGCCGCCGCAGTAGTGGTGAGCTTGGCGTTCGAAGCGGGCGTAAACAGTTCGGCGTCGTTCAAGCCATAGAGTGGCTGGCCGTCGAGCGTAGTCACGCTGATGCCGAATTGCGCGTGGCTCAGCGCAGGATCGGCGAGAATGGTCCGAATGCGATCGGCCAGCGGCCCCGTCGTCGGCGCCGGGCGCAGTGGAGGATGAGACGCGCGGTGCGCGGGCGCTTGCGCATACAAGCCTAAAGTGCAAACCAAAAGACTGCACAACGCAGTTGCGGGGAAGCGCCCAAAAATCGTCATGCCCGGAGTGTAGCAAAACACGGCGGGCGCCCCATCCTAAACGCGCAGTTTGCGTTCAGGGTGGGCAAGTCGCAGCGTACCATCGAAAATGAGAACCGATGCGAAACCTCGCACAATGGCGCCTGCGCACGCGCACCCTCGAACTGGGCCGGCGCACGCTTGTAATGGGCGTCGTGAATATTACCCCCGACTCATTCTCCGACGGCGGCTCTTTCCTCGACTCCGAAGCCGCAATCGTCCGCTGCATGCAATGCCTCGATGAAGGCGCCGACATTCTCGATCTCGGCGCGGAAAGCACGCGTCCCGGCTCGCGCGCCGGCGGCCAGTCGGGAGATATCGACGCGATCGTCAGCGCCGATGAAGAGCAAGCGCGGCTCTTACCAGTCCTCGAAGAAATCTCCAAAAATCTGCCCCACGCAGCGGTCTCCGTCGACACCTACAAGGCAGCCACAGCCCGCGCCGCGCTCCATGCCGGCGCAGAGATCGTCAACGACGTGAGCGGCTTCACCTGGGACCCAGGCATTGCGCAAGTCTGCGCCGAGTTCGGCGTGGGCGTAGTCCTCTCGCACACGCGCGGCCGGCCAGATGTGTGGCGCACGCAGCCGCAACTCGCCCCCGATGCGCTGCTCTCCACAGTCCGCGACGGATTAGCCGCAAGCCTCGCCGCCGCACAACGGGCCGGCATCGCGCCCGGCCAAATTGTCCTCGATCCCGGCTACGGATTTGGCAAGCGCTTCAGCGAAAATTACGTTCTCCTCAACCGTCAAGCCGAACTCCTCAAGCTCGGCCGCCCGTTGCTGTCGGGCCTGAGCCGCAAATCGTTTCTCGCTCACACCCTCGCGCCGCTTTTCGGCGGTAGCGACGCCCCGCTCGACGCCCGCGAGAACGCGAACCTCGCCGCGATGACAGCCGCAATCCTCCACGGCGCGTCCATCGTCCGCGTGCATCAGGTGCGCCCCGCAGTCGAAGCTGCGCGCATCGCCGACGCCATCCTCGTCGCATCCCAAGCGTTGTAGCGCCGGCCTCCCGACACAGAGCCCCCGCGGACAGGTCTTCGTCCGTGGGGTGGTGGAACGGCTGTAGCGCGAGCGTCCCCGCCCGCGCCTGCTCAAGCACCAGTACGAAATCACGCGGTCTGAGAACGGTGAGCCGTTAGAATGGCCGCAGGGATGCACCCGCGCAATCCATGAAAACCCATTTTGCATTCGGCAAGAACGGCATCGACGTTGAAGTCCCAGACGACTTCGACTGCCAGGTAGTGCGCAGCCGCGCCGCGCAAGCGCTCGAAAACGTCGCCGGTGCCCTCGAGGCCGCCCTTGACCACCCCATCCAAAGCGAGTCGCTCGAAAAACTCGCCGCCGGCAGACGCACCGCGGCCATCTCCGTCTGCGTCTCTGTATGGTATCACCAGAATTCCCCCGACGACGATCCGTCGATCATCGTTTCAAACGCGTTCAACGGCGGCGGCCCGGCCAACGCCCTTATCAATACATTCATCACCACTACGAGTTTCAAAACTACGTGACGGTTGCGCATCAGGCGCACACCTGGAAGATGGGAATCCGCGTGCGAGCTGTGTCGATCCAGGATACGTCGAACGCGAATTTCGATGGCACGTATACATTTGGCGGCGCTTATGCGCCGATTCTGAACGCGAACAATACGCCGATGGTTCCTGGAATCACTTGCGACCCGATGAATCCGAATCCCGGTTGCCAGACCATCAGCTCGATCGAGCAATACCGCCGCACGCTTCTGTTTCAACAAATGGGTTTTGCTCCAGCGATGATCCGGCAGTTGGGCGGCGGCGCGACGCAGTTTTCTCTTAATTCGGGCAATCCTTTGGTGCTGGTTGGCCAGTCCGATACCGGGCTGTTCGCCGGGCCATGATTGGCGGATCAAACCGAATTTCACGCTCAGCCTCGGTCTGCGCTGGGAGACGCAAACCAACATCCATGGCCGGCTCGATTTTGCTCCGCGACTCGGCTTCGCTTGGGCGCCCGGAGCAACCGCCAAAGCGGGGCGTCCGAAGACGGTCTTCCGAGGTGGATTCGGCATTTTCTACTACCGGTTTACGTAGTAAAACATTCTGCTGGACTGAGCGTTTCAATGGGATGACCCAGCAACAATTTGTCGTGACCAATCCGCCCTTTTTCTCGCCGACAGGCATTCCACCTCTTGCGACCCTGGAGGGGTACTCTCGACCGCGCAGGCGATCGATACGGTTAGCCCTTTGTTGCGGGCGCCATATGTTCTACAGTCGGCGATCGGAGTGGAGCGGCAGATCCCCGGTAACACCACGCTTGCCGTCACCTACACCAATTCACACGGACTGCACCAGTTGCTTACGCGCGACATCAATGCGCCGGAGCCGGGGACGTACAACCCGGAAGTGCCTGGAAGCGGCGTCTTTCCGTACGACGGCGGCCCGATCTATGAGCAGGAATCGGCCGGTCTGTATAACCAGAATCAATTGGTCGTGAACGTGAACTCGCGAGTCAACAACAAAGTCTCGCTGTTTGGATTTTATGTTTTGTGTTCGTGCGCAGTAATACTGATGGCATCACTACGTTCCCGGCGAATCAATACAGCCTGGCGGGCGAGATGGCCCTGCTTCGAGCGACATCCGGCACCGTTTCACGCTCGGCGGCACCATTTACCGTGCCCTGGAATCTACGGTTGAGCCCTTTGATCGTCGCGCAAACCGGGGCTCCGTTCGACATCATCACCAGCGAGGACGTCTATGGCGATACGGTCCTGACCGCACGGCCCGGCATTACTACAAACCCCAATCAGCCCGGCGTGATCCAGACGGCGTACGGTCTGCTGGATCCGAATCCGTCTCCGGGCGAAACGATTCTGCCACGCAACTTTGGGCGGGGCCCGGACTATTCAGCGTCGATTTGCGTCTGGCGCGCACTTGGGGTCTCGGCCTGTTCGTGCGCGAGCGTGCTGCCCGCAAATCGGCGAATTCGGGCGGGGACGCTGCGCAGGCTCCAGTCGCACCGGTGGCCGGTCCGGCGCAGCGAGGAGATCGGCGGATTTAGCAACGATACCGGTGGCGGCGGTGGAGGTTCTTCCGGAAGCCGCTACAGCCTAACTGCATCGGTATCGGCTCGCAATATATTCAACCACGTGAATCCTGGACCGATCGTCGGAGCATCTAATCCGCCGCTATTCGGGCAATCGAACCAGATTGTCGGCGGCGCGCGCATTCTCCGGCAATTCCAGCAATCGTCGTTTGGAATTTCAACTCCGGTTCGGGTTCTGATCAGGGCGGGCCGCTCGAGCGCGGAGTGACGACGGCCATGCCGCTGATGTCTCTTTGCGAGTGACCGGCCCTTGCAGTTGAACCTCGTGGCGGCTCATGAGCCAGAGTTCCGGGATGATTTCAGCTTTCAGTTGGCCATTGCAAAAGATACGGACGGTGGAGCTTTCCGAAAACTACGATCCCGACGGCTCGTGTGGAGGCGCTGATGGACGCCGCCGCGAGATGGCGGCTACCCAAACCGAACGGAAGATCGGTTCCGCTCCCGGAGGCCTCGAGGTAGCGGCACGCGGCCACGAACAGGCCCGCCGCGCTGACGATGAAAGCTCCATCCAGTTGGGCGAGTTCTTTGATGGTGCCGCGCAGATTCGGGTCCGAAACGCGCCGCGCTGATTCGGGATGGCCGGCCAGAGGATCGAGGATGAGCGGCCGGGAGCGCGCCAGCACGGCTTCTTCATCGCCTAACGTGAAATGGTTCCGATGCGGCGGCCCTCGCGGCCTTCCCGCGCGATCTCGACAGCGAGCTCGATCAGCGCCTGGAGAATTTCCGAATCGTAATCAACGACCTGGCACAGAATGCTTTCAAACATGGCTCACGCTATTCGACGAACCTGGCGCGCTTGATGTAATCCATTTTCGCGTAAGCGCGGGACCAGGTATTCATTGGTTTCGCCTTCCACACGGCCCGGATCGATGTCTTTTCCTTCCGGCCTCATTTCGCCGTAGCCGGAGTATAGCTTGGCGGGCACGTCTTGTCCCTCCACGATTTTGCCAAGGGGAACGAAGCCTTGCTGGTCGAGAGCCGCGTTGTCGGCGAGATTAATGAAGATTTCAGTCGCGCGAGTGCTGGAACCGGACATGGCGAAGGCCAGCGTTCCGCGCAAATTTTTCTCCTTGGGTGGATCGTCAACGATGAAGAACTCGCGCCATTTTTCATGAACGTTGAAATCGCGATGTACGCCGAATTGCGCGATGGGATTCTCGGGAGCACGCGA
>CAWHNV010000066.1:0-27321 GCA_963830785.1 uncultured Acidobacteriota bacterium
GTTGAGCTCGAACCAGGTCTCCACCGGCATGATGAAGTTGTCCTGCGGCTGCCCGAGCACGCTTCCAATCGCCTTGGCCACGCCGACGATTTCGAAGTCGTAGCCTCTTACCGTCACCGTCTTGCCGATCGGGTCCGTGTTGGGAAAAAGCTTGGTCACCAGCTCACTGCCGATCATGGCCGTAAAGCTGCGATGTTCGTTATCGTTTTCACTGATGTAACGCCCGCGCGCGACTTCTTCCACGTCCATTTCGCCGATGTTGGCCGTCACACCGCGCAGCGACACGTCTTCGACGCTTAGTCCCTCGTGCCGCACCTTCTCCGTCGAGCGGCACTCCAGACCAACGTTCTTGGGCAGCTTCAGCCCGTCGCGCAGCGCCAGAAAATCATCGTAGCTCAACTTGCTTGTTGCGCCGCGTCGCCTTCCAGAATTCCTCGTCGCTGTTGATGATGCCGTAGCGCGCGATGAGAAACACCCCGTTGCCCATGTTGGCCACGCGATCGGCAACATAGGCGTTGGTGCCATTGATCAGCGCAACCACCAGGATCAGCGTCGAAACCGAGAGAATGACGCCGAGAAGCATCAAAAACGAGCGCAGCTTATGCGCCCGCATCGTCTCCAGCGCGATGATGGTCGGTTCCTTGAGCCTGATTCCTCGCATGATTTTTCCGATCCTGGCCAGCCATCCTGCACTACGACACCCTCGCATCGGGATCAGCAACATGCTTCCGGCGTCAAACTGCGCTGGAGGCGGCTCAAGAATGCCATCGGCTCTCCTTCCTTGGTCTCGAAGCCTGGGTCTCGCAAGCATTGAGATGTGACGCAGGAAGGTGCAAGCGGTGGATGAAGTGCGATAACGTGGGAGGAAACTGACTTGCAGGCGGACCTCACCATGGGCAACGTTGCCGGCGCACTCGCGCTCCAACCCGACGAAGCGGCTCTGGTGACAGAGTTGCGGGCGGGGTCGGAGGAGGCGTTTGCCTGGCTGATCGCACACTACCATCAACCGATTTTTTCCCTACTGGCGCGCACTGTGCGCAACCACGCCGACGCGGCCGACCTCGCCCAGGAAGTTTTCATCAAAGTTTACCGCGGCATTCGCGGTTTTCATGGCGAGTCCTCATTACGCACCTGGATTTACCGCATCGCCTTGCGCGAGGCGTCGAATCAGCGCCGCTGGTGGATGCGGCATCAGCAACACGAGGTCCCCATCGAGCAGGAGATGGGGGAAGGGGAAAACGGAAGGCCGGTGTTGCTGAGGGACATGCTGGTCGATTCGTCGGAATCTCCGTATGACGCGGCTCTGCACGAGGAGAACCGGGCCATCGTGGAGCAGGCACTAAGGCGGGTGCCGGAGCCGTTCCGCGTAGCGCTCATCCTGCGCGACATCGAAGGATTTTCTTACGAGGAAGTGGCGGCAATGCAAGGGGTCAATCTGGGAACGGTGAAGTCGCGGCTGGTACGGGGGCGCGCTTTTTTCAAGGCTCTTCTTGTCGCCTCCAATCCGGGCTCGCGGACGAAAGCGCTGTCAGGGATGGAACTGTCCCTGAGAGAGGAGGCGCGATGAACGGCTGCAATCAAGTGCAGAACAGCCTTAATGAATATCTTGATGGCCGGTTGACGGGGCGGGAAATGCAGGAGATGGGCACGCACATCCAGGCGTGCCATGAGTGCGCGCAGGAGTGGAACTCGCTGCGCGATCTCGGAACCCTGTTGGCCGGGCTGGGCCCGGTGGATGAGCCGGCGGATCTGCCGCTGCGCATTCGCGTCGCGGTGAGCCAGGAACGCGCGCGCAGTCGCCGCAGCATCTTTACCATGTGGGAACTGGCCTGGAGAAATAGTGTGGGGCCGTTTCTGCTGCAGGCCGGCGCGGGCTTTTGCAGCGCCGTGCTGCTGCTGGGCACCATTGTTTTTCTGGTTTCGGTGCTGGCCAAGCCGGAGATTGCCCAGGCTACTCCCGATGAGCCGCTGGGCGATGCTACCGCACCGCGTTTGCTCTATTACTCTAATGCTCCCGGGGGCAACGAAACCGGCGCCATCAACGGCCCCGTGGTGGTCGAGGTCTGCATCAACGATGCGGGCGAGGTATACGACTACCGCATTGTCTCCGGGCCGACCGACGCGACCACGCGGTCTCAAGTAGAAAATCTGCTGCTGTTCAGCCGCTTTGCGCCGGCCCGCTTCTTCGGCCAGCCGGTGCGCGGTTTGGCCATACTGTCGTTCTCTGGCGTCTCCGTGCGGGGATAGAACCGGGAACTGTCAGTAGAGAATAGAAGAGCCAGTGCTCTCGACCTTTCCCTGTCGCCCGCTGAAGCGGGCTTTGCGCGACGAGGGATCCGCAAACCTGGTCAGACGATTGGGGCTACCACTCGTTGCCCGCTGAAGCGGGCTTCAACGCAGGCGTCCCCACCCTGGTTACGGGTTTCCAGATTGACCTTGACGGCGGGGCACACTAGAATTTTTCTTATAGACCGGTATCGCGCGCAAAATCGGCAATTCCCTTTTCCCCTCAAGACGAGGATGCTGACGAAAGCTTAGAAGAGAACCAAGTTTCCCTTATGGCTTAGGTCCCACCTGCGGGCTCCCGCTTTTCCCTTTCGAGGAGAGGTCGGTTTGAAAGGAAGACCCTCGTTGTCTCGTCGCTCAAGGTTCAATTCGACGATGCTCGGGATCGCCGCTTTGGTCCTTACCACCTTTGTGGGCCTGTCCTTTCGTCAGTGGGAACTGTATCGCAACGCGAATGCAGAGGCCGCGCGCAGCCGCGAGATTCTGACTGCGATCGATAGCATCCAGGCCACTCTTGTGGACGCCGAGACCGGGCAGCGCGGCTATCTGCTCACAGGCGACGACAGCTATCTCGAACCTTACAACCGGGCGCTTCGGGAGTTTCCGAACGATCTTGCGACATTGAAGGCGCTCGTCAGCGAGCGCGGCAGAGGAAGCGACGATGTCGACCAACTCACGGTCCTTGCCAATAGCAAGCTGGACGAACTTCGTCAAACCATCGAATTACGGCGCACGCAAGGAGCCCCGGCGGCGCTTGCCTTGGTGCTTACCGGCCGGGGCAGACGCACCATGGATTCGGTTCGCGAGCTTTGCGCACGGTTGCAGGGCACCGAGAATGCAAGACAGGCGCAGGCATCGGCTGACGGAGAAGCCGCGGCTGGAATTGGGCTTCTGATCACGGTGGCCGGCTCGCTGGTACTGCTGTTCTTTTTCGTCTTCGGGCTCGAGCCCTTTACGAGTCCCGACCCCCAGGCGTGGCAGAGGTCGTGGCTATCGAGGTATGGGGCAGCCATTCTCGCGGTAGTCGCGATCACGCTGATCCGCGCCACGCTGACCCCCGTGATGGGGCCTACGGCGATGCCCTTCACGCTGTATTTCTGTGCCGTCGCGTTTGCGGCATGGTACGGCGGTTTTCGGCCTGCGGTGCTGGCCATTTTCCTCTCTCTTGTGGCCGGCTCCTGGTTTTTCGCCATCCCCACGCGAACGTTGCTTGTTGGCGGGCACGATGACCAGGTGGCGATGTTGATGATCGTGGTGGTTGGCTTCGGAATCGCTCTCCTCAGCCGCTCGCAACGGGGCGCAGTGGACCGGGCTTTGCGGGCAGAGAATTCCGAGCGGACTGAACGTCAACGTTGTGAAACTACGCTCGCCAGTATCGGCGATGCCGTCATCGCCACCGATCAAGAAGGACGCGTCACATTCACCAACAAGGTCGCCCTTTCGCTGATGCGGCAAACGGAATCAGAGGTCGCCGGCAAGCCGCTCCATGGAGTTTTTCGCATCGTCAATGAATTTACGCGGGCGGAGGTGGAAAATCCGGCCGCGCGAGTATTGCGGGAAGGAGTCGTGGTCGCCATGGCGAACCACACGATTCTGATTGCACAGGACGGAACGGAGGTGCCGATCGAGGACAGCGCCGCGCCCATATTTGGCCCGGAGGGATCGCTGGCGGGGGTGGTGCTCGTCTTCCGCGATGTGACGGAAAGCAGAAAGGCCCGGGAGCGGCTCAGCCTGGCGCTTACCGCGGGAAAGATGGGAGTTTACGAGATCGATCTGGCTCACAATACGCTTTGGCTATCGCGCGAATCCTACGCGCTGCTTGGAACAACGCCTCAGGATTCCACCGCTTCGCCGGAATGGCTGCTTGAGGTTGTTCATCCGCAAGACAAGGAACTTTTGCTTCAGCATCTCAAGGATTGTATTAAAGCGCACGAACCCGTGAATCACGAATTTAGGATTTTGCGTCCCGATGGCAAAGAGTGCTGGCTAAGCTGCCAGGGACAAGTTGAATACAACGATGCGGGTCAAGCGGTGCGCCATTCCGGCCTTCTCGTCGACATCACGTTGCGCAAGCAGAGCGAACAAATGTTGCGCAGATTTGAAAGGCTGACTGCTGCGGCCCGCCTCTCGGCCGCCATGGCCCACGAAATCAACAATCCGCTGGGCGCCGTGGTGAACCTGCTCTACTTGGCCAGGAGTACTCCCGGCTTGCCTGCCACCGCCGATCAAATGCTTCGTCAGGCGGAACGCGAGCTGGATCGTGTGGCGCACGCGACGCGCCAAGCACTGGGATTTTACCGTGAATCTTCCTCGCCTGAGCAAATCGACATGTCGGCTTTGATCGAATCGGTACTTGAACTGTACTCGACCAAGCTGGTCTCAAAACACATCTCG
This sequence comes from uncultured Acidobacteriota bacterium, assembly GCA_963830785.1. Lineage (GTDB taxonomy): Bacteria > Acidobacteriota > Terriglobia > Terriglobales > Acidobacteriaceae > Telmatobacter. The sequence goes on from CAWHNV010000066.1 coordinate 4,681, forward strand.
ATCCGGCGTGCATTTGGCCAATGTGCGCCCATCGAGGGCGTGCACGGCGAGGTTAAGCAAGCGGTTTCAAATGTCATTGCCAACGCGATCGACGCGGTAGCCAAGGGCGGAGTCATTGTCATTGGCCTCCAGTCTGTACCCGGTGATGGAGAGGGTGCCGCGGAGGTCGTTATCGCAGATAATGGTCCGGGCATCGCTCGAGAAGATGCCGATAAGATTTTCGAGCCGTTCTTTACTACCAAGGGCGGCACCGGAATGGGGCTGGGCCTGTGGGTGGCAAGGGACATTGTCGAGCGGCACGGGGGCGTCATCAGCGTTATTCCCCAGACTGAGGGGAGCGAATTGGGCGGCACGACTGTCAAAATTAAATTTCCTCGTCAGTCCCGTCTTCGCAGAGAAGAGCAAAGGACTGTTGCGGTTGCGCCTTCGGAAGCGGACAAATCGGCAGCCGTTTGACCCCATCGGTGCGTCTAACTAGACTTGCAAGCAGGGCAACTCAATGACGTTTCGTTTCGCGCACTCTTTCGTTCTTCCTTCCGCCGCAATGCTCGGCGCAATTCTGGGTTCGATGGCCGGGTTGGGCGCGAGCTCAGCTGCACAGTCCTCGTCGAACTCACAAAGCAGCTCGTCGGGTCAAAGCTCGTCAAGTCAGGGTACTTCGGGGGGGCAGGTGTATGCGCAGGAAAAGGCGCCTTCGCTTATCGATCCCGCTGGGCCGACGGTGTCGCTGATCCCTTCGGAGTCGGTGTTTGTGATGGCGGCCGCGCTGAACGCGTGCGGCTACGACGAGGGGCTCGAAGACAGCTCGCCGGTCCGCCAGCACGTACGCGACGAGATGAACCAGGCTTTTGCGAGGAGCGAGGAGGCACGGCAAAAGCGCGACGCCCTGTGCCTTTACATCGCGCAGCACCGTATGACGGGTACGGAGCAGGATATCGCCCAGTACATCTCCCTGTCGCTCTACCTGACGCCGCCGCCCGAGCTTGAAATCACGGCCGACTTGACTGAGATGCCGCCCGACTCGACGCAGGTGGCGGAGATCGTGCCCATTCTGCGTGAATTCGCGGCCGCGGTGGACTTGCACGGCATCTGGCTGACCACACGCCATGCCTACGACGAAGAGGCGGCCATGGTGCACGATCCACTCTCGAAAATGATTGTGGATACTGATCTCTACTTGAAGATGCCTGCGGCCACCTACGACGGCCGCAGGTTCATCGTGGTGATTGAGCCGCAGCTCTCGCCCGCGACGGTGAACGCGCGCATTTACGGGACGGATTACATTGTGGTGGTTTCTCCGGCCAACGGCAAAATTCCTATGGCGTCGGTGCGCCACACCTATCTGCACTACATGATCGATCCGTTACTTTACGCGCGGACCAACGCCTTGGAGCGCGAGCAGCCGATTCTGAAGGAGATTCGCGACGCACCGCTCGATTTTCGGTTCCGCTCCGACACGACAGCCCTGACCGTGGAGTGCCTGATCAAGGCCGTGGAAGCGCGCACGATGGATACGGGCGTCCCCGAGTACAAGATTCCTGCCGGTATCGACCGCTCGCAACTGCCGCGCTACGAGCACGAGCGCGAGCTTTATCAGCAGAGAGTCGACGCGGTGAAGTGGGCCACCGTGCAGCACGATATGCGCCAGGGCTTCGTGCTGACGCAATACTTCTACGAGCAGCTGATTCAGTTTGAGAAGAATCCCACGGGCCTGAAAGAAACCATGGGCGAAATGGTCTACGGCATGGACGTGGACCAGCAGATACACCGCGCGCGACAAATCGAGTTCGACAAGGAGGCCGACGAGGACGTGCTGCAGCGCAGCCGGCCGCGCCAGCTCACGGGGCTCGACCTGGCTGAGGCGCGGCTGTCGACGGGGGATATAGCCGCGGCCAGCACGATCGCGCAAAAGGTGCTGGCATCTGAGACAGACACGGTTTCCAGTGTGGCGGATGCGGCGCGGGCCCACTTCATCCTGGCCCGCGTCGATCTTCTCAGCGTGCATCCCGGCGAATCGGAAGACGATGCTGAGAAAACCATCGAAGCAGCGATCGCGCAATTTCAAAAGACGCTCGAAACCAGCAAGGACCAGCGTCTGCTGGCGTGGTCGCACATCTACCTGGGCCGCGTGCTCGACCTGGAGTGCAAGCGCGACCAGGCCGTGACTGAGTACAAAGCGGCCCTGGAGGTGCGAGATGGCCGGCTGGATACGCGTCTGGCCGCCGACCGCGGCCTGAAGACGGCATACGCTGCGAAGGGTCACAGCTGCGACGAAGACGCGGATGACGAAGCTCCTGACAACGGAGTCCCAAAACCCGCCCCGCAAACGCAGCAGGGCGCGCCGAAGCAGCAATAGTCCAGTAAAAGTCTGCGACACCGCAAGGAACGCATGTGTCGCATCGCGGCAAGTTTCGGGCCCCCGTGGGACATAGTGGGTCTCACAAACATCAAAATGTGTCAGGAAGGATGAATTGTGGTCGCAGGGCGCGAGGAATCCAGTCTGAATGAGCTTGAATCGGCGCTCGGGCATAGGTTTTCGCGACCTGATCTGTTGGTGTGCGCGCTCACCCATCGTTCTCTTGCTCACGAACTTGCGCTCGCCGAAGTCAGCATTCAGGCTGCTGGTGACGTGCAGGCTGGAGGAAGCATCCAGGCTTGCGGCCGGGAAGACAACGAGCGCCTGGAATATCTTGGCGACGCAGTGTTGGGCCTGGTGGTTGCCGAGGCGCTCTATGCTACGCATCCGGAATGGCGCGAGGGCGAGCTGACGCGCATTCGTTCCGGCCTGGTAAGCCGCCAGCGCATGGCGCAGGTGGCGGAGACGATCGGACTGGGCAAGCATCTGCGCCTCAGCCGCGGCGAAGAGCGCAGCGGCCTGCGCCTCAAGAGCACGGTGCTCTCCAATACCATGGAAGCAGTGATGGGCGCGCTCTATCTCGATGGCGGTCTGGAGCCGGTGCGGGCCTTTGTGCGCAGCCAGGTGATGGGGGAAGCTGCCGAGCGGCTGGCCTTCGAGCTGCGCTCCGGAGCTGCCTTGGGCAACTACAAATCGGCCTTGCAGGAGCGGCTGCAGGCAGCGCACGCCGGCGCTCCCTACTACCGCGTCAAGAACGAAAGCGGCCCCGACCACCGCAAAGTTTTTCTTGTGGAGGTGCGCGTGAAAGGTGGGGCCGGAGAGCGCGGAAAGCCACTAGCACGCGGCGTGGGGGGCACCATAAAGTTCGCCGAACAGGATGCCGCGCGGCGCGCGCTGGAACAGTTGGAATTGGTGGACGCCCCTGCCGGCAGCGCACTTTCGCCTCATGCTGAACCTAATGCCGAGATCGATACCGGTGACGAGGAGACCTCGGCGTGATGAGCGATCCTTCTCCAGCGCCGCACGCGGGGCCCGTGCCAGTGCCGAATCCGTCGCATGCGGCAGCGCCCCAAGCAGGACTCTCGCTGGCGCCCAGCCACTTCGCGCAGTTCCGCGCGCACCTGCCCACCTTGCCGCAGGCACTGGCTTCGCTCATGCAGACCGTGGTAGTGGCGCTGTTTGTTCTCACCTTTATCGTGCAGCCGCTGCTCATTCCCTCTGAAAGCATGGAGCACACTCTACTGGTGGGTGATTTTCTGCTCTTCAACAAGCAGACCTACGCAACTCCGGGACTCATCGGCAGCTGGTTCCTGCCTTATCGCAGCCCGGCACGCGGCGACATCGTGGTATTCCGCCATCCCGACCCGCCGATGCTCATCAAGCGGGTGGTCGGCGTGCCGGGCGACCGGCTGCGCATCGCCAATGGCCGGGTGTTCATCAACGGCGTCGCCCTCAACGAGCCCTATGCGGCCTTCGAGCCGACGCAGGTCGACGACTCAGGGCGCGATAATTTCCCCGGCGAAGTGCCTCCGAGGCTGGTCGACCCCGAGTGGCGGCGTCAGATGTGGAGTCTCACGAGCGACGGCGAGCTCACCGTTCCTCCGGGCAAATATTTCGTTCTGGGTGACAATCGCAATCACAGCCGGGACTCACGCTACTGGGGATTTGTGCCGCGCGAAGCTTTTGTGGGACGTCCGCTGGTCATCTATTTCTCGCTGGTCCGGACTTCGCCCACCGACGCGGAGCCGACGCCGCAGGCGCCGGCGCAGCCGGACCCGGATGATAAACTCGGACACGAACGTGAACTCGCCGCCAAGATCGCGGCGTTTGCCCGCTGGGGGCGCATCTTTCACGTAGTGCATTAAAAAGACGGTGGTTGTTAATCACGGACCACGAGCCGCGAACCACGAACTGGTGACCACTGTTCACTGACCACTGAAAGCGATAAGAGCGACAGAATGACGAAGAAAAAGACGCGAGGGGTGAATGAAGATTCCGGCCAGCGCTCGGAAGCCGCTCCCGTTCCCGTGAAAGCCGATGAAACCCCGTTCGAGGCGGTGGCCAGCATTTGTTCGGTGCTGGTGGTGGGCCTCTTCATCCTTTACTTTCTAGCGCAGAACTACGTTATCCCCTCGGGATCGATGGAGAATACGCTGCTGGTGGGCGATCATCTCGTGGTCGATCGCATCACTTTTTCACCGCCCGCGAAATGGATGCCCCTGGTGCACTATCGTGAGCCGCGGCGCGGGGACATCGTGGTTTTTATCAAGCCCGTAGCCGAGCCCGAGCTCGACGCCGACGGCAAGCCGCAGTACTTCGTCCTGGTCAAGCGCCTCATCGGCGTGCCTGGCGACCATATTCATCTCCGCGAGGGCGTGGTCTACATCAACGGAGTGGCGCAGCCGGCGCCGAAGGATGGCTCCGACGACGCCGGGGGGGGCGATCCCGTTTTTCTCGACGAATTTCCCTCCGAGCCGCCGCCGGCGATGCCGGGGGTCCCCGATTCCTGGATCGTGGATTTTCCTAACCACGTTGTTGATGGCGATCTGGTGGTGCCTCCGGGCATGTACTTCATGATGGGCGACAACCGCCATAACAGTCTCGACTCGCGCTACTGGGGCTTTGTGCCACGGCAAAACATCGTGGGCCGGCCGCTGTTCAACTACTGGTCGTTCAAATCCGAAGAACCTGATTACGAGCCTGGCTCCATGAGCAAGAACATTAGTTGGATGGTCCACGTGGTGACGCACTTCATCTCCGACACGCGCTGGAGCCGGACGTTCCACCTGACGCGGTGACAAAAGGTCGTCAGCTTTTATCGATCCCCGCAGAAGAAATATTCTTGCACCGTCCCTACAAGCTCTCCATCTGGAGTCAGGCGGCTACCCATCCTCAGATGCCGATTGGAGAAGGTCTCTCAGTGGCATTACCGAAAAACTCGATTGACCGAGTCTCGTTTTTGGCGACCGCACACTCAGGACGCGTAGCCCAGGGCAAGTCATGGATCCCTGGTTCTGGCAAAGGCTCTGCCGAGCGCTTCCGATCCCCCGACACTCAAACAAAAACAGAAAAAGCTTGCAGCAGCGGCAACGGGCGATATACTGTCGCCGCCGCACCAGTGCAATGGAAATTCTGGTTTAAACAGGTGCAGGCAAATATCACCATGCACAACCCGGCTAGAGCGGGCACCATCAAAATCCGGAGAGAACCAATCGCGAAATTCCGGGCTCGTCTTCACAGCTTCCCACCGATTGAAAAGTCAGGACGCAGGAACATAAGGAGGTTCACCATGCGTATCGTTCATCGAGGACGTTTGTTTGTGCTCTGCGGCGTGGTCTCTGCGCTGCTGGCCGCTGTACCGGCCATGGCCGAGGTCAATGCGTACATGACGGTGAAGGGAGACAAACAAGGACTCATCAAGAGCGAAAGTGGAACCGACAGGATCCAGCTCATCAACGTCGTCCGCAATTTCCCAATGGGGAGCGGGATGCCAGCAAACCCAGGAATGCACTCCACCATCACCGTCACGAAAAAGGTGGATATGGCGTCATCCAAGCTGGCGGCCGCGGCGAGTTCACATGAGACGTTGAGCGAAGTGGTGATCACCTTTGAGGGCCACTCGGACGACGCGAAGGCGGCGCAAAAGATCGTGCTCACAAACGCGACCATCTCAAACATTCACTGGTGGGGGGGCAACGAGGAGGTCACGTTCGAATACCAGAATATCGAGGTTACCTACGCCAACGGCGGCAAGACCGCGACCGACGACTGGAACGCTCCGAACTAGGTCTCTGACCCCATGAATCCGCCCCTTGACTTTCGTGGTTTCCCACCCTTTCGCTAAAAAAAGGCGAAAGGATGGGACACGGAAGGGTCATCTGCAGCAGCGGAAATGGCGCCGGGGCCAGTCCATCCCCGACGGGACCGCGGCGAGATCGGTCTCCTGCCAAAATTCTGTGCTTCACGCGGCGGTTGTGGCCGCGAGTCGTTTATTCAGCGCGACTGCTGCCACCATAACGCTGAGGATGAGCGCGGCGAACAGGAGCAACCAGCCCCAATATTTGGCCGGGTGGAGCAAGATACGGATAAAATGGCGTCCGTAGTGATCGGCGATGAGGGCCACTAGCGTGTAACGTGCGGCGCGGCAAATCGTCACGACCGTCAGAAATTTCGCGATGCTGTATTTCGAAGCACCGGCTGCGGCGAACAACAAGCTGGTAGGGAAGGGAAACGGGATCGCCGTTGACGCGACGAGAGAGCCGGTGCCCCATTTTTGGAAGAACCGGAGCATGGCATCCACCTTGCGATTTCCAAACCTGCTGTGGAGGTAAGCTGATCCGGCCTTGCGGGCGATTCTAAATGTCAGGTAGGCTCCAATCACAGACCCCACCGTTGCAACGGCCACAAACTCGTACCATGGATTGGTTTGCCTGGCGGCGAGAAATGCAGTCAAGATGTCAGGGCCGCCAAATGTTGGCAGAGGAGAGCTATCGATGATCGCAACAAAGAAGAGCCCGAATGCTCCCAGGTGGCCAAGGATCGAGGTAATGCCGAGTCCCCGAGGCGGGACGGCACTTTGGATCAGGGCGTTAAGCATGACGGCAATATACCAACTTTGCTTGGAATATAAGAACAGGCGCCGATCTTTCCGCGAGCAATGGACGCCCTAATTCGCGCGGATTGGCCCGCAATCGATTATTGGGTCAGTTTGAATAAACCATTCCTCAGGGGAGAAATCCCCGCCTTTTATGCGCTTTTTTCGGCACGACTGAAGTCGTGCCCTTTCATGGAGTCTTTGATGCAACCGGTTCCAGGGTTTGCCGTTCGCAAGTTGCAAGGCGATTCTCCCGTGATGGAATTGAAAGCTCACAGCAGATAGGCGCGCCTCAGCAGCTAGAATGATCCGTGGAACGCAATGACAAACGGCGCTGAGCGCAGGAAAAAACTGCATGGCCGGCTGCGGGTGGCTCTGGCCGTCCTGACGGTCCTGATGCTGGCGCTGGGGGTGCCTCCGCTCATCAGCGTCAGCCATTACAAGGGCCAGATCACGCACCTGATTGCGCAATCGCTGGGCCGGCCGGTACGGCTTTCTTCAGTTGAGGTTCGTCTTTTGCCCTGGCCGGGCTTCGTCCTATCAGACCTGAGCGTTGCGGAAGATCCCGCCTACGGCGCCGAACCGGTGCTGCACGCGAGCAAGGTTACGGCTTCGCTCCGGCTGCTGGCGTTGTGGCGCGGAAAGCTCGAGATCGACAAGATCAGCGTGGACGAAGCCAGTCTCAATTTGGTGCGCGCCGGACCTGGGCGATGGAACCTCGATCCCATCTTCCGCACGGCGGCCGCGCAGACCGGCATCTCTACTGGCGCAAGCGGCGCATCCACAAACGGATCTGCCGACGCAGGCCCGCGCAGCGCCGCCCGGCTGCCTTCGCTTGAGGCAACGAATTCGCGCATTAACTTCAAGAACGGCGCGGAGAAACTGCCGTTCTCGCTGCTCAACGCCGACATCTCGCTCTGGCAGGCTAGTCCCGGGGAGTGGCGCATTCGCCTGCGCGGCCAGCCCGCGCGCACAGACGTGAGCCTTTATCAGGAAGAGACCGGCGTGGTGCGCATGGAGGCGAGTGTCCGCTCAGCTCCTGCCCTGCGCGAGATGCCGGTGCATGTGGACATCGACTGGCGGGAGGCGCGTCTGGGCCAGCTTGCCCGGCTCATCAGCGGCTCCGATCCCGGCTGGCGCGGCGATCTCACGGGCGATTTGCACATCGACGGCACCGCGGACGCAGCGCAAGTGGCCATGCGCTTACGCGCCACAGGCGTGCACCGCGCCGAATTTGCTCCCGCCGCGCCCATGGACTTCGACGCCAATTGCGGTTTCGTGTATCACCACACGCGCCGCATGCTGGAGAATCTCACTTGCGATTCGCCCCTGGGCGACGGCCGCTTGCACCTCAGTGGCGAAAAACTCGGGCTCGACACGCCGCCAAAGTTCACCGTGGAGATGGATCGCATTCCCGTCGCGGCCGGGCTGGATGCGCTGCGCACCTTGCGCAGCGGCTTCGATCCCGACCTCCAGGCCAGCGGCACCGTAAGTGGAAAAATTGCTTACGCGCCAGGCACAGGCAGCGCCGCGCAGCCGGTGAAACCCGCAAAGAAGCCCGCAAAATCGCCTCACGGGCTCAAGACCGATACGGAGCCGATCGGCCCGTTTACAGGCAGCCTGACGGTCGCGGACCTGGTTCTGACGGGCGGCGGCATCGGACGCCCTGTACAGGCGCCCAAAATTACGCTCGAACCTTCCGCAGCCCGGCATGCATCGGACTCGGCGCTCACTGGAACCGTGGCGATTCCCGCGGGCGGCGACACGCCCCTTGTCTTTACCCTGCGCTTCTCGCTCTCAGGCTATGAGGTGGGTGTGCGCGGCCCGGCGAGTTTCGCGCGCGCCCGGGAGCTGGCCCACGCCGCTGGCATTCGGCAATCGCAGGCGCTTTCGGCATTGGCCGGCGATCCCATCGCCGTAGATCTGATCGCCGCGGGGCCGTGGATACCGGAAGAAGAGGTTCCTCTCGCCGTGAACACGGGAAGCGCATCACTTTCAGCGGACGCACAAGAATTGCCGTCGCCGTCGCCTGCGCCGTCCGCGAGCGCTGACGTCATTCCGTCGACCGACTCTGTCACGGGAACCGTGACGCTGCGCAATGCCAACTGGAAGGCCGATTTTCTGGCTAGCCATGTGCAGATTTCCGAGGCCACGCTGCATTTGGACGGCGCGAACCTGCGCTGGGACCCGGTAGCTTTTTCCTACGGACCGGTAAAGGGAACCGTCAGCGTGAGCGTGCCACTCGACTGCCCGGCCGAGCTCCCGGAGCCAAAGCCGTGCCCTGTCGAGTTCCAGATGCAGTTCGACGATGTCGATGCGAGCACGCTCGAATCTGCATTGCTGGGCGCGCAGGAAAAAACCACGATGCTGTCTGATTTGATTAACCGACTGCGTCCCTCCGCATCTCCGCCGTGGCCCGCGCTTGAGGGCACAGTGCAAGCGGATTCGTTGGCTCTCGGCCCAGTCACGCTGCAAGGGGTGTCGGCGGACGTGCGCGTGCTGCCTACGGGGGTGGAGATTACCAACGTCGACGCCGGCCTTCTTGGTGGCAGCATTCACCTTGCAGGATTGCTCGTGAAGCCTGCCTCCGATCAGGACAAGCCCAGCTACAGCTTCGAAGGAGATTTCGAGAATCTCGATGTCACCTCGATCGGCGTCCTGCTTGACCTGCGCTGGGTTGGGGCTCCACTGAACGGTAACGGCAAGATCGAGCTCGCGGGCTACACCGGAAAGGATCTCGCTGCCTCGGCCCACGGCGCACTGCATTTCGAATGCCGGCGCGGAGCCATCGGCATTCGGCCTTCGGCATCGGCGAAGGCGGGAGTCGTTCCCGCGGCGCTGGGACGCTTCGAGCGCTGGACTGGCGATGCTGCGATTGCCAACGGCGGAATCACGCTCGATCAGAACGTCGTCTCTGCGGGCGCGCGCAAACAATCTGTGCAGGCTACCGTGACCTTCGGCGATCCGCCGGTGGTGAGCTTTGTTGCGCCGAAGCAGGTTGCGGCGAAGCGCTGAATAGCGTCGCGCCGAAACCGCGCTCGATAGCCAGCGACGGGTTCCTTGCGTACAATTGGGGGATTATGAAGGGCAACCCGACCGTCCTCGAACATCTGAACCATGCGTTGCGTGACGAGCTCACAGCCATCAACCAGTATTTTCTGCATGCGGAAATGTCAGAGAACTGGGGCTACAAGAAGTACTCCAAGTACATCAAGAAGCAGTCCATCGACGAAATGAAGCACGCCGAGCTGCTGATGGAACGGATTCTGTTCCTGGATGGAACTCCGTCGATGGCGCCCATGGACTTGACCATCGGAAAGACGGTGAAGGACATGATCGAGTCCGACTTGAAACTGGAGCACGAGGCCGTGGCTTCGTATAACGAATCGATTCGCGTCTGCGTGGAAGAGGGTGACAACGGTTCCCGCGATTTGTTTATGAAGCTGCTTCGCGATGAAGAGGGTCACGTCGACTGGCTTGAGGCTCAGGTCCACCAGATCAAGGAAATCGGATACGAGCGTTATCTGATCACGCAGACCGAAGAGCAATAACGCCGTTTCACTCGTTGGCTTCGATCCTCCGGCCGTGCGCGTCCTGCATGGGCCGCGTGTTCAAGTTGTAGAGATTGGCAAAGGCGCGAAACTGCTCGCGGCTGATGCTCAGGTCTTCCTGCAGGACGTACCAGCGCACGCCCTCGGCGCAGGGCGGCGTGACCATGGAGCCCATGTAGGTCCAGTAACCGCGGTCTTCCGGCAGCAGGCCGCCCGCGCTCACCAGGTCAGTCACTTTGGCGGTGGTGCCGGGGGTCTTGGGCAGGTGCGTCCATAGGGTCGATAGCAGGGCGTTGGGAAATCCCCGGTCCTGGTTCAATCGCACGGCCACAATCGCCACCTTGCCGTCGTCGCTGCGGTGCACGAGATCGATTTCCATGTCGGCGAGCTTGCCTTTGATGGGGTGCTCGCTGGGGTGATGGAAGTCGAGCTCGACCAGGTGGTAGCGGATGCCGTTCGCCACCAGATCGCTGCCAGGATCGACGCGCGCAATGATGCCGCGGCCGGTGTTCTGGAGCGTCATGGGTCCGGCAACGTAGTGAAACTCGAGCGGCTGCAGGCTCTTGTCGAGATGGGTACTGCGAATGTCGAGCGGCGACTGTTCGTGGCCGTGCGAGCAGGCCTGGTACGCGGGATCGAGGCGGCCCCAGGCCAGCGGTCCGGTTTTGCCTTCGTAGGTCCAGTTGGCTCCGCTTTGCGCGGCCGAGAGGGTGGCGCAGCCAAATAGTAGTGCGGCGATTACAGATTGACGCATGGGTTCTCCGCTCATTAAAACGGTTCAGCATCCGGAAGCATTCTACGGCATGGGCGCGGGAGAGAGCGAGTCAGCGGGCCGGCGGGTGAGCAAGTAAGCGCGCTTCCCGGGTCTCGAAGGCGAGCCCCAGGGCACCCCATGTCGTGGTGAGTAGACGCGACGAGTCTCAGACGACTCGGCACGTTTTCAATATCGAAGCAACCTCTCCGCTCTCGAACGAATCTTCTTAGCATGATCGTTGCAAGTGAATTGAAGCATCGGGCAGAAACTAAAAAATGATCTCTGGCCCGATCAGAAAACTGGTTATTCCAAATCCCCCGGAGGTACCACTTATGCATTCTGCAAGGCGCGATTTCGTCAACATTTCCGCCGTGGCGGCGCTGACTTTCGCCTGCGCGCTGGCTTGGGGAAGCCCCTTTGTGAGCGCAGCCCCACAAAATCAATCCCAACCCGGCCAGACTCCGAACCAGCCCGGCCAAACTCAGGATCAACCCGGTGAGACTCCGAATCAGCCTGGGCAGAATCAGAATCAGCCTGGCCAGAACACTAACCATCCTGGCCAAACTCAGGATCAACCCGGTCAGACTCCGAATCAGTCTGGGCAGAATCAGAATCAGCCTGGCCAGACTCCGGATCAGCCCGGCACGACCCCGAATCAACCCGGCCAGGCTCCAAACCCGAGCACCCCGCCGCATTCTCGGTAATGATCGTCAGGAACGGCGACACGTAGGTTGTGCATGGCTCATTCCGTTCGAGAGCCAAATATTATATGTAGCGGAAAAAGCCCGACGAATAAATTCTCTCGAACGGAAACACCAAGGGGCGGCTGCATGAGCAGCCGCCCTTGGTGTTGGTATGAGCTGTTGTTAAAGCGTTCACTGCAATGCCTGCGGGAGATTTTGCCGCAGGAAGGCAACAAAATTCTCTGCTATACGGATACTGCCGAATTCGGAGATGTGATGGTACTCATCGCGATAGAGTGGTAAACCATCCTGAATTAGATTGCAGTTCTTATCGTTGCAGAACAGATCGTTCTGATCGAAGAAGAGAACCTTTGGATTTGAAGCGTGAATGCTATCCACCAGGGGCTTGAAGCGCGCGTTGATATCTTCGCGCAGTTTTAGGGGTAGAGTGCAGCTTTGCTTTGCGGGGAAAAGCGCGCGGCCAAAACATTCGCGAATATCGAGATCTACCACCAGGTGCGGGTAGAAGACAATGACCTGAACGCCATGCGATTCGAGAAAGTCGATTCTCTCCTTCAAACGATGGATATAGGCTGCATCTGGGGAATAAATAGCACGATCGCTGCTAATCAGGCCATCGAGTATGGCGTAGCGGATGGTCGGGTTCTCGATGATGATTTTGTTAATGAACTTTTCCTGTATGGCGGCTCCGTCACCATAGCAGGGGTTATTCTCCGCCATGTTGCTGTTATCGGGAAGTCCATAGCCAGGGTCGCAGTCACCGATGGATAAAAACACCTGTTTGGCCAGTTCCGGTCTGCTTACCAGGCCAGGATATAGCTCATTCGCATAGCTGTTACCCAGCAGGATAAAAGTCGGGGGCCGGTCACCTTCCAGCATGCAGAACCACCATTGGAAGTCCTGCGACTCCTTCAAGGGGAATCGCCTCAGGCAGGCATCGTTGTTGGCGTACTGCCAGATAGGACCGGAGAACTGCTGGGCGACTGCGGCGGTGAATGTGCTGTTACGAATTGCGGCACGATCTTCAAATCCATGAAAGCGCACAATCACGATGGCAGCCGTAGCCATCAGGACCATTGCGGTGGCCAAAGCCAGCACGGTCCGGTAACTCCCCTTCTGACGTATTGGCTTTTCCACGAATCGATAGGTAAGCCAGGAGAGCGCGATTGCGGCAACAACAGCCACGACGCGAATGATCCGTCCGCCCTGGGTGCCTTCAATAATTCTGACGAAGGAGAGCAGTGGCCAGTGCCACAGATAGAGGGGATAACTGATCAATCCGAACCAGACGAAGATCCTGGTAGAGAGAACGTATTTGTTGAACCATCCCTCTGGGCCCGCGGAAATGATAAAGAAAGAAGCGACAGTTGGCAGCAGAGCCCACCAACCCGGAAATGCCTGCTGCTCGTTAATCAGCGCCGCACTGGCAAAGAGAAGGATGAACCCGATGGTCGATTGCAGATTCTTGCCCCGGCGCATGAGCGCGGGATTGTGCAATGCTGTGTAAGCCAGCAGTCCGCCTATCATCAGCTCCCAGAATCGCGAAATTGGCCAGTAGAACGCAGCCACCGGGTTTTTGTGGATCAAATAGATGTTGGCGGCAAAAGAAAGCACGGCAATGACCGCCGTGATGCGGAGAAAGCTCCATTTACGCTTCCACACAAACGCCAGGAGCAGCGGCCAGAAGATATAGAACTGCTCTTCGATGGCCAGGCTCCAGAGATGAAGCATTGGCTTGGTCAATGAAGTGTTATCGAAATAACCGCTCTCGTGATAGAACAAGAAATTAGATACGAACGCCGCACCACCCGCCACGTGCTCAGCTAGTTGCGTGTATTCATCGGCAAAAAACGTGGCCCAACCGAAGGCCAGACTGCAGCCCATCACGATCAGCAACGCGGGGAATATCCTGCGGATGCGCCGATTATAGAAACCGGCAATACTGAAGCTGCCGCGCTCCAGATTGGAGAAGATGATTGATGAAATCAGAAACCCGGAGATGACGAAGAAGATATCAACGCCGATAAACCCGCCAGGTATTCTCCCCGGGAAGGCATGATAAATGACAACAAGAAGCACAGCAACTGCGCGCAATCCATCGATGTCTGGGCGATATTTCGGGTGAAGATCGCTCACCTGTGTGCTTGTCCTTAACGATAGTATCCTTCGATGCAGTCATCGCAGACATTGATGGAATGACTACAATTCTAGTGCCTGTTATTAGAGCGGTTCCAGGATAGATGTATCCTATCCAGTTTCTGTGCAGTGTCGTCCCTTCTCGGGGCCGGGACGACCTACGGCATTCTCAGAAATACTGTGAACTCTTGAGAGCGGTGGGCGTGGATTTTTCTTGAGGAAAAATCCACTCAGCAGCCGGAGGCTTCGGTCTACACCATTTCCGAAAATGCTATAGCTGTATCGGCTCCGGGGTATAGCAATCTTGGAGCCGCTGTAACTTTCGCGCGGCCTGCGCTGGGGCCCGATATTTCTGAGTAGCCTTGGAATCGTGGCAAAAAACGAAGGGCGGCTGCCTGAGCAGTCGCCCCGAGTGATTGCAAGGTTGAATTTACTTGGCGGCCACGGCCACGCCCGCCTGCTCGGCCAGTTTGGCGGCCTTGTCGGTCGACTCCCAGGTGAACTCGGGCTCGGTGCGGCCAAAGTGGCCGTACGCGGCGGTCTTCTGGTAGATGGGCCGGCGCAGGTTCAGGCTTTCGATGATGCCCTTGGGCGTAAGCGAGAAGTTCTTGCGGACGAGCTCGGTGAGCTTGGCTTCGCTCAGCTTGCCGGTGCCGAAGGTTTCAACGAGGACGGAGACCGGCTCGGCTACGCCGATGGCGTAGGCCAGCTGGACTTCAGCTTTTTCCGCCAGTCCCGCGGCCACGATGTTCTTGGCGATGTGGCGCGCCATGTAGGCCGCCGAGCGATCGACCTTGGTCGGGTCTTTGCCCGAGAACGCGCCGCCGCCGTGCCGGCCCATGCCGCCGTAGGTGTCCACGATGATCTTGCGGCCGGTGAGGCCGGTGTCGCCCATGGGCCCGCCGATGACGAAGCGTCCGGTGGGATTGATGTGGTACTTGGTGTGCTCGTCGAGCCACTTGGCGGGCAGCACGGCCTGGATCACGTGCTTGAGGATGTCGGCGTGCAGTTCTTCGTTGCTGACGGACTCGGAGTGCTGGCTGGAGATGACGACCGCGTCAATGCGCGCGGGCTTGCCGTCCTCGCCGTACTCGACGGTCACCTGGCTCTTGCCGTCGGGGCGCAGGTAAGGCAGCTTGCCGTTCTTGCGCACGGCGGTCAGTTGGCGGCAGAGCTTGTGGGCCAGCGAGATGGGCGCGGGCATCAGCTCGGGCGTGTCGTTGGAGGCATAGCCGAACATCATGCCCTGATCGCCGGCGCCGCCGGTGTCAACGCCCTGGGCGATGTCGCCCGACTGCTTGTTGATCGACGAAATCACGGCGCAGGTGTTGGAGTCGAAGCCGTAGAGGGCGTTGTCGTAGCCGATGGAGGCGACGACGCCGCGCACCAGCGACTGGAAATCGACGTAAGCCTTGGTGGTGATTTCGCCCGCGATGACTACGAGGCCGGTGGCCGTCAGGGTTTCCGCGGCGACGCGGCTGTAGGGGTCCTGCTCCAGGCAGGCATCGAGAATGGCGTCGGAGACCTGGTCGGCAATTTTATCCGGATGGCCTTCGGTAACGGATTCAGAAGTAAATAAGAAACGGTCGCTCAACTTGGAAAAGCTCCTTCCCACTTGGATGCACCTATTCCCCGGCAGATGGCGGGGTTGGGCGCAACAGTGCATCTTTTCTATGGTAATTGCGGCGGGGCGGCGGGGGCAAAGGGGCTTGAGCGGGTGGCGGACATTGGTGGGTCAACGGCGGTTTCAGGGGGCGGAATGGGGGCCTGAGCCGCAAGTCCGGGTTAGGAGCAGAACGGCTGCGGCTTTCCCACCCTTTCGCCAAAAGACGGCGAAAAGGATGGGGCAACCGTCGCATAAATGCAGGTCCTTCGGCTCCGTTTGGCCCCCCAAAGGGCCAAACGTTGCTCAGGATGACCTTATTTTTTCTATTGCGAACTGCGGAGCCGGGACGCGCTACCCGCGCAGCCAGGCGAGAAGGCGCGCGAACAGATTCGAAGTCCAGTCCCACGCGTCACGCAGTGTTGCGGAAACTTCGTGGGTGGGCAGCAAGGTGGACCACCAGCCTTGACGCAGACCATAGTAGCGGAAGGCCAGGAAACCGCCGGCGACCACCGCCAACAGCATGAGAATGGCGCCGATCCAGCGCAGGCGCACTTCCACGACTTCGCGTTGCAGGATGCGGGCCTTGCCTACGTTCGAGGCAAAGGTGGTCCAGCCGCGCTCGTCATCCGACATCTGGCCTGAAGCGTCGCAGGCGCGAAGAAACCGCGAAGTCCAGTCCTCGGCATCGAGGCCAAGTGCGCCGGCGTAACCGCGCACAATGCCTTTGCTTAAGATTCCGCCGGGAAGCAGGCGAAACCTCTCCTGCTCCAGCGCGATCAGGTGCCGCCGGCTGATTTTGGTGACCGCCGAGATGTCTTCCAACGCAACGCCGCGCGCCAGGCGCTCCTTGCGCAGGTCTTCTCCAAAATTCCCCATCGGCGACCAAAGAACGGGTCAAAGTCCAAGAACGAAATTACCTTCACAATAACCCGGGATATGGTGCAGGTCAAAGGCAGATTGCTGCTAGGCACGTTACCTTTTTCCCGATTTCAATGCCTCACTTTCATTGTGGGCAAAGCGGGGATGAGCGAACAAGTAAAGAAGTGAAAAAGTGAAAGGAGTGAACAAGTGAAGGTAGGAGGCGCTGGAGCGCAGCGTCGGTCCGGGCTGTTACCCTGAAGTCGGACTTTCCGGCGCCTTTTCTCGCCAGGAATCCGGCTTGAAGATGAATAAGCTGATTTTTGCTAATTTGTTGCATCGCCCCTTGCGCTCCGTCATCAGCGTGCTCGCCGTGGCCATTGAGGTCATTATGATCTTGTCGATTGTGGGCATTTTCACGGGCATGCTGAACGACCAGAACCGGCGCACCAACGGTATCGGGGCCGACCTGATGCTGCTGCCCTCGAATGCCAGCCTGTTCAACGGACTGGGAAGCCCATCGATGCCCGTCGGGGACGCGGAAGTGCTGCGGAAAATCCCCCACGTGACGGTGGTTTCACCCGCAATCCAGAAGATCGCGACCAATGGAACCGTGGAGATTCTTTACGGCATCGATTACCCGACATTTTCTGCGCTCAAGCCATTCAAATTCCTTGCGGGCGGCCCATTCGAGGGGCCAAACGACGCGATCATCGACGACCTGCTGGCCGGCAGCAAGAATCCGGCTACAGGAAAACCCTATGCGGTCGGCGACACTATTGCGATCATGGGGCACCCCTTCCGCGTCTCGGGCATCGTGGAACAGGGAAAAGGCGGCCGCAAGCTGATTCCCATCGACACCATGGCGCAAATGGTGGATGCGGAGGGAAAAGCATCGATTTTCTATATCAAGTGCGACAATCCGGCCAACGACGACCTGGTGATCGGGGAAATTCGCTCCATACATGGCTTTGAAAACAACACGCTGACAACAGTGGATAGCTGGCTCGACCAGATGACTCCGAGCAAAATTCCCGCCTTCAACTTGGCGTTAGGAGTGATTTCGGGAATTGCTGTGATCATCGGATTTCTGGTGATCTTCCAGTCCATGTACACGGCGGTGCTGGAACGCACGCGCGAAATCGGCGTTTTGAAATCGATGGGCGCGTCGAAAATGACGATCGTGGGCGTGGTGTTGCGTGAGTCCGCGGTGCTGTCGGCGGCAGGCGTGATCCTGGGCATTGCCGGCACATATGGCTCGCGCACGCTGATTGCGCACCTGTTTCCCACCATGAATTTCGAGATCACCGTCCCGTGGCTGATCAAGTCTGCGTTGATCGCGTTTGTGGGATCGATTTGCGGGGCGCTCTATCCGGCGTGGATGGCGGCGCGCAAGGATCCCATTGACGCGCTGGCGTACGAATGAGGCAAGGAACAAGGGAACGAGGGAACGAGAAAACAGGGAACAGACAAGAGAGAACAGGAAAACACTCGCGGCTGATCGCTGACGGCTGAGAACTACGAACTAAGAAATAAGAGCTGTGAACTGAGACACGCAATGGGTACGCAGACAATTTCGCTGGTCGATATTGAAACGATTCGCGCGGCGGCGGCACGAATTGCGCCCATCGCCACGAAAACGCCTCTGGTACGCGCCGCATTTCCCGGCGTTTCCGGCTATGGAACCGGCCGGGAGATCTGGCTGAAGGCGGAGAGCCTGCAGCCCATCGGCGCGTTCAAGATTCGCGGCGCGTCCAACAAAATTCTGCAACTTACGCCCGAAGAGATCGCGCGCGGCGTCATTACCTATTCGAGCGGCAACCATGCGCAGGGCGTGGCCTACGCGGCGCGCGAGGTGGGCGCGAAGGCGGTGATTGTGATGCCGTCGAATGCGCCGGCCATCAAGCGGGCCGCTACGCTGGCGCTGGGCGCAGAGATTGTGGACGTGGGTGTGGCCTCAAGCGAGCGGCTGGCCAAGGCCGAAGAGCTGGTGCGCGAGCACGGATACGTCGTGATTCCGCCTTACGACGACGAGCAGATCATTGCCGGGCAGGCCACGTGCGGCCTCGAGATTGTGGAAGCGCTGCCGGATGTGGACCTGGTGGTTTCGCCGGTTTCCGGCGGTGGCCTGCTGAGCGGTGTGGCGGCGGCGGTGAAGCAATTGAGCCCGAAGACCAAAGTCTTTGGCGTTGAGCCGGAGTTGGCCGCAGATACGGCGGAAAGCTTTCGCACGGGCAAGATCGTGACCTGGGCGGCTGAGTTGACCAGCCGGACCATTGCCGACGGCCTGCGCACGCAAAGCGTAGGTGCGCGCAACTTCGCACACCTTCAGGCGTTTGTGGACGGGATCGTCACCGTGACGGAAGCCGAGATTCGCGCTGCCATGCGCGCTATAGTGGCTGCCACGCGATTGGTGCCCGAGCCCAGCGGCGCCGTTGCATCGGCGGCGTTGCTCTTCCACGCGCACCAGTTGCCGGATTTCCGCAAAGCGGTGGCCGTGGTCAGCGGCGGCAACGTGGATCCGGCGATGCTGGCCGAAGTGCTTACGGAAACCCCGTCGTAGCGTCGTTGGAATATGATTTTGCATGTGATGAAGCGCCGCATCTTCACGATTCGTAGTCTCGCCCTCATTTTTTGTCTGGTGCTGGCCTGCGCCGCGTGGCCGGCGAGCGCCGACAAAAAGCCGCAGCAACAGGAAAAACCCATGGCCGGACCGCGCGCCACAGCCCTGCGCGTCACCTGGGTCTACATCACGGCTTCGACTGGGTCGGAAAAGGTGGCTAAGCTGCAGATCGGCCGCGAAATGGTGGTGGCGGAAAAAAGCAGCGCGTGGATGCGCGTCTACATCAACACCGATATTGAAGAACAGCACAGCGACAAGGATGAGCCATGGGTGGGCGGCGACGCAGCTACGCCGCCCATCTCCGGCTGGATTGAGGCCAAGGGCGTGGTGGAGGAGACCATGCCCAATGGCGACCAGATTCTGATGGGCGCGGCGGCCAACGAGGAGGCGGAGGCCTCCAATCCGCGCGGCGCGGCCAACGCAGCGCAGAGCGCGCGCCTGCTCTATCGACGATTGGTAGAAATGTTCCCCAATTCGCCGCTCGCGCCCGATGCCATGTGGCGCGCCGCAGACATCCAGTGGCAGATCGAGCGCAACGATTCCCAAAGCCTGCCCTCGGCGCATGAGAAGGATCCCGATTACCGCCAGGCTATGGATGAAGACGAACTGCGCAAGGTGATCAAGTATTATCCGAAAACCAAGTGGGCGGCGCTGGCGGCCTTTGATCTGATCGACAACAAGCTTTGCGGTGAATGGCAGGGATCGGAACAATGCCCGGCGAAGGAGTCGGAGCTCTACATTAAGTACGCCGACGAGTATCCCGACGGTCCGCGCACGGCGCGGGCGCTGTATGAAGCCGTTTATCGCCTGGCCGCGCTCACCGATATGTATGCCGCAGATGGCGACGACCGCAAGAGCAGCGACGCGCACAACCAGGCTCGCACTGTGGCTGCCCAGCTAAAGGCCCATTTTTCCGATTCCGATTACAGCTATCGGGCCGGTGCGCTGGTGTACAAATTGGATGAGGGCGTTCCTGTTTATGGCATCGACCGGGACTGAGCAGTTCGCGGTTTGACCTCGTGGTTTCGTGATCATTCGCAGAGGGGCGCGGGTCAGGCGACCCGCGTTACAGCCGGTCTCCCACCCCAACGAGCAAAGATCGCTCGCCGGGGACCCCGGTCTGGAGACCGGCGCTACATCCGACGGAATTGCCGTCTGACTCGTATCGACAGCAGGATGGAGTTGGCTTGAACCCGTATTTTTTGTCCGTTCTTTTGGGAATTGTGGAAGGTTTGACCGAATTTTTGCCGGTCAGCTCAACGGCGCACCTGCGCATCACCGAAGCCTTGATGAAGCTTCCGCTAGACGACAATGTTTGTGCAGCGGGGAATGCGGCATGTTTACAGGATGTCGCGTACTGGAAGATGTACACGGTGGTCATCCAAGTGGGCGCCATCCTCGCGCTCTGCATTCTTTTTCTGGAACGGATCGTCAATTTTCTGCGCACCTTTCCCAAGGGGGAGAATGGCGATCGTAACTGGCTCACGCATCCCATCTCGCTGACGCTGATCGCCTTTGCCTTCACTTCGGTGCCCGCACTGTTGCTGCATAAATGGAGCGAAAAGAATCTGGGCAGCCTGATGGCCATCGCCATCGCGCTGCTCGCGGGCGGCATCGTGATGTGGGTGATTGATGCCTGGAGCGATCGCGTTGAACCCAGGACCACGCACGTGGAAGAGATCACGCTGCCGCAGGCGATCTGGATCGGCCTCTGCCAAACGCTCTCGGCGGTTTTTCCAGGCACGTCGCGCTCCATGTCGACCATCGCTGCCGGCCAGTTGGCCGGTCTCGACCGTCCTTCGGCGCTCGAGTTCAGCTTTCTGCTCTCCATTCCCACCATGATCGCGGCAACGGGATGGGATCTGCTGAAAGAGATTCACACCAGCAAAGCGGCTGGAGCCGCGGGCGTGGCGACGGCGCACGTGGTCATGAATCCGGAGCGCTGGATCGTGCTCCTCATCGGTACCGTGGTTTCGTTTATCGTGGCCCTGGGCGTGGTGGAGTGGTTCCTGCAGTGGGTGCGCAAGCACGGCTTCACTGTGTTCGCGATTTACCGCATCCTGCTCGGCATTGCGCTGTTGATTTGGGGCGCGAAGTACCTGGGCGCGTAAGATATTGCGCGCCCAGGGTCTTAGCTTATGAAACCGGGGTTTGTCATTGTGGTTCCCCCTGCCCGGTTTTAGCCTGATCCGATCCTGCGCCCGCCGATAATAGAGGTTGCTCTGGGACGTTTTGACTGCTCGACCGGCCTGCCTTTTCCGCGTTTGCGGCAGCCGGAGAGCGGAACCGCCCTTATCATGAAGCCCATCCGCATTGTTCTCGCGCCCACGCGCAGCCGCCCCGTGAATATTTTTCTGGGGATGGTGCTCCTGCTGGTCTCGTTACTTCTCTTCCTCGCGCTGGCTACGTATCACGTCGGCGATCCCTCGATGAATACGGCCGTCGCCACGGTTACGCCTCACAACTGGATCGGCCTGTTCGGCGCTTACCTGAGCGATCTGCTGCTGCAGGCGCTGGGCATTACGGCGTTTCTGCTTCCCCTGTGGCTGGGCGGCGTGGGCTGGACGTGGATGCGCTCGCGGCCCGGCGGCGCGCCCATCCTGCGCTGGATGGGCACGCTCCTCGCGCTCACCTTTCTGCCCGCGATCTTTGGCCTGTTGCCCTGGCATTGGCGCTGGCTGCACGTGGTTCCTATTGAAGGCGTCGTGGGACGCCTCATGTCCGGCGTGCTGGTGGCCTACCTGAACCTGCAAGGCGCGTGGGTGGTGGCTGCCGCAATGGCCGCAGCGGGCCTCTACTTTGCCTCCGACGTCAGCTTCGGCGTAATTCGCGAAAGCGTTGCCGAGCATTGGGCGCAGTTTCAAGAATGGCGCGACCGCCGACGCGATCTTCGTGAAGAAGAGGAAGAACTGGATGCGCGCCAGGGCACTTTGCACGGCGAAGGAAACGGAGCCATCCCGTTTTCGCGGTTTGATGCTGCGGCCAATCCTGAAGCCGATGCGGAAATTGGCGCGGAGATCCCCGCGCAGAAGACGAATCGTTTTCTCGCTTTCTTCACGCGGAGACGCGCGCCCAAACAGGATGCCATCGACGAGGTACCTGCCTACCAGCGCGCCGAGGCCGCAAGTCCCGTAGTGATGCCGCTTCGGTCGAGCATCTGGGAGCGCCGCGAAGCAGAAACCGGACGCGAAGCAGAAACCGGAATCGACGTGGAAGCCGGCACTGCGGCATCGGAGACGGCCCCGGCTCAGGCAGTGCCGGCGATGTTCGAACCGATGCGGCGGCAAGCAGCTGCCAAGGCTCCCGTCGATCCATGGGCTAACGAGCAGAGGCCCAGCGAGCGGCCGGTTCTGGCAGCCGCGCCGGCCGAGCACGATGGAGAAATTGCGATTCACAGCCGCGCCGATGCGGAAGCGCACGCCGTGACCGTGGCTCCCAAGCATTTGAGCGGCTCAGGAC